>NZ_JBKEZV010000012.1:0-174117 GCF_053345265.1 Acinetobacter sp. M5A5_2a | reverse complement strand
GGTAGTGTGGGGTTTCCCATGTGAGAGTAAGTCATCGCCAGCTCATTATTCTAAACACCCTCAACTTAACAGTTGAGGGTGTTTTTTTATGACTGGAAAATCTAAATACACACATAAAATGTTGGGAAATATAGGGCAATAAAAATACTGATTCAAAATCAGATTTGTATATTAGCCGTGTTCTATGAATATAATAATGATGAAGTTTCTTATTTTTAGGTGTTTACGTGAAAATTAATTCCTTCTCTTCAATACCTGAAGATGATGAAGAGCTCTCTCTGCCTGCATTGATTTATTGGGCATCTTTAGGTGATGTCGATCAAGTAAAAGAATTGCTAATAGATGGAGAAGATCCGAATCAGACAGATGATGAAGGATATAGTGCTCTGCAAGCAGCTGCTGAAAATGATCATCTAGAAGTGGTTAAACTCTTAGTTGAAAAGGGAGCTCATGTCGATTACAAGAGTGAATACACAGCGCTACAGCTTGCAGAAATGGCTAGTAATATAGATATAGTGAATTACTTAAAGAGTTTATGAAACTGTAAATAAAGGCCTCTTTTATTTAATTGGAGGCCTTTTGTTTTTAAGCTAAATGATATTTCTGTAGTTTCTCAACAATTGATTGAAGTCCTTTTACTTCAAATTCATTTGCTTCGAATTTTTCATCTTTATTACGTTTAAATATATCTCGTATCTCTATCACAGCATTCGGGTCAACAATACTTAAACTTGAGGTGACTTGACGTATTTGGCTAATAGAGCGAGAACCATTCGTTGAACCATAACCAATAAATGCAGCAGGTTTATCGCTCCATTCTTTACCAACATAGTCGAGAGCATTTTTTAAGGCTGGACTGTAACCATGGTTGTATTCTGGGCTAATAAAGATAAAAGCATCTGCTTGAGCAATTTTGTTTGCCCATTCTTGTTGTTTTGGTTGATCATAAATTCCGGTGGCGGGTGGGTGAGAGCCTGAAAAAAGAGGTAAATCCCATTCTTTTAAATCGATGACTTCAGTTTGGAAATCGTTTAGACCCAATGTTGGAATTGTTGTTTCTAGCCAATTGGCAACTTTAATTGCTGTACGTCCTTCACGAACACTTCCTACGATAATATAGACCAGCATGTATTTTCCCCAAGGATTTTTATATTTATAACTTAATTCATTATATAGGGGGGAGAGAATATAGAATTTGTAAGGATTCTTAGGTCATTAATAAAAAATTGAATAATAAAAAAGCCCTCATTGAGAGGGCTTTTTTATTTACATGAGTTTAATACCTTGTTGGCCTTCGGGCGTTACCTTGAATATTTCTACTTCAAAGGTAATGTTTTTCCCTGCTAACGGGTGATTAAAATCAATTTCTGTAATGTCATCATTTACCGACTTCACTACGCCGAATAAGGTTGTTTTTGCCTTATCTTCAAACTCAATCATATGGCCAGGAATAGGGCGTTGTTCAAACTTAACCGTATCGAAAGTTTGTATATTTTCTGGATTCCATGGGCCAAATGCATCTTCAGGTGGAAGATGCACGGTACGACGGTCGCCTGCACGTAAACCAAATAATGCTTTTTCAAAACCTGGTAAAAGATTTCCGTCACCAATAGTAAGAGTAACTGGTTCTTCACGGTTACGTGTATTATCGATTTCTACACCATTTTCAATAGCAACAGAAAAGTGTAGATCGACTTTAGAGCCGTCTGTAATACGAATTTCTTCGTTAGGTTGGATAATTTCGGTCATATTATGCATCCGAATTTTGGTTACGTTGCTTCTCAAGGAAGAATGTATCGATGAGTAGCAAGATGGTACCTAGGGTAATGGCACTGTCCGCAATATTAAAAGCTGGAAAGTGATGATTTTGGTAATAGACATGAATAAAATCGACAACATAGCCTAAAGTAATGCGGTCAATTAAATTGCCTAATGCCCCACCTAAAATTAAAGCGATGGCTACAGGTAGCACCACCATTTTTTTAGGCATACGAAGCAACCAAAATACAAAAAGAACTGAAACTAAGCCTGCTAAAGATGTGAAGAAATAGCGTTGCCATCCTCCTGCATCAGATAAAAAGCTAAAGGCTGCACCATAGTTATGTAATAGTGTCCAGTTTAAAAATGGAAGCACAGGTACTGGATCCGCGTAGTTCAGATGTGTACTTGCAATCCATTTTGTCCATTGATCCAACACAATGGCAAGGACAGAAAGTCCAAGCCAAATTAGGTTGTGTGGATAAAACTGGAATAAGCCTTTTTTAGCTTGTGAATTAGGCATATTTTCTCACTTCGCCACGACCAGTGACGTTCACAATACAACGACCACATAAACCAGGATGATCGGCATGTGTATTTACATCTGGAAGGACATGCCAGCAACGCGCGCATTTTTCACCTTCAGCTGCAGATATTTGTACACGTAAGCCTTCCATTTCAGTTGCTTCACCTTGTTCAGCAAATGGATGTACTACTACTTCTGAAGTAATAAGAACAAAACGGAGTTCATCAGCCAGTTGGTTTAAAACTGTTTGTAATGATTCATTTGCCCAAAGTTCAACTTTGGCTGAAAGATTACTGCCGACAAGTTTAGCGTTACGCGCTGCTTCAATCTGTTTATTTACTGCAGATTTTACGCTAATCAATGTTTGCCAATCTTCTTCAGAAAGCAAGTTTGCTTTTGATGAAACCGGTAGGTCATACCATTCTGAAGTAAATACATACTTTTCAGTTTGTTCTGGAATCAATGGCCATGCTTCTTGAGCGGTAAAGCTTAAGATTGGGCTCATCCAACGGATAAATGCTTGGACAATATGGTAAAGCGCTGTTTGTGCAGAACGGCGTGCCTGTGAATCCGCTTTAGTGGTGTACTGACGATCTTTGATAATGTCTAGGTAGAAACCACCTAAGTCATTAATACAGAAGCTTGTTAACGCACTACACACCACATGGAAGTTCATTTCTTCATAGGCAGTGATAATCGTTTGTTGTACTTCATTTGCACGCTGCAAGATGTATTGATCGAGAGCGATGAGGTCATCTACTGCCAAAGCATCAGTGCTTGGTTTAAAACCATTTAAGTTAGCAAGTAAGAAACGTAATGTATTACGAATACGACGATAGCTATCACTTACACGGCTAAAGATTTCTTTGGATGCCGCGATTTCATAGCGATAGTCACTAGAAGCTACATACAAACGTAAACCATCAGCGCCAAGTTGTTTGATGATTTCTTCAAGCGGAATATAGTTGCCTAAAGATTTCGATAACTTACGACCATTTTCATCAACCGTAAAGCCATGTGTTAACAATGCTTTGTATGGTGCACGATTGTGAATTGCCATAGACGTTAATAAAGAAGACTGGAACCAACCACGGTGCTGGTCTGAACCTTCTAAATATAAATCGGCAGGACTTTCTAGATCTTCACGTTGTTCAAGTACAGCGTAATGTGTTGTACCAGAATCGAACCATACATCGAGGGTATCGCGAATAGCGTTATATTGTTCAGCATCTTCACCAATGAAGTCTTTCGCGTCACGTTTGAACCATGCTTCGATACCTTCTTGTTCGATAAGTTTAGCAACTTCTTCGATTAATTCAGGTGTACGAGGGTGTAATTCGTTCGTATCTTTATGAACGAAGAATGGAATTGGCACACCCCAAGTACGTTGACGTGAGATACACCAATCTGGACGTCCTTCAATCATTGATTCGATACGGTTTTTACCCCAGTTCGGTACAAACTCGATATCGTTTTCAATTGCATTAATGGCACCTTCACGTAAACCCTTTTGATCCATGCTAATAAACCATTGCGGGGTTGCACGGAAAATAATAGGGGTTTTATGGCGCCAGCAGTGTGGGTAACTGTGTTTGATTGGTTGATGCGCCCATAAACGGCCTACAGCACCCAAAGCTTCGATAATCTTTGGATTGGCTTTATAGATGTGCTCACCAGCATAGATAGGGGCAGTTGGTAAATAAACACCATTACCACCCACTGGGTTATCTACTGTAAGGTTATATTGAAGACCTACTTTATAGTCGTCTGCACCATGGCCAGGAGCTGTATGTACTGCACCTGTACCGCTTGTTGCGATAACGTGTTCACCTAAAATCACCGGAACTTGACGATCGGTAAGTAAAGGATGTTGTAATGTAAGGTTTTCAAGTTTGCTACCAGTAAAGTCCGCTAAAACTACTGGATTTTCAAGTTTATAGCGTTCAATTGCTGAAGCAACAAGGTCTTTAGCAAGAATGAAGTTTTGCTTACCACGCTCAGTAGTCACTTGTACCAATTGATATTCAATTTCGGCGTGCAAAGCAACGGCTTGGTTCGCAGGTAATGTCCATGGTGTAGTGGTCCAGATCACGATATCTGTTGGATCTTGAACGTCTACATTTAAACGTGTACTTAAGTCTTTTAGATCGACAACGCCAAAACCAACATCAATTGCATCTGATTTTTTATCTTCGTATTCAACTTCAGCTTCAGCAAGCGCAGAACCACAGTCCATACACCAGTTCACTGGCTTTAAGCCCGGCTGGATATGACCATTTTTTTGAATTAAACCTAAAGCACGAACGATATCGGCTTCTTGTTTATAGTTCATGGTGAGATAAGGATTATCCCAGTCGCCTAAAATACCTAGACGCTTAAAGTCATTACGCTGTAAATCAATTTGTTTTAGTGCGTATTCACGACAAAGTTTACGGAAAGTAGCCGCGTCAACTTTTTCGCCAACTTTACCTACTTTTTCTTCAACTTTTAGTTCGATTGGCAAACCATGACAGTCCCAGCCCGGTACATAAGGCGCATCGAAATCTGACAGAGTACGGCTTTTTACAATAATATCTTTGAGTACTTTGTTGACCGCATGGCCTAAGTGAATTGTACCGTTCGCATATGGAGGGCCATCATGCAAAATATATTTTTTCTTGCCAATACGCGATGCACGAATCTGCTGATAAATGTTGTCGGTATACCACTCTTCTAACCATTTCACTTCACGTACTGCCAAATTTGCTTTCATTGCAAATTGAGTATCCGGCAGGTTTAGCGTGGCTTTGTAGTCCACTGCATTCTCAGGAGTTTGCTTATCGCTCATGCAAGTTTTCATCCAGTTTAATCAGCTTGGGAGCCGACATGTTTTACAATCAAAATTCGAATTAAAAAGGAAATTGTGTCGTGTCGTTACGATATTGTCGTAACTGATGCACGTCATTATCAATTCCTGCCTTAAGTGCTTCAAGCGAAGGGTAGTTCAATTCACCATGAAGATAGTGAAGAAAAGTCACCCGCATAAATAAGCCATACAGATTAGCAGAAACATCAGGGAAATGTACTTCTAATCTCCACTCTGGATGTTCTTGCTGAATGGCTGGACGTGTACCAACATGACCCGCGCCATATAGGCTGTTTTCATGATATCCGGCAATTCCCGGCTTTTCAGGTGTGTCCTGAAGTACTTTTTGAGTTAACGACGTTGTTTCGCAAATGACTTCAACCCCATAAATGCCATTTAAACAAGGTTTATGGCGGTTGAGGCGAACGTTAATGGTTGGAAAATCGAGAGTTCGTCCAATCTGGTCGCCATATTGAACACGTCCAGTAATACTGTATGGACGGCCTAATAATTTAGCGGCTAAGGCAAGATTTCCTGCCTGAAGTACCTGACGAATACGAGTTGAACTTACACGTTCACCTTCGAGTTCAATGGTATGTAAGTTGGTGACCCCAAATCCGTAATCTTTTAAAAATTCGCTATTGCCTTGACGGTCTTTGCCGAAATGGAAATCATCACCTAAAACCAAAGCTTGTGCGTTTAATTTGTCTTTTAATAAATCGGCAAATTCAGTAGCACTCATGCTACGGAAGTGCTGATCAAATTTAGCAACCGCAATGTAATCAACTCCAAGTTCGGCTAGATATTCGACTTTTTCTCGTAATGAATTAATACGAGGAGGAGCATCGTAGCCTTGAAAGAACTCAAGAGGTTGTGGCTCAAAAATCATGACCAATGTTTTTAAGCCTTGTGCTGCAGCAATTTTTTTGAGTTGAGCAATCATCGCTTGGTGACCTAAATGGACACCATCAAAATTACCAATAGTTACCGCTGTTGGTGGTAACTGAAAATTGGGCGATAACGCATTAAGACGAAGCAGTTTCATGAACTTAAAATATGGCTATTTTTGCAAGGGCTATATATTGCCATAATCTCACAGATTCGTCTTGTTGTTGTGTTTTTACTCAGTTATTTTTCAATATGAATATTCTTTATATTTAAAATATTGATGAATTAAATAAAAATAAATCAATTTTTCTTATTAATTATTTGCTTTACTATATTTTCATCCACTCTTTGATTAGAGAATTAAGATGAAAAAACCCTTTTACCAATTAAATCAAAGCAAAGATGTTATACGACATTTTACCCCAAATTGGTTTACAGCGACTATGGGTACTGGTGTGGTAAGTATGATTTTAATTCAGCTTCCTTTTGCTCAATCATTTTTATTCATGCTAGCAACCTTGTTATGGCAATTTAATATTGTCCTATTTAGTGTTTTTTCAGGTCTCTATTTATTACGGTGGTTGCTTTTCCCTCATGAAGCGAAGCAAATATTTAAGCATCCTAATATGAGCTTGTTTTTAGGTGCTATTCCGATGGGGTTAGCTACCATACTAAATGGTTTCTTAAGCTTTGGTGTTGGGCTTTACGGTGAAGTGGCAATCCATATTGCCCAAGCTTTATGGTACATCGATGTCTTTTTAGCGCTAGCAATTGCGTGGATTGTACCGTTTTGCATGTTTAGCCGTCAGAACCATCAGTTACATACCATGACTGCAATCTGGCTTTTACCTGTAGTTGCATGTGAGGTGGCTGCAAGCTCTGCAGGGATGTTAGTAGCTCATTTACCAGCAGATTTGCATAGCTTTCATTTATTACTGGCTGGTTATGTGCTTTGGGGAATCTCTGTTTTACCGGCATTCGCTATTTTGACAATTTTAATGTTGCGTATGGCTTTGCATCAATTACCTGAAAAAGAAGTCGCGATTTCTAGCTGGCTCTCTTTAGGCCCAATTGGTACAGGTGCTTTAGGATTATTGTTGCTAGGGCAACAGGCACAAAGAGTGGCGCCAAATGTAGGATTTGACCAATTCGCGAATGTCTTTCAAGCTTTAGGAGTTGTGGGCAGTCTGGTGCTTTTAGGTTTCGGGTTATGGTGGCTTGGTCTAGCAATCTTAACAACGCTTCGTCATGCAAAGACAGGTATTCCATTCAACTTAGGTTGGTGGGGCTTAACCTTTCCATTAGGCGTATTTATTCTGGCGCTATTTAATTTAGGACATCAGGTTGAAATTGTATTTTTACAATACGTTGCTGTGGCATTGAGTATTCTATTATTGACGATGTGGGGCGTTGTAATGAAGAAAACGCTAGCAGGAGCATATAGTGGTCAACTGTTCTTTTCTCCATGCTTAATCGCTTTACAACAAAAAATGCCGTGATCATGAAAAGGTGCAAAAAGCTTTTGCACCTGATTTATACTTATTTTCTAATTTTATTTAATTTTGATTTGAGCTTTTTTGAATGAACACTGATATTGCTTTAATTATGGCACTTCCTAATGAATCTAAAGGTTTATTTGAACAGGCAGGTGTTGAAGTCCATTACAGTGGTATTGGCAAGATTAATGCTGCTTTTAAAGCATTTGAGGTTATTCAAAAAACAGGGTGTAAAACTTTAATTAATTTGGGTACAGCAGGAAGCTCTGCGTTTAATCGACATGATTTGGTCGAGGTGAAGACTTTTGTACAACGTGATATGGATGTTTCACCGTTAGGATTTGCAGTAGGTGTAACGCCGTTAGATGATCACTTGCCAGCTGAAATTCACCTTCAACCACATTTTGCTGATTTACCAAAGGGGATTTGTGGTACTGGTGATTCATTTGAAACAGGCCAGCCAAAGGTAGCTTGTGATGTGGTTGATATGGAAGGTTATGCTTTAGCCAAAGTCTGCCATAAGTTAGGTGTACGCCTGATTTCGGTGAAATATATTACTGATGGTGCAGATGGCACTGCGCATGTAGATTGGGAAGAAAATTTATTATTAGGTGCCCAAAAACTTTTGGCCCTTTATCAAAATCATTTCTAAAAAAAGATCGGCAAGTTTGCCGATCTTTTTTTGTTTTAACGAGGCAATACGCCGTAGAGCATCAGGTGTACTGTGTGCTCAATTGAGCGTTGGAACATGCTTCGGTTACGAAGAGTTTTTCCAGTCACCATTTCCATTTGGGTTGCAAAATCTGCATAGTTTTGCGTAAGGCCCCAAATGTTTAAAATTAATAATTCTGGATCGATATCTGGTGAAATCTTTCCTTCTTCTTGCCAAGTCTGAATGACTTTAGCTTTACGCTTAAATAGTTTTTTTAATGGTCCTTTGAGAATAGGTAAAATATGCGGAGCGCCTTGAATTATTTCTAATGCAAACAATCTAGATGCTTTCGGTTGGCTACGAGACAGTTCGATTTTTTGTATTAAATAGTGAGATAGGGCTTCGGCTGGTTCTAATTCAGATTCTAATGTTTGTAAGGGAGCCAACCATTTTTGTAAAACAGTTGTGAGCACTTCTACATATAAAGACTCTTTATTTTCGTAGTAATAGAAAATATTCGACTTATGCATGTCGGCGAGTTGGGCAATTTCATCCAGACTTGCGCCAGTGAACCCATAGACCGAAAATACGTCAAGGGCGGCAGCAAGAAGCTGATTGCGCTTTTGGGTACTCTTTTTTTGTTCCATCTGCTGCATAATTAAAAAAATAATATTCCCATTGTAAGGGAAATTGTTTGATTTGTGCACAGGTGTCTTGCTTTTTTAATCAAAAAACGGCTAGTTATTTGCGTAATAGATATACTATTGTGCAAAAAATAAAGAATTTAACTAGTTTATTGTTATTCTTAAAAATATTTTTAAAATTTCGCCCTAAAAAAGAGCAATAAAACAGCAGCTTTATTGCTCGTAAATTGGGCATTTTTCGGTTGAACGGTTCTTATTACTCATTGCAAACTTAAGTTGCCAAAACAGCATCGAGTACTTGTTGCTCAAGTTGAGCAAAACTAATGCTCTTTTTACGCGGGCGTGGCAAATTAACTTGGAAACTTTGAGCAATCTGACCTTTATCTAATAAGATAATACGGTCAGCTAATTGCACTGCTTCACTTACATCATGTGTCACTAAAATGGCAGTAAAACCTTGTTCTTTCCACAAGCGTTCGATGAGGCTTTGCATTTCAAGACGGGTTAGGGCGTCTAATGCACCCAAAGGCTCATCTAACAACAAAATGCGTGGCGTATGCGACAGTGCGCGTGCTAAAGCTGTACGTTGTCGCTGGCCGCCAGAGAGTTGTGAAGGCCATTGTCCCGATTTTTCTTTTAAACCAACTTTTTCTAGTAACTCTTCAGCTAAAGCATGTTGGGGTTTTGGTAGTCCAAGTTGAACATTTTGAAGAATATTTCTCCAAGGAAGTAAACGAGGATCTTGGAACATGACTCGAATATCATCATTGGTAATACCTTCACGCAAATAGCGAGCAGACTTAAATTTAATTTCACCAAAACTGGCTTTTTCAAGTTGGGCAATTAAACGTAGTAACGTGCTTTTACCACAGCCACTTCGACCAACAATTGCCAAAAATTCACCAGGTTGGATGTGTAAGTCAAGATCTTCAAGAACCTTAACCTCGCCATAAAATTTATACAGCTGCTCAATCAGAATCTCTGCGCCTAACGTAGGTTCTTGTGATTCTGTTGGCTCTTCAGGAATGAGCTGCACGTCATTCTGATTAATATTTAAATTCAGATTTGTCATGTTTTAAGCTCCCTTATTTCTGATATCCAGAGTGCCAACGTAGTAAATAGCGCTCTAAAATCTGTGCTAAGACATCTGCCAGTTTGCCTAGTAAGGCGTAAAGAAGAATACCGACCAATACCACATCTGTTTGTAAAAACTCACGTGCATTCATGGTCATATAACCAATACCAGCTTGAGCAGAGATGGTTTCAGCAACGATGAGCAATACCCAAACTAAACCTAAAGCAAAGCGTAAACCGACTAAAATAGAAGGCATCGCACCTGGAAGAATAATTTCTTTGTAAAGTTGCCAGCGAGAAAGTCCGTAGCTTTTACCCATCTCAATCAATTGAGGGTCAACTGATCGAATACCGTGATAGGTATTGATATAAATTGGGAAAAAAACACCTACTGCAACTAAAAATAATTTTGCGGTTTCATCAATACCGAACCACAAGATGACGAGTGGAATAAGTGCTAATGCTGGGATGTTACGAATCATTTGCAAGGTCGTATCGAGTAGGGTAGAAGCAAATCGCGAAGAGCCATTCAGTAAACCCAATAGCAAACCCAATCCGCCCCCAATTAAAAGCCCAAGCAAAGCGCGACCTGCACTGACCTTAACGTGATGCCATAATTCTCCGCTAACGAGTAAGTGCCAAAAAGCGGAAATGACTGCCGTGGGTGCCGGCAAAATACGGCTTTCTAAAAGACCAGAACTCGATGCAATTTGCCAGACAATCAATAGGATGATCGGGAAAATCCAAGGCAGCAAATGCTGCCCGATTTGTTTTGTTCCACGTGAAACAATACTTTCATCTTTACTCATGCAGGCTCCTTGACGGAACTATTTGGCTTCTTCTCGTCGGGAACATAGTTGTTGGCAATAATTTCACCGAATGGACCGGTTAGATTTGGCTGAGCAAGTTTGGCACGAGTTTCGATTGGTAGTAGTGGAAATACTAACTCTGCAAAACGGATTGACTCTTCAAGATGTGGATAGCCTGAGAAAATAAAGGTATCGATACCAAGGTCAGCATATTCCTGAATACGGGCAGCGACTGTTTCAGGGTCACCTACAAGTGCTGTACCCGCACCGCCACGGACTAAGCCAATACCTGCCCAGAGGTTTGGAGACACTTCAAGCTTGTCGCGGTTACCGCCGTGGAGAGCTGCCATACGTTGTTGACCGACAGAGTCCATTTGTGCAAATTTTTTCTGTGCGGCAGCAATGGTCGCATCATCAAGATATTGGATAAGCTCGTTAGCTGCTGCCCATGCTTGTTCGTTAGTTTCACGAACAATGACATGCAAGCGAATGCCATAAGTTAATTTACGACCTTTAGCTTCAGCTTTAGCACGAACATGTTCGATCTTTTGTTTAACTGCTGCTGGTGGCTCACCCCACGTGAGGTACGTGTCGACTTGCTCAGCGGCCAAGTCGACAGCGACGTCTGAAGAACCGCCAAACCAAAGCGGTGGGTAAGGCTTTTGAACAGGTGGGTAAAGTAGTTTTGCATCATCAACTTGTAAGCGTTCACCGTGGAATGTAAAAGCTTCACCCGTATGTGAACGCGTCAAAATTTCACGCCAAATTTTTACATATTCATTAGCAGTTTGATAACGCGTTGAGTGATCTTCATATAAACCATCGCCGCGTAGTTCAGCTTCATCACCACCAGTCACTAAGTTGAGTAACACACGGCCATTCGACAAGCGGTCAAATGTTGCAGCCATACGCGCAGCCAAAGCTGGTGTAGTTACACCCGGACGTAACGCGACTAAAAACTTAAGGTGCTGTGTTGCATCAATCAGGCTAGCCGCTGTAATCCAAGGATCTTCACATGAACGACCTGTTGGAATAAGTACGCCTTCATAACCCAAATTATCTACCGCCACAGCAATTTGCTTCATATAGGCATGGTCAACCTGACGAGCGCCTTTACTTGTACCTAAATAGCGACTATCACCGTGGGTAGGAATAAACCAGAAAATTTTCATGTGCATTACCTATATGTCTATTGAAATTACTTGGCAATCCAAACAGCTTGTTTAATGCTGATCGGTTTGGGAATGATGCCTTGTTGGGTAAAAATGTCTGCGAGCTGTTGTTGCTCAGCAATAACTTTGCTGTTGAGTGGCGCTGCCGATGATGGACGTGGACGACGTTTAATGAATAAGTCACTGGTCGCAGGCTTAAGGCCTGTGCTTTGCCCAATAGCACTTGCCGTTTCTGCTTGATGGCTTTGAACCCATTTGTCGGCTTGATTGATTTGTTTGATGAGTCCTGAAACGGCTTTAGGATGTTGTTTAACAAAATCTGGAGCGGCTAAGTAAAATGTATAGTTCGGACTTAAGCCTTTACCTGATGCAAGAACACGGGCTTGGTCTTCTAGTTGTGCTGAAGCAAAGTAAGGGTCCCAAATTGCCCATGCATCAACGGCACCTTTTTGGAATGCTGCACGAGCATCGGCAGGAGTAAGCCAAATTGGAGTAATGTCGCTCCAGTTTAGGCCTGCTTTACGTACGGCTTGTACAAGCAAGTAATGAGAGCTGGAACCTTTTTGCAGCGCAATACGTTTGCCTTTCAGGTCTTTAAGCTGTTTCAGTTGTGAGTTTTTTGGAACTAAAATTGCCGATGCCAGCGGTTTAGCCGCTTCATAAGCAATGTAATATAAAGGCTTGCCAGCTGCTTGTGCGTAGACTGGTGGGGTATCTCCAGTGACTCCAACATCAAGTGAACCGACAGCTAAAGCTTCTAAAATTTGTGGGCCAGCAGGGAACTCATTCCAAGTAACTTTGGCATTTGGAAATTCTTGTTCAAATAATTTTTGCTGTTTGGCAATCGCAAAATTAATAGAGCTTTTTTGAAAACCAATACGAAGTTCTTTTACAGTGGGATCAATTGCCCAAGCTGGCGCTGCAACTGTTAAACCTAGTACAGTGACTGCGCTAATTCGTTTAGCTAACTGGACCCACTGACTTTTATTGAAAAATAATTGATGTTGCATATTGATATCCTTGTTCCCCTTGAGGCAAGGCACAGCATTTATATGATTATTTAAGCCGTGCCTAAGCTGGGTTTATTTCAGTTTTAAAATGGCGTCTTGAATGGTGAGTTTGTTTGGAATGAGCTTTTGTGCATAAAAGGCATCAGCTACTTGTTGTTGTTCTTTCGCCACCTTGTCTGATATTGGCTGAACTCCAAAACCCATACGTGAAATGGAGGTTTTGAGTACATCAAACTCAAGTGCTGTAGGTTTTTCGAGTAGCTTGGCAGCTTCATCCTGATGTGTGCTGACCCATTCAGTTGTCTGATTAAGTGTCTGTACAACTGTGTTGAGAACTTTTGGATTATTTTCTGCAAACTTACGGTCAGCTAAATAGAACTGATGATTGCTTACCAAATTTTCACCTGTTGCTAAAACTCGTGCCTGAATTTGGTGTTCAGCCGCTGCAAAGAACGGGTCCCAAATCACCCATGCATCTACCGCACCTTTTTCAAAGGCCGCACGTGCATCGGATGGCGGTAAATAAACAGGTTGAATATCATTTAAGCTTAAGTTGTTGGCTTCTAGAACTTTCAATAACAGGTAATGAACATTCGAGCCTTTATTAAGAGCAACACGTTTGCCTTTTAAATCTTGAATAGAGTGGATTGGAGAGTCTTTTTGTACCAATAGTGCTTCTGCTTTTGGCGCAGCAGGTTGGTTTGCGACATAGACTAAATTTGGATTAGCAGCCTGAGCAAAGATAGGGGGAGCTTCACCTGCTTCACCAAGTGAAACACTGCCTACATTTAGACCCTCAAGTAATTGAGGGCCAGCAGGAAACTCAACCCATTTTACTTGTACACCTTGATCTTTTAGTACTTTTTCTAGGTCACCACGGGCCTTTAAAATAGGAAGGATGCCATATTTTTGATAGCCAATATTTAAAGTTGTGGTGGCTTGTTCCTCTTTTTTGGCACAACCACTTAGCATCATCACTCCTGCTAGGCTGGCCGCGATGACTGAATATTTTGCCCATGAAGTGGTGTTGAAAAGTGCCATGAGGTTTCGTGCTCCCCGAAAGAGAAAAAGAAAAAATAATTGGATGAGCAGATACCCTAAATGGATTTTTATTTCAGAAAAAATAAGTATTCGGTCTTTATTTATGCAAAAAAAAGCTAAACACAATAGGCTATAAACTTATGCAAAAAAATGATTTATCTAAAAGAAATATGTTTGATGGATTGTAAGTAAGTTAATGTAAATAAAATAAAAAATATTAAAACATTAAAAATAGAGATTTAAAAAAAGTACAACCATAAATTAATAGCATTTATAGTTGTACTTTTTTAACTAAGCTTATCTGAAATAATAATATCTTAAAAAGAGCAAAGGCTAAGGGAGCATCTTTTTAAAGACTAAAGAATTCCTTTGGTAGTTATAGAGCGCTTGACGAGCATTGGGTAACTCATCGACACTGACTTGATGAAAACCATGTTCTAAAAACCAGTGAGCGGTACGCGTTGTTAAAACGAATAATTGACGAATACCTTGTTCTTTGGCTTTTTCTTCAAGGAATTGCAAAATTTGGCTACCACGGTTTGATTTACGATAACTTGGATGCACGGCAACACAGGCAATTTCTGCAGAACGAGTTTCGTTAAACTCAGTCGGAATTGGATAAAGTGCAGCACACGCTAGAATCATACCGTCGCGTTCAATGACAGCAAACTGGCTGATTTCTTGCTCTAAACGTTCTCGTGAACGATAAACCAAGATGCCTTCTTCTTCTAAAGGGCGTAATAAATTCATTAAACCACCCACATCTTGAATATGGGCTGTGCGAACTTCTTCATAATGTGCATCGGTAATCATGGTCCCTATACCATCTCGAGTAAATAACTCTTGAAGAAGGGCACCATCATAGGCATATGAAATAAGATGTACGCGATGTACGCCAGATAAAGACGCTTTTTTTGCTTGTTGCAAATGTAAAGTGAGTGTCGGACTAATAGTTTGGTATTGTTGAATATAGTAGTCGAGTTGATGTGGGCTTAACTCACGTAATATTTGTTCATCCTCATTAAGAAGCCCTTGTTGTTCCCCAAGAAAAATGAGTTTATCTGCTTTTAAATAAGTTGCAGTTTTGGTCGCAACTTCTTCTGCTCTTAAGTTAAATACTTCGCCTGTAGTGGAATAACCTGTTGGCCCCAGTAGCACAATATTATGATTATCGAGGTGTCGATCAATCGCATCGGTATCAATAGAGCGAACTTCACCTGTGAGCTGGAAATCCATTCCATCACGAATGCCATAAGGTTTAGCAGTCACAAAATTACCCGATATCACATCTATTCGAGCGCCGTACATTGGAGAGTTCGCTAAGCCCATAGAAAGCAATGCTTCAATTTCTAGGCGAATGGAACCTACAGCACTCATGACACAGCTTAAAGATTCACGTGTAGTAATGCGGCAGTTGTCATAAAAAGGGGTTTCAATTCCTTTTTCTTTAAGATTTTGATTAATTTGCGGACGTGCGCCGTGCACGAGAATTAAACGGATACCAAGAGAGTGTAATAAAGCAATATCGTGAATGATATGTTCGAAATTAGGATGACGGACTGCTTCACCACCAAACATCAATACGAATGTTTTATCGCGGTGAGCATTAATGTAGGGCGCTGAGTGTCGAAACCAGTGTACATAATGCTGGGTGTTATTATGCGACTTTTCTAAAGACTTGCTTGGCATACCGATCTCGAATCAACAGCAAAAAGATATAGAGATGATTCTAAACAAAAAAGATTAAAGTCGCATGTTTTAGATAAAAAAACACCCAAATCAGAGTTTGGGTGTTTAAAGAATTTTAGAATTAGTGAACAACTCTAATGATTTTGTGGCTTTGTTCATTCACAAGGACATAATTTCCATTCACTTTGTACCATTTTTGGTAGCGACCTGGTTTAGTTAATTTTTGATGTTGACGGTAGTCAATCACGTAACGTGAGTGTTGATATTCACGGGGTACAACCTGACCTGCTCGCCAAACATTACGATGGTCGTCTTTTTTAATCACTTTAACTGTTTTTACTTCATGGTTTTGGTAATTGCCATGGTGATTATGATCGTTAGGTGCTGCCATTGCTGTTGTTGCAACTAAACCACTGAGTGAAAGAACAATTGCTGTTGTTAGTTTTTTCATTGTAAACCTCGAATGATGAATTAAATTTCAATAACTAAAGATTAGTGAACAATTACAGATAAATCGTGGAGGCTACGAAGAATAAATGTGAAAACTAACGATGAAATAAGAAGAAATTAAGAAAATACGAAATGTAAGACTATAAAAAATCTTTTTATTTTTAAAATATATAAGCAATAAAAAAGGATAAAACCATGTGGCTTTATCCTTCTTGATCAGCGATAGCGAGGTTCTATCGCGTTAAAAACCACGAATACTAACAATACTATTAGAATCAGTGTCGACTAAAATATAGTCATTATTGATTTTATACCATTGTTGGTTTCGGTCTGGTTTCGGCAAGTTACTGTCTTTATAGTCGACTTTGTAGCCATTACCACGATAGTGCTGTGGCATGACATAGCCCGGCTGCCAGCGATGCTGTTTAAGCCTTTCAAAACCACGTTCTTCGCGCATACGGCGTTCGTCACGGACACGATCGTCATCATGATCACGTCCAAATCCTGGCCCACGATCGTTCCATTCACCGCGTGGTCCTCCACCTTTAGGACCTTTGGGGCCATGGCCTCGGTCAAAAGGAGGATCAGCAAAGCTCGCCATACTTGTAGTGAGTACGGCTATGGAAAGGGTTAAGATTGTGAACAACTTTTTCATGATGCATCCTCGTTTACATCTGATGTCTCTCATGTTGAATACTCTACGCGCAAAATGCAGAGAAACTGTGAAGATCATTTAATGGTTCAATTAAAATTACGGATAGATCAAGAGTTTTTATCAATAATAAAAAAGGCTTGTATATATCTTTTCAGGTATAGGCAAGCCAGATTTGATGATCGGCTGTAATTTTCTTTAGCTTTTCATCTTTAACATTTTAATCCTGTGCATCGATACTTTGACCATTGAGCGCCAAGCTGTCTTCACCCATTAAATAGAGATAAGCAGGCAAGATCGACTCTGGTGTAAGTAGTGTTTTCGGATCTTCTTGTGGGTAGGCTTTAGCACGCATTGCGGTACGTGTCGCGCCTGGATTAATGCAGTTAAAGCGGATATTTGGATAAGTATTCTCCGCTGCAAAAATTTTGCTGACCGCTTCAATTGCAATTTTGGAGACAGAATATGCGCCCCATAAAGCACGTGCTTCGCGACCTACGCCAGAGCTAGTAAATACAACAGAGGCATTTTCTGATTTCTGCAAAAGTGGTAATAGTGCTTGAGTCAAAGCAAAAGGGGCGCGCAAATTAACAGCCATGACATCATCCCAAGTTTCGGTTGGATAATGTGCTAGTTCTACGCGCTCACCTAAAATACCCGCATTATGTAAAATACCGTCTAGGCGTCCAAACTGCTTTTCGAGCGTATCGACTAAAAAGTCATAATCACGGTCAGAAGCGCTCGAAAGCTGTAATGGTAAAATTGCTGGTTGCGGTGCACCTAGACTTTCAATTTCATCATAAATAACTTCAAGTTTATTTAAGGTTCTACCATGCAGTACAACGGTTGCGCCATGTAGGGCATAAGTCAGAGCTGCAGCTCGCCCAATTCCATCGCCAGCACCAGTAATTAAAATAATTCGATCTTTGAGTAGATCTGGACGAGGTTGGTATTCTGAATATTTCATTGGTAAACCTCCTTCTTTTTATATTGATAAAACGAATAACTGTTAAAAAAGCCTATAAAACTCTTATGTTAACTTATCATACGCTGATTTTCCTGTAGAGCAGGAAGCTTTTGACGTAACATATCGTGTAATTCTGTCACCGTATTTACAATCGAATCGGCCTGCCATGCAGCGAGATCATCACGATGTTCGATTGGTAAATAGCCATATGCAGCCAAAATAGTATACATATTGGCATATCGACCAGCATCAATATCACGTGGGTGGTCGCCCACATAAATAATTTCATTTGCTGGGATATTTAACTGTTTAGCCGCCAAATACATTGGTTCAGGGTCCGGTTTGGTTTTACTGACATCCTCAGGACATACCAAAACCGCGCAGCGTTCAGTCAGATTTAACTTCTCTAAGAGAGACTCGCTTAAACCACGAGGTTTATTGGTCACAATACCCCACGGAATTTCTTTAGCTTCTAAAGCTTCTAGAAGCGGATACATGCCTTCAAACAGGTCTGTATCGACCACAATGTTATTGCCGTAAATGTCTAAAAAGTTTTGGCGATGTGCCAAGAAAATCGGATTGGTCACATCCAGCTCTGGATAGACCAATTTAACCATCGCACGAGCGCCTTCAGAAA
The DNA here is from genome assembly GCF_053345265.1 of Acinetobacter sp. M5A5_2a. Classification (NCBI taxonomy): domain Bacteria; kingdom Pseudomonadati; phylum Pseudomonadota; class Gammaproteobacteria; order Moraxellales; family Moraxellaceae; genus Acinetobacter; species Acinetobacter sp. M5A5_2a. The sequence goes on along the minus strand of NZ_JBKEZV010000012.1, from coordinate 155,807 downwards.
CCTGAGTACGAATTAGGTCGGCATCAACAACCGGACGTCTTTCATCACGGCACATTTGCTGAATAATACGAATGAAGTCGGCAGCCGTATCGATAAGAGTACCGTCTAAATCAAATAAAACAGCTTTCATCATGCACCTGTGTTTATTGTGTGAACCATATAATTAACGTCGACATTTGGCGCTAACCAGTAATGCTTGGTAAGCGGATTGTAGTGCAGTCCAGTCATTTCTTTTAAGGTAAGGCCTGCATTACGAATGTCATGTGCCATTTCAGATGGGCGAATAAATTTATGATAATCATGTGTACCTTTTGGCAACATGCGTAGTACGTATTCTGCACCAATAATGGCAAATAAATAAGATTTTGGGTTGCGGTTAATAGTTGAGAAGAACACATGGCCGCCCGGTTTAACCAAAGCCTGACAAGCTCTTACAATAGATGCAGGATCTGGAACGTGTTCCATCATTTCCATGCACGTCACCACATCGTATTGACCTGCTTGTTCTTGTGCTAATTCTTCTACAGGAATTTGGCGATATTCAATATTTTGAACATTGTCTTGTTGAGCATGCAAACGGCCTACAGCTAGCGGTGCTTCACCCATATCAATACCGAGTACATCTGCTCCACGACGTGCCATGCTCTCAGTCAAAATACCGCCACCACAGCCGACATCAAGTACTTTTTTACCAGCAAGTCCGCCTACGCGTTCATCAATCCAATTTAAACGTAGTGGATTAATTTGATGAAGTGGGCGAAATTCAGAATGTTGATCCCACCATTTGGCAGCAAGTGCTTCAAACTTTGCGATTTCTTGTAAATCAACATTCAATTGCGACATGGTGCTACCTCTAAACTTGAGTTATCTTTTTGGATGTAGTTCGCCGTTAGTGTAGCGATTATTGGGAAAAAAGCGATAAACCCAATAAAAAACTTCACAGAAGCAAAACGAATTTAGCATATTTGTTTTATATTTAGGGCATAAGCTAATGCATAACAACTTAGAGGAAAAGCTGTAGCAATGAAAAAATTGGTTTTGGGTGGTTTGAGTGCAGCAATTATGGCCGTATCGGGTAGTGCAATGGCAGCAGATTTTGTTGCTGGTAAAGACTACACCGTGATTGCCAATCCAGGCAAAGTGGAAGTTCCGGGGAAAATCGAAGTTCGAGAGTTCTTTTGGTATGGATGTCCACACTGTTTTAAACTTGAACCGCATATGCAAACGTGGTTAAAACAGATTCCTAAAGATGTACGTTTTGTACGTACACCAGCTGCAATGAATAAAATGTGGGAACAAGGGGCGCGTACATATTATACATCTGAGGCATTAGGTGTACGTAAACGCACGCATTTACCATTATTCCATGCGATTCAAGTAAATGGTCAGCAAATTTTTGATCAGGCATCTGCTGCGAAGTTCTTTACTCGTTATGGCGTGCCTGAACAGAAATTTAATAGCACTTACAACTCATTTGCTGTGACTGCAAAAGTTGCTGAGTCAAATAAACTTGCTCAACAGTACCAATTAACAGGTGTTCCTGCGGTTGTAGTTAATGGTAAATATGTTGTGCAGGGTGAAGATGGTAAAGTCACTCAAGTTCTTAATTATTTAATTGAGAAAGAACGTAAAGCCAAATAAGTTGTTTAGGCTTTACTTCAAAAATGGGCTTCATCTGAAGCCCATTTTTATTCACTTAAAATTTATATCGATGTTTAATTTTTTGTTAATTATCACGAAATATTTCAATTAATTTTTTGGGTTTTCATCTTCAATTTGAAAATTTAAAACATCAAAATTAACTGTTTGGGTTGGTAGCGATAAGGCCTGATTAATATATAAATTAATTAATTTCTGGCGAGAACCAATAGAACGCTGGTAATACGTAGAATTTAAAAGTAATGATGCGCCATAAGTCAGTGACCAGATGTAAGACAAATAATCACGAATCGACATATCATAATTTAATGATTTTAAATAATTTTCCGTAATATCTTTAATAGCTAAAATGCGCTGTTGGCGGATTTCATAAAGTTCTTCGAAAAGATGCTTCAACTTAGACTCTGTCATCGTCAGATTTTCTTCAAGTTGATGCAATAGAATCGTTTTTCCAGGCGTAAGCAAATGGTGAAGCATGTAATGAGGAGCATACTCTTTGAAATCTGTATTATATTTTTTAGAAATTTCTAAAATTTGCTTTTCATTTTGAATAATTAACTCAAGTAGAAGCTCATTTTTGCTTCTAAAATGCTTATAAAGTGTGCCTTTAGCAATATCCAGCTCGGCCACTAACTCATCTAGAGTAATTTCCTGATTGTTTTCTAGTAACAATTTTTCTGCCACGCTTAGAATTTTTTCTTTGCGCATCAAAAACTGTGTATGACGATCAAGATTCATAGGTATTCCCACACCAGTTTGGCCTAACTAATAATTTACTTCCTGTAAAAAGAAAAAGACTTTTCTCGAAATTTTTAGCCTTTTTCTTTCTCTCTTTACGTATTACCACATAACCCGTTTTTTGTCATTTGCCGCTTTTACCGTTCCCAGTTTGCAATCCCTCTAAAGAGTAAGCGAACTTGTGTAGAGGCATTTTCGATAAAGGCTGTTTGTTGCTGTTTGAGCTGCTCATCTTGATATTGTTTAGATAGGTTGAGCCACGTCATTGCCCATGTAAATGACATGTTGGTCAAAATAGTAGACAAGACATTTAAGTCTTGAGGTTGTTGAATATGTTTGAAATTTTCGAGTTTGGTGAGATCTGTAGTCAAATCTTCAATCAGAAATTCGATTTCTCGTGCAATTGCTGCACGAACTGTTTCTGAACCTCCCCAACGTTCAGAAATCATAAATTGCCACTGCTTAGGGCTATGATTTACCGCCTGAACAAATAGCTCAATGCTGGTCTGAGTTTTAGTAGATTTATGTTGTAAATAACTTTGGCCTAATTGATGTAAAACACTTTTTAAGTGTAGTGCGACTTGATCAACCAGTTCTTTACCAAGTTCATCCATGTCTTGAAAATGACGATAAAAAGCTGTTGGTACCAAACCAACTTCACGTGCAACTTCACGCAAACTGATACTACTGAACGAACGCCCAGACGTGCTCAGATGCAAGGCTGCATCGAGGAGTGCCTGACGACTTTGCTGTTTTCGTTCATCCCGTATCGACATTAAAAGAACCTATTTAAACCGTGAGCCAGAGTCTAACAAAAAAGAGCAAACTTTCATAAAAAAAATAGTGAACAAGTGTTGACTGAGTGAACGGTTATAAATATAGTGTACATATGTTCACTATACGAACATGTGTTCACTCAAATAAATAGCCAGATACAAAAGAGGAACGTATGAACGCAACAATTAGTTATCAGCCACATTTGGTTCGAGAAGATTTCGTTGATTTTGTTTTGCAGAAAATTAACGTGACTTGGGCTTGGAAACGCGTACTTGCAGAAGTTACCGCAGTTCAGTCTCTTCATACCGATATGGTGCTTATCAAGCTAAAACCGAATCGTAATTTTAAATTCGATCAGGTATGTGCTGGACAAAGTATTTTATTAACTCTACTTATAGATGGGGTTTACCACCAGCGTAGTTATTCAATTATTGAAGTAACGAATGAAGGTGAAATCTCTTTAGGTATTAAAGTACAGGGCTTAGTGTCTAGTGCAGCTCAACTCTTACATGTTGGAGAGTGCATTGAAATTTCACAGCCACAAGGTGATTTTACTTTGCACCAAGGCCAGCAACCTGCGATTTTAATTGCGTCAGGTAGTGGCATTACTGCAATTTATTCACTTTTGCAACAAGCTTTGAAACAGCAGCTTGAACAGATTCATGTCATTTACTTTAATCGCGCAGAAATTTTTCATGCTGAATTAAAAGCTTTGGCAGAAAAGCATCCAGAGCTTCAATATCATTTTTTTAATACCACTGAGCAAAAGCAGCATTTAGATGCGAAATTGTTGACGAAATTGGTCCCGAACTTTAAAGACCTACAAATGTATGCATGTGGTCATCACGGCATGATGCGTCAGGCACAAGATATTTATAAGCAACATGATGTGTTGGAAAACTTCCATCAAGAGTTTTTCATGCCTGTTCAAATCGAACAGTCTAATGAAGCACAACCAATCATATTTCGTCGTTCGCAACAAAACTTTCTTGCCACGACAACGTTATTAAGCAGTGCAGAGCAAGCTGGCTTACGTCCACAGCATGGTTGCCGTATGGGTGTATGCAACCAATGTACGTGTACCAAAGTCAGTGGTGTCACCCAGAATATATTAACAGGTGAAATTGACGATCAACCAAATCGTGCAATTAAGTTATGCGTGAACCAAGCCCTTAGCCCAGTCACGATTGATCTATAAAAACAAACATAAAAGAGATTTGAGGATACCCTTATGAATATGGCAGTGGAACTTAAAGCAACATCAAAATCGGCACATTTAACCCCAGAGCAAACAGAAGCTTTTGGTCGCCGTATTGAAGAAATTCGTCTTGAAGTGATGAAAGATCTCGGTGAAAAAGATTCAAAATATATTTACAAAGTACGTAATTTTGTACGCTACACCGAAATTGCATCACGTGGCATGTTGATGTTTGGTGGTTGGATTCCACCAGTATGGTTGTTGGGTACGGCTATGCTAGGCGTATCTAAAATCGTTGAAAACATGGAACTCGGTCATAATGTGATGCATGGTCAGTTTGACTGGTTAAATGATCCAACGCTTAACGGTGCAACCTATGACTGGGATACGGTGTGTACGGGTGAAGACTGGAAATATACTCATAACTATAAGCACCATACCTATACCAATGTGTTTGGCATGGATCATGATATTAGCGGTTATGGTGTGATGCGCATGAGTCGTGAGCAAAAGTGGGAACCTCGTTTTTTATTCAACGTGCCAATGGGCTTTGTATTGTCAACGGGTTTTGAATGGCTACTGGCTTTGCAACGTCTAGAGATGGAAAAGGTGTTGTTTGATGGCACCAAAACTTGGAAAGAAGTGTATGTAGAATCTAAAAATCTACGTAAAAAAATGGTACGTCAGTTTGGTAAAGATTATGTGCTATTCCCACTAATTGCAGGACCAATGTTCTTGCCAGTATTGGCTGGTAACTTTTTTGCTAACTTGATCCGTAACTACTGGGCATCGACCGTGATTTATTGTGGTCATTTCACAGAAGACTCTGAAATTATCACTGACAATATTGATAATGAAACTAAAGCAGAGTGGTACTTGCGTCAGATTCGTGGTTCAGCAAACTTTACTGGCGGTAAAATCATGCATTTCTTGAGTGGTAACTTGAGTCATCAAATCGAACATCACTTGTTTCCTGATGTACCTGCCAACCGCTATCAAGAGATGGCACCTAAAGTACGTGAAGTTTGTGCAGAGTTCGGTCAACAGTACAATACCGCGCCCTTTGGATCTCAAATTTTGAGTGTGTATAAACGTCTGGCTGTTCACTCTTTGCCTGACAATGTGGTTGATCATTTAGTGGCGACCAAGCGGACCTTTGTTGAGGCGGTAAAAGGCATGTTTGGCAAAACTGCTTAATAAAGATAGAGCATTGTTTAAGGTATTCCAAATAGCTCCTTTTAAGGGGCTATTTTTATTTTTGAGTCATTAAAAGTGCAGACTTACATTTGAAAGTAGGGAATAAACTCAACCTGTCAAAATCCTTTGCTATACTATGCCCAGATTTGTATTTAAGAGAAGTTAGGAAGGATTATGCGTATTGACCAACGTGAATTAGACCAGTTACGTGAAGTAAAAATCACACGTAACTATACCCGTTACGCAGAAGGTTCAGTTCTGGTTGAGTTTGGTCACACCAAAGTCCTTTGTACTGCAAGTATCGATAATTCGGTTCCACGGTTTTTAAAAGGAAAAGGACAGGGCTGGGTCACTGCTGAATATGGCATGTTACCGCGCTCAACACACTCACGTTGTGACCGTGAAGCAGCGCGTGGTAAACAGTCGGGCCGGACACAGGAAATCCAACGTCTGATTGGTCGTAGCTTACGTGCTATGGTCGATTTGAAAAAGCTTGGCGAAAACACGATTACCATCGACTGTGATGTGATTCAGGCAGATGGTGGTACACGTACTGCATCAATTACTGGTGCGGCTGTAGCATTGGTTGATGCTATGAATGTTTTATTGTCTCAAAAGAAAATTAAGCATGATCCGCTTAAAGGATTAGTTGCTGCAATTTCTGTGGGTATGTATCAAGATGAAGTACTACTTGATCTTTGCTATGAAGAAGACTCGAACTGTCAAACTGACTTAAACGTGGTGATGACTCAAGCAGGTGAATTCATTGAAATTCAAGGTACTGCTGAAGACAAACCGTTTACTCGCGCACAAAGCAATGCCATGTTAGAAATGGCTGAAAAAGGAATTGCCGAGCTCGTTAAAAAGCAACAAGAAGCTTTAGGCTGGTAATTTTACACTTTCCAAAAAGCGCATCTTCGGATGCGTTTTTTTATGCCTTCATCAAATCGACATAAAAACATCACTTGCCTGTCACTTTTACGCTTTATTAGTAGTTCGCATTTAAACCGTTTGGAAAAAACCGATGCGAAAACTTTCACTTTTATTAATTACATCTTTAGCACTTATGCTCAGTGCTTGTAACGATGATAACGACTCAGACAATTCATCGCCAACAACACCGCCGACCAGTAATTGCAAAATGCACTGTGCACCATAATAAGAACTCAGGATAGAACTAATGAATCGTCGCGAATTTCTTTTAAATTCTACAAAAACCATGTTTGGGACAGCTGCTTTAGCGAGTTTCCCGCTTAGTATTCAAAAAGCCTTAGCTATTGATGCCAAAGTTGAAACTGGAACTATTCAAGATGTTAAACACATCGTGATTCTGACTCAGGAAAACCGTTCTTTCGATAATTACTTCGGAACACTAAAAGGCGTGCGTGGTTTTGGAGACCGCTTTACCATTCCAATGACCGAAGGCCGAAAGGTTTGGGAACAATATGATGCTAAGAAAAATAAAATATTGCCTTACCATTTGGATAGCCGCTTAGGAAATGCACAGCGCGTTTCAGGTACGCCTCATTCATGGTCGGATGGTCAAGCCGCTTGGGACAATGGTCGTATGAGTGATTGGGTAGCGCATAAAAAGCCGCAATCGATGGGGTACTACAAAAAACAGGAAGTGGAATATCAGTTTGCATTAGCCAATGCTTTTACCATTTGTGACGCTTACCACTGTGCGATGCATGCAGGTACCAATCCAAACCGTAAATTTATCTGGACTGGAACGAATGGCCCTACAGGTGCAGGTGTTGCCAGTGTTGTAAATGAGTTTGATGGTATTGGTCCTTCAAATGAGGGTTATGAATGGACGACTTATCCTGAGCGCTTACAACAGGCTGGCGTTAGCTGGAAAATCTATCAAAATATGCCGGATAACTTTACCGACAATCCTCTAGCTGGTTTCAAACAGTACCGCCGTGCAAATGAGCAGTCAGGGCAACCTGTAAGTAATGATGTTCTCGTTTGTCCTGCATACGATGAAAAAATCGATGCAACACAGCCGCTTTATAAGGGTATTGCTAACACCATGCCGGACGGTGGTTTTTTAGGAACTTTTAAAGCAGATATCGCTCAAGGTAAATTACCGCAAGTAAGCTGGTTGGTTGCTCCTGCAACTTACAGTGAACATCCAGGACCATCTAGCCCTGTACAGGGTGCTTGGTATATTCAGGAAGTATTAAATGCTTTAACTGAAAACCCTCAAGTTTGGAGTCAGACGGTTTTATTAGTGAACTTTGATGAGAATGATGGCTTCTTTGATCATATTCCTTCACCAAGTGCACCTTCTAAAGATGAAAAAGGTGTAGTTCAGGGGAAAACGACTTTAAGTGATCAACAAGTGTCTTATGAGTACTTTACTCATCCAGCAGTCGCTACAGCAAAATCTCAACCTGCAACAGATGGACGTGTTTATGGACCGGGTGTACGCGTTCCAATGTATGTGATTTCACCATGGAGTCGTGGGGGATGGGTGAATTCACAAGTCTTTGACCATACTTCTATTTTACAGTTCTTAGAAAAACGTTTTGGTGTGCAAGAGCCAAATATTAGTCCATACCGCCGTGCTGTGTGTGGTGATTTAACTACAGCTTTTGATTTTAAAACACCGAACCTTTTGCCTGTAAATGAGTTAGTTGGTAAGAAAACAAAAGCAGAAGCCGATGCTATTCGTGTTGCTCAAGCTTTATTGCCACAAGTTCCGGTTCCAAGCCAACAACAATTTGCACAGCAGGAAATGGGCATTAGACCTTCACGTGCTTTACCTTATATTTTGCATACCAGTGCTAAAGTCGATGCAACACAAAAGACTGTAAAACTGATGTTCTCAAATACAGGCAAGCAGGCAGCGGTTTTCCATGTGTATAACCGATTAGATCTTACAGTGATTCCACGTCGTTACATGGTTGAGGCAGGTAAACAGTTAGATGATGTCTGGAATGCTACAAATGGGCAGTACGATTTATGGGTACTTGGACCAAATGGTTTCCATCGTGCGTTTAAAGGTAATTTGAGTCAAGTTAATCAGACTCAAGCATTGCCGGAAATTAGAGTGTGTGTGGAAGAATGTGATGCGAATTTGTATTTAAAAGTGCGTCATGATGGTAGTAAGTCAGTCAAGCTGACAGTCAAGGCAAATGCTTATCTTGTAAATAAGATATGGAATATAGAAACCGATCATTCTGAAAAAGAACTGGTTTGGGATATGTCTGAATTTGGTGGTTGGTACGACTTCACTGTGACATTAGCTGATGATGCTACTTTTAGCCGTCGCTTTGCTGGCCGTATAGAAACTCAAGAAGATTCAATTTCTGATCCATATATGGGTTATTTAGTGTAATGGATGAGTGATTAAGCTGAAGTTTTGGGTTAATAATTTATTTTAAATTAGCTAGCACGACGGAGCTTTATCGTTTATTCATCCAGTGGAAGTAGCTAATTCGTTACTTTGGTTTTGCCCAAAGTGAGGTACGTAACAAAGATTAATTAATCTTTGTTACGTACCGAAAGACAAAGACAGGCTTAAAACATTCTTGCGCTTCGACAAAGCTATAATCGCTTTGTCTTGCTCAGGTTGTAGATGACATCTCGCACAATCTAATGTTGGGAAATATAAATGAAGAGAGGTAATATCTTGTTGTGTAGATGAATAATGAAAATAAAGACTTACCTTTTGTAACAGAATCTCCTAAGCCTCGTCATATTTATCTTTTACCTTGAAACCCTGATTTTTTTAAAGTAATGGGGAAAATTTATGCTACAAGGTTTTATTGTATTATTAGCGGTAGTTACATTTGTTTTAATGGCTGCCGACCCACGTGATAGTGGGGCGCAAGCGACTCAGTCAGCATGGCAGAAAACGCAAGCAGCAGACATGACCAAGTCGCAAAAAAATACTAATAACGATGTGGACTTTATTTAAGCATTAAAACGCATTGATAAATCAACAGCTCTAACGTCTTTAGTCAGTACACCCATAGAAATGTAGTCAACACCTGTGGTGGCAACTTCGCGTAAGTTTTCAATGGTGATATTACCCGATGCCTCTAACTTACAACGTCCTGCAACATGTTTTACAGCATCAATCATTTGCTGTTGACTAAAGTTGTCTAGCATTACAATGTCTGCACCAGCTTCAAGTGCTTGGTTTAGTTCATCCCAAGTTTCAACTTCGACTTCAACAGGTTTACCCGGTGCAATTTGATGGGCTTTGGTAATTGCCTGAGTAATACCACCAGCCGCCATAATATGGTTTTCTTTAATTAAGAAAGCGTCAAATAAACCTAGACGATGGTTTTGACCACCACCGATAGCTACAGCATATTTTTGTGCAATGCGTAAGCCCGGTAAGGTTTTGCGTGTATCGAGAAGTTTTGTGTTTAAACCTTCAAGCTGTTGAACATATTCAGCTGTTTTTGTTGCAACCGCAGATAAAGTTTGAATAAAGTTTAAAGCAGGGCGCTCTACAGTAAGTAAGCTACGCGCAGAACCAGCAAGCTTTAAAAAGGCTTCATTTGCAGCAACACGCTCACCTTCTTGTTTAAGCCAAGTCACTTGAACGGTGTTGTCATAAGCTGAGATGAGTGCATTGACCCAAGGCTGTCCAGCTAAAACCATATCTTCACGGCTAATAATAGTCGCAGTGGCTTGCTCATCTTCGGGTGTGAGCATAGCGGTAATGTCACCGTCCCCAATATCTTCTTGTAATGCTTGTTGAATATTGATTTGAATTGATTGTTCAAGCAAAGACTGAGGTATGCTCATACGGTTTCCATTTTGTCGATGACCCTAAAACTTGCGATATATTAGCACCGTCGACTTTAAAAATAAGCTGTTTTATGAGATTAATCGCGATAAACAATCGCATTTACTACTTTGAAAAGTAGATAACTGTTTTAAACTAAAACAATTGGCAAGCAATTTATTGGCATCTCAATGAAGCAAATTACACCGTATGAAGTTATAGATGGGCAATTAAAAGGGGCGAGACAAATCCCTTCTCCAAATTTTAACCAGCGTCCGACTGGTACCGAAATTCAAATGATTGTGGTTCATAATATTAGCTTGCCGCCGTCTCAATTTGGAGGCGGGTATATTGAGCAGTTTTTTCAAAACAAGTTAGATTGGTCAGTCCATCCTTATTTTCAGACCATTGAGGGGATGAAGGTTTCTACGCATTTGCTGATTTTACGTAGTGGGGAGGTCCTACAGTTTGTTAATTTTAACGATCGGGCATGGCATGCAGGGCGTTCGAGTTATTTAGCCAAAGTAGAATGCAATGATTATTCAATTGGTATAGAGCTTGAAGGGAGTGATGATTTGCCCTTTGAAGAAGTACAATACAATGTATTAACCGACGTCGTTACTGCCATTCGTCAGGCTTATCCTGAAATTAAAAACCATATTGCAGGACATTCAGATGTTGCACCCGGCCGAAAAACTGATCCGGGACCTTATTTTAAATGGCAGCACTTTAGACAATTGTTGGGTCAGAAAAAAACTTGAGTTTGTTCATCATTTCACAACGAAAAGATTTTCTAGTTTCATTACAATAGCGTCTTTCGAATATAGCTGTAGGTGAGTACGATGGCATTATGGCGATCGACTTTTATTGTCAGTGCAATGACGATGTTGTCACGAGTGTTAGGGTTAGTGCGTGACGTCGTATTGCTCAACGTGTTTGGTGCGGGTAAAGATTTCGATACCTTCGTCGTCGCTTTTCGTATTCCCAACTTCTTTCGACGATTATTTGCCGAAGGTGCCTTTTCTCAGGCCTTTATTCCAGTATTAACTGAATATAAAACAGGCCGAGCACACGCTGAAGTTCAGATTTTGATTAGTCGGGTATTTGGCTGCTTGTTAACAGTCATGACCTTACTTACTTTTGTGGCTATGGTTTTAGCCCCTGCAATCATCTATATGTATGCCCCAGGTTTCCATAGTGATCCTGAAAAGTTCGATTTAGCCGTCAGTATGTTCCGTCTGACCATCCCTTATTTATTGTTTATGTCGCTGACTGCTTTTGCCAGCAGTATTTTAAATAGTTATGGATCGTTTGCTTCACCAGCTTTTTCACCAGTTTTGCTGAATGTAGCGATGATTGCAGGCGCATGGTGGCTTACGCCGTATATGGCTGAACCGATCAAAGCATTAGGTTGGTCAGTGGTTGTGGCAGGAGTGTTGCAGTTAGCTTTGCAGATTCCAGAATTATGGCGTAAAAATCTACTGATTCCACCTAAAGTTGATTTTAAACACGAAGGTGTAGAACGTATTTTAAAATTAATGCTGCCAGCATTATTTGGGGTATCTGTTACGCAGATTAACCTGTTATTAAATACGATTTGGGCCTCTTTCATGCAAGATGGTTCAGTGTCTTGGCTCTACAGTGCAGAGCGTATGACTGAATTGCCGTTAGGTTTAATTGGCGTTGCGATTGGTACAGTGATTTTACCTTCACTTTCTGCCCGTCATGCAGAACAAGATCAAGCAAAGTTCCGCGGTATGATCGACTGGGCTGCAAAAATTATTGTATTAGTTGGCTTACCGGCAAGTATTGCCTTATTTATGCTTTCTACACCGATTATTCAGGCATTATTCCAGCGTGGCGAATTTGACCCACGGGATACACAAATGACAGCTCTAGCACTGCAATGTATGAGTGCAGGCGTGATTTCGTTTATGCTGATTAAAGTCTTTGCACCTGGTTTTTATGCACAGCAAGATACCAAAACACCAGTACGTGTCGGTTTAATGTCAGTCGCAGCGAATGCTATTTTAAACGTTGTATTTATTGGTTTCTTTAAGCTGATTGATTGGCAGGCAGAGCATATGGCACTTGCTTTGGCATCTTCAGGCTCGGCTTTAGTAAATGCGGGTCTACTCTACTTCTATTTACATAAACGTAATATTTTCCGATTTGATTCGCATTGGAAAAAATTAGGACTTCAATATGGTTTGGCTAACCTTGCCATGATTGCAGCACTTTGGTTTGCGTTAAATTGGTACAACGGTGAACTTTCACAGTGGTTACGTGTTGCCGAAGTGGTTGGATTATGTGTCGTCGGTGTAGTTGCTTATCTGGTTGCTCTCGGGGTTACAGGTTTTCGTCCTAGAGACTTAAAACACTAAAAATAAAAAAGCGATCTTAACTGATCGCTTTTTTTATATCTAATGAATTTATTTCGGTAAAACTTGCAGTAATTCAATATCAAAAATTAAAGTACTATTTGGGCCAATCGTGTCACCAGCCCCGACTTCACCATAAGCAAGATTCGCAGGAATAAAGAAACGAGTCTTTCCGCCTTCTTTCATGGTTTGCAGACCTTCTGTCCAGCCTGCAATCACTTGACTGAGCTGAAACTCAACTGGATGATTACGGGCAATAGAACTATCAAATACCGTCCCGTCGAGTAAACGACCTTCATAATTCACTTTAACACGAGATGTAGCTTTCGGCTTTTGACCATTACCTTCTTTTAATACTTGGTATTGAAGACCAGATTTAGTCGTGATTACACCTGATTTTTTTGCATTGTCAGCAAGAAATGCTGTACCTGCTTGGGCATTCTGTTGACCTGTTTTTTGAAATTCGACGAGTTGTTTGGCTTCTAAGGTTTTCTTATAGTCATTAATCGCTTTTGCCATTTCTTCATCAGTTAGGCGTGCTGTTTTACTTTGTGCGCCTTCTTGAAGACCTTGGTAAAAAGTATCAAGATTTAGATCTGTTAATGCATCAGTATTATTACGACCCATCAAATAGCCATAACTATAGCTAAATTGTTCTTTTGCTGGGCTTTTATTCGTTATAGGAGTTGCAGCAAGAACAGATAAACTCATTGTTGATGTTGCAATAATTAGACCAATTTTTTTCATGCCGTTTTCCAAAAAAAAGGAGAGTAGCGTTCTACTCTCCTGAATGTTTTTATTTCACTGAAATGAGTTCTACATCAAAAATCAGTGTACTGTTTGCTGGAATGCCAGGAACTTCCTGAGGGCCATAGGCAAGATTTGATGGAATGAAGAACGTCGCTTTACCGCCTTCTTTCATCAATTGAAGTCCTTCAGTCCAGCCTGGAATAACCTGATTGAGTGGAAACTCAACTGGCTCACCGCGTTTATAAGAACTATCAAAAACCTGACCATTAATTAAACGGCCTTCGTAATGTACTTTAACTATAGATTGCGCAGTGGGTTGTTTACCTGTGCCTTCTTTAGTAATGATATATTGCAAGCCAGACGCCGTAGTTTTTACGCCAGCTTTTGTTTTATTTTCTGCAAGGAATTGAGCATCGGCAGACTCAGGAGCAGCACCAGCAGCTTGTTCTGGTTTATTCTGTTGCTGCATTTTTTGCTGTAATTCTTTTTCATAAGCGGTTACAGCAGCTTTTAACTCTTCTTGAGTGTAAGCACTTGGCTGCTTGCTGCGAGCATCATGAATCCCTTTCACAAATGCTTTTGTATCTAGCTCAGGTGGAGTTTGTTGAGCAACTTCATACCCAAGAACATAACTGATTTTTTCAATTGGAGAGGCATTTTTATTTGCCTTGCTTCCGACTTCTGTGGTCGGATGTTGGCTTGCATAATATACTGGTACAAGTGCAGCACCGCCTAAAACTACAGCGACAGCAATGGGTAAGGCTTTACTCATAAAAGGTTCCAAAAATAATCATTTGAGTCTAAAAAGGCTGCTTTTGATCTTAGCATGCTTAAGCATAGAATGTTTAAGAAAAAAAACGAGTGGTTTTTTATATATTTTAGTTAGTTTTAGTAGGGATATACTTAAAAAAATCTTAAATAAAAAAACCGGATCACTTGATCCGGTTTTTTTATGACTTTACGTTTAATCTTCTTTTTGTGCTTTATATGCGTAAGCGTAGTTATAACCGTAACCATAACCCGCGCTAGCACGTTGAATGTCATTGAGAATAAAGCCGTTGACTTTGACACCCGCTTGTTCAAAGCGATTAAGTGTTAATTCAAGCTCTTTCATTTGTGACTTAGCATAACGAGCTACAATTAAGTTCACACCAGTGTATTGCGAAATAATAATACCATCGGTTACTGCGAGTACTGGTGGAGTGTCAATAATGATGTGGTCATATTGACTTTGTAGCTGTTCAAGTAATTCTTTAAATTGGTTTGAGCTTAAAATTTCTGAAGGATTTGTTGGGCTCTTACCACGTGTAATCACATCAAGGTTAGCAACTTGAGTTTTGTGAAGTGCCTGTTGAAGATCAGCTTGCCCACTCAATAATTCAGAAAGACCTGGCTTTACATCAACATCAAAGTATTTGTGCATATAACCACGACGCATATCGGCATCAATCAGTAACACACGCTTATCACCTTGCGCAAAAATTGTTGCAAGGTTAGTCGAAATAAAGGATTTACCTACTTCTGGTGACGGGCCTGCAATCATAATGATATTATTTTTCGCACTCGCCAATGCAAAGTGAATCGCAGTACGGATACTACGTAAGCTCTCAATTGCAATATCATCACTATTTTTAACTGCAAGAATAGGAATACTCTTCTTCTTCTTTAAAATCTTGATACGACTTTCTTGAATTGGTGAGCGTGGTACGGTTGCATAGACTGGTAAATCCAATTCATTTTCAATTTGTCCAGAATCCTTAATCCCTGTACGTAACATATTACGTAATAAAGCCAGTAATATCCCAATAAATGCACCGATAAATATTGATAAAATAAGGATAAGGGGTTTTTGTGGTTTAATTGGAGCAACAGGTTCAACAGCAGTGTCTACAATGCGAACATTTCCAATTTCACCGGCTTTAGCAATTCGAAGTTGTTGATAAGAGTTAAGCAGGGCTGTATAAAGCTGAGTCTTAACTTCTACTTCACGATAAAGCTGTAAATATTGACGTTGTACATCGGGTAATTGTTTTAAGGTATTATTTAATTCACCAATTTGTTTATTAATAGCAGTAATCTGTCCATTAATTTCACGCATTACAGGATGTTCAATAGTATATTTTGCCGCCATTTCGGCTTGCTTCTGCTCAAGCTCAGATTTTTTAGTTTCTAAAGTAATGCTTTGAGTTAAATAGAGCTCTGATTCTTTAGTCACATCCACAGTGTTGTACTGTTGACGGAATTTATTAAATTGACGCTCAGCATCATCAAGTTGTTTTTTTAGATCTGGAAGCTGTTCATCCAAAAACTTTAAAGTCTGAGCAGATTCAGCCGAACGGCGTTCAATATTTTGTGCACTATAAGTTGCTAAAATTGCATTGAGTACCTTAGTAATATGTTCTTTATCTTGACCTTGATAGCTTAAGCCTAGAACACCTGTAAGTTTACCTCGCTCACCAACTGAATAGTTTGAACTTATAGCATTTACAGATGCTGGTAAAGAAAGATTTCTGATATTATAAGTTGCGTCAAATTGATCTTTTGTAAAAATAGCGACTTTCCAAGTTCCATGTGGAGCAGTAACTTGATTTAACTGGTTAAGTGGTACTGTTAAAACATTTTGCTCAGTATTAGGGTCAGTCAAGCGTAAAGATTGTTTATCAAAATTAAGAAGTAAATTTTTATCTAAATAAAATGCTGGAACGTCAAATTCACGAATTTCAAAACTTTTTTGGCTATCTTTAAATAAAACTGAATTTTTAGTGTATTCAGTTTTATATTCCGTATCGCTTAATAAGCGATGGGTAAATGTATTTTCTGTGCTGGAAACTTGTATATTCAGATGTAAGTCTTTAATGACCGAACCCAAAACCAGACGGGACTTTAAAATTTCAATTTCGGCTTGAGCTGGCGATTTTTGCTCAATCATTTGTGATAAATCACCTAAAAGTGCAGCAGAGGCTCCTTTGCTGTCTTCAACTTGAACCAAAGCATCAACCGAATAGGTGTCAGGTGTTACACGTAAATAGAGTAGTGCACATACAAGGCTTAAAATAATGCAAAGAGCGATAAGTTTCCACTGAGCAATCAGTGAAAAGAATAATTCCTTTAAATCAATGGTGTCTTCGGTATTAGTATTTTGGTTCATAAGTTTAAAATCTTGGCGTTAAATATAAGGTTTCCAGTCATCAATACATTGCTGTATGAGTTGGCAAGTTTCATCAAAAATAGCTTGGTCGTGCTGGTAGGGATCAGGCACATTTTTGCTTTGCCAATGCCCTAAGCGATAAGTTTTACCTTTTGCAAAGGGCCAAGTCTGTTCAATATGTTTTTGCTGATTTTGACTCATCACTAAAATCAGGTCAGCTCTCTTAATATGTTCTGCGCTAAGTTTACGTGCAACATGTGGTTGCATATCAATACCTAATCGTTGCATACAAAGTCGGGCTTTTTCATCAGCTTGATGACCGATAAGCCCCGAAATACCGGCAGACTCAATATTTAACTGAGGATATTTCTGTTTTAAAAAATACTCAGCCATAGGGCTACGGCAGATATTTCCAATACAGACGACTAAAATATTTTTAAACTGCATAATATTACTGTCCCAAACGGTCTATGTTATATAACGCACTTGAGAAAGGAATAATTTGGTTGACAACACGTTGCCAACGAGTTAAGCCAGTCGAATCAACGTAGACAATATCATTACTACGTAGTCTAAACTGATTAGCTAACCCAAAATCACCAATACTCATTAAGTTTAAATGATAGAGTTCAGTTGTTCGGTCATTTGGATTGGTGCGTAACACATAAATTCGACTCGCACTAGCAGATAAAGGGTTTAAGCCTAAACTTTCACCTAATGCATCACTTAGAGTCATACCTTGGTCACGCATTGCTAATGCTTGGTTTTTCCCAGACTCACCCATAACGTAAATCTTTTGATTTTCGCGGGTGCTGACATAAATGGTATCGTTTGGTTGAACTAATAATTTATGTAATGAAAAACCTGCTTTTTCTAAGTCTATAGTATTTAGATTATAGGTTTGGCCATTTCGAATGAGTTGAATATAAGTATTATCACCCTTATCACTGACACCGCCAGCAAGACCCAGAGCTGCATAGACACTAACAGGTTGGTCACTTAAGTAGAACTGACCACCCTTTATGACGCTGCCCTGAACAGAGAAACGCTGGCCTTCATATGATAATACACGTACCACCACGTCAGGATTTTTTAAGAAGCGGGCAAGTTGGCTATGTAACTCACGGTTCACTTGAGCAAGAGTTTTACCAGCTGCTTTATAGCGACCAACTAGAGGAAACTGAATATAGCCATTTTGGTCAATAGGGTATCCACTCGCTTGAACAGACTGTTCATTGCTAACACTAATTTGAGGTGTAATTTCAGGGTAGGCCCAAAGTTGGATAGAAAGCACATCACCTGAGCTTAAGCGGTATATGGGGTGTTGATTTTTAAATAAAGCTGCATAGCTACGTTGATAGTCAACTTGAGCAGGTTGAATTGCAGGTAGTGTTTCTTGAGAGATTTTAACAACATTAACAGTAGTTCCAAGGTCAGTTTTATAAACGCCTTCATTTGGAATATCGTAAGTTTGTAAACCGGAAGTAACCGCACAGCTGGCAGCACTCAAACTTAAGGCAAGAACAGAAAAAAACTGGCAATACTTCACACGCAACCCTTTGTGTATTTATCTTTAATTGATATTGTCCACTGCATAGTAACAAGTGTCTATTAAACGCAGGATGAATGGATTTTAGCTGAAAAGAAATGAAAAAACACCGAAAAATCGTATAGCTTTGTATGTTTAGTTTATCTACAAGCTAAATTTCACAAAGTAATAAGGGGGAAATATTAAACCTATAGGCTTTCAATTTTCTTCCAATACGGTAGATAGAATGCTTGTAAACACATTTATACAATTAGCTTACGGGTGTCTTGAAAAATCTGCTATAGTACGCTCCGTTATATATGCTCAAAGCATTGCTATATATAGATACAAACTTTAGAAAAGGCTTTCTTAATATGCAAATTGCCAATTTGAAAATAGCAATCATTGGTTTAGGTTATGTAGGCTTGCCATTGGCAGTTGAATTTGGGAAGAAAGTACCGGTAGTTGGTTTCGATATTTATCAGAAACGTATAGATGAACTTAAAAGTGGGCATGACCATACATTAGAAGTTTCTTCAGAAGAATTAAAAGATTCAACTCAATTGAACTATACAACAGATTTAGAGGATTTAAAAAACTGTAACTTTTTTATTGTCACTGTTCCAACACCAATTGATGATTTTAAACAGCCAAACTTAACTCCTTTAATTAAGGCATCGACTAGTATTGGTCAGGTACTAAAAAAAGGCGATGTGGTGGTTTATGAGTCGACCGTATATCCAGGTGCTACAGAAGAAGTTTGTATACCAGTTTTGGAAAAAGTGTCAGGTTTAAAATTTAATCAAGACTTTTTCGCAGGCTATAGTCCAGAGCGTATTAACCCTGGTGATAAGTTGCATCGAGTAACCAATATTTTGAAAATTACTTCGGGTTCAACGCCAGAAACTGCTGATTATGTTGATGAAGTTTATAACTTAATTATTGAGGCAGGAACTCATAAGGCACCTAACATTAAGGTTGCAGAAGCAGCCAAAGTCATTGAGAACACGCAGCGTGATGTTAATATTGCTCTCATTAATGAGTTAGCCCTTATTTTTAATAAATTGGGTATAGATACAGAAGATGTACTTAAGGCTGCAGGGACAAAGTGGAACTTCTTACCTTTTCGACCGGGCCTAGTTGGTGGACATTGTATTGGAGTAGATCCTTATTACTTAACTCACAAGGCTGAGTCTATTGGGTTACACCCTGAAATTATTCTGGCTGCTCGACGTTTAAATGACAGAATGGGTGAATACGTTGCAACTCAGCTTATTAAAGAGATGGTAAAACAACGTATACAAGTTGTTGGCGCACGCATTTTGGTGATGGGATTGAGTTTTAAAGAAAACTGCCCAGATATTCGTAATACAAAAATTGTTGATTTTATACAAGCATTAAAAGAATATGATTTAGATCTAGATATCTACGATCCTTGGGTAGATGATACAGAAGTTCAACAGGAATATGGATTAGCGCCAGTTAAAGAATTAAGCCAAGGTGTGTATGATGCGATCGTTATTGCGGTTGCACATAATCAATTTCAAGCAATGTCTGCGGAAGCATTTCATGCTTTAGGTAAAGATAAGCATGTACTTTATGATTTGAAATACGTATTAGCACAGAATCAAGTAAACATAAGATTGTAAAATAGGGTTTATAATGTCAGATTTAATTAATTTATTTAAAGAGTTTTCTGAAAAGAAACAAGGTAATATTTATTATTATGCGAATAATGGTAATGCTGGTGATGCATTAATTAATATGGGATTTTATGCGCTAGCAAAAAAATATAATTTAAATTTTACACCAATATCATTTGATGAGGTTGCCAAGGTAAAACAAGGTGATACCGTTATGATTGCTGGTGGTGGGGCTTTGGTACCAGAGTGGGGCGCTACAACTGACTTTCTAACACAATTGAATAACCAAAAGGTAAAAGTTGTGATTTTACCCCATTCAATTAGGGAGGTAGATGACGTAATTTCAAATCTCACCGAAGGTAGTATTATATTCTGCCGTGAAAAGTATAGTTATGATTATTGTATAAAAAAGTCAAATGCATCAAAAATTTTTTTAGAAGATGATATAGCTTTTTTCTGTGATATTTCTGAAATAAAATCATCTAAAAATGAAATGCAGGTTTTTTCGAGTAAAAATATAATTCGGAAGTTCATATTCACATATCATAATGTTATTTCAAAATTTAAGAAAACAATATATGCAACAAGAGTGGACAAGGAACAGAGTGCCACAGTAGATGTTCCTAGAGTGCTTGTTAATGATTTATCGATAGTGGCTAGTTTTGGCTCATCTAATTATGATCAATCGTTATATAGCGCTAGAAAATTCCTGGAATTAATCGATTTGTATGATGAGGTTTATACCGATAGACTTCATGTTTCTATTGGTGCAGCCTTGTTAAATAAAAAAGTTAAAATTTATAATAATGGATATTATAAATGTAAGGGCGTTTACGAGCAAAGCATGAAGAAAATGGAAAATGTGAGTTTCATCGAGTAAATGAAAAAATCAATTTTTCTATTTGGTTTAAAAATTATAGGGGCCATTCTGTCATTGGTTTTGGGAATGGTCATCTCTAGAATTTATGGTGTAGAAATATTTGGTTTATTTGGATTGATATTAACTTGGTCTAATATCTTCTCAATAATTGGGTGTTGGGGCGGAAATGTAAAAATAATAGAAAAGAGATATAAAATTATACCTCAAGAACAAATTTTATTTTTTATTTTTGGTGCTTTTCTTGCTACTTTAATTGGTTGTATATTTTTTGATTATAAATATAACTTGTGGTATGTAGGGTTAATAGTATTTCCACTCTCTTTTTTTATATTCAAATCATCTATTTTAATGCTGCATAATAGGCAATATGCAAATTCTGTGATAGATGATTTTTTGAAGTACTTTTTACCTTTAATTTTTGTACTCTTTTTTTATTTTCTTGTTAATTATAATGAGTTTTTTTTAGTTTATATTTCTTCTATATTTTTTCTTTTTATATCTTCTTTGTTCATTGTTTTTTCTAGTTTTAAGTTATATAAGGATGAAAAAAAAGAAAGTTTATTTAGTTACGTAAAATATGGGTGGGTTCCCACTTGTTCAGCATTGTTAATTCTATTAAATGCACAGTTTGATCGGATCATTTTATCTAATATTGTGAGTGATAAATCATTAGGTTATTATACTATCGCACAAAGTTTTACTGCTCTAATAACTTATATAAGTGTATCTGTAATGGTTGTTATTACTCCTAATTTAGTTAAATTTTATCAGGAAAAAGAATTTATAGCGTTACATCATTTATCAAGGAAGTATTCTCTTTTTCTCTTTGCTGTTAGTGCAGTAATATTCATATTAACAGTAGTGTTTGGTAAATTATTTTTTTCCCTATATGGGGTTACTAGTCAGGATGGCTATTTGTCATTGTTAATACTTTTATTTGGTGTTGTTTTATCACAGATTTTTGGTTTTGGTATGACAATTGCTGCATATACTGAAGATAAAAGTAAATTATTATCCTTTCAAATTATAGTTTTTTTAACGATTTCGATTTGTTGCTATTTTATGTCCGTAAAATGGGGGATATTGGGCGCAGCAATTTCAACTGCTAGCGGCTATATTTTAATGAAATTTATATTATGGCTGTATTACAAGCGCAAAAGTATTAACGTTGGTTTAATTTAGTTTAAAGGAGCCATTAGTGAAGATTGGTATTTCATTAAAACAAAATGCATACACTCCTGAAGCTTATGCTTATCAAGAATATCTTATTGCGAGAGGGCATAGTATACAATTAGATTATGAGCATTTGTTAGATAATAATAATGATATCAATATATATTTTATGGGCGTTAGACCTTTTTGGAAAAAAAAACTAATTAAAGCCATAGAAGTTCATGAATATCAAAGTTTATCTACTCCTCCTTATGCTATCTTAAAAGATATAGTTAAAAAGACTATTAATAGCAAGCCATCAGGTAGAATTTTCCTTAATGAAGAGGTTGAGAATACTCTACAATTTAAAGATAGTATTCCTTCTATTAGGAGAGATATGGGGGTGGATGAAGCTTTATATCAACAAAAATCTGATAACCCCATTTATGATATAGTATATTGTGGTTCTATTTTGGGTCGCCAAGGCTTAGTTGAAGCAATAATTCAACTTGCTAATTTGGATTTAAAAATATTGATTATTGGTACAGTTACTTCTGAGATAGAACAAATTTTCAAATTATCTCAGAAAAATATAACCTTACTAGGGCGTGTTGAAAGAAGTGAGCTACCAAAGCTTTATAGAGAGTGTCGCTTTGGACTTAACTTTACACCTGATATATATCCATTCAATATTCAGACCAGTACAAAAACTTTAGAATATTTAGCTTCAGGCTTAAGTGTTATTTCTAATAAATATCAATGGATTGAAGAGTTTGCACTTAATCATGATTATCAACCAATCTGGTTGGAGTCTATTTCTTCTAAAGATGATCTTATTTCTAATATAAATAACGATGTGCAAGTTGATATGCATATCTATAAATGGGGTAATATATTAGAAAACTCTGGTTTTGAAAATTTTCTCTTAAAGTTGGTTTGATACATGAATAAACTAAAAGTTAGTAATCAAGCTATATTTATTTCGATTTTTATTGTACTTTTTACAAAGATACTTTTATTTTTATTGTTTGAAACTGATTATTTAATACTTCCTATTGGTGGAGGGAGTGATGCTGATTATTATGATGCTTTTGCTAAAGGATATGAAGATTATACAACCTCTTTATGGCCTATTTTTTTAAAATTTCTTTCTGATTCTGGTTTTTACTCTAGATCTATAATATCTTATGTAATATTTGGTATCCATTTATTTTTACTTCCTTTTTTGACTACAGTAGTTGCAAATTTAAAGTTTAATAAAAACCAAAAAGAATATTTTTATTGTATATTGTTAATGCTCATATATCCTACTTTGTTTTTCTATTCTATGGATATATATCGTGATACTGTTATGTTATTAATATTCCTTTTGGGGTGCTTAACGGTTAGAAAATATATAAATACGAATGAAGTTATAATAAAAATATTCTTTTTTATTTTGTCTATAGTTTTTCTATTTTTGCTTTATGGTTTTAGACCATATCTAGGTTTCGGGTTTTTGATGGCTTTAATTTTTTGGAGAATTAAATTAAATGCTAAGAAAACCATATTTCTTGGATTTTTTTATTTATTAATTTTGTTTATTTTAAATTTTTATGGATATCTTGATCCACTAACAAAATATAGAGAAGGTTTTACTGAAAATGCTGATGTTAGTTCAGGCTCTACTTTGGGAATTGACTTCTCTGATCCTGTAATGTTTGTACCTAACTTTATTTTAAGTATTCTAGGCCAATTATTTGGATTGTTTTTTGTAAATCCTTTATCTGTACTATTATGGATTATCGAGAGTTTGCCTTTTATTTTTATGTTTTTCTATATTATTAAAAATATTAGATATGCTAATGCTTTTATACGATTTTTATTAGTTTTTTTTGTGGCTTATGGCAGCGTCTGGTTAATTGGTAACGATAATCTTGGCACAGCCGTTAGATTGAGAATGTTTAATTATATTGTTGTCTATATATGTTTTTTCTTATTACTGGGTGAGAAACATAAGCAATTATTCTCGAAAAAATGAGGTTGGTATGAAAAAAATAGCATTAATAGGAACAGTCGCTTCAAGCTTTTATGGTTTCCGTGCCGACCTTATAAAGAGTTTAATAGACAATAAATATCAGGTGTATGCTTTTGCTACAGATTATGATGATATCTCTTCACAACGAATCCAAAGCTTGGGCGCTATCCCTGTTCCTTATGAGCTAAATAGAGGTGGCTTAAATCCACTAGCTGATTTAATAGCTACCTATCGCTTAGCTAAGAAAATAGGTGAAGTCTCGCCAGAAATCGTTTTTTCATATTTTACGAAGCCTGTTATTTTTGGAACTTTAGCAGCTAAATTAGCAAAAGTGCCGCGTCGTATTGGTATGTTAGAAGGTTTAGGGTATACCTTTACTGACCAACCCGAAGGGCTTGCCCCTAAAACTAAACTGATACGAAATATTCAGATTTTTTTATATAAAATAGCTTTTCCACATTTAGACCATTTAATCTTTTTAAACCCGGATGATCCAATAGATTTATTGAAAAATCATTCTTTATCAGTAAAGAATGTCAGTGTTTTAGGCGGAATAGGTTTAGATTTAAAAGCATATCCATATAAGCCAGTAGCCAATCTAAATGCTATAAAAACTAGGTTTTTATTTATAGGCCGATTGCTGAAAGAAAAAGGTATCCATGAATTTGTAGCTGCGGCTAAATTAGTAAAAGAAAAGTATCCTAAGACTATATTTACAGTATTAGGAGCAGTTGATAAAAGTAATTTAGGTGCATTATCCGAAGATGAATTACACAATCTTATAAAATCAGGAGTTATAGAGTACCCTGGGCATGTAGATAATATTCAGGAATGGATCGCGAATAGTGACGTTTTTGTTTTGCCTTCCTATCGGGAGGGAGTACCAAGAAGTACGCAAGAAGCTATGGCAATTGGTCGAGCGGTAATTACTACAGATGTTCCAGGCTGCCGTGAGACGGTGATAAATGGAGTTAATGGTTTTATCGTACCGCGATGGGACCCTGAAAAGTTAGCTGAGAAAATGATTTACTTTATTGAGCATCCTGAAAAGATTCAAATAATGGGTAA
Source organism: Acinetobacter sp. M5A5_2a (assembly GCF_053345265.1). Taxonomy (NCBI): domain Bacteria; kingdom Pseudomonadati; phylum Pseudomonadota; class Gammaproteobacteria; order Moraxellales; family Moraxellaceae; genus Acinetobacter; species Acinetobacter sp. M5A5_2a. The sequence goes on along the minus strand of NZ_JBKEZV010000012.1, from coordinate 130,921 downwards.
AGCTAGTTATGAAATAGCAATCGAAAAATTTGATGCTAATAAAGTAAATCAAAAACTGATAGATATTTTAGGGCTGTAAAATGTTGAAACGTTTATTTGATATCATTATTGCTTCTATAGCATTAATTTTGCTCTCGCCATTATATTTCTATGTTGCATATAAGGTGAAAAAAAACTTAGGCTCGCCAGTATTGTTTCGCCAAGTTCGCCCAGGTTTACATGGGAAGCCGTTTGAAATGATTAAATTTCGAACAATGAAAGATGCAACAGATGCACAGGGTAATCCTTTACCAGACAGTGAGCGCCTAACGCCATTTGGTAAAATGCTTCGTTCTACCAGTTTGGATGAAATGCCTGAGCTTTGGAACGTGATTAAAGGTGATATGAGTATTGTTGGCCCACGACCTTTACTGATGGAGTACTTGCCGCTTTATAATAAAGAACAGGCCAAGCGTCATGATGTACGTCCAGGAATGACTGGTCATGCTCAGGTGAATGGACGTAATGCAATTGGCTGGGAAGAAAAGTTTAAACTTGATACGTGGTACGTTGAAAATAGATCGCTTTGGTTAGACTTTAAAATTATGCTACAAACCGTTAAAAAAGTAATCGCTAAAGATGATATTAATGAAGCGGGTGAAGCGACGATGACCAAGTTTACAGGTTCAAAGTCGGAAGCAGATAAATGAGTAACCATATCTATGCGATTTATGGTGCTTCAGGTTGTGGTCGCAGTCTGATGCCTGTTGCAAGACAACAGCTCCAACGTCAGGGTATTGCAGCAGAAATTTATTTTATTGATGATAGTTTACAAGAAGAAAAGATAGTAAACGGACATACAGCTGTGAACTATCAAACTTTTAAATCAATAGAATGTTCTAATAAGTATGTATTAATTGCTATTGCGAATAGTCAAATTCGTGAAAAAATTGCCAATCAGTTGATTGCTGATGGTATTAAACTTTGGTCCGTACACGCTGATAATTCAATAATTATGGATAACGTTGAAATCAGTGAAGGGGCAGCCTTAAGTCCTTTCGTTTCAATTACATCAAATATAAAAATCGGTAAATGTTTTCATGCTAATTTATACAGTTATGTTGAGCATGACTGTGTGATTGGTGACTACGTTACATTTGCTCCAGGCGTTAAATGTAATGGTAACATTCATATTGAAGATCATGCTTATATAGGTGCTGGAGCCGTCATTAAACAAGGTACACCTGACAAGCCTTTAGTAATTGGTAAAGGTGCTGTTGTTGGTATGGGTGCTGTAGTGACTAAAAGTGTACCAGCTGGTGTAACAGTTGTCGGCAACCCAGCCAGAATTTTAGAAAGAAAGTAAGAAGTATTTTTTTATTAGGAAATCATAATGTTAAACACTGCATTTGAACCATGGCCAAGTTTTACTACAGAAGAAGCTGACGCAGTCAAAAATGTATTACTATCAAATAAAGTAAATTATTGGACCGGTCAAGAATGTAGAATTTTTGAAAAAGAATTTGCCGAGTTTTCTGGTACAAAATATGCGGTAGCTTTGGCAAATGGAACTGTTGCGTTGGATGTTGCATTAAAAGCTTTAGATATTGGTGCAGGTGATGATGTTATTGTGACGTCTCGTACTTTTCTTGCTTCAGCAAGCTCCATTGTAACGGCGGGAGCTAATCCTGTTTTCGCAGATGTAGAGTTGGATTCTCAGAATATTTCACGACGTACGATTGAAGCCGTAATTACACCCAATACTAAAGCGATTATTTGTGTACATTTGGCCGGTTGGATGTGCGATATGGATCCGATTATGCAACTTGCTACTGAGCGCGGCATCTATGTTATTGAAGATTGCGCACAGGCTCATGGTGCAAAATATAAAGGAAAAGCTGCTGGGTCAATCGGTCATATTTCTGCTTGGTCTTTTTGTCAAGATAAAATTATGACAACTGGTGGTGAGGGCGGTATGGTCACCACAAATGATGAAGAGCTTTGGAAAAAAATGTGGTCTTATAAAGATCATGGTAAAAGCTATGACAGTATTTATAATAAACAACATCCTCCAGGTTTCCGCTGGTTGCATGACTCATTTGGTACTAACTGGCGCATGATGGAAATGCAAGCAGTTATTGGTCGAATTCAGTTAACACGTATGACTGAATGGACACAAAAGCGTACTGAAAATGCAGAAAAGATTTTAAAAGCGTTTGAAAATTCTCCTTACTTTAACGTTCATATCGCTTCAGATGATTATGTTCATGCGTATTATAAATGTTATGCGCAAGTGAATTTAGAGGCATTACCAGAGGGTTGGTCTCGTGATCGTATAATGCAAGAAATTAATGCGCAAGGCGTCCCTTGCTTTAGTGGCTCTTGTTCAGAAGTTTATTTAGAGCATGCATTTGATGGTACACCATGGCGTCCAGAAAAACGTTTGGAAAATGCGCAGCAATTAGGTGAAACAAGCTTAATGTTTTTGGTGCATCCGACTTTGAGTCCAGACAGTATAGAAAAAACAATTCTTGCAATTAATGCCGTTAGTAGAGCTATACAGTCATAAAAATGTGAAGCTATTCACATAGCTTTCTTTTGAATTATGATCTGATTTAAAGTTATGTAACCGCTGCGTAAATTTTATTTCTAGTTATATGAGAAATGAGTATAAATATCGCACGGTTACTAGAACGATTAGAAGAGTATTGTGAAAAAGATTATTTATCAGTTTGCGTCTGCCCCAAGACTCACCAAACAATGTTTTTTGGTTCTTGTAGACCTTTTTGCGTTTCCTGTTATTTTGTGGCTATGTTATGCCATTCGACTGTTTGATTTAGGTGCTGAAGTTATCCCAGGGATTAACTATGGAGTAGCGATCGTTACTATCGTTGCTATTTTAAGTTTAATGGTAACTGGGGTATATCGCTTTATTGTTCGTACTTTTAACGAAGCCTTTATTGCAAAATTAGCACTTGCTGTTGCACTGATGGTGGTTGTTTTATATAGCCTAAATGCATTCTCGGCAGCTTTTGTTCCAACATCAATTCCATTGATGTTTGGTTTCTTAATGTTTAGTTGGGTTTGGTGTAGCCGTGCATTTATCCGATTTATTGTAAAGTCTGCATTACTCACAGGGGAAGAGAGAAAGCGTATCGCAATTTATGGTGCAGGTGATGCTGGTCAGCAAATTGCAGCTGTGCTTTATCGTTCTGGCAACCATTTACCTGTCTTCTTCATTGATGATAATAGTTCTTTGCAAGACCATATGGTTGGTGGTTTAAAGGTACTATCTTTAGAAAAAGCTTTACAACGGTTTGAAAAATATAAAACTGATGAAATTTTATTAGCATTGCCTTCAGTAGGTCGCGTACGTAAAAGTGAAATTATCCAACAGTTAGAGCCCGCACATCTTAAAATTACGGAACTTCCTGGCCTTACTCAGCTGGTTGATGGTGAACTAAAAGTTGCTGATATTCGTGAAGTAGACATTGTTGATTTATTGGGACGTGACCCAGTACCACCTGTAGATCATCTACTTGCAAAAAATATTCATAATAAAATCGTAATGGTAACAGGTGCCGGTGGTTCTATTGGCTCGGAGTTATGTCGACAAATTATTAAAAATCAACCTAAAATGTTGATCATTTATGAAATTACAGAATTTGCTCTTTACAGCATAGATAGAGAATTACGTCTAAGCGCTCAATGTGAAATTGTTCCAATTTTAGGTACTGTTCAGGATCAACAAAAATTAGAGCGTATTATTGAGCAATATAGCGTACAGACTGTTTATCATGCCGCTGCCTATAAACATGTACCTTTAGTAGAATGTAACCCTATTGCTGGCCTCAAGAACAATGCGATTGGAACAGCGAATAGTTTAAATGCAGCTGTGAAAAAGGGTGTTGAGACCTTCGTTCTAATTTCGACCGATAAAGCAGTACGCCCAACCAATGTTATGGGTGCATCAAAACGCATGGCTGAGCTTTATTGTCAGGCAATGGCTGAAGCTCAAAAGCAAACTCAAATTAGTATTGTACGTTTTGGTAATGTATTAGGGTCTTCAGGCTCTGTAGTTCCCTTATTTAAAAATCAGATTGCAAAAGGTGGTCCTATTACTGTGACCCATCCAGATGTAACACGCTACTTCATGACGATTCCTGAAGCATCTCAGTTAGTTATTCAAGCTGGTGCCCTAGGTAAAGGTGGAGATGTCTTTTTACTTGATATGGGCGAACCTGTCCGTATTCAGGATTTAGCTCGCCAAATGATTTCTTTAAGTGGTTTAACTGTGCGTGAACATGATTCAGAGCAAGGGGATATCGCAATTCACTACAGTGGATTACGCCCAGGTGAAAAACTTTATGAAGAATTATTAATTGATCAAGAAAATACTGAATATACCGAGCACAGTAGAATTCTTCGATCATTTGAAAAGTTTTATCCTCTTACAGAGATTCAAGAGGTTTTTGAGCGGGTTAATAATATGACTGCTGTTCAAAAAGATATTGATTGGGCTCTTTGTCAACTCGAACACTATGTCGATGGGTATAAACGTAGCAAAGATATTATGGTTAATTAGATTATAAATATCAGTTATTATCTAAATAGTTTGAGAGGCACATATGGCTAAAATTCTAGTCACTGGTGGTGCAGGTTATATTGGTTCACACACATGTGTTGAGCTTTTGCAGGCTGGTCATGAAGTTATCGTTTTTGATAACCTTTCGAATAGTTCAGAAGAATCTCTAAATAGAGTTCAAGATATCGCTCAAAAAAGTTTAACTTTTGTGCAGGGCGATATTCGTAATGCAGATGAGCTTGATCGTGTTTTTCAGAGTCATTCAATTGACGCTGTGATCCACTTCGCGGGTTTAAAAGCCGTAGGTGAAAGCCAAGAAAAACCGCTCATTTATTTTGATAATAATATTGCGGGTAGCATTCAACTGGTTAACTCGATGGAAAAGGCTGGTGTTTATACACTTGTATTTAGCTCCTCTGCAACGGTGTATGACGAAGCCAATATATCGCCATTAAATGAAGACATGCCAACAGGTATGCCAAGTAACAACTATGGTTATACTAAGTTGATTGTTGAACAATTATTGCAAAAGTTGTCAGCGTCTAATCCAGAGTGGTCAATTGCATTGCTTCGTTATTTTAATCCAGTAGGTGCACATAAGAGTGGGCGTATTGGTGAAGATCCACAAGGTATTCCAAATAATTTAATGCCGTATGTGACTCAAGTTGCTGTGGGCCGCCGTGAAAAATTGTCCATTTATGGCAATGACTATGACACAGTAGATGGCACTGGTGTACGTGATTATATTCATGTGGTTGACTTAGCGAATGCGCATTTGTGTGCTCTAAATAACCGTTTACAGTCGAAGGGTTGCCGAGCATGGAATATCGGTACAGGTAATGGTTCATCTGTTTTGCAAGTTAAAGATACCTTTCAACAAGTTAATGGCATACCTGTAGCCTTTGAGTTTGTAGCACGTCGAGCTGGCGATGTTGCGACTTCTTTTTCAGACAATCGCCGTGCAGTTACAGAGTTGGGTTGGCAACCGCAACATAGTTTAGAGGATATGCTTGCTGATAGTTGGAATTGGCAGAAAAAAAATCCTAATGGATATAAGGTAGAATAAACCTATATTGATAAATTGAAGTAATAGGGGAAACCCTATTACTTCAATTTTATTTATTTTTCTGAAACCTTTTTAAAGAGTGGAATTAATTGGTCCGCACCATAAATACTAAGATGATCATCATCAAAATATAAAGGCATACCGTCTTTATCAGGATAACAATAATTATTATCACAGAAAAAATTAGCTGTTTCTAAAATTTTGACACCACATTTTTCAGCTGCTTCATTTTGCGCCTCATAAGATAACTTACTACGTTGCATATATTGAGCTCTTAGGATTTTCATTCTTGTCTGTGAATGAATAATGGCTTTATGTGCTAAAGTTTTCGGAACATTAGATGGAAACTCAGGAACAGGACGTGTAACAAAAACTTCATTCTTTTTTGAAATCTTACATAGAGTATCAACATAAGCTATTTTCATAGCATTATAATATTCTTGATTATATGCTTGGAATGGACGATCTATATATCTAATAGGCTTTGTTAAATCATTGTCCCCATCTGGAGCACCGTGGAACAGCACATTGATTCGATTAATTATTAGAATCGGAGTATTAGGATGTTGATCTAGTTTATTTATAAATTTTGATATAACTAAGCCACATTTAAAATTTGGGCTATTTAATTTTTTAATATGCTCCACTGTAGGGCAGCCTGAATAGGTCCAATCTAATACTGAAGAGTTTATTGGAAGTGATTTTTCAACTGATCTAATCATTGCTGCTGCGTGACTATCTCCTATTACAATTAACTTAACAGGCCCATTGCCATACTTGCATTCAGGAACTTTTATACCTTCTTCTATATGGCACTTCTGCATTAAAGGGTTTCTATTATTAGATTGTTGGGCTATGTTGTTGATTTTTTGTGGTAATCGATTTGGCATTCCATCTTTTACGAAAAAAGCTATGAATATCGCCATAGGAACTGAAATATAGATTAATGTACTAATATAGTTTAAGTAAACTTTTTGTTTTGAAAGCCATTTTCTTGTTGGGGTTTCAATAAATTTAAAAGATAGCCATCCACAAGTAATTGATAATATAATGGATAATATTATATATATTATTTCATGCGATTTTTCTATGTATGATAAGTAAAATACAATAGGCCAATGCCATAAATAGATAGAGTAGGAGGTATTTCCTAAAAATTGTACAATTCTATTATTTGTTAAAATAGAATTATTCTTAGATGCTAATAAAATTAAAAGAGTTCCTAAGACAGGCAAAACTGCATTATAACTAGGCCAAGCAGTTTTTCCTGAAAAAAATATAACAGAAATAACTATTAAAAAAAATCCAAAAATCTCAATTATTGTTTGTTTAGAAGATGAAAAAACTTTGTTTTGAAAGAATAAGTATAACAATCCACCAGTCATCATTTCCCAAGCGCGCGTTGGTAGTAGAAAGAATGCAGCGGTTGGATTGGATTTTGTTATTAAAATTGATAATAAAAATGATATTAATAATATTACTAGAAATATTAACCTCAAAACCAATTTATTTTTTGTTAATAAGGTTATTATAAATATAATTATAGGAAGTAGAATATAAAATTGCCACTCAACAGATAAAGACCAAGTATGTAATAGTAATTTTTCATGAGAGTCAGTATTAAAATAACCAGATTCTCTAAAATACTGAATATTTGAGAGGAAGCTTAAACTAGTGGCTGCATGTTTACCATAGTCTTTTAGTTCTTGAGGGGTTAAAGTAAACCATCCTATTATTCCAATAATCAAGCATAAGGCGACTAGGGGTGGAATAATTCTATTTGCACGAGATATATAAAATTTTAAAAAATTAAAAGTCTTTTTTTCAAGGCCAGATACGATAATTTGAGTCATTAAAAAACCTGAAATGACGAAAAAAATATCCACACCGATGAAACCACCGGAAAAGCCTATTACTCCAAAATGGAAAAGTACAACTAATGCTACGGCATAAGCTCGTAGTCCATTGATATCGTATCTAAAGTTGGTATTCATAAAAAAGCTAAGTCAAGGTATCGTCCGCATTATTATATGTACTTAGAAGAATGATTTAGTATATTTTTATATCTGTTTGACTTCTTAAAATCATTAAAAACAATTGATATTATTTAATACATATGATACCAAATTTTGAGAATATAGAAGAGTATTATTGCTTGATTTTTTCTATTATATATTTGATTCTAAAAGTAATTAATTCTGTAGATGGAGGGGGTTGAGAGGTGTTTTAAGAGAAATGCATCAAGAATTATGCTATAGTAGACACATGCTGAATGCTTCTTAATTATTTGAATAGCTTTCAGCTAGCATAAATTATCATTTTTAAATTACTATAGACAAAATAAGTCCTGCCCAACAAAGTATTGATAGGGCGTTATGTTAACGTAGTAAAGATATTATGGTTAATTAGAGAGTGAATCTGTGATTAAAAAGGCAGTTTTACCTGTAGCTGGATTAGGTACACGTTTTTTACCAGCAAGTAAGTCAATTCCCAAAGAAATGGTCACAGTGGTAGATCGCCCTGCAATTGAATATGTAGTGCGTGAAGCTGTAGAGGCTGGAATTGAGCAAATTATTTTGGTAACTCATTCATCTAAGGCATCAATTGAAAATTATTTTGATCGAAACTTTGAACTAGAAACGACTCTAGAGCAAAAGAAAAAGTTCGATTTACTTGAAGAAATTACACAGATTATTCCATCTCATGTGACTGTGGTAAGTGTAAGGCAGCCTCAACCTTTGGGTTTGGGGCATGCTGTTTTATGTGCAAAAAGTATTGTTGGGCAAGATGATTTTGCTGTGTTATTGCCAGATGTATTGGTTCAAGATAACTCAGGGAAAAATGATCTATCGCGTATGATTTCACGCTATGAAGCAAGTCAAGCTGCTCAAATCATGGTTGAGGCAGTACCAGATCATCTTGTAGATCAATATGGAATTGTTGATGTGAAGCAGAGCCCGAATGAGGGTGAAAGTATTGCTATGCAGGGAATTATCGAAAAGCCTGCTATAGGTTCTGCGCCTTCTAATTTATCCGTGGTGGGGCGTTATATTTTACCTGCTAAGATTATGCAGCTTTTGGAAAATACACCCAAAGGTGCGGGCAATGAAATACAGTTAACTGATGCTATTGCGATGCTTCAAGAAACTGATACCGTTGAAGCCTACCGGATGCAAGGCCAAACTTTTGACTGTGGCAGCAAGCTTGGCTATTTGAAAGCTGTACTACATTATGGTGTTGCACACCCTAAGTTAGGATTGGAATTTAAACAGCTGATTCAAGAACTTAAATTATAAAGTTTTGTAGTTCTGCTTAAGCATTTGTAAAAACTACTGAATATAGTAGCTGAGCAGTATATTCTCTTCCTGTAAAGGGAAGAGAAATCTATAAAATACGAAAAAATCAGGTGTGCAATGAAAATCGCAGTATTTGGAACAACGTTACATGCCGGCGTGATGGCAGCGTTATTAGCTGAATATGGTAATCAAATTTACTGGTGTACAAGTGTCACCTGTGAAGAAAATATTTCTGTACTTTCGTATCAAGATCAAGACGTAAATAATTACTTAAATAAGCAGCGAAAAGCGGGTTTCTTAAAAGAGAGCCCTTTTTCTGAGATTCCTTTAGATATTGAAGTTTATTTATTCTGTTTTAGCCCAACACAAATTGAACTTGCATTAAAAACGGTTGAAAAATTGGGTGAACGACCAATTGTTCACCCACGGTTAATGATTAATGGTTCTACTTTTGGTTTGCACGGTACAGAGAAATTAAAACAGCATTTGCCAAAAGATGAGTGGGTTTACTTCCCTGATGTGATTCAGGAAGGTAATGCCATTAATAGTGTATTGAATGTAAAGCATGTCATTATCGGTGTGGAATCTAGAGATGCAAGTGAAACTATGCAGGAGTTATTGCGTCCTTTTTTCCAGTTTAGTTATCAATATTTATTTATGCCGATTTTAGATGCTGAGTTCACCAAACTTAGTATTTCAGGCATGTTGGCTACCCGCATTAGTTATATGAATGACTTGGCTATGGTTGCCGAAAAGTTAGGTATTGATATTGCGAATGTAAAACATGGTATCGCTGCTGACACACGTATTGGTGCTGCATATTTATCACCAGGTGTAGGATTTGGTGGTGAGAATTTTTCGCATGATATTTTAACACTTTCGAGCACTGTGTCTGAAACTGGAACAAAAAGCCGCCTTTTGGAACAAGTTTGGGCTATTAATGAGCAGCAGAAAGAAATTTTATTTCGTAAGTTATGGAATTATTATCACTGTAGCCTAAATGGCAAAATAGTTGCGATTTGGGGTGCTTCTTTTAAAGAAAATACTTCGAATATACACAACTCACCGATTCATATTTTATTAGCTGCATTATGGGCACAGGGTGTAATAGTGCGTCTGCATGATCCTCAAGCTTTAGATGAAATAGCAGCAGCTTATGGGCATCGTGAAGATTTAATTTTATGTACTGATCAATATGAGGCGGTACGAGATGCTCATGCATTATGCCTAGTCACTGCATGGAAGCAATATTGGAGTCCTGACTTTAAGCAACTACAACAATTAATGAAGCATCCTTTAATTTTAGATGGACGTAATATTTATGATCCTGCTTATGTAAAGGCGAAAGGTTTTGCTTATGAAGGAGTAGGTCGCTTATGAGTAAGTCAATTGAGCAATTTCCAAAGGAATTAGTCTCACCTTTAGCTCATCTGCAAACTTTAGGTGAAAAAAACTCGAAATTACATATAAAAGAGCTATTTGCTTTAGAGCCTGATCGTTTTCAAAATTATTCTGTAAAATTTGATCAATTATTTTTTGATTATAGTAAGCATCGCTTAACCAAAGATATTTTAGAACAATTAGTAGCTCTTGCGAATACTAAAAACTTAACTGAATGGATTAATCGCCTTTTTTCACAAGCTAAAATTAACTGTACTGAGCAACGTGCAGCAATGCACTGGGCATTGCGTTTACCGGCTGACTATTCAAAGTTTCCAGACTTAACAGAACAAGTTCATAGCCAGTTACAACGTATGTATGCCTTAGTGGAAAAAATCCATGCAGGACAATATCGTGGCTCAACTGGTGAAGTGATTCAAGACGTTGTTAATATTGGAGTGGGTGGGTCCGATTTAGGACCACAAATGGTCACCCATGCGTTGTCTGATTTCAAGGTGAAAACGGCTAAGCCTTTAAATGTTCACTTTGTTTCGACTATGGATGGTAGCCAGTTATCAGAATTACTCCACCAACTTCGTCCTGAAACAACTTTGTTTATTATTTCATCTAAGTCTTTTGGTACGATTGATACTTTATCAAATGCTCAAACGGTGCGTCAGTGGCTTGAAAAAGCATTAGGAGCACATGCTCGTGTATTAAAAAGTCACTTTATTGGCATATCTACAAAAGCTGACAAAATGTCAGAATGGGGAATCGCGCCTGAAAACCAGTTACTGCTGTGGGACTGGGTAGGTGGACGTTATTCTCTATGGTCTTGTATAGGATTGCCTATAGCCTTGACGATTGGTGTGGACGGTTTCCAGCAACTTTTAGCAGGGGCTCATGCAGTCGATGAGCATTTTCAAAATACGAGTTTTGATCAAAATATTCCAGTTTTGATGGCACTGTTAGGAATCTGGAATAATAACTTTTTAAATATTCAGACTCATGCCGTATTACCCTATGATGGACGATTAAAGTATTTTGCAGCCTATCTGCAACAGCTAGAAATGGAATCTAATGGGAAGTCAGTACAGCGCAATGGCCTAAAAGTTGAGCTTGATACTTGTCCTATTATATGGGGTGAGGTTGGACCAAATGCTCAACATGCTTTCTATCAGTTGTTACACCAAGGAACGCAAGCTGTAAGTTGTGACTTTATTGCCCCAGTCCAACGTTATAATGCAGATCATTTTACCTATGTTGAAAATGCAGAAGCTCTGGTCGAACAACACCATCTTGCACTTTCAAACTGTTTAGCACAATCAAGATTACTAGCCTTTGGTAATGAGGCTTTAGACTCGACTGAATTAGAGAATTTACCAATTTATAAGCAATATGAAGGTAATCAACCAAGTTCTACATTATTATTGAAAGAATTAAATCCCTATAGTTTAGGAATGTTGATTGCTTTATATGAGCATAAAGTTTTTGTGCAGTCTGTGATCTGGAATATTAATCCATTTGATCAGTGGGGGGTTGAGAAAGGTAAGCAGATTGCTGATCAGCTACTTCCGATTTTAAACGGTGTTCAAAATGACCTTTCAACACTTGATGCTTCAACGCGTGGATTAATTAAAATATTGTTAGGAAAAGTAGATGGCTAAAATTCTAGTCACTGGTGGTGCAGGTTATATTGGTTCACACACATGTGTTGAGCTTTTGCAGGCTGGTCATGAAGTTATCGTTTTTGATAACCTTTCGAATAGTTCAGAAGAATCTCTAAATAGAGTTCAAGATATCGCTCAAAAAAGTTTAACTTTTGTGCAGGGCGATATTCGTAATGCAGATGAGCTTGATCGTGTTTTTCAGAGTCATTCAATTGACGCTGTGATCCACTTCGCGGGTTTAAAAGCCGTAGGTGAAAGCCAAGAAAAACCGCTCATTTATTTTGATAATAATATTGCGGGTAGCATTCAACTGGTTAACTCGATGGAAAAGGCTGGTGTTTATACACTTGTATTTAGCTCCTCTGCAACGGTGTATGACGAAGCCAATATATCGCCATTAAATGAAGACATGCCAACAGGTATGCCAAGTAACAACTATGGTTATACTAAGTTGATTGTTGAACAATTATTGCAAAAGTTGTCAGCGTCTAATCCAGAGTGGTCAATTGCATTGCTTCGTTATTTTAATCCAGTAGGTGCACATAAGAGTGGGCGTATTGGTGAAGATCCACAAGGTATTCCAAATAATTTAATGCCGTATGTGACTCAAGTTGCTGTGGGCCGCCGTGAAAAATTGTCCATTTATGGCAATGACTATGACACAGTAGATGGCACTGGTGTACGTGATTATATTCATGTGGTTGACTTAGCGAATGCGCATTTGTGTGCTCTAAATAACCGTTTACAGTCGAAGGGTTGCCGAGCATGGAATATCGGTACAGGTAATGGTTCATCTGTTTTGCAAGTTAAAGATACCTTTCAACAAGTTAATGGCATACCTGTAGCCTTTGAGTTTGTAGCACGTCGAGCTGGCGATGTTGCGACTTCTTTTTCAGACAATCGCCGTGCAGTTACAGAGTTGGGTTGGCAACCGCAACATAGTTTAGAGGATATGCTTGCTGATAGTTGGAATTGGCAGAAAAAAAATCCTAATGGATATAATTAAATATCAATAAAAAAGGAGCGAATTGCTCCTTTTTTATTATGGATTAGCCTTGAATCAATCCTGTCAACTCATCTACATAATGTTGCATAGGGTGGGCTTGACGGTCTGCACGGCTTTCAATGTTTAAACGTAGCAATGGCTCTGTGTTTGACGCACGTACATTAAAACGCCATGTGCCAAAGTCCAGACTTACACCATCGGTACGGTCAATTTGTGGGTTTTGATCAGCATAGAAATCGAAAATCTTTTGAATAGTGGTCTGTGTATCAGCCACTTTAAAGTTGATTTCACCACTACAAGGGAATTTGGCAATCATATTTTCAACGAGGGTTGAAAGAGATTGTCCAGTTTCAGAGAGTAAGGCAATGGTGAGTAACCACGGAATCATGCCACTGTCGCAGTAAGCAAAGTCACGGAAGTAGTGATGGGCACTCATTTCGCCGCCGTATACGGCATTATGTTCACGCATGACATCTTTAATGAAGGCATGACCAGATTTTGACTGTACTGCAATGCCTTTGTATCCATCGACAATATCAAAGGTGTTCCACACTAAACGTGGGTCATGAACAATTTTTTCGCCAGGTTGCTTAATCAAGAAAGCTTGAGCCAATAGACCAACAATATAGTAGCCCTCAATGAACTGACCCTTTTCATCAAACAAGAAGCAGCGGTCAAAGTCGCCGTCCCAAGCAATACCCATATCTGCTTGATGTTCAAGTACAGCATTTCGGGTACTGTCACGGTTTTCAATTAAAATTGGGTTAGGAATCCCATTTGGGAAAGTACCATCTGCTTTATGATGAATTTTGATAAATTCGACAGGAATATTGAGCGCTTTAAATTTTGCTTCAATGGTATCAATGACATGACCCGCAGCACCATTACCAGCATTTACGACCAGTTTTAATGGGTGAATTTTTGCTGGGTCAATATAAGTGACTAAATGTTCGACAAATTCAGGCAAGATGTTATAGCTTTGAGTAGTACCTTTTTGACTAACTTCTTCAAAGTGATCTGTTTCTGCTAAAGCCTGAATTTCTTTTAAACCCGTATCTGCACTAATTGGACGAGCATTTTCTCGTACCAGTTTCATACCGTTATAGTCCATTGGGTTATGACTAGCGGTAACTTCAATACCACCTTGTACATCTAAATGAAAAGCGGCGAAATAGACCTCTTCAGTACCCGTCATGCCTAAGTCAAGCACATTAACACCAGCATCATTTAGGCCGCGAATGGTCGCTTGTTTTAAAGACTCACTGCTTAGACGAATATCGCAACCTACAACTACAGTCTTTGGTTTATAGATTTGTCCGTAAGCGCGGCCAATTTTATAGGCGATTTCTTCATTCAATTCGGTGCCGAGTTTACCTCGGATATCATAGGCTTTAAAACACGTTAAAGTAGTCATTATTCAGTTCAATACAAATGATTTGAGTTTTGAGCATTATTATACATTTATCAATTAATGGTTATGTTTATAGTTTTTATATTCAAGTTCTAAGCTTCATTTCTGTAAGGTGGGTCTAAATTTATAAGAATAATTTTTTAAGACTTTAGTCTAATAAATAAATTTATGAATGAGAAATAGCTTGATTTTACTTGGCACTATTGGTCATACCAATTGTGGTGATTATTTAATGCTTGAACTTGCTAATGCTCGTGTTTATGATGCGATCTGCGGTTTAAGAAATAACATTTGCACTTAAATTTTAATTGGTCATACCAATTGTGCTAAATGTTTAAAATTTTAAGGTACAAAAAATTCGCCCCAGCATTTCAAGGAGATGACAATGCTCAATATGTGGCAACAACTTTATGACCCTTTAAATAATATTTGGCTGTCCAGTGCAGTTGCATTAATCCCGATTATTTTCTTCTTTTTGGCTCTGGCGGTTTTTCGTTTAAAAGGCAGTATTGCGGGTACGGGCACAGTCATTATTGCATTGTTGATCGCTCTCTTTTTCTATCAAATGCCGGGTCAAATGGCCTTTGCATCCATTATTTATGGTTTCTTCTACGGTCTATGGCCAATTTCATGGATTATTATTGGGGCAGTCTTTCTATATAAAATTTCGGTAAAAACAGGCCAGTTTGAGGTGATTCGCTCAAGCATTTTGTCAATTACCGAAGATCAGCGCCTACAAATGTTACTGGTTGGCTTTGCTTTTGGTACGTTCCTTGAAGGGGCTGCCGGTTTTGGTGCTCCTGTCGCAATTACCGCTGCATTACTGGTTGGTTTAGGCTTTAAGCCACTTTACGCAGCTGGTTTATGTTTGATTGTGAATACTGCGCCAGTTGCATTTGGTGCGATGGGCATTCCAATTATTGTGGCGGGGCAGGTTTCTGGTGTAGATACCATGGAAATTAGCCAGATGGTTGGACGTCAGTTGCCGTTTTTAACGCTGATTGTGCTGTTCTGGATTATGGCGATTATGGATGGCTGGCGTGGTGTTAAGGAAACTTGGCCTGCGGTGTTGGTGGGTGGTGGCGCTTTTGCGATTGCACAATATTTAACATCTAACTTTATTGGTCCTGAATTACCGGATATTACAGCGGCAATTGCTTCATTGGTCAGCCTGACTGTGTTGTTCCGTTTTTGGAAACCAAAACATATTTTCCGTTTTGAACCTGAAGCTGGTCAAACGCTAACTCAACAACCTACAACGATTCAACGTTATAGTATTGGGAAAATTGCTAAGGCATGGTCTCCATTTGCCATCTTAACAGTGATGGTAACCATCTGGAGTGTTAAGCCGTTTAAAGCATTATTTGCAAAAGATGGGGCACTGGAACATTTAATTTTTAAACTTGAAGTGCCGTATTTGCATAAATTGGTCGAAAAAATGCCGCCGATTGTGTCAGAGATGAAACCATATGAAGCGATTTATAAGTTTGACTGGTTCTCTGCGACAGGTACTGCAATTTTTATTGCTGCAATCATCACTGCTATTTTCTTGAAAATGAAAGCGAGTGAGGCAGTAACGACCTTTGGTGAAACACTAAATGAGTTAAAAACACCAATTTATTCAATTGGTATGGTGTTAGCTTTTGCTTTTATTGCGAACTATTCAGGGTTATCTGCAACTTTAGCTTTGGCTCTATCGCATACGGGTCATGCTTTTACTTTCTTCTCGCCATTCTTAGGTTGGCTTGGTGTGTTCCTTACGGGCTCAGATACATCTTCAAATGCTTTGTTCTCCGCATTACAAGCGACCACTGCTCAGCAGATTGGTATTCCCGAAGTATTGCTTGTAGCAGCGAATACCAGTGGTGGTGTGACAGGAAAGATGATTTCTCCACAGTCGATTGCAATTGCTTGTGCAGCAGTAGGTTTAGTTGGAAAAGAATCTGACTTGTTCCGTTTCACCGTAAAACATAGCATCATATTCACTGTCTTTGTTGGCATCATTATTACGGTTCAGGCTTATCTGGTTCCGTGGATGATTCCATAACTCGAGTGAAGGAAACGCGATGAGAATCTCAGATCAAGTGGTCATGAAATTGCAGGCATTAATTGAAGAGCGTCACATGAAAAAAGGTGAACGTTTGCCTGCCGAGCGCCAGCTTGCAACTAGCTTAGGGGTTTCTCGTCCGTCTTTACGTGAAGCGATTCAGCAGCTCAATAGTCAAGGTGTACTCACTAGCCGCCGTGGAGATGGGACTTATATTCAGCAGTTACCTGAACAGTGGCCGCAGCAACTGATTGTGAACCCGATTAGCAACCTGATTGAAGAAGATCCGCTCTATCGTTTTGATGTGCAAGAGGCGCGGTTATTACTTGAGGGCGGTACTGCATGGTATGCCGCATTACGCTCAACGCCTGAAGATCGCGCCAAAATTCATCATTATTTTAATGAAATTAGTCGCCACCAAAATGCGGGTGACTCAGCACAAGCTGCGGTGGCAGATGCTGAATTCCACTTGGCGATTGCAGAAGCATCTCACAATGTTGTGCTGATTCAGATGATGCGTAGCCTGTTTGATTTACTGCAATACAACGTCTTGTTGGGACGTAAAAAAGTTTATAACGATCCAATAAATAGTGACTTGCTGAGCGAGCAGCATTTTCAGGTCATGGATGCGATCGATCGTAAAGATCCCGAGGCCGCGCGCCAAGCTGTCTGCGGTCATATTGAATTTGTGATTAATCATGTACGTTCTCTGAATGAAGACGAAGCTCGTCAGAAACGTGCGAACCGTTTAAATAGAGTTGATTCAAAATGATTATTTCTTCTGGCAATGATTATCGTGCTGCGGCACAGCGTCGCTTACCCCCGTTTTTATTTCATTACATTGATGGTGGAGCGTATTCGGAACATACCTTAAAGCGTAACGTACAAGATTTGTCAGAAATTGCATTGCGTCAACGTGTGCTCAATGACATGTCAGCGTTAAGTTTAGAGACAAAACTGTTTAATGAAACATTGTCGATGCCGGTTGCATTGGCTCCTGTGGGTTTAACAGGTATGTATGCACGCCGTGGTGAAGTGCAAGCCGCAATGGCAGCCGATAAAAAGGGCATTCCATTTACGCTTTCAACAGTTTCGGTGTGCCCGATTGAAGAAGTTGCACCTGCAATTAATCGCCCAATGTGGTTCCAGCTTTATGTATTACGTGATCGTGGTTTTATGCGTAATGCTTTGGAACGTGCAAAAGCAGCTGGTTGTTCAACATTGGTATTTACCGTAGATATGCCTGTGCCGGGTGCACGTTACCGTGATGCACATTCGGGTATGAGTGGGCCAAATGCTGCGATGCGTCGTTATATGCAGTCTATGTTTCATCCGCATTGGTCATGGAATGTGGGCTTAATGGGACGTCCGCACGACTTGGGTAATATCTCTAAATATTTAGGTAAACCGACTGGGCTTGAAGATTATATCGGCTGGTTGGGTTCGAACTTTGACCCATCGATTTCATGGAAAGACCTTGAGTGGATTCGTGAGTTTTGGGATGGTCCAATGGTGATTAAAGGTATTTTAGACCCAGAAGATGCCAAAGATGCTGTGCGTTTTGGTGCAGATGGCATTGTGGTGTCTAACCATGGTGGTCGTCAGTTAGATGGCGTGATGTCATCTGCTCGTGCATTGCCTGCAATTGCTGATGCAGTTAAAGGTGACTTAGCCATTTTGGCTGACTCAGGCATTCGTAATGGTTTAGATGTGGTGCGTATGTTGGCTCTTGGTGCCGATACAGTGTTACTTGGCCGAGCATTTGTGTATGCCTTGGCAGCAGCAGGTGGGCAAGGAGTATCGAACTTACTTGATTTGATTGATAAGGAAATGCGTGTTGCGATGACGCTTACGGGTGCTAAGTCGATTCAGGAGATTAATGCGGATTGTTTAGTACAGGCAATGAAGCAAGGTTTTTAAGAAATAACTTTTTAAGTGAAGCAGTAAGCACAGCCTTAAAATTTGGTGATTTGCTAATGTTTTGCGTATAGGCATTTGTCACTTTTGAAAGGTCAAAAGTAACCAAAAACCTTTTGTTGAGCAAACCGTACTTCCTTGTACAGTTGCTCAACAGGCGGCATCCCTGCCGCTAACGTGTAGCCAATTGATTTATGAAATTAGTCGCTGATGCTAAGCGTCACTTACAGCCTGCGTAGCATTAGCAAAGTATTGTTTTTGCAATATAACTTGAAAAATGAATACAGCGAACAGGTTCTGTAAGTAGCTCATTACTTATAAACAGTAAGACTCTGTCGTGTTGCTCTAAATTTAAAAAAACTATGTGGTATGGATGACCAAAAGGAAACCATCATGCAAACATTTTCTCCTCAAGCAGTGATTGAACGTTTACAGAATATTGTAGGGCGTTCGCATGTTTTGACCGATGATCAAAGCACGCGTCAGTACCGTCAAGGCCGTCGTTTTGGTGAGGGGAAAGTACTTGCTGTGGTGGTGCCGGGCACCTTGCTAGAGCAATGGCAAGTTTTGCAGGCTGCAATTGAGGCAGATTGTATTGTGATTATGCAGGCGGCAAATACAGGACTCACTGGTGGTTCAACCCCATATGGTGATGACTATGATCGTCCTGTTTTGGTCATGAGTACGCGCCGATTAAAGGGTATTCAAGTCATTCATGATGGTAAGCAGGTGATTTGTTTACCGGGTGCGACTTTAGATAATTTAGAGCAAATTTTAAAAGGTTATGACCGAGAGCCGCATTCGGTGATTGGCTCATCATGTATTGGCGCATCGGTCCTTGGTGGTGTATGTAATAACTCTGGCGGTGCATTGGTACGCCGTGGTCCTGCTTATACGGAACTGGCGCTCTATGCTCAGGTGAATGCTGCTGGTCAATTAGAACTGGTGAACCATTTAGGGGTGAATTTAGGCTCGATGCCCGAAGAAATTTTGACTCGATTAGAGAAACAGCAATATCAAGCTGTAGATATTTTAGATGATGGTGAAAAGCAGGCTTCGGACCATCGCTACGCACACGATGTGACTCAAGTCGATGAAGATTCACCAGCACGTTTTAATGCTGACCCATCACGTTTGTTTGAAGCATCTGGTTCGGCGGGTAAAGTCTGTGTTTTTGCTGTACGCCTGGATACGTATGAAAAAGTAGAGAGCAATGTTTTCTATATTGGCAGTAATGATGCAGATGATTTAACAGCCATTCGCCGTTATTTACTCACTTCTTTGCCAAGTCTACCAATCGCAGGCGAGTATATTCACCGCGATGCTTACTTGATTGGTGAAAAGTATGGAAAAGATACTTTTTTGTTTATTGAAAAGTTCGGTACAGCCAATGTTCCAAAAGCCTTCGCCATGAAAGATAAAGTCGACGGCTTTTTAGAAAGATTTAAAATAAAAGGCTTAACTGATCATATTTTACAGGCCATTACGTTCTTTTTACCGAGCCACTTGCCAAAGCGTATGACCGAGTATCGAGACCGTTATGAGCATCATTTAGTGCTACGTGTCGAAAATAATTCAAAAGCACAGACCGAGCAGTTTTTAAAAGAATATTTTGCAGTGCATCAGTCAGGTAGCTATTTCGTATGTAGCGAAGAAGAAGGGCGAAAGGCTTTCTTACACCGTTTTGCAATTGCAGGAGCTGCAATTCGTTATCGCGATACGCATCGTAGTGAAGTTGAAGATATTGTGGCGCTAGATATTGCTTTACGCCGTAATGACCGAGAATGGGTAGAGCAACTGCCAGCCGAGATGGAAAAAAATATTATCCATAAACTCTATTATGGGCATTTCTTTTGCCATGTTTTCCATCAGGACTATATTCTTAAAAAGGGCAATGACCCTTTAGAAATGGAACATCAAATGTGGAAGTTGCTAGATGCGCGCCGTGCTGAGTATCCAGCAGAGCATAATGTCGGGCATCTTTACATTGCCAAACCTGCGTTAGCAAACTTTTATCAAAAACTCGACCCAACCAACAGCTTTAATGTGGGTATTGGACATACCTCAAAACTGAAATATTGGGGCAAAGCGAAATCTTAAGTTAGAGATATAAAAAAAGGCGCCGAAGCGCCTTTTCTTTTAAAGCTGTTTTATGCTGCTTCTGTTGATTTAGCAAGCACTTCTGCAACTGCTTTAGCAACAGTGTAAACATTGTTCATGTTTAAACCCGCTACACAAATACGACCACTACGTACTAAGTAGATTGCATATTCTTCACGCAAGATATCAACTTGCTCAGCAGTTAGACCTGTGTAGCTGAACATACCTTTTTGGTTCACAAGGTAGCTAAAGTCACGGTCTGGTAATGCTTTAGTGAGTTCATCTTTTAAGATGCTACGCATTTTGATAATACGCTCGCGCATCTCTTTCACTTCACCTTGCCATTGTTGGTTAAGTTCAGCGTCATTTAACACTTCATCAACTAACCATGCACCTGTTGTAGGAGGGCTAGAGTAAATACGGCGTACAGTCGCTTTTAACTGACCGAATGTGCACTGAGCAGCTTCTGCATCGTCACATACGAAAGTTAAGCCGCCAACGCGCTCGCCATATAAAGAGAAGATTTTAGAGAACGAGTTGCTCACAATGAAGTTTAGACCAGCTTGGTCTAAAGCACGGATTGCATACGCATCTTCTTCCATACCATCGCCAAAACCTTGGTAAGCGATGTCTAGGAAAGGAATAAGGTTACGATCTTTTAATACCGCAATCACTTGATCCCATTGCGCTGGGTTTAAGTCAGCACCAGTTGGGTTGTGGCAGCATGGGTGCAATAACACAATGCTTTGCTCAGGCAAAGTTTTAAGTGTAGACAGCATACCGTCAAAATCTACACCACGAGTTTCGTTATCGAAATATGGGTAGAAATGAGTCTTGATGCCAGCGCCATTGAAAATTGCAACGTGGTTATCCCAAGTTGGTTGGCTTACCCAAACGTCTGAATTTGGGAAATAGGTTTTTAAGAAATCCGCACCAACTTTCAATGCACCTGAACCACCAAGTGTTTGGATGGTTACAGCACGGCCAGCTTTAACTGCTGGGCTGTTTGCACCAAATAAAAGTGCTTGAATTGCTTCACGGTAAGGTTTGAAGCCTTCCATTGGCAAATAAAGTTTGGTTTTACCGTTTTTAGGCTCGATACGCTTTTGCGCTTCAATAATGGTCTCTAACTGAGGAACAATACTGTCTTCGTTATAGTAAAGACCAATACTCAAGTTTACTTTTTCAGAACGAGTATCAGCATTGAACTGTTCCATTAAAGAGAGAATTGGATCGCCTGCGTATGGGGGGATATGTTGAAACATCAAAAAAGTCCTTTCATTCAACAATATGCATAGAGTTAAGTTTTTTCTGTCTCGAAAAATACATTACATCTATGTCGATGCTCAATAATGTACCAATAAAGCTACTGTGAAGCACCAGATAATTTCACTAATATCGATATTTTCCAGAAGAAACGATAAAAAAGATTTAAAAGAAATTACGGTAAATAGATACTAATTTATAACTCATGATTTCATTCAAACAGATTGTCTACAATCTTACTGTCATACATGGGTTGTAGACTAAAGTTTGAAACAAAAGTTTAGCGCCCAAAAAACACTTGAGAAAGAACCATAAAACTATAGATAAATTGATATTAACTCTTTGTTTTATAAATACTAATAGATAGGCGGCGTAATAGTCTAAATATAAGGTGAAATAAGAGGTTAATCTATAAAAATTGACCTAGTGCGTTCTCTAAAGTGTCAACAATCACCTTGATTTTTTTCATTCATACCGCTATAAAAGCCATAATTGATTAAAAATTGTCGACAATATGCAAGATTTGACCTTCGCACCAGAGCCTCTACAAAGTCAGGGTAGAACACTGACCGAGAATGTATTTAAACAAATACAGACGGCTATTGTTTTGGGTCAAATTCCGGCAGGTAGCAAAATATCTGAACCTGAACTAGCACGGACTTATGGCATTAGCCGTGGACCTTTGCGTGAAGCGATTCATCGTCTTGAAGGCCAAAAATTAGTTGAGCGCACTGCACATGTGGGCGCGCGTGTGGTTTCACTATCGCTGCAACAGTTTAAAGAGCTTTACCAGATTCGTGCTTCTTTAGAAGGTTTGGCTTGCAAACTTGCTGCACAGCATATTGATAAAAAGCAAATCTTGGCATTGCGTGATGTATTGCGTATGCATGCTGAAGATGAAAATTTTAAAGCAGGTAAAGGATATTACTTGCAAGAAGGGCAGGACGATTTTCACTACTGCATCATTAAAAGTAGTGGCAATAAAACCCTAGAAAAAATGTTGTGTGATGAGCTCTATCACCTCATCCGCATGTACCGAATTCAGTTTTCAAACACACCTGATCGACCGAGCAAAGCTTGGGACGAACATATCCGTATTTTAGATGCAATTGCAGAAGGCGATGGTGAACTTGCCGAGCTGCTCATGCATCGACATATCAATGCTTCTTACAAAATTATTGAGCAAACACTGCTACAAGCACAAGGAGAACATAACAATGGCTAAACAATCCGCAGGTCAGCTATTTCGCGATGCCGTAGCCCAAGAAAAGCCATTACAAGTGGTTGGAACCATCAACGCCAATCATGCACTTTTGGCAAAACGTGCAGGTTATAAAGCGATTTACTTATCAGGTGGTGGTGTAGCCGCTGGTTCTTTAGGCTTACCTGATTTGGGAATCAGTAACCTTGATGATGTGTTAACCGATGTACGCCGTATTACCGATGTATGTGATCTTCCATTATTGGTCGATGCTGACACAGGTTTTGGTGCTTCTGCATTTAACATTGCGCGTACCACAAAAGCACTCATCAAGTTTGGTGCTGCGGCAATGCACATTGAAGACCAAGTGGGTGCAAAACGTTGTGGTCACCGTCCGAACAAAGCCATTGTGACTCAAGAAGAAATGGTTGACCGTATTAAAGCTGCGGTCGATGCACGTGGTGATGACAGCTTCGTGATTATGGCGCGTACTGATGCTTTGGCTGTAGACGGTTTACAAGCTGCAATTGACCGTGCGGGTGCCTACATTGAGGCGGGTGCAGACATGCTGTTCCCTGAAGCAATTACTGAGCTTGATATGTACAAGCAATTTGCTCAGACAACTGGTGCACCAATTTTGGCAAACATTACCGAGTTTGGTTCTACACCACTGTTTACCACTGAAGAGTTAGCATCTGCCGATGTAAGCCTTGCGCTTTATCCGCTTTCTGCTTTCCGTGCGATGAACAAAGCAGCCGAAACTGTGTATGAAACCTTACGTAAAGAAGGCACGCAAAAGAACGTGGTTGATATTATGCAAACGCGTAAAGAGTTATATGAACGCATTAACTACTATGCGTTTGAAGACTACTTAGACAACGCATTTGCTAAAAAGAAATAAGAAGTGAAAACGGTACGAATCCGTCGTGTTTAATAAATAAATTCAGTTAGATAGGAAAGGACAATCTTATGAGCTCAAATGAAACAACAACAGGCTTCAAACCAAAAAAATCAGTTGCACTTAGCGGACAAGTTGCAGGCAACACAGCACTTTGTACCGTAGGACGTAGCGGTAACGACTTGCACTACCGTGGCTATGACATTCTTGACCTTGCAGTGGGTAGCCAGTTTGAAGAAGTTGCTCACTTGCTCGTACATGGCAAATTACCAAACAAAGCTGAACTCAAAGCGTATAAAGCAAAATTAAAAGCACTTCGTGGCTTACCAGCAGCACTTAAAACTGCACTTGAGCAATTACCACCGTCTGCACACCCAATGGATGTGATGCGTACTGGTGTTTCAGTTTTAGGTTGTTTAACTCCAGAGCACGAAGACCACAACGAAGCGGGCGCAAAAGACATTGCTGATAAATTAATGGCAAGCCTAGGTTCAATGTTGTTGTATTGGTATCACTTCAGCAACAACGGTCGTCGTATTGAAGTTGAAACTGATGATGACTCAATTGCAGCGCATTTTTTGCACTTACTTCATGGTGAAAAACCATCTGAAGAGTGGATTGAAGCAATGCATACATCACTCATTTTGTATGCTGAGCACGAATTCAACGCATCTACATTTACGTCACGTGTAGTTGCAGGTACAGGTTCTGACATGTACTCGGCAATTACAGGCGGTATTGGTGCGCTTCGCGGACCTAAACATGGTGGTGCAAACGAAGTTGCATTTGTCATTCAACAACGTTACGACAACGCAGACGAAGCAGAAGCAGACATCCGTAGCCGTGTTGAGAAGAAAGAAGTTGTGATCGGTTTTGGTCACCCTGTCTATACAATCTCTGACCCACGTAACGAAGTCATCAAAAAAGTGGCACATGACTTGGCACAAGCACAAGAGAACACCAAGATGTACTTAATCGCTGAACGCTTAGAAGCAGTGATGAAAGATGCGAAAAACATGTTCCCGAACCTCGACTGGTTCAGTGCTGTGAGTTATCACTTAATGGGCGTTCCAACTGCAATGTTTACACCATTATTCGTGATTGCACGTACAGCAGGTTGGTCAGCGCACGTGATTGAACAACGTCAAGACGGCAAAATCATTCGTCCAAGCGCGAACTACACAGGCCCTGAAAACCTCAAATTCAAACCATTGGCGGAGCGTGGTTAATGAACACAAAATACCGTAAACCGCTGGCAGGAACCCAGCTTGAATATTACGACGTGCGTCAAGCCGTTGAAGATATTCAGCCAGGCGCATACGAAAAACTGCCTTACACGTCTAAAGTACTCGCAGAGCAATTGGTACGCCGTGCCGATGCCGAGAACTTAACTGCCTATTTAACGCAGTTGATTGAGCGCCGTCAGGACTTAGACTTTCCTTGGTATCCTGCGCGCGTGGTGTGTCACGACATTTTGGGCCAAACTGCTTTGGTTGACCTTGCAGGCTTGCGTGATGCAATTGCCGACAAAGGTGGTGACCCATCTAAAGTCAATCCAGTTGTACCAACTCAGCTCATTGTCGACCACTCTTTAGCAGTGGAATTCGGTGGTGCTGACCCAGACGCTTTTGAAAAAAACCGTGCTGTTGAAGACCGTCGTAACGAAGACCGTTTCCACTTTATTGAGTGGACTAAAACAGCATTTAAAAATGTCGATGTAATCCCTGCGGGGAACGGCATCATGCACCAGATTAACCTAGAGAAAATGTCTCCAGTGATTCAGGCGCGTGATGGCGTGGCATATCCAGACACATGTGTCGGTACAGATTCACACACTCCACATACAGACGCTTTGGGCGTAATTTCTGTGGGCGTTGGTGGCTTAGAAGCTGAAAATGTGATGTTAGGCCGTGCATCTTGGATGCGTCTACCAGACATTATTGGTGTTGAGTTTGTTGGTCAGCGTCAGGCAGGTATTACTGCAACAGATATCGTACTTGCTTTAACTGAATTCTTGCGTAAAGAGCGTGTGGTTGGTGCATACCTTGAGTTCTTTGGTGAAGGTGCTGACAGCATGTCTGTGGGCGACCGTGCAACCATTTCGAACATGACACCAGAATATGGCGCTACGGCTGCGATGTTCTACATCGATCAAAACACGATTGACTACTTACGCCTAACAGGTCGTGAAGATGCTCAAGTCGCGTTGGTTGAACAGTACGCAAAAGAAATCGGCCTTTGGGCAACTGACATGACCAAAGCAGAGTACCCACGTGTACTACGTTTTGATCTATCAAAAGTAACACGTAACATTGCTGGTCCATCAAACCCACATGCACGTGTTTCAACTGCGGACCTAAAAGAAAAAGGTATTGCGGGTGTTGTTGAAAACCGTTCTGACGGCTTAATGCCTGATGGCGCAATCATTATTGCGGCAATTACTTCCTGTACTAACACTTCTAACCCGCGTAACACTGTGGCGGCAGGCTTGTTGGCACGTAAGGCGAATGAGCTAGGCTTAGTTCGTAAACCTTGGGTGAAATCATCATTTGCACCGGGTTCAAAAGCGGCTGCACTTTACCTTGAAGAAGCGGGTGTTCTAAAAGACTTAGAGCAACTCGGTTTTGGTATTGTGGCTTACGCTTGTACGACTTGTAACGGTATGTCGGGTGCGTTAGATCCAGTTATTCAACAAGAAATTATTGACCGTGACTTGTACGCGACAGCAGTACTGTCTGGTAACCGTAACTTCGATGGCCGTATCCATCCATATGCAAAACAAGCGTTCTTGGCATCTCCACCACTAGTTGTGGCATATGCAATTGCAGGCACGATTCGTTTTGACATTGAAAAAGACGCATTAGGTCACGATAAAGACGGTAACCCGATTTACCTGAAAGACATTTGGCCATCTGATGCTGAAATTGATGCGTTAGTTAAAGAAGCTGTGAAGCCTGAACAGTTCCGTAAAGTCTACATTCCAATGTTTGACTTGGGCGTAACCGTAGAGGCCGAAAGTCCGCTTTATGACTGGCGTCCACAAAGTACTTACATCCGCCGTCCACCATATTGGGAAGGGGCGTTGGCTGCACCACGTACTTTAGCGAACATGCGTCCGCTTGCCATTTTGGGTGACAACATCACCACCGACCATTTGTCGCCTTCAAACGCGATTTTGATGGATTCGGCTGCGGGTGAATATCTTCACAAAATGGGTCTACCAGAAGAAGACTTCAACTCATATGCAACGCACCGTGGTGACCATTTGACTGCACAACGTGCAACATTTGCTAACCCGAAACTGTATAACGAAATGGTAGTTCGTTCAGACGGTACTATTAAGCAAGGTTCAAAAGCGCGTGTAGAGCCAGAAGGCGAAGTAATGCGTATGTGGGAAGCAATTGAAACCTACATGAACCGTAAGCAGCCATTAATTATTGTTGCGGGTGCTGACTACGGTCAGGGTTCAAGCCGTGACTGGGCTGCGAAAGGTGTACGCCTTGCAGGTGTTGAAGCGATTGTGGCAGAAGGCTTTGAACGTATTCACCGTACGAACTTGGTGGGTATGGGCGTGTTACCACTTGAGTTTAAAGCGGGTGTTAACCGCAAGACTTTAAAGCTAGATGGTACAGAGCTTTATAGCGTGATTGGTAATATCGCGCCACGTTCTGATTTAACGTTGGTGATTGAGCGCTCAACTGCCGATGGCAAAAATGAAATTGTGGAAGTGCCTGTGACTTGCCGTTTAGATACAGAAGAAGAAGTTTCTGTGTATGAAGCGGGCGGTGTATTGCAACGTTTTGCACAAGACTTTTTAGAAGGCCAAGTGGCTTAATATTTAGTCTATAACTGATTGAAAATTACTCAAAAGAGCCCTATCTTGATGATGGGGTTTTTTATACTTTAGGAAAATTATAATGACAGTTATTTCAAAAGGATCTGAATGGCATATTTGGGACTTACATTTTCATACACCTAGTTCATATGACTACAAGTATAAAGATGTGACAAATCAAGAAATTATACAGAAATTAAAAGAAAAAAACGTGAAAGTTGTAGCCATTACTGATCATCATATTATTGATATTGATAGAATTGTTGAGCTTCAAAAATTGGGTAGTGCTAATGGAATAATTGTTTTACCAGGAATCGAATTTTTATCTGATGCAAAAGGTAAAGAACCTATTCATTTTATTGGTATTTTCTCTCATGATAGTAAATTAGAGCATATTTGGGGGCAGATTAAGCATAGAACACCTATAAATAAAATAGATTCGGAGAGTAAACGTGTAAATGATATCTATTGTGATCTTGAAGATACTATTAAATTAATAAAGGAGTTGGGAGGAGTTGTAACTATACATGCAGGACAAAAGCATGGAAGTTTAGAAAATATAACTAACTCGTTAGATCATAGTATTGCTCAGAAAAAAGATATAGCTAATTTAGTTGATATCTTTGAATTGGGAAAAGAAACAGATCAAGATACTTATAATACTCATGTCTTTCCGAGGATTGAAAAAAGACTTCCAATGATTATTTGTTCAGATAATCACAATATTAGAAAATATGAAATTAAGCAAAAATTATGGATTAAGGGTGAACCAAGTTTTAATGGTTTAAAGTATGCACTTAATGAGCCACAGGAAAGATTTTATATTGGAGATGAGCCAGCGATATTAAAAAGAACTAGAGAAAATAAAACTAAATATATTAGTAGCTTGAAAATATCTCTTGATGGAAGTCATGATAAAAATAATATTTGGTTTGATGATGTTGAAATTCCTTTAAATAGTGAGTTAGTAACAATCATAGGTCATAAGGGGAATGGAAAAAGTGCGATATCAGATATTTTAGCTCTTTGTGCGGATGGTGAGCATTCGGGTGAATATCTATTTTTACACAAGGATAAGTTTAAAAAACGAGGCCTTGCTGAACGTTTTAAAGCATCGATTGAATTCTTAAGTAACTTTAAAACTTCTGAGCGAAAGCTAAACCATACAATTGATCCAACACAACAAAGTTTAGTTCGATATTTACCTCAAAGTTATTTTGAAAAAGTTTGTAATGAGATTGGTAAAGTCGAGGCTTTCAGAGAAGAAATTGAAAAAGTGGTTTATCAGTATGTACCCAAAGAGAAAAAAATGGGTGCAGAAAGTTTTAGAGATTTATTGGATTTAAAAAAGAAAGCAATTGAGACTGAAATTGCTTCAATTTTAGAAAGGTTAAGAGTATGTAATAAGCAAATAATTTCTTTAGAGGATCAGAGTGATCCTGCATTTAAAGAAAACTTAAAAAGTAAAATTAAAGTTAAGAAAGAAGAATTAGAAACGCATCGTCTTAACAAACCTACCGAAGTTTTAGATCCTTCTTTAGTTAGTCAATCGCCTGAAAATGAGAGGAAAAAAGTTGAATTATTGCAATATGAAAAAAATAGGGATGATCAAATAAGTCTAAAAGATCATTATGAGCAAAATTTAAAAAATTGTAATAGAACAAAATTAGAAATTGAAAACTTAATTAGAGAAATCAATAATAAAGTTAATGAGCTAAAATCATGTCTTGAAAATGGTATTAAATTATTTGAAAAATTGGAAATAAATCAAATAGATATTCTAAATGTGAATTTTAGTGAAAATATTCTGAGAAATAAAATTGCTGAATTAGATATTAAAATTGATGAATATGTAGCTTTACTTGATGAAGCTAATCATGAAAGCCCAATTTTTAAAATTAATAAATATCAATCTCTTATAGAATCAATTACTTCAGCTTTTACAGGAGAACAAAAAGCTTACCAAGCATATATAGATACGATAAAAGAATGGCGTTTTAAAGAAACAGAAATCATAGGGTCAATGGAAGAAGTAGACTCATTAACCTTTCTTGAAAATAAATTAAATTATATAGAACAGAAGCTTTTAATTGATTTATCTTTGCAGCGTAATGCTCGGTTGGAAATAGTAAAAGAAATTTATAAGAAAAAAGCTGAAATAAAGAATATATATGACGAAGTAAAAAATGGAATTGATAAACAGTTAGCTGAGTCAGATGTTTCTGAGCTAAATATTGCTAGCAAATTAGATTGTGACCAACATTTTAAGAAAAAAATATTAAGTAATATTCGACAGAATAAAGTTGGTAGTTTTTATGGTGGAGAAGACGGTGGCAGAATTTTACAAGATGATTTGATTAGTCAGACAGATTGGAATGATGAAGATAGTGTTATTGGTTTCCTAAAGAATTTTATTTATTATCTGGAACATGACATGAGAAATAATGAGAGAAAGAAAACTTATATTGGCGGAATTACTCAGGATAGATTCGAGCTGTACGATTATATTTTTGGATTAAATTTCTTAAATGAACATTATGATTTACAAAATAATGGTAAAAGTTTAGATCAATTATCACCAGGTGAGAAAGGTGCTTTATTATTAGTCTTTTATCTTGTTTTAGATAAGGAAGATATACCTTTAATTATTGATCAGCCTGAAGATAATTTAGACAATAATAGTGTTGCTAAGGTTTTAGTACCATTTATTAAACTTGCTAAGAAAAAGCGCCAGATTATACTCGTGACACATAATCCAAACTTGGCTGTAGTCGCGGATTCTGAACAGGTAATCAATGTGTCACTAGATAAACAAAATGGTTATAAATTTAATTTCATATCTGGTGGAATAGAAAATCAGACTATAAATAAACAGCTGTTGGAAGTACTTGAAGGGACGATACCAGCATTTTGTTTAAGGAAAGATAAGTATTCTATTACTTAATTTGTTTATAATCTAAATACTAGCAATAACTTGGGAAGCTTTTATTTCATCAGACTTCCCAAATTGCTTCTATTAAAATATATAAATACTTAGTGTTGTATGAAATTTCCAAAACTTTCAAGAAAAATATTGATAAGTAAAAATTAAAAAAAGCCCGACATCCTGTCGGGCTTTTTCGTATTTGGTTGCTAGATATGACTCCTGTCGTATCTCACGCTCCTAGTGCATGAACCTATTATTGTTGTTTTGTGTTCCGGAACATCCTGTTCCTCTATGAACTCATCATAGGAAAAAAGTGGGAAGTCGCCAATCCGCAAAATCCCTAAAAGTTTGTAAGATAAATCGTACAAATAACATTTTTCGCATTTATGCCATCATCATCGGGCGAAATGGACAATTGACAATCACTCTAACTGGGTTATATTCCTGTTTAATATCTATACGATTATAGGAACGCAATCATGGTAACAGCTGGCGAAAAACCCGGAACAGGCTTCTATTTCTGCGCTCAATGTGGCCAGAGAGTGTTTTTAGAAATTAATACAGATCGTTTACCGCCGTGCACTAAATGCTATTGCACTGAGTTTAAACGTTAAAAATAAAATAATATTTGCGTTCGCATTTAACAAAAAGCCCTGTCACCCGATGGGGCTTTTTTGTTAATTTAAAAATAA
Organism: Acinetobacter sp. M5A5_2a; assembly: GCF_053345265.1. Lineage (NCBI taxonomy): Bacteria > Pseudomonadati > Pseudomonadota > Gammaproteobacteria > Moraxellales > Moraxellaceae > Acinetobacter > Acinetobacter sp. M5A5_2a. The sequence goes on along the minus strand of NZ_JBKEZV010000012.1, from coordinate 99,646 downwards.
GACTTACATAACAAGACCCGCGATGGGCATGAAAAAGGAAACCGTTATGGAAACTATATTAGGTTTATGTATTGGCGTGGGTTTGAGCGCTGCCTGCGGTTTTCGCGTGTTTGTGCCGCTATTGGTCATGAGCATTGCAACCATGATGGGATGGTTTGAGCCATCAAAAGGTTTTGAGTGGTTAGCTCTACCATCGGTTTGCTTGGCTTTAGGTGTGGCAACGATGTGCGAAGTTGCGGCTTACTATATTCCGTGGGTCGATAATGCCTTAGACACGGTCGCAACACCTGCGGCTATGATTGCCGGTACGTTAGCGACGATGGCTGTGAGTAGTGGTGAAATGTCACAATTCGCAGGTTGGGCGGCAGCCATTATTGTGGGCGGTGGCACGGCTGGTGTGGTGCAAATGAGTACAGTCGCTGCACGCGGTGTTTCAACTGCAACTACGGGTGGCTTAGGGAATTTTGTAGTTGCGACAGGTGAGTGGATTGGGGCCATTTTACTTTCGGTTTCAGCTTTGCTAGTTCCCGGGCTTGTCGCAGTTGTGGTGGTTATTGCTGTTATTTTGGCAATACGTTGGATACGCCATAAAAAGCAAGAAAATATCAGTCATTCAACATCGTGAGTTTTTAAATTTAGTTGAATAAGAAAACTTAGACGTAATTTTATAATCTAAGTTTTCCATGTATATCACCACGTCACACGTTTTAATAAAATATCTTTATACATAGTAAAATCGCAGGCGAGGCCAAAGAACGGCTGTTTAAAGGTCGCAGGTTTATTATGCTTATAAAAGATCGGCTTTTCAGTTCAAGTCTATTTCACCCGAACTTTACGCCTTATGGTGGATTTTGTGCCATCGATGTTTAGAGCTAATACTAGTTTTATCAGCGGTAGCTCTACAGAAAAATAAACCAAGCATTGAGGCAGTACGGTCAAAGTATTTCTAAGATTCGATGCTAAGCTTTTTATGAGTACTCAAAAGAATTACATATATGAAAATCGTTGCCATTCAGCCTGCATTACAGTTAGGAAAGGTTGAAGCAAATTTAAAAAAACTTGAACAATTGATTTTAGCTGCACATCAAGAGCATACGCCTGATGTGATCGTACTTCCTGAGTCGATGACTTCTCCAAACGTCTATTCACCACAGGCGTTGTTTACACCACAACCTTTAGAGGGCAAGCCCTTACAGCTTTTAATCTGCTTAGCTAAGCAATTAAATGTGGTGATCACAGGTGGATTTGTAGCGATACGTGATGGGCATACTTATGGCAGTTATGTCATGGTGGAGCGTAATGGTGATTATCATCTGCATGACAAAGATATTCCAACGGCATGGGAGCAAAACTTTTATCGTGGTGGTTCGGACGATGGGCAGGTGGATTCGACAAGCTTAAACTGTAAAGTTGCTTTGCTGTCGGGCTGGGAGTGGGCAAGATTTCGCACAGCCAAACGTGTGCGAGAACAGCAAGCACAGTTGATTTTAGGCGGAATGTGTTGGTACTCCATGCCGATTAATTGGTATGGGCTATTGGGTACATGGATGCGTCATGAACATGAAATATATAAACATCAAAGTGAAGCACTGCCTGCACAAATGGCACGTTTAACAGGTATTCCAGTGGTACATGCTGCCCATGTCGGAGAAATCCTGAGTGATATGCCGATGTTACCTTACGTCAAATGGTTAACGGAAATGGTGGGTGAAACACAAATCTGTGATGCTACTGGAAATGTGTTGGCACGTATGAGTTTAGCGGATGGTGAAGGCTATATCGCCGCAGAGATTGAATTGGCTGAACCTAAACCTGTTGTACCCTTACAATCACGTTATTGGATTCCTGACATGACCCTGACTTCAAAATTAGCATGGCATGTCGGCAACCTGCATGGCGGATTGATGTATCGCGTGAGACATCGACTGAAAAAGTTTCCTTGGCAAAATGAGTTGAAGTAAAAATAGATTCCAATTAAACAAATAGCGATTAACAGGTCGTGAAGATGCTCGCGTGGTATTGATTGAACAGTACGCTTTAGGGTGATGAGAAGAATAAGAGTTGCTATTGATAACAATATGTTATGTTTAAGTTTGGTTGTAAAAAGAACAATTTTATCGGGAGTAATCAATAAATGACCGTTATGTTGGTAAAACCTCATTTGAGGTTTAAAGAGAGCTATAACAACTATATTAATGAATTAGCAGATGAAGAACGTTACCCTTTGACAATGGATTTTGATCATACAAATTTTGATTCGTTTTTGAATAAACTAAAAGAGTATGAAAATGGGGAATCTTTACAGGAAGGACATGTTGCCAATATTACATATTGGTTAGTAGAAGGCAGTGAAATTATTGGTGTATCTAACTTACGACCTAAGCTTAATGAACAGATTCAATATTGTGGCGGGCATATTGGTCTAGGTATTCGCCCTTCTAAACGTAGAAATGATTTTGGTTCAAAATTATTAGAGCTTACGATTCAGGAGGCCTGGAAATTAGGTTTAACGGAATTACATATACATTGTTATAAATCTAATTTAGCGTCCGCAAAAGTAATTCAAGCAAACAATGGTCGTCTTCATTCTGAAATTACTCAAGATCAAGTAATTCAACGGTATGTTGTGAATAAAACACTATAAGAATTTTCTTTCAGATTATTTTTAAACAGCAATAAAAAAAGCCCAACATCCTGTTGGGCTTTTTCGTATTTGGTTGCTAGATATGACTCCTGTCGTATCTCACGCTCCTAGTGCATGAACCTATTATTGTAGTTTTGTGTTCCGGAACATCCTGTTCCTGTATGAACTCATCATAGGAAAAAAGCAGGGTATCGCCAATCCGCAAAATCCCTAAAAGCTTGTAGGTTAAAACGTACATTGAGAAATAATTTAACTTTTCAAAGTGAATATGAATAATAGCCACCTTGTTACTTCAAGAAAAAATCAAATGCGTATTAGAAAATCTTCAAGACTATTAGTGATTAATGAAAAACATCAAATTTTATTATTTCAATTTACTCATACAAATGATGCTTTGGCTGGTCAATCATATTGGGCAACTGTCGGTGGAGGGCTTGAAGAAGGGGAAACCTTCGAGCAGGCAGCTTGCCGAGAGCTTTATGAAGAGTTAGGTGTAGTAAGACAAAATGTAGGTACTCATGTCGCAACACGAAATTTTGAAATGATGCTACCGAGTGCAGAAGTTGTGATTTCTGAAGAAAGGCTCTTTATTGTTTTTATTAAAAATGAAGAAGTGAATACAGCAAACTGGTCAGAACATGAGAAGCTTGTGATTAGTAAAAGTCGTTGGTGGACGTTTGATGAATTAAGTCAAACAGAAGAAATTGTTTATCCAAATAACATTCCTAATATTCTTGTAGATAGCTTGCCTGACATTTGTAAACTCTAAAATTTTCTTAATATTCAGATATAAAAAAAGCCCAACATCCTGTTGGGCTTTTTCGTATTTGGTTGCTAGATATGACTCCTGTCGTATCTCACGCTCCTAGTGCATGAACCTATTATTGTTGTTTTATGTTCCGGAACATCCTGTTCCTGTATGAACTCATCATAGGAAAAAAGTAGGGTATCGCCAATCCGCAAAATCCCTAAAAGCTTGTAGGTTAAAACGTACAAGGCATTTTAGATGGTATGTGTAAGTTTAAGCGTTTAAGCCATTAATAATGTATTTGCACTCTAGTTAAGTTCTATAATATGTACTTAAATTTAAAGAAGAAAATGATTATGTCTTTAATAGAAAAAGTGGTTCCTGTGGTATTCAGGGAAATAAATAATAACTTGGAAATTTTAGTATTTAGACATCCATTAGCAGGAATTCAAATCGTTAAAGGGACTGTAGAACACCAAGAACAATTGGAACAAGCAGCTTTGCGCGAGCTTTATGAAGAATCTGGAATAAAGAATGCACAAGTTCATTCATATCTAGGTAAACATATTCCCTCAGAGGCAGGGCCTGACTGGCATGTTTTTGTATGTACTACACATGACGCTTTACACGACACTTGGTCACATTTTTGTGAAGACGATAATGGATTAACTTTCGATTTTTTCTGGCATCCTTTCTTAAGTCCTCCAACAGAAGAATGGCATCCTCTTTTTAAAGAATTATTTGAATTTATTAAATCTAAATACAAGCTCAACTAACCAAACAACTTTAGGCCTCTGTGCCACAACAGACTTTAATCTTTTGCGCTGATTTAAAGTAAGAAACCATTGCAACACAGAGATAAAGGAGCTAAGCCAAACGCTTAGCTCATACTACTTTTGTCACACCGCTGCATGACGCTGAAAAAAGTAGGGGCAAAGTCCTGTGGGAGAACAGGACTTTGCAAACTGACATGTTCTAGGCGTTGCATGAGCTTAGGGGAGTAAGCTTGTTCAAGTCGCTGATAAATACAGTCACAACTAGTTTTGGTGTGCCCACCTGACAGGCAAATTTTTTCAAACTCCTGCTGGGTGTGTAGGTTGCAACCCGAAATACCCAAACTACCTAGAATGAAACTTAAAGCCAAAATAGGTTTATAAATTGTCATATTATTCTCATAATGATTTATATCTATGAGTAGAATAAAAATATAATTGGTTTTAAAGCTTAAAATAATTTTTAGGTAATAATTATCCCTCCCATGTATATAGGAAAATAAAATAATTTAAGTTTTAAAATAAAAATAATTTATAAATTTAAAAAATAGACAATAGAAAACCTAAATTTTAAATAAATAAAATAATTAATCTAAAGAGGGAATAAGTTTGAAAAGTGTCATGGTCAACTCCTTATAATTTATGGAGTCCTACCACCAGATTACCGCGAATTAATTTATGGTGGTAGAACGAAAGGGGGTTGACAGACTGGAAACAAAGGAACCAGCACACACAAAGGTGTCCCCCTTCCGCCCTACCATAGAGAAAAAGGGGGCGAACGAGTTCCCGACACACAAAATAAGAATTTTGCATATCGACTTTGTTATTCGCGGTCTGTCATAACCGACTGGCAATGTAGGCCAGCAACGAGATAATAATCGGTGATTTTAATTACGTCAATTTAATATTTAAAATATTTTTGATTTAATAATAAATCTAAATGTATTTTTAAAATAATGGAATTAATGTTTATGTTTAATTAGAAAAAATAAAGAATTAAATAAAACTCCAAAGATGTAGAAAATAATAATCAAATTAGTTTATATTTACTTTCTTTAAATAAAAAATTAATAGAATTATGAAAAAGCTTTTGGTTTTAGTCATGGCTGTCTTAAGTTCACAAGTTGGTTGTGCCCAAAAAACTGAGAATAAAACAGAAATGGGCATTCAAAATTCTAACTCTATTGTTATTCAACAATTAGAAAAGTTTAAAACTCAAGATCATTTTGCTGGAGATGGAAAGCTATACACAGGGGTTCAAGATCCTGCATTACGTATGAGTTTGGATCAAAAAGTGGCTAATGCTGCACAAGCTTTTATTGCGCTCTATCAACAAAAGAATGAGCCAACTAAGGCAGAACTTTTACATGTTCTTGCTTATGGAATTAGCCAAATCGATCCTGATAAGCTTGATACAGAAGATCGAGAACAAGTGGCAACTACATTTGAAAGTTTTCTCGATATTGTAGGCCTAGAAAGTTCGGAAGGTATTTTAAATAAATGGGTATACGGTGAAGAAATTAGTAATTTATTGGAGCAAGATAAACATTAAGTTTTGATTCTTTATTCTAAACTTTTAAGCATTTCTTTCGCATCTGTATCGCCTGCATTGGCCGCTTGCTGAAACCATTTCTTTGCCATTTCTAAGTTTTTCGGCGTGCCTTCACCATTTAAATACATCTGGGCCAAGTTGTACTGGGCATCGCTTTCGCCATGCTCAGCCGCTTTGGTGTACCACTTAAGTGCCTGCCCATCACTTTGGGTGATGCCGTGACCTTTTTTATATAGCTGAGCTAAATTATATTCTGCGGGTGGGTAGCCTTGCTCGGCAGCACGACTAAACCATTCAAACGCCTGCCCATAATCTTGAGCAGTTCCTTCACCTCTGTCGTATAAAACCCCTAAGTTATATTGCGCTTTAGCATGACCCTTAGCCGCAGCCTTAGTAAAATAATCAAAAGCGCGCTTGGCATCTTTTTCGACGCCCGTGCCTGTGTAATACATCATACCTAAACTATATTTTGCGCCCACGCTTCCATTTTGGTCAGCCGCAGTTAGCCATTTAAAAGCTTGCTCATAATTTTTAACAACGCCTTGTTCGCCACTTAAAAGCATCATACCCAAATGATATTGAGCAACGGGTTGCCCTTGTTCCGCACGATATTGAATATCCGCGACACTCGGCTCAGCAAATGCTGAAGAATGAAGCGAGAAAATCACCATAAATATATAAAAAGCAGACTTTTTTATTTTCATATCTCATCCTGAATTTTATTAATTTGAAGATTTACTTACTTTTGTATCTATTTGAATATAAAAGAAAAGTATCAAATATGTCTCTGTGGCTGATATCACTTTAAAATGATCTGATTCTACGGTTTAAATACCTACTTAAAAAGAAATTAACCTAAAACAGCAGATTTAGACCAGTTACATTTTGAAAATGAGTATAGATAGACAGGTTAGTCTTTTTTTAATTAAAATGCGGCCTAAATATAAGTTTGATTGATAATAAAAATGCAGATGAGTGTGTCGAGTATATTGGAGCGTTTAGGCCTTGTTTCACAAAATCGTGCTGTTCATATCCAATTCTCAAATCAGTCTTTAAATCAGCAAGTCTTCTTACAACGTATTGAAGGCGAGCATACGCTCAACCAAGGCAGCGTTGCTGAGTTACTGTGTCTGTCGACAAACGCACATATTGCATTAAAACAATTTATTGGCTGTCAGGTTGCCATCGATCAGGTGACAGACATGGGCCAGTTTTTTAGAACCACAGGCATTATTACCGAAGCGAGCCAAGGGCAAAGTGACGGCTCACTCACCATTTATAACTTAACTTTAAAAGACCCAACTGCACTGTGGCATAAACGCCGTAATAGCCGCGTGTTTATGAACAAAAGCGTGCGGGATATTAGCGAAATTCTGTTTAAGGAATGGCAGGGGAAAAGCCCGTTATTTGCCTCAAGCTTAACGCTCGACACGGCAGGCTTAACTAAAGACTATGATGTGCGTCCATTTGTGATGCAGTCAAACGAAAGCGATTATGACTTTTTAACCCGTTTGTGGCGCAGCGAAGGCATTAACTGGCTGGTCGACGAATCGCAGCTTTTGGTCGCTGACCCGAATGCGTCCATTCAGCCGCAAGTGTTACGTTTAGTTGACGATAACCAAAATTATCAGGCCCTTGAACGCCGTAGCCTACGTTACCAACGTAGTAGTGCTACGGAACAGTTCGATACCATTACCCAAGTTAAAGCTGAACGCCGTTTACAACCGACTTCGGTTCATGTGCAGCGCTGGCAAGCTGATGCCCTGCAACAAGAAGAAGGTAGCGGTAGCGTACAGGGCACGCAGCAACATAGTGAACACTATGACAATGCGAGCCTGAACCTTGAAGATGCATGGCACGTCAGCCCAGCGTGGATGCAGGACTTAAAAGGTGAAGACCAAGCCACCGCTTCCGGTAATAGTCAGATTGAACAGCTTAACCAGCATATTAATGCTTACCATCACCTGAGTTCTAAACAGTTTACCGTTTCAGGTAACGTCCGTGATGTACAAGTGGGTTACTGGTTTGAACTCAATGACCATCCTGAACTCGACCAACATGATAGTGCTGATAAAGAATTTTTAATCTTAAGCAAGCACTACTATAGCCAGAATAATTTACCGAAAGAATTACAGCAGCAACTTGAGCGCCTATTACCAAAAGACAAGCTCAAGGCAGCTCAGCTCGACAGCCAAAACCCTGAGCAGCGCCACTTTGCTGAGCTGAATGTTGTTCGACGTAACATTAAAGCTGTTCCTGAATATAACCCGCTAGAGCACCGACCAGCCGCTCACCCGCAGCGCGCTAAAGTGGTGGGGCTAGAAGGCGAAAGCATTCATGTCGATCAGTGGGGACGCATTAAAGTCCGTTTCTTGTTTACCCGAAATGACGACCATAGCCATGATGGTGGAGCTGGAAGTAACGACAATGACACCGACTCCGCTTGGGTAGATGTACTCACCCCGTGGGCAGGCGCAGGCTATGGCGCACGCTTCTTGCCTCGCGTGGGCGAAATCGTGGTCATCGACTTCTTTGATGGCAATATTGACCGTCCATTTGTGGTGGGACGCATTCACGAAGCTGAACGTCACCCCACCCAATTCGATCAGAAAGGCCAGCTACCTGATACCAAAAAACTCAGCGGCATTCGCTCCGAAGAAGTTGATGGTAAAGGCTTTAACCAGCTACGTTTTGATGACACTACGGGGCAGATCAGTGCCCAGCTACAAAGCAGCCATGCGGCAAGCCAGTTAAACTTGGGTAACTTAAGCCATCCAAAAGACAAGGCAGAGAGCGAAGGCCGAGGTGAAGGTTTCGAGCTACGAACTGACCAATGGGGTGCGGTGCGAGCGGGCAGTGGTTTACTCCTTAGTACCCACAAGCAGGACCAAGCTCAAGGCGTACACCTCGATGCAAATGAGGCCAAGCAACAAATAGACGGTGGCCTTAACAATGCCAAGGCACTCAGTGAAGTCGCCAAAAATCAGCAAACTGACCCTTTAGAAAATTTAGAAAACCTAAAATCCTTTATTGAAAAACTCGAGCAACAAGACAACGCAAAAGCCAAAACTTTCAAAGATGCAATTATGCTGCTGGCGAGTCCAAATAGCATCGCGCTGAGCAGTAACGAAGACATTCACTTAAGCGCAGATGGCCAGATAAACCAAACTGCTGGGGACAGCATAAATCTGTCTACACAAAAGAACCTGATTGCACATGCCCAAAATAAAATCAGCCTTTTTGCAGCGCAAGAAGGGGCAAGACTCTATGCAGGCAAAGGCAAAGTCGAGATACAAGCGCAAGGTGACGGAGCAGATTTAATTGCCCGTAAAGCTGTTCAGATTATTTCAGCAGAAGACAAAATTGAAGCGACCGCAGCCAAAGAAATTGTACTCACTGCGGGCGGCTCTCAAGTCAAAATTACCAGTTCGGGCATTTTTATGACTACAGGCGGTAAGTTTGAAGTGAAGGCTGGGCAGCATTTGTTTAAAGGAGGGGCTGAAGTAGGCATGAACCTTCAAGGTTTACCCGCTTATGAAACCTATAATGAGAGATTCAAGATGCTATTGCCTTCTGGTGAACCACTTTCATTTGTTGATTACAAGATATCTTCTGAAGGTAAAGAAATTTTTGCTAACGCAGATAAGAAAGGTCAAACCAAAGAAATACATAGCCCTAAAGAACAGGGGCTTAAGCTCGATTTGTTATGGTTGGATCTAGAAACAGTAGATGAAGCCGAAGTTTGGGTAGATCCAGAGCAAGGAAGTAAAAATGTCTAACAGTTTAGATTGGAACAGTAAAACGAACATAAGTGAACATAGTTGTAAGGATGCTCACTGTGATTGTTTGACATTTTGGGAAATATATCAGCAAGAAGCGATCAAAAGATTATCTAACTTACAAAAAGCGAATAACTATAAACTTGAGCCAGGATATGAGGCGAGAGCGAGAAGAATCGCCTCCGTTTATGCCAAAATATTTTTAGAAATAGAGCACGGCGGAAATAAAAATCTTTTAGGAAGATATTATTGGATGGGCTTAGGAGCTTTTGCCTCAAAAACGGTTGCAACTATATTCAAACATTGGGGGAGCCTGCTTGGTTATAATGTAGGCGTGCAAGAAGCTCTGAATCTTTTTGCTCGCGGTAATTTGTGGTTGTTTATGGATATTGCACCTTGGCATTTAGCTTGGAGCGTTTCGTCAGCGACCTTTGTAAGTTGTAAAGAAGAGCGAGATACTAGTAAATTTAAATTTGTTAAGCCAGCATTAATGAATTTGCCATGGTCATCATGTTTGCCCACTATTAAAAATTTAAAAGCGACGGATGAAATTAGAGCGGCTTTTGTTCTGTTACCTGAAATTGAGAAAGCTTTTTTGAAGGGCAGTGATGAGAAAAGTAAATATAGAAAAGCGAGTCAAAACCTATTCGATCATATGATGGATATTGCTGTGCAGGAACAACATAATATTCTTCAAGTCGTTGTTTGGGAAAATAGGTCAGTTAAATTCGGTGCCTGGATGCAACGTTGGTTTATAGGTATGCCAGATGCCACACTTGTTCTATCAAGTGATTATAGTGTAGACGCTGTAAAAAAGAATTGGTTTGGCAATTATACAGGTAATAAAGCTGATCAATTAGTAGAGTTAAAAGAGGATGTCTATCTTGCTCCTCTCGATGATACGATTGCTGAAGATTATGATAGTCGTATGAAGTGGATTGGTAAAGCAGCAGAAAAATATCACCGTTTAATGCTTGATGAAAAAGGTCGGCCATTTTTACAACAAGAATTGAAAACCATTTCTAAATGGGGAAATAGTAAAGCCGATTTTAAAATACATTCAAGTAGTAATGAAGGGAAGGTGTGATGCTAGACAAGGCTGAAAACTTATTATGAAAAACTATTTATCTTTATTTATCTGCATTATTACATGCATCTTTTTAACTTCTTGTAAGCCCGCAAATAATACTACCCAAGGAAATAAGTCGATGACCCAAAATCAAGATGTAATAGCCCTTCATTTTGGTGAACAAGGCATGCAGGATTTTACTAAAAATAGTACTACACCAGTTGATCGTCAGCCTGCAGGGATGAATTTTTTATCATTAGATTGGACTCCACCAAAACTAGGTCGAATACGTGTGTTTAGTGAAAAGAGTAATTTAGAAATAGAAAATGTAATCAGTGTGCTAGGTACACAAGTAGCTCGACGAAGCAATGATGGTATTCAAATCATGGACATTAATGCTAGCTTGCATCCAAATGAATATACCACGAGCCAAGAAGCTTATACTGCTTATACTAAATTAGTACATCAGATTAATGACAAACAATGGAAGCAGTATTTTTTACCTTTTAGTGCTCGAATTGATAAACAAGATAATCTAAAGCATATGACTGAAACTATGGGCGAGGTTATAGATCCAACTTATATCTTAAGTTTTAAAGAATGGCAGGATGTTCTTTCGAAAACAAATAGGTTGGTATTTAATTTATATAATGGGGATGTGGAGTTGGGTATTAGTCTTCGACGGACCTATAAAGATGATAAAAAAGAACAGTATATGGTGCGGTACAGCTTTGAAAACTTTAAATATGCAGGGCGAAATGCTATTTCTGATTCAGATAAGATGAATTCAGAACAATTAAAACAAGCATTTGAAGCTGAAGTTGCCAATAATAAGAAAGCTCGTAAAACTGAAGAAAACAATATGAAAAAAGAGGGTTATCATATAGATGAAAGCTATATAGACCCAGACATTTGGCCTTACGTGCAATAATCTGTAAGAAGCGTAATTGATTACGCTTCTTCGGTCATAAGAAATAATTTTAAGCAGCTTGAATTGCTTCTCCACAAAGAGAAACAGTTTCTTGTTTGCGTTGGTGTAAGTACCAGAACTGCTCTGCAATAGTTTCGGGATGTACTGTGTAGGTCTTATCTTCTGCGCCTGATGTCCCATCAACGAAACCATTCACAATCACTTGGCTCACGTAAACATTTGAGTCAGCTAGACTATGAGCAAGTAAGTTGGTGGTTTTATATTGGGCGGCAGCAGTAATTGCTAATGATGAATATTCTTTGGCAACTAAATCTATTCCGACCGCATCGAACGCGAAAATTCCATTGGTCGATAAAATGCTGCCATGATTTTTTTCTAAATCACGTAGGCAAGCTTGTACCGTAGCAATATAGCTCGAAACGCGAATATGAAAGCTTTTGGTGAGCTCCAGTGGAGGGGTTTCTAATATGTTGCCTTCAATATCATGGAAAGCATTCCAATGAATATTTTTAATCTCTCCTAATTGATCTTTAATACGATTAATAAGATTTGGTATGTTTTCAAGAACCGCTAAATCATATGTAAAAGCGTAAGCTTCAATACCATGTGATTTAAGTTCTAAAATGGCCTTTTCGAGTTTTTCGGCATTTCGTGCCACTAACCCGATTTTATAGCCTTCTTTACCAAATTTATGTGCTACGGCTTTGGAAATACCTGTTCCATAACCAAAGATTATAATATTGTTGTTCATTATAAAGTTCCAAAAACCAATTATTTGGTTAGAAATAGTTTATAATATGTTTTTATAATGTATTCAAGCGAAAAAGTTATCTATAAAAAATAATACTGAAAGAGCAAAACAAAAAATCTTAAAAGCAGTAATGAGTAAGTTTGGTTTGAATGATCCAGATGGGACAACGATTGATAAAATAACTTTTAATTTGACTTATTTATCTTCATATCATAAATTAATTGGAACGATCGTTCCTGTTAAGGCTGCTTATGAGAACAAAGGAATTTGAAATTGATGAAATTGCTGATGCAGCCATGCATGTTTTTTGGCGTCATGGATATGCAGCGACTTCAGTTCAAGACTTAGTTGAAGGTACAGGATTATCTAGAAGTAGCCTTTACAGTGCTTTTGAAAGTAAGCAAGGGCTTTATCAAAAAGCATTAAAACGTTATGAACTTTTAACTACACTTAATAATGTGAAGTTGTTGTCTGGTTCAGGCTCGCCAAAAGCACTGATTCGGCAATTACTGATTAATGTAGTTGAAGATGAGCTAAATGATGCAGAACACAAAGGCTGTCTGGTCGCAAATGCTTGTTTAGAGTTAGCTGGTCATGATGAAGATGTCACTCAATTTGTTGTAATTAACCTACAGAAACTACAGCATGCTTTAGAGCGTTTATTAATTAAAGCTCAACAATCTGGTGAAATTGCTTCTACTCAAAATCCGCGTGCGTTAGCAAGTTTCTTTCTAAATACTATGCAAGGTTTGCGTGTTTTAGGCAAAGGCAGCCCACTTGAACAAAGAAAGCAATGCTTAATGGATGTGGTCGAGATTGCTTTAAACGTTTTATAAAATTCATTTAAACCTTAACTATTGTTGAGCTGAATAGTTAAGGTTTTTATTTAACTTAAACTGGAATGATCATTCCATAATGGCGATTTTTAGTTCACATGGATAACAAATGTCTTCCTGTCCTAACGTTGTAAAACAAGCGTATAGCTATGCAGAGCATGGTAAGTACGTTAAAAAAGAATTTGAGAGTAAAGCTTTATGAATATTAAGAGTGATGAAGCATCTCATCAGTTAAGTGAAGAGTTCTCTGCTCAATTACCGATTTGGAAACTGTTGGCTTTTACTGTTGCAGGTTTTCTGACCATCATGACAGAAACTATGCCAGCAGGGCTTTTGCCCCAAATCAGTCAAGGGCTAAATATTTCAGAGGCATACGCAGGGCAGCTTATAGCAGTGTATGCCTTAGGTTCGGTTTTAGCGGCTATACCTCTCATTAGTCTTACCCGTAGTTGGAATCGGAGACCCTTATTACTCAGTGCTATTGCAGGGTTACTTTTATTTAATGCGATTACCGCGTTATCAAATGATTATATTTTGACTTTGATTGCTCGTTTCATTGCAGGTATGGCGGCGGGCGTTATATGGGGGCTTTTAGCGGGTTATGTAAGACGGATGGTCCCAGCATCTTACCAAGGTCGAGCTTTAGCAATTGCTGGGGTTGGGCAGCCAATTGCTTTGTCTATTGGTGTTCCTTTGGGTGCTTGGTTAGGAACGCTGTTTGAGTGGCGTGGCGTATTTTGGATAATGTCTTTACTGGCATTGATGTTATTTGTCTGGATTCGTTTTAGTATTCCTGATTTTGCGGGACAGTCAGCACAAAAAAGGTTGCCCATTTTAAAAGTTCTTTTAATGCCCGGCATTAGAGCTGTTTTAGCAGTCGTATTCCTTTGGATATTAGCCCATAGCATTCTTTATACTTATATTTCGCCTTTCTTGGCCTCGACAGGGCAGGCATACAAAGTCGGGACGATACTTTTTGTATTTGGTATTTCTTCAATTGTAGGCATCTTGATTACAGGTGTGTTTATCGATCGATCATTAAGAAAAATAACGCTTTTAAGCTTATTTGTATTTGCTATTGCAACAATACTGTTAGGTGCTTACAGTTCTTCGAGTTTTGTAGTTATAACTGGCGTAGTGCTATGGGGAGTAACTTTTGGCGGTGCTCCAACATTATTACAAACAGCCTTAGCAAATACTGCGGGTCATGAAGCAGATGTCGCACAGTCCATGTTGGTCACTATGTTTAACCTTGCTATCGCATTCGGTGGAATGGTTGGCGGTGGGTTACTTGAAAGTTTTGGCGCAGCTTCTTTTCCATGGATTATGCTGGTTTTTGCTCTCATCGCGTTATGCACTGTTTACAATGCTCGTAAGCATGGTTTTATCTCTTCATAAAAGATTTTTGCCCTTCATGACTGAAGAAGTGAAGGGTGGTTTAATTTTTATATTTTGATGCAATGCTATAAAAAACAGTTAAAGAGTTGGTAAAATAAACCGTAAAATACAAATAAAGTGGAATTTAAATTTAACTAATTATTGTGAAATGGGAATAAATTCTTTTTAATTTACTTAATGGCGTAAAAATTTCCAAAAATAATGAAAATTAGCTGTTCTTAGAAAAACAATCCCGCAGGGTGCTGGCTAAACTATATCTCAAGGGTGTGATAGGGATCGAAAAGAGTAGCATGCACCAAAACGTATAACGTTAGTGTGTACTCACCCAAAAGGTCTCGATTCGGCTTAGGACGCTATAGATCAAAAGTTTATAGGCATAAGGTTCTAACTTACAAAGTTATAATTGTTGAAGTAAACCATAGATGTTTTCCCTTGACACCCTAAAAAATTCTCTATAATAAAAACGATACTTTACAAGAATATAATTTATGAATAAGCCTTATCTTTCTGCCTTGCCGCATGACAGCCAAATCTCATCTCAATTGAACAATGCTTACTTCCACGACTCGTGGAGTATTGTGCTTGGTCAACCAGACCTTAATGTATTTGGGCAGCTCATTAAACTGTTCCATCACACGCCTCAATGGATAGAATGGAGTATGAATTTACGTAATAAAATTACTTCAAAGATTGGGCTTAAAGATTTAGGAAGTTTTAAGCAAATTGATGCGCATAAAAAAGAAAATGAATATGTAGCTGGTGATCGAATTGGAATTTTTACCTTGTTACAGCGTACCGAAAATGAGTTAGTAGTTGGCGATGACGATAAACATTTAAATGTGACTTTATCTATTTATAAAAATGAAGAGACTCAAGTTCTTACCGTGACCACAGTAGTCCATATTAAAAATTTACTTGGGCGGCTGTACATGTTGCCTGTGATTCCTGCCCACCGAAAAATAGTACCAGCCACTTTACAGATATTGGGTTAGAGCACTATTTTTATTTACGATGTTATCTGTTGAAATCGTTTATATAATATACGTATTATCAATTGCGAGCTGAATAAAATGGACAATAAAAACCAGTATCGCCAATGCGCCGTTTGTGGAAAAAATTTTCCCTTAAAAGATCTGGTTTCGGGTGAAGTCATTCGAGATGTAATTGGTGAAGAAATCTTGAAAGATTATCCGGAGTGGTCTTTTTCAACCTTTATTTGTCGTGCTGATTTGGCAGACTACCGTATTAAATATGTGCAATCACTATTACGTTCAGAAAAAGGCGAGTTAACAACTTTAGAAAATGAAGTGATTGGCAGTATGCAACGGCATGAGCTGATTAGTCGAAATACAGAGACAGAGTTCGATCAGAATTGGACTTTGGGTGAAAAACTAGCAGATAAAATAGCTTCATTTGGCGGAAGTTGGGTCTTTTTAACTTGTTTTGGACTATTTTTAGTGGCTTGGATCATTTTAAATACTGTAGTGATGGTTGTACATCCTGTTGATCCTTATCCATTTATTTTACTTAATCTGGTGTTGTCGTGCTTAGCTGCAATTCAGGCACCTGTCATTATGATGAGTCAAAATCGGCAAGAGGTAAAAGATCGGTTACGCGCTCAACATGACTATCAAATTAATTTAAAAGCTGAGCTTGAGATTCGCCATTTACATGAAAAAATGGATCATCTTTTATCACATCAATGGGAAAGACTTGCACATATTCAAGAAATCCAACTCGATCTTTTATCTGAAATGAATAAAAAACGTTAAAAACTGAATCTGAGTTTCACGTGGAACATGATGAGTTTTATAGAATATTTTGCGGTAAATTGGAAATTTCTTTATGATCTGCCGCCATGCTCCCTTGCTGTTTCTACGACAATGCCTTTAAACGACAACTTTGTTTATGCTCCGCCACAAGATCCGCTTTCAATCCTATTTGAAGATGACGATTTGGTCGTGGTTGATAAACCTGCGGGCTTGTTGTCGGTAATGGGACGTTTACCTGAACATCATGATAGTGCCTATTTAAGAGTGCTTGAAAAGTTCCCTTTAGCCAAAGTGACTCATCGTCTAGATATGGCGACTTCGGGGTTGCTTATGTTTGCAAAGCATCGTGATGCAGAAGTCGCGGTGAGTAAAATGTTTCAGGCGAGAACGGTCAAAAAACACTATATTGCCGTGGTACAAGGGCGAGTAAATCAAGAAGGGAGCGTCGAGGTTCCGCTCATTACCGATTGGGAAAATCGACCTAGACAAATCGTGCATTTTGAGTTGGGCAAACATGCCAAAACCTTATTTCAGCCTTTGGTTTATGATGCCCAAACAGATCAAAGCCGCGTCTTACTCGAACCAGTGACAGGGCGTTCGCATCAGCTACGTGTCCACATGATGCATATTGGACATCCGATTATGGGTGACAAGTTATATCACCCTGAACCTAAACGTTTTCACTTAAACCGTATGGCGTTACATGCCGCATATTTGGCTTTCCAACACCCATTAAATGGAACGGATGTGGTGATTGAATCGAAGGTGCCTTTTTAAAATTTATATAATTAAAAAAATTAATTTGATGCAATTGGGAACGGAATATATACCCAAACTGCAATAAAAGTCGGGTATTCTTAATGCCGAATAATATTAATACGGCAACAACAACAAGGGATCATATTATGACTCGTGATTACGAACAATTTCCAGATGACGATAACGGCAATGTACTTTGGCAAATGGCTGAAGACGGGGATGATTTAACCGATCTACATGAAATTGAATTTTCTATTGCTTTTCAAGATCAGAAAAATGCAGAGCAATGTGCACTCTATTTACTGTACCAAGAACAAAAAGTTTCACTTTTTCAAGATGATTCTGTTGAGCCAAATGAATGGGTGATTACAGTCTTTGTCAACATGGAACCAGAGTATTCAGATATTGTTGACTTGGAACAATGGTTTACCAGCATCGCTGAAAAGTTTCAGGGTGAATATGATGGATGGGGCTGCATGGCCTATGTCTTTGATGAGGATGAAGATGAAGAAGACGACCTGTTACAGTAAGGTCTAAAATAACGGGTAGGAGATAATCATGAACTTATCTCAAAAACAAATTGCAGTACGGTTTTTAGAGCTTGCCGCAGCTGGCGAAGTCGATGAAGCCTATAGCAATTACACCGTGCTTAACTTCAAGCATCACAACCCTTATTATGCGGGTGATGCAACTTCTTTGAAGGAAGGAATGCGTGAAAGTGCAATTGAAACTCCAAATAAATTCTTTGAAGTTCAACATGTCATTGAAGATGGTGATTTAGTTGCTGTGCATTCTAAAATTGAAATGCAAATGAACGGGTTAACAACCTTGGCAGTAGTTCACATTTGTCGTTTCGAAAATGGAAAAATTGCTGAGTTTTGGGACATTGGGCAAATACAGCCTGACCCACTCGTCAATGAAAACGGTATGTTTTAATGAAAAGCCCGAAAATTTTCGGGCTTTTTTATTTTATAGATAAATTAAAATTTCCACTGTGCCGAAATTGAAGCGTTCAGTGGTTCACCCGGTTGAACCCATAAATCGCTATAGCTTGAGACATAGTAAGTTTTATCAAACAAGTTATTTACATTCAGCTGATAACGTAAGCGGTCGGATGGGGCATAGTAGCCATTTAAATTCACCAGCGTATAACTTGGTAAGTTAAATCCATTATCAATGTTATGACCACTGCGCTCACCAACATAAGTGAGGTTGGCACCTACACCTGCCTTTTTCGTGCCTTCTTGCAGAAATTCATAATTGGTGCTGATTGAACCTTGGTGTTTTGGAACATTGCTAAGACGAGCACCTTTAGCTAGGTCTTGGTCTTTTTCAATTTGAGCATCAGTATAACTATAGTTGGCATTGACGAGCCATCGATCATTGATCTGGCTATTTAAGTCAAATTCAATCCCTTTACTGCTAACTTCACCAGCGGCTGTTTGGAATGCATTGTCGATTGGATCTGTCGTCAGCACATTCTGTTTTTTCATTTTAAATAGAGCGAGACTAAGTACACTTTGGTCATTTATTTTATATTTTGTACCAACCTCATAGCTTTCGCCTTTTTCAGGAGCAAAGGTTTGTCCATTTCGGTTCATACCGCTATTCATCGCAAATGAACGACCATAGTTCGTATAAAAAGCCCATTGGTCAGAAGCTTTAAAATTTACTCCGAAACGTGGACTATTTTGGTGAAGTGTCTGGTTGCTTTCGGTCTGAGTCAGGTGATTTTTAAAGTCTTGTTCGACCTGATCAAAACGGTTGCCGAATAACACACTCCACTGATCATTAAAAAAGATCTGGTCTTGTACATTGAGTGCGAAATAGCGTTGGCGCTCTTTGGTGTTGGTGAATGGTGCTAAATCTGGTAAATATTTTCCATATTCAGGTTGGTAAATATCAATTGTGTTTGGCATGCCTGAGCTATGGTTACGACGTAGCTGATATTGTTGATAGTCGAGTTGGCCAAGTTCAGTTGAAACTAAAATTTCGTGACGGGCCCAAGATGTATCAATTTTGCCAAGTAATTCTGTCTGAGCAAGCACATCTTCACTTTGATAATCACGATAGCGGCGTTGGCGCTCTAAAGTATGGTCGTCGGCTTGTATGCGTCGTGGTTCGGTCGAAAAGCCGACCATTTGAGCATCTTTATAACTAACGGCACTATTCAGTTTCCAGTCAGGGTTAAATTCATGACTAAGACGTAACTGATAAAAGTAGTCTTTTACTTTCATATCGCCGTCATCAGGTTCACCCGTAAAGGTTTTCGGGTTCATCACAAACTGGTGATTAACGGTGCTTACCCCACGGTCAAAAGTTCCTTTGTGCTGAGTAAATTCACTGTCAAAATCGATTTGCGTCTGGTCTGAAATTTTCCATGTGAGCTGCGGCGAAAAGAACCAGCGTTCACTGCTGACATGATCACGGAAGCTTTGATTATCTTCATGGGCAACAGCTAAACGATAGGCCAGTTCATTGTTAATTGGCGCGGTGTGTTCCAGACTCATTCGATATTGTTCTTGGCTATTGGCACGTAAGTTAATTTCACTTTCGCTTTCCCACTGTGGTTTTTTACTATTTAGATTGAGCAAACCTCCTGTTTCCCCACGGCCATATAGCGCAGCCATTGGCCCTTTTAAAAACTCTAAAGAGTCAATATTTACGATGTCTTTGGGAGCACTAATCCCTCGGTTTACACTCAAACCATTACGGATCATGGTAGCCCCTAAGTTTGGATCACCACTAAAACCACGGAAAGAGTAATTATCCCAAAAACCACCACCATAATTATTCTGATGAAAAACCCCACTGACTAAGGTTAATGCATCATCAATGCGCTGAACGTCTTGTTGTTCCATCACCTGTTTAGAAACAAAAGCACGATTAAAAGGGACGTCCAAAACATCATGGGAAAATTTAGTCGCTGAACTATTTTGACTTACATCTTCTTGGGTGGTTTCAGCCTGAACGCGTATGGTTGCCAGTACCGTTGACGTTTCTTCTCCCCAACTGAGTGTCGATATAAAAGATAGACCTAAGGAAGACAACAAACCTAATTTGTGTTGCATAAATGAGCAGCCATGAAAGACAAAAGGGATTAAATGTAATAGTATAACGTTACATTATTTTATTGATTATCGCTATGTCTTTAGAAAAAAATATTGAGCGTTTACAGTCGATTGATGCCTTACGTGGTTTGGTCATCTTGATTATGTTGCTCGACCATGTAAGAGAAACTTTCTATTTGCATAAGCAGGTCATAGATCCAATGGATGTAACAGTGACTGAACCTGCATTATTTGGTAGTCGGTTATTGGCACATATTTGTGCTCCAGTTTTTGTTCTTTTAACAGGTATTTCGGCTTTTTTATTTCATTCAAAAAAACAGGATTTACAGCAAACCCGTGCATTTTTATTGAAGCGTGGTCTATTTTTAATTGTGTTAGAGCTGACATTGGTGAACTTTGCTTGGACAGCAACTTTTCCACCAGAAGTCATTTATTTACAAGTGATATGGGCGATTGGGATTAGCATGGTGGTTTTGGCTTGCTGTGTGAGTTTACCGTTGCCTGTTCTTACTGGCGCGGCTTTAGTGATTATTTTTGGGCACAACTTATTAGATTCAGTGCATTTTACAAATGGTTTTTTACAGAATGTATGGTTCGTTTTACACGAGCGTGGTTGGATCGAGTTTGCAGGTATAAAGCTTCGCACAAGCTATCCTGTTTTGCCTTGGATTGGTGTTATTTTGCTGGGTTATGTTTTAGGCCAATTCTTTAGTTCAAAATATACTGCAAAACAAAGAAGCCGCTATTTATTGAGTATCGGTCTGGCAAGTATTGGATTATTTGTTTTACTGCGTTTTATCAATATCTATGGTGACCAGCCGTGGCAGCATTTTGAGTCATTACAACTCACTTTAATGAGCTTTTTTAACCTCACCAAGTATCCACCGTCTTTGCTGTTTATTTTGCTGAATGTTGGAATCGGTTTGATTGTACTGGTTGCTTTTGAACGTATGCAGCAATATTCATTTTTAAAACCATTGGTGGTGTTTGGCTCTGTGCCTATGTTCTTTTATTTACTGCATTTATATGTGTTGAAACTGATGTATGTGTTTGCAGTCAATATGTGGGGAGCCAACCATGGCAATTATTTGTCGGTTAATCATGTGTGGATGCTGTGGTTAATCACGATTGTGTTGTCTTTTGCGCTTTATCCTGCTGTTAAATGGTTCTCGAAATTCAAACATCAAAATAAACATATTTCGATTTTAAAATATTTCTAATGTTCAAAATGTGGGTAAGTAAAGCGAGTTCAATAGTGGCCTCGCTTTACTTACTCACATCTAGATATAAAGTTTCTTTAACTTCTTCCATGACCACATAACTATGTGAAGATGCTGAAGCGGGGAGTTTCTTTAACAGATCTCCTAACAAGCGGCGGTAGGCACTCATTTCTTTTAATCTGGCTTTTACAAGATAGTCAAACTCACCTGAAATGAGGTGACATTCGAGTACTTCAGGAATCTCGACTAAGTCTCTAGCAACCTGATCAAATACATCGCCTGATTTGGCTGATAGTTTAATTTCTAAAAAAACGAGCAGATTACGGTCAACGTAGGCTGGGTTTAGTCGTGCGAAATAACCCATGATGATGCCATCGCGTTCAAGTCGTTTGACACGCTCTGAACAGGGGGTGGTCGACAGGTTGACTCTCGATGCCAATTCACTGATCGCAATTCGTCCTTCACGCTGCAAAATATCCAGAATCATACGATCTATACGATCTAAGGGGCGCATAGATATTTCCTCTTTTTTTAAAATTCTTGTGATAAAAACATAAATTTACCTAGATTATAGCCCGAAAAACAGTGAAATAAACTATTGAGGCGGAAATATACTAGTTAAATAAACTGGTGTGCGTGAGGGAATGGAAATGCGCGTAATTGTATTAGGTAGCGGCGTTATCGGAGTGGCAAGTGCCTATTATCTAGCTCAACAAGGAGCTGAGGTCACTGTTCTTGATCGACAGTCAGGTCCTGCTGAAGAAACAAGTTTTGGTAATGCAGGTCAAATTTCGCCAGGGTATTCAACCCCTTGGGCAGCACCAGGAATTCCTTTTAAAGCTGTGAAGTGGATGTTCCAACACCACGCACCGCTTGCTATTAATTTAGATGGCAGCATGTGGCAGTTACAGTGGATGGCGCAAATGCTGAAAAACTGTAATCCACAAAGTTATGCTGTGAACAAAGAACGTATGATGCGTGTGGCTGAATACAGCCGTGACTGCTTACGTGAACTCAGAAAAGATACAGGTATTAATTACGAAAACCGTGCGAAAGGCACTTTGCAGTTATTCCGTAAAGAAGCACAAATGGAAGCGGTTCAACGCGACATTAGCGTGCTACAAGAGTGTGGCGTAAGTTACGAATTATTAAATGGCAATGAGCTTGGTCGTGTAGAGCCAGCTTTGGCAAATACGCAAGATAAACTTGTTGGCGGTTTGCATTTACCAAATGATGAGACAGGCGACTGTTATTTATTTACTAATGCTTTAGCTCAAATTGCTAAAGAGCTTGGGGTTAACTTCCAGTTCAACCAGAACGTAGAAAAATTGATTGTTGAAGGCGATGAAATTAAGGGCGTTCAGGTCAATGGCAAAGTCTTAACCGCAGATCGTTATGTTCTAGCATTTGGTAGTTATTCACGTGATTTCTTGAAACCACTCGATCTACAGTTGCCTGTATATCCTGTAAAAGGTTACTCGTTGACGATTCCAATTGTTGATCCAGCTTTTGCTCCGCAATCTACCGTGCTTGATGAAACCTACAAAATTGCGATTACCCGTTTTGATCAACGTATTCGTGTAGGTGGAATGGCAGAGTTAAGTGGCTTCAATTTGGGTTTAAATGAAGACCGCCGTGCAACCTTGCAAATGGTGACTCAGGACTTGTTCCCGGGCGGTGATATGGCACAGGCATCTTTCTGGACTGGTTTACGTCCAATGACACCAGACAGTACACCGATTATTGGTGCGACCCGCTTTAAAAATCTGTTCTTGAATACAGGCCACGGTACTTTAGGTTGGACTATGGCATGTGGTTCAGGAAAATTAATTAGTGACATCGTCTTGAATCATAAGACTGAAATCAGTACAGATGGTCTTTCAATTCAGCGCTATTCTCATGCACATGCTGCATAACGGACGTTAGGAAATTAATCATGCCTCGTCCTATTACCGCAGTCATCCACCGTCAAGCCTTGCAAAATAACTTGGCGGTGGTACGCAAGGCTATGCCAAACAGTAAGGTCTTTGCCGTTGTAAAAGCCAATGCTTATGGACATGGAATTGAACGTGTTTATGAAGCTTTTAAAGCCGCAGATGGCTTTGCGTTGCTTGATCTTGATGAAGCAAAACGAACTCGTGCCCTAGGTTGGACAGGTCCAATTTTATTGCTCGAAGGGATCTTTTCTCCTCAAGACTTATTTGATTGTGTGAAGTATCAGCTTAGTTTCACCATTCACAGTGAAGAGCAAATTGAGTGGGTTCAAAAGCATCCCTATCCAGCTCAATTTGATATTTGCCTAAAAATGAACAGTGGCATGAACCGCCTTGGTTTTAAACCACAGCACTATGTTCAGGCATGGGAACGTTTAAATAATTTAGCAAACGTCTCCAAGATTACGCACATGATGCATTTTTCAGATGCAGATGGCGATCGTTTCGGTCAGCAGGGTATTGATTATCAAATCACTGCATTTGAAGAAATTATTAAAGATTTACCGGGTGAAAGATCGGTAAGTAATAGTGCGGCAATTCTGCGCTATCAAGACCAGCTCAAATCAGATTATGCACGTAGCGGCATCATGCTTTATGGCAGCTCGCCAGACTACCCGACGCATAGTATTGCCGATTGGGGTTTACAACCCACCATGAGTTTACGCAGTGAAATTATTTCCGTTCAGCATTTAGATGCGAATGAAAGCGTAGGTTATGGCTCAAACTTTGTCGCAGAGCAAGCAATGACTATTGGGATTGTAGCTTGTGGCTATGCCGATGGTTATCAGCGTATTTCACCGACAGGTACGCCTGTTTTAGTGGACTCTGTCCGCACTCGTACAGTCGGCCGTGTCAGCATGGATATGTTGGCAGTCGACTTAACTGGCATTGATAGTGCCAAAGTCGGCAGCGAAGTGGTGCTCTGGGGGCAATCAAGTACAGGCGTTATTTTGCCTATTGACGATGTCGCAGTTTCATCGGGTACGGTGGGGTATGAACTGATGTGTGCTGTCACCGCCCGTGTTCAATTTATTAATCAGGTATAAGGAAATCCGAATGTCTAATTCAGATATACAAAAGATTAACACTAACGAAGTCATGAGTGCCGTGACTGTTTTTAACAAAGTGGTTTATTTGTCAGGTCAGGTACCTAAAAATACCGAGCAAGACGTGGCAGGCCAAACTCGTGAAATTCTTGCAACAATTGATGGACTTTTGGCGCTTGCCGATACCGATAAATCTCGCTTGCTCTCTGCACAGCTCTATTTGAAAAATCTTTCTGACTTTTCAACCGTAAATGCCATTTGGGTTGACTGGTTAAAAGGGTGTGTTGCTCCATCGCGTGCCACAATTCAGGCCGATTTGGTTAATCCAGACTGGCTCATTGAAATTGCCGTGACGGCAGCACAAAAGTAATTCGTTTTTACTCCAAAAATGATGATGTATCTAACAGAAGGAAGATAGGTACGGTTTAACCAGTCATTTTTTGGTGAACAGATTCAGTGACCTGTGGCATACGGTTCGATTTTCGCCATAGGTTGCTGATCTTAACAAAGGAATACAAAAAGGAATTTTAATATGACAACGGCTCGTCATTCAGATACAGAAAATTCTCCTGATCATCTGCAACGAAAACTGTCTAACCGTCATTTACAACTGATTGCAATTGGCGGTGCAATTGGAACCGGCCTATTTATGGGCTCGGGTAAAACTATCTCCCTCGCAGGTCCTTCAATCCTTTTGATCTATATGATCATTGGAGGAATGTTCTTTTTCTTAATGCGTGCAATGGGCGAGTTGCTCCTTGCAAATCTGCATTACAAATCTTTTGTTGATATGGCTCATGACTTGATTGGTCCTTGGGCTGGTTATTATTTGGGCTGGACCTATTGGTTAGGCTGGGTGCTGGTGGGTATTGCGGACCTTTCAGCGGTCATAAACTATTTAGGTTTCTGGCTGCCCGATGGCGCGAGCTTTTCTCCAACTCAACAAGCCATGATTAGTGCAGGCTGTGTATTGTTTGTGATGGGTCTTAACCTACTGACTGTACGTTTGTTTGGTGAAATTGAATTTTGGTTTGCACTCATTAAGATCTTGGCGATTATTGGCCTGATCGGAGTGGGTGGTTACATGATTTTCAGTCATTTCCAAGCGCCACAGGGCGCCGTAGCAAGCATCAGTAACGTTTGGTCGCATGGTGGTTTATTCCCGAAAGGTACTGAAGGCTTCTTGGCTGGTTTCCAGATTGCCGTATTTGCTTTTGTCGGGGTTGAACTTGTAGGTACAACGGCTGCTGAAACGAAAGATCCAGAGAAGAATTTACCGAAGGCAATTAACGCGATTCCGATACGTATTATTTTGTTCTATGTATTAGCGCTCTTTATTGTGATGTCAGTAACACCGTGGGATCACATTCGCGCAGATAAAAGCCCGTTTGTTGAGTTATTCTTAAATGCGGGTATTCCTGTTTCTGCGATCATCATGAACTTGGTGGTGCTGTCTTCGGTGATGTCTTCAATGAACAGCGGTGTGTTTTCAACCAGTCGTATGCTATTCGGTTTATCAAAAGATGGTCAGGCACCGGGTGCATTTGGTCGTTTATCAAAACGTGCAGTACCTTCAAATGGTTTGATTTTCTCATGTATTTTCATTATGGGTGGGGCGGTGCTTCAGTACTTTGTTCCAAACACAATGGAAGCATTTACCTTGGCAAGTTCACTCTGTGTGATTCTATTCATTAGTGTGTGGAGTCTCATCATGGTGTGCTATTTACGCTATCGTAAATTACGTCCTGAATTACATGAAAAGTCAACTTTTAAAATGCCAGGCGGCGTTTGGATGAGCTATATAGTTCTGGCATTTATGCTTTTCACTTTGGTGATCTTGGCATTAGAACCAGATACTTTAAAAGCACTATATGTCAGTCCAGTATGGTTGGTTATTTTAGGCGTCACATATCATGTGCTCTATAAACCACGCTTGAAAAAACTAGGACGTGAGCTCGTCAACGATCATTAAGTTTTAATAAAAAGCCAATCAATCATGATTGGCTTTTTTTATTTTCTTTCGATTTTTTATCGGAATAATATTGTTTATTTTTGAGTCAATGGTGCGATTTTGAGGGTGTTGGAAAAGTACATATAGCATTATCGCGTGCTACACTTCGGCTAATCTGGAGAATCCAGATATGTTAATTAAAATTGCCGTGAAGGCATTACATAAATAATGTGACTTAAAAAAAACAGGACAAACGATTTATCAATTAAGGAAAAATATACTTGAACATCTTGTCCTGAGGTATAGACTCAGCAACCCACGATATACGGTTCGTTTTTCTCCCTATAGGTTGCTGATTTAAGTTAAGCAAAATATAAAAAGGACTTCTAATATGACAATGGTTCATCATTCAGATGAGGCAGGCTCCCCTGATCATTTACAACGGAAATTAAATAATCGCCATCTACAAATGATTGCAATTGGCGGTGCAATTGGAACCGGCTTATTTATGGGCTCGGGCAAAACCATCTCCCTCGCAGGTCCTTCAATTCTCGTGATTTACATGTTAATTGGCGGCATGTTCTTTTTTCTGATGCGCGCATTGGGTGAACTACTGCTTGCCAACTTACATTACAAATCATTTGTTGATATGGCTTATGACTTGATCGGACCATGGGCTGGCTACTATATAGGCTGGACCTATTGGTTAGGCTGGGTGTTAGTGGGTATAGCCGATCTTTCTGCCGTCATTAACTATTTAAGTTTCTGGCTGCCCGAAGGCGCCAGTTTCTCACCAATGCAACAGGCCATGATTAGTGCAGGCTGTGTACTATTCATTTTAGGGCTTAACCTTCTTACGGTGAAGTTGTTTGGTGAAGTTGAATTCTGGTTCGCACTCATTAAGATTTTGGCCATTATTGGCCTGGTTGGAGTCGGTGGTTACATGATCCTCACTCATTTTCAAGCTCCACATGGAGAGGTTGTGAGTGTAAGTAATGTGTGGTCGCATGGCGGTATATTTCCAAAAGGCGTAAGCGGATTTTTGGCAGGTTTCCAGATTGCCGTGTTTGCCTTTATTGGCGTTGAACTGATTGGTACAACAGCGGCTGAAACGAAAGATCCAGAGAAAAATCTACCGAAAGCGATTAACGCGATTCCAATTCGTATTATTTTATTCTATGTGTTAGCACTCTTTGTGGTGATGTCAGTGACACCATGGGATCACATTCGCGCAGATAAAAGCCCGTTTGTTGAGTTGTTCTTAAATGCGGGTATTCCGGTTTCCGCGATTATCATGAACTTGGTGGTACTGTCTTCGGTCATGTCTTCAATGAATAGCGGTGTGTTTTCAACCAGTCGTATGCTGTTCGGTTTATCGAAAGATGGTCAGGCGCCAAGTGCATTGGGGCGTTTATCAAAACGTGCTGTACCTTCAAATGGTTTAATCTTCTCATGTATTTTCATTATGGGTGGGGCAGTGTTGCAGTACTTTGTTCCAAACACGATGGAAGCATTTACTTTGGCAAGTTCACTCTGTGTGATTCTCTTTATTAGCGTATGGCTTCTGATCATGGCGTGCTATTTACGTTACCGTAAGTTGAGTCCAGAGTTACATGCTAAATCGACCTTTAAAATGCCGGGCGGGGTGTTGATGGCGTATGTTGTCATTGCATTTTTCTTGTTCACTTTAGTGATTCTGGCATTAGAACCAGATACCTTAAAAGCGGTATATGTTAGTCCATTATGGTTAGTGGTTTTAGGCGTTAGCTATCATGTGTTTTATAAACCACGCATGAAAAAACTAGGCCAAGAAACTTTTGATTAATTATTAATAATTTCAAAAAAGCCAATCAATCATGATTGGCTTTTTTATTTAGACTCTTTAATCAACCAATAAATGTTGATATTTATCGGCTTGCTTACGTAGATAATCCCAAACTAATTTGATGCGTGGTTCATGTTGTAAATCAACAAATGTCAACATCCAGAACGTATGGGTAAAGCGAACTTGTTGCTCTAAAACGACGTCAAGTTCCGGTTTATCATCTGCCAAAAACTTGGGCAAAATTGCAAGCCCTGCACCAGCACTCACCGCAATTTGTTGAGCCAAAATACTGCTACTCCGAAAATTTGCATTGAGCTTTAAGGGCAATCGTTCTAAACAGTACAGCTCGGGGCTATAGACCAAATCATCAATATAATTCACGAAGCGATGCTGGGTTAAATCTTCTAAACCGCGAATAGGTGGGTTTTGCGCCAGATAGTTTTGGCTGCCATAAATTTTTAAACAATAGTCAGACAAGCGCGTAATGATATATGGCCCAGAAGTGGGGCGGTCAATTGACACCACAATGTCGGCCTCACGGTGTGAGAGCTTAATCATTTTTGGCACTGGAATCAGGTCGATGGTAAGCAATGGATATTGAATAGAGAACTCAGCCAGTAAGCGGGCCAAAAATGCGGTACCAAAACCTTCAGGTGTGCCAATTCGCACACGGCCTTGTAAAGGTTGATGTGGTTTTTCAATTTGTAAGAAAGCTTGTTCCATTTGTTCAACTCGAGGAACAAGTGCCATCCCTTCAAGTGTCAGTTCATAACCAGTTGCTTCACGCTTAAAGAGCGTTGTACCTAAAGCAAGTTCTAGAGCCTGAATCCGTCTTGCAACCGTACTATGCTCTACCCCAATAATACGCGCAGCATTGGTTAGGGTTTTAGTACGAGCTAAAACCAGAAAAAAATGTAGATGATCCCAATCCACTTTCATTTTTATTGTAATCCCTGTGCATATTTGCACATCAATCGTGCATGAATTTGCGTTGGTGGTCAAAGATTTCTTTGTTAGTCTCAATTGAAACTGAAATAAAGAAAATACGTCGAAAAAGTATTTTCTAATAATTGAACACAATAAAAATATGGCCTACGGAGAGGTTATGAACACAATCCAAAAAATCGAATTGGAAACCGCTAAATTACTCATTAACGGACAATTTATCGAATCTGAAACACAGGAATGGCAAGACATTGTTAACCCTGCAACTCAGGAAGTGATTGGTCGCGTACCATTTGCAACGGTTCAAGAAGTCGATGCTGCTATTCAAGCTGCACAAGATGCTTTTGCTTCTTGGCGCCAAACCCCAATTCAAGCACGTATGCGCATCATGCTTAAACTGCAAGATTTGATTCGTGCCAACATGAAGGAAATTGCGCAAGTACTGACGGCTGAACAAGGGAAAACCTTGGCAGATGCTGAAGGCGATATTCAACGTGGTTTAGAAGTGGTTGAGCATGCTTGTTCAATCGGCACCTTACAAATGGGTGAATATGTCGAGGGTGTGGCACGTGGTGTAGACACGTATACCTTGCAGCAACCTTTGGGTGTGTGTGCTGGCATTACGCCGTTTAACTTTCCAGCGATGATTCCACTGTGGATGTTCCCAATGGCGATCGTTTGTGGCAATACGTTTGTTTTAAAACCATCAGAACAAGACCCGTTATCGACCATGATGCTCGTTGAGCTTGCGATTCAAGCAGGTATTCCGGCAGGTGTACTGAATGTTGTGCATGGCGGTAAAGAAGTGGTTGATCGTCTCTGTACGCATAAAGACATTAAAGCCATTTCATTTGTTGGCTCAACTGCTGTCGGAACACATGTTTATAACCTTGCTGGGCAACATGGCAAACGCGTGCAGTCGATGATGGGTGCAAAAAACCATGTGGCTGTCATGCCAGATGCCAATAAAGAACAAACCTTAAATGCCTTGGTGGGCGCAGCGTTTGGTGCAGCAGGGCAGCGCTGTATGGCATTGTCGGTTGCAGTGATGGTGGGTGAAAGCAAACAGTGGATTCAAGAGTTAGTCGAAAAAGCGAAAACCTTAAAAGTGAATGCAGGCCATGAGCCAAATACTGACATTGGCCCTGTCATTTCAAAACGTGCGAAAGCGCGTGTAATTGATTTGATTAATAGCGGTGTTGAGCAAGGCGCAGAACTACTACTCGATGGTCGCGATGTTCAAGTTCAAGGCTATGAATCGGGCAACTTTGTAGGTGCAACGATTTTTAGCGGCGTAAATACCGACATGCGTATTTATAAAGAAGAAGTCTTTGGCCCTGTACTCTCAATTATTTGCGTAGACACACTTGAGGAAGCGATTGCTCTAATCAATGCCAATCCATTTGGTAACGGTGTGGGCTTATTTACGCAAAGTGGTGCGATTGCGCGTACTTTCCAAAACCTCATTGATATTGGTCAAGTGGGTATCAATATTCCAATTCCTGTGCCAGTGCCTTTCTTTAGTTTTACGGGTTCAAGAGGTTCAAAACTTGGTGATTTGGGACCATACGGCAAACAAGCTGTGCAGTTCTATACCCAAACCAAAACCATTACTAGTCGCTGGTTTGAAGACAGCCATGAGGTTGGTGCAGTAAATACAACCATTAGTTTACGTTAAGGGGATCACGGATGAATATCGCCTTTATCGGTCTAGGAAATATGGGCGGCAGAATGGCCCATAACCTACTTAAAGCCGGAATCAAAGTTTATGGTTATGACCTCAGTGAAGTTGCTATTCAGCACTTTGCCGAGGCGGGTGGCGTAGTATGTGACAGTCCACAGGCAGCCGCGAAAGAAGCTGATGTGGTCATTAGCATGTTGCCTGCGGCAAAGCATGTTAAAGAGGTTTACTTAGGTGAAAATGGTGTTTTAGAAGTGCTAAAAGCAGGTAGCTTATGCATTGATAGCAGTACCATTGACCCGCAAACCATTAAAGATATTGCTGCTGTTGCACATAGCAAAAATATTAAAATCTGTGATGCGCCAGTCTCTGGTGGGACCATTGGTGCTCAAGCGGGGACCCTAACCTTTATGGTGGGTGCCGATGATCAAACCTTTAACGAAGTAAAACCTGTGCTCAGCCACATGGGCAAAAATATTGTTCATTGTGGTGATGTCGGTGCAGGCCAAATTGCCAAAATTTGCAATAACCTGATTTTAGGTATTTCAATGGCAGCGGTGGCCGAAGGTATGGCACTCGGTGTAAAGCTGGGCATCGATCCACAAGCATTGGCAGGTGTTATTAACACCTCAAGCGGTCGTTGCTGGAGCTCGGATGTGTGTAACCCATGGCCACATATTAATGAAAATGCGCCAGCGTCTAGAGGCTATCAAGACGGCTTTGCAACTCAGCTGATGTTGAAAGATTTAGGTCTCGCTGTCGAAGCCGCAGGTCAAGTTAAACAGCCAATTTTATTAGGTGGCATGGTACAGCAGCTGTATCAGCAAATGTGCATGCGTGGTAATGCCAATCTCGATTTTTCGAGCATTATTCAGCAATACCTGCCTCAAGAGGCATAACGGCAAAGCCAAAGGATGGCTTTAACTCAATTAAACCCTGTCGTGAATAACAACAAATCCGGACTGAGGGAAAAGATATGATGGATTATCAAAATGCTGCACAGACTTTCGATTTGGAAAGTACTGCAAAAAAAATGTTATCAGGTTCACTCGATGCCTTAAATGCTTGTTATGAATGCTGTGATCGACACGCAGATGGCGACAAAATTGCACTGTATTGGCAAGGAAAAGACGGGCGAAAAGAGCAATACACCTTCCGTGAACTAAAAGAATGGTCGAGTCAATTTGCCAACTTTTTAAAATCACAAGGTGTGAAAGCAGGTGACCGTATTTCAGGTCTATTACCGAGAACACCTGAACTGATCGTGACCATTTTTGCAGCTTGGCGTATTGGTGCAGTTTATCAACCGCTATTTACTGCATTTGGTCCAAAAGCGATTGAGCACCGTATTCAGCTTGCACAAAGCAAGCTGGTGGTGACCGATGTAGGTAACCGCAGCAAGCTTGATGAAATTGAGAATTGCCCTCCAATTGTGACGGTTGCCGATGTGCAAGGTACTCCACTTAAAGCAGATGATTTTAACTTTTGGAATGAAGTGAAGCAGCAGTCTGATCAATGCGATTTGGTCATGCGTAGCATCCAAGATCCATTTTTATTGATGTTTACTTCAGGCACTACAGGGCCAGCGAAACCATTGGAAGTGCCGTTAAAAGCACTGATTGCCGTTGGGCGATATATGCAAGATGCCATTGGTTTAACCGAAGAAGACTCGTTTTGGAATATTGCCGATCCGGGTTGGGCTTATGGTCTGTACTATGCGATTACTGGGCCGTTATTTTTAGGCCACGCTACTTTGTTCTATGAAGGTGGTTTCAGCACAGATAGCCTATGTCAAATTGTGAAAGATTATAAGGTTAACAACTTGGCAGGTGCACCTACGGCTTACCGCATGATGATGGCGGCTGATCCGGCACAAATGGCGCCGTTAAAAGGATTATTCCGTGTCGTTAGCAGTGCAGGTGAGCCGCTTAATCCAGAAGTGATTCGCTGGTTTAAACAAGTGCTTGATGCGCCGATTTATGACCACTATGGGCAAACCGAAGTGGGCATGGTGGTATGTAATCATCATGGTTTAAAACATGAAA
Source organism: Acinetobacter sp. M5A5_2a (assembly GCF_053345265.1). Taxonomy (NCBI): domain Bacteria; kingdom Pseudomonadati; phylum Pseudomonadota; class Gammaproteobacteria; order Moraxellales; family Moraxellaceae; genus Acinetobacter; species Acinetobacter sp. M5A5_2a. The sequence continues at coordinate 66,856 of NZ_JBKEZV010000012.1, read as the reverse complement.
TCCATGCCGGTTCAGCAGGTTTCCCAAGTCCGGGCTACCGTGTTGCGATTGTCAATGAACAAGGTGAAGAACTTCCGCCAGATACACCGGGAATTTTAGCGGTCGACATTAGCCAGTCTCCAATGATGTGGTTCGGTGGTTATAAAGAAAGCCGAAAATCGCCTTTCATTGGTCATTACTATTTAACTGGCGACACTGCCGAGCTCCATGCTGATGGCAGCATGAGCTTTGTTGGACGCAGTGATGATGTGATCACGACATCGGGTTATCGGATTGGGCCATTTGATGTGGAAAGTGCTTTGCTTGAACATGATGCTGTCATTGAAGCAGCAGTGATTGGTGTGCCTGACCCAGATCGTACCGAAGTCGTTAAAGCATTTGTAATTTTAGCTGCCGACGCTCAACCCTCAGATGCACTTGCTGAACAACTCAGCCAATTTGTTAAAAGACGACTTTCTGCACATGCTTACCCACGTTTAGTTGAATTTGTGAGTGAATTACCTAAAACTCCAAGTGGTAAAATTCAGCGCTTTTTATTGCGTAATCAAGAAATTGCTAAACAACAAGCTAAAGCAGGGTAAAGGAAATAACAATGCAATTTACCGAAGAACAATTACTCATTCGTGATATGGCGAAAAGTTTCGCCCAAGAGCAAATCAAGCCCAATGCCAGTGATTGGGATCGAGATGGGACATTCCCAAAGGAAACCTTGGCTCAAATGGGGCAACTTGGTTTTATGGGCATGCTTGTTTCAGAACAATGGGGTGGTTCAGACACGGGCAATTTAGCCTATGTGTTAGCACTTGAAGAAGTCGCCGCAGCAGATGGCGCAACCTCGACCATCATGAGCGTACATAACTCAGTTGGCTGTGTGCCTATTTTAAAGTTTGGTACCGATGAGCAAAAAGAGCGGTTTTTAAAACCTTTGGCGCAAGGTGAAATGATCGGTGCTTTCGCCCTAACTGAACCACATACAGGCTCAGACGCAGCAGCACTTAAAACCCGTGCAGTTAAAGATGGTGATGATTACATTTTAAATGGCGCCAAGCAGTTTATTACCTCTGGCAACAATGCGGGTGTGATTATCGTGTTTGCAGTCACTGACCCAAGTGCAGGTAAAAAAGGGATTAGTGCCTTTTTAGTTCCACGTGATACACCGGGTTATGAAGTGATTCGTGTTGAAGAAAAACTAGGCCTGCACGCATCCGATACCTGCCAGATTGCACTGACAGATGTACGCATTCATAAAAGCCTCATGCTAGGCAAAGAAGGCGAAGGTTTAAAAATTGCACTTGCCAATTTAGAAGGTGGTCGTATCGGCATTGCCGCACAGGCAGTAGGTTTGGCACGTGCAGCGCTCGAAGAAGCAACTCGCTATGCCAAAGAACGTATTACTTTTGGCAAACCGATTTTTGAGCATCAAGCTATCGCTTTTCGCCTTGCTAGTATGGCAACCGAAATTGAAGCTGCCAGACAACTGGTTCACTACGCTGCACGTTTAAAAGAAGCAGGGCAACCGTGTCTAAATGAAGCATCAATGGCCAAGCTATTTGCTTCGGAAATGACGGAGCGTGTGTGTTCGAGCGCCTTACAAGTGTTTGGTGGCTATGGCTATCTCAAAGACTTCCCGATTGAACGTATCTACCGTGATGCTCGTATTTGCCAAATTTACGAAGGCACGAGTGATATTCAACGTTTAGTCATCGCACGCAGTCTATAAAACCAGAACAAGGAATAAATCATGCAGTGGCAAAGTATTTTATTAGAAAAGCGTAATGGGGTTGGACTGATTACATTAAATCGCCCTCAAGCGCTCAATGCTTTAAACAGCGAATTAATTAGTGAGATTAATCAGGCATTAGATCAGCTTGAAAAAGATCGTGAAATTGGCTGCATGGTGTTAGCAGGCTCAGAAAAAGCTTTTGCCGCTGGTGCAGACATTAAAGAAATGGCTGATTTGGTATTTCCAGATATTTATTTTGATGACTTTTTTCATCTTGCAGACCGTATTGCCCAGCGCCGTAAACCTTTAATTGCAGCAGTCAGTGGTTATGCGTTGGGCGGTGGCTGTGAATTAGCGCTCATGTGTGACTTTATCTATTGTGCTGACAATGCCAAGTTTGGCTTACCCGAAGTTACTTTAGGCGTAATTCCGGGTATTGGTGGTACACAGCGTTTAACTCATGCGATTGGTAAAGCCAAAGCAATGGAAATGTGCTTTACCGCGCGACAAATGGGCGCAGTAGAGGCCGAGCAAAGTGGGCTGGTTGCACGTGTTTTTAGTAAAGAAGAATTACTTGAACAAACCCTGCAAGCCGCAGAAAAAATTGCAGCACGATCTTTAACTGCAAACATGATGCTCAAAGAAACCATTAACCGAGCTTATGAAGTGAATCTCACCGAAGGTTTACGCTTTGAGCGACGTATGTTCCATTCAATTTTTGCGACATCTGATCAAAAAGAAGGAATGCAGGCTTTCGTTGAAAAACGCCAGCCAAATTTTAAAAATCAATAAGAGATCAATAAAATGAATACAGAAAATCACTTAATGATTGAGCAGCAAGGTAAGTTGGGCATTATTACTCTAGACCGTGTGACTCATCTCAATGCATTGTCACTAGATATGATTGAAGGCATTGGTGCCCAATTGGAACTGTGGCGAAATGATGTTGCTGTTCAGGCAGTATTAATTAAGTCAAATAGTCCAAAGGCTTTCTGTGCAGGTGGAGATATTCGCTATCTTTACGACAGTTATAAAAATGGCACGGCTGACTATAAAGGCTATTTTAGTGCTGAATATAAAATGCTGACCACGCTGCGTGAATATGAAAAGCCAGTCATCGTTGTACTCGATGGCTATGTGTTAGGTGGTGGTTTTGGTTTAGCTCAGGCTTGTCATATTGTCGTGAGCAGTGAAAAGTCCAGATTTGCCATGCCTGAAACAGCGATTGGTTTTTTCCCAGACGTTGGCGCAACACACTTCCTGTCTCGACTTGATGATATCGGCGTTTATATGGCAATTACGGGTGAGCAGATCAGCAGTAGCGATGCACTCTATCTCGATTTAATTGACTACCATGTGCCAAGCGAGCAGTTACAAGCATTGCAAGAAGCACTTGTTGATACGCCAAGTTTAAGTAAAGAACGAATTGAGCAGATCATTACTCAATTTATTACTCGTCCTGCCGAAAGTGAGCTCAAACAATTGGCGGAAGGTATTCGTAAACATTTCGGTTTTCAGCATTTAGATGAAATTGAACAAAGTCTTGAAAATGAACAAGATGAAAGTTTAAAGACTTGGACCAGCAAGATGCTCAGCATTTTGCAGCAACGTTCATTTATTGCCAAACAAACGAGTTTGAAGCTGCAACATTTAGGGCGTGGGCTTTCTTTGCCGCAATGTATGCAACTTGAGCGTGATTTACAGGATATCTGGTTTGAGCATGGCGACTTTATTGAAGGTGTTCGTGCGCTCATTGTCGATAAAGATAAACAACCACAGTGGCAAGAACGTAATCCGGAGCTAGAGCAAATTTTAGAAAAGCTAAGCTAAGCCCGCATTATAAAAACAAAAAAGCTTAAGGAGATAAAACGAGACCTGAAAATGCTTATGGTCAGGGCTGGTCATAAGCATAAAAAAGACAAAACAAGAAAATCCAAGAAAGGAAATTGCGATGCAAACAATACAAGGAAATGGTTCACATTCTAAAAAGTCGTCACATCGATTAGCAGGCATCTCTAGCATGGTCGGTACTACTATTGAGTGGTATGACTTCTTTATTTATGGCGCAGCAGCAGCTCTCATCTTTAATAAGTTGTTTTTTCCAAATCTGGATGCACTTACAGGTGTACTTGCTGCATTTGCAACCTATGCCGTTGGGTTTATTGGGCGACCACTAGGTGGTTTAGTCTTTGGTCATTTTGGTGACAAGATTGGCCGTAAGTCGATGTTGTTGCTAACGTTAATGTTAATGGGGATTCCGACGGTTCTCATTGGCTTATTACCGACTTACGAATCAATTGGTTACTGGGCTGCAATCGGTTTGGTGATCTTACGATTCATTCAAGGTATGGCAATGGGCGGTGAATGGGGCGGTGCTGTACTCATGGCCGTTGAACATGCACCTGAAGGCGGTAAAGGGTTTTGGGGAAGCTTGCCTCAAGCCAGTACGGGTGGTGGCTTAATGCTAGCCTCAATCGCACTAGGACTGGTGTCATTATTACCTGAAGAAGCACTGTTTAGCTGGGGTTGGCGTTTACCATTTCTTGCCAGCATTATTTTACTGGCAGTTGGTTGGTATATTCGTGTAAAAGTGCCTGAGTCACCAGATTTTGAGAAAGTAAAACAGCAGTCTGAAGAGGTAAAAGTTCCTGCTTTACAAGTTTTTAAAAATCATCCAAAGCAGCTCATCACGATTATTTTGGCGCGTGCTGCTGAGAATGCATGGTTCTATATTGCTTCAACCTTTACGTTGGCTTACACCACTGCTCAACTTGGGATTCCACGCCAGGACATTTTATTTGCCACCATTTGCGGTGCTGTGGTCATTCTCTTTATGACGCCGTTATGTGGACATTTGTCAGATAAAGTTGGTCAACGCAATATGTTTATGTTTGGCCTATGCGTATTGGCACTTTATTGCTATCCATTTTTTACTATGCTCAACACAAAAGATCCGGTATTGGTCTGGACGGCAATTGTTTTAGCGATTGGTGTGGTTTTCCCGATTATGTATGCACCACAGGCTCAGCTTTTTGCTCGTCAATTTCCGGCAGAAATTCGTTATAGCGGAATCTCAATTTCGGTACAGCTAGCTGGAGTGCTCGGTGGTGGTTTAGCGCCGCTAATTGCGACGAAACTTTTAAGTATTGGGCAGGGTAATCCTTACTTAATTATGATTTATATTGGATCTATGGCTATCGTTGCGATTATATCGACTTCATTTATGCCACGTGATTGGCAGACTAAAACTGATGAGGCTTATCATAAGAAATCAGAATTAAATTTGAAAACCAAGATTACTGAGCATTCTTAATATTAAGTTTAATGCTTTAAATAGAAAAAAGCCCTAATCGTTTGATTAGGGCTTTTAAATTTTAACGAGGGAAACAAGATTCGAACTCATGCCCCTCATCTTTGCAATGTTACCAATTTTTTAGACTTTGATTTAACCAACTACACTTCAATTAAGCACGCAAACATAGCATATCCGTCGATAACCATTGGCGGACCTGCACGATGAGCACGAAAACCCGCAGCACGTAATAAACGCTCTACACCAAGAGGTGAGGTCGTAATGAGTTGTTTTGCGCCTTGTTCTCTTGCAAAGTTGATCGCTTCTTGCAGAATTGCAATAGAAACAGGAGATGACACTGCTTGACTAGCAGAGGAAGGTGGATTCGAGAAATCTACGGCTGAAAATCTTGATAACTCCCAAATTTCTGGCGAGCAAGGAATAGGCATTCCATTCATTAATTGAGGAAATACTTCACCGAGTAAATAGGGTTGAGTGGTGGGTAGCAATCTGGCACAGCCAATAATATTAGATTCTCTATCTTGAGCAACGACATAAGCTGTATCGATCTTATCAAATTGGTCTAGTTCTTCATTATTTGGACAGTTTAATTCCCAACCCAAATGTTCAACAAATACCCTGTAGCGGTAACTTTTAAATTTGGTATATAGGCCTTCTGAAAAATTGTTTTGGAATCCAACAATAACATTCATTACAAGTGCTTCCACTTATTTTTCAGGCGACTTTACTTGACAGCTGGAAAGGTGGTAACTGTAAGAATTAACAGGTTTCTAAGAGAAATTTGGACTTAATTTAGTCTTTGTTTGCGTTGTATTGATTTGAGCATAAATGAACTGTTCCCAAAACAAAGTATCTATTTTTTTTTCGATTAATGTTTCAGTAACATCAAATCCAATATCTGCACCAGATATATCAACAATCATGATATTACTTCGAGGTAGCCCAATTCGCTTTAAGCTAGCGATGCCATCTTGCTCAACAAACTCCCAGTCCCATCCGGTACTTAAAGCTGGGGTCAGTGATGTTGCCCATTCAGTAAACCCATAATATAGAATTTGAGAATCTTCAATTTGTGTTGATTCAACAGTAGATATGAGATGTTGGAGGGGGTAATTCATAAGCTGGTTTTCATTCATCCGAATAAAACCATCTGTTGAGATTGAGAAATCAGAGGGGATTGTGACCATGCTACCTGTTCAAGTGACTTGAATTACAGTTCTATAGATAAATAACATAAATTATTGCCAATTAAATACTGTTATGTTTTACAGGTCAGTCGTAATCTGGTGGTACACAGCGTTAAGCTGTTCTTTAGAAAGTAATTCAGGCAGTGGGTTTTACTTATGCAGAAATTGAGCATTCTGTAGCTTCAATATGAGAGAGTTGCTCATTTCAATATTATCAATAGGGTAAATTTATCATGTGCATTGTAGATAATGTCTATCCTCATTATTGAAACAATATTTTCCAGATCATTATAATTATTCTAAGCTTCACCAGATAATAAATGGAAAACTTATATAGAGTGTATTGTTAGTAGAAGTTATTATTTAGTTAAATTAATAGAAATATACAAATAAGGATAAATAATAGACTTCTTTTGAAAGTAAAAAATACTCATTTTTGGAATAAAATGCGTTCTTTATATTTGAGACTTTCAAGCATAATTCACATATGCAATATAACAACCTTAAAAAGCTTTCTGAAACTAGTTTATCCGAAGAATTTACCACCCTCTCAGGCTCAAAAATGTTGTTAATTGGATTATGAATTCCCTATATGCAACTAAAAAATGATTTATGAATAAGGTCTAATGAGAGTAAATGGAAAATTGGCAAGAGGATTTACTATCAGCATCTCTGATGGTAAAAAATGAATATCAGCTATTTGAGGTCGTCAAATCTACAGCTTTAAAGCTCGGATTTGATTATTGTGCTTATGGCATGCAGGCACCATTATCTATTGCTGAACCAAAAACGATTATGTTGAATAATTATCCAGAAGCATGGCAGAAGCGTTATGTTAAACAGCGATATGTGGTGGTAGATCCAACCGTACAGCATTGTATGCTGTCACTTCAACCTCTTGTCTGGTCGAGCCAATCTGCGAACACGCAATCTCAAAAAGATTTTTGGGAGGAGGCGCGTTCTTATGGTTTAAATGTTGGTTGGGCACAGTCAAGCCGTGACTTTATTGGTACAAGGGGGATGTTAACACTGGCAAGATCCGCTGACCAATTATCAGAAAAAGAGCAGAAAGCTCAATATACAAACATGTATTGGTTGTCTCAGACAGTGCATTCCAGCATTGCTAAAATTGTGAATGATGCGGAATTTGCTCAGTTTAATCTTTATTTAACGAACCGAGAAAAAGAGGTTCTACGTTGGACTGCGGAAGGTAAAACGTCAGCAGAGATAGCTCAGATTCTCGGTGTAGCTGAAAGAACCATAAATTTTCATCTTGGAAATTCAATGCAGAAGCTAAATGTGAATAATAAAATTTCAGCAGCTATTCGGGCTGTGATGTTAGGGATTTTGTAGGAATTCACATATAAATAATATGGAAAGTTAGTGTTGGATTTTAATAAAATAAAATATTATTAGATGTATGTTTAAAATAAAATTAATTTTTTAAAAAAGTATTTTTTAATTTAATAAAATTTTAATTAAAATGGAATTTTTCTATAAAAAATTATTTACTTGAGAGTCTGTTTTTTAAATTTTAACTAATAGAGTATTTTTAATTTTTCTATTATTTTAATATTAATAACAAAATAATTTTTTGATTAATATCCTTTCTAAAAATAAATATTCGTATTTTTTTGTATTATCTATGGATGAAATATATCGATTCTAAGTTTATATATTAGTCATGGTGCTGTACATGGTTTTGAGCTATTTAAATACAATTTAAAGCAGATTTCTTTATAAGATTTATCCTTGTAAATAAAGGCTCTTAGGGGATTTTACCTGAATCTTTTATTACCCTTTAAAAGAGAAAGCACACAGTAAATTAGATCTTAAATTCAAGATCTACAATCAAGAGAACAATAAAATAAGAATACGGACTGGTTGTAACTTGGCAGGCTAAAAACCTTTAGAAACCTTGTTAAATATTATTGAAATAGATATGAAAGATTGAATTTGAGTTTTAATTTAATTTCCAGATTTCACAAAATTGACTGAATAAAAATAATTTATGAAAGAGATCTAGTGTCTTAATTTTCAATAAATATAGGCCAACCTGTAAACCCTTACAGGTGTAATAAAAAACACTCGCACATAAAATATAATGTGAATTTATATTTTAAACAAAAAAAGTATATTCATTTTTTATTAAAAGCCCCAGCTAGACATGTAATTTTTGAATTAGCGAGTTTTAAGGGTGAATTATAAATAATTGGAGTTAAGTTATGGCTGTAATGGGTACGGATAATATCATTGCAACTTTGGAATCCCACGCAAATTTAAATGGAGGCAAGATTGCTTTTGAATATTTGGGACGCCAATCTGGTGGTATTCAATCTCTGACATATGCAGATCTGAACGAGCGGGTTCAATATCAAGCTCAAATATTAATGAATCTTGTAGACAGTGGCGATCGTGCCGTATTGTTGTTCGAGCCTGGACTGGACTTTATTGTATCGTTCTTTGCTTGTCTGAAAGCTAAAATTATCGCAGTACCTGTCAGCTTGCCTTTTAATCGCAACGGTTTTTCTAATATTTTGAATATTATGAATGACTGTGAGCCAAAGATCGTACTCACAACTCAGAAGATTCTTGAGCTATCAGGTCTGATCACATTAAAAGCTCAAAATGAAAATTTAATATTGCATGCCGTTGATGCCGAATTGCAACGTGACTTGGTGGAAAAGGATTTTCCTCTGATTTCTGAAGAAGATATCTGCTTCCTACAATACACTTCAGGATCAACAGGTTGGCCTAAAGGTGTGATCGTCACCCATAAAAATATCATGGCAAATGAAGTCATGATTGCTGAAGCTTTTGGCACACAAGCCGATGATATCGGTCTTACATGGCTACCTGTCTATCACGACATGGGATTGATCGGCTCGGTTTTACAGACCGTGTATGTAGGTCTGACTTGCTATGTGATGTCACCGCTGGATTTTATTCGTAAACCTCTTAAATGGCTGCAATGCATTAGCGAAAAAGGGGTCACGATTAGTGGTGGGCCAAACTTTGCCTATGAATTGTGCCTACACCGCATCTCGGATGATGAGGCTGCATCGCTTGATCTGAGCCGTGTGCGTGTGCTGTTTAACGGTGCCGAGCCGATCAAGGCCAACGTCATGCAGCGTTTCATGGAAAAATTCAATACTCAGTCGAAATTGAGCCTAGATACTTTCTTACCGTGCTATGGCTTGGCAGAAGTTACGCTCTTAGTCAGTGGTGTAACAGGTCCTCTCAATGCTATTTCAATCGATCGTGAAAAGTTGAATGCCAATTTGGTGCAGAGCAGCCAAGATCAGACAGCAGTGCAAGTGGTGAGCTGTGGCAAGATCTCAGCACACATTGATTGCCGTATTGTCAATCCGCATACCCGCAAAGAGGTAGGAGCTCATGAAGTCGGTGAAATCTGGCTAGCAGGTGAGAGTGTCACTGCGGGTTACTGGCAGAAGCCTGAGGTCAATCAGGAAACCTTTGCTGCAACCATCCTCGATAAAGCAGGTAAGCCTAGTCAAGTGCATTACTTGAGAACTGGTGATATGGGCTTTGTCAAAGATGGAGACCTGTATGTAACCGGTCGCCTTAAGGATGTGATTATCATCCGTGGCAAAAACTATTACCCGCAAGATATCGAGTGCTCCGTCGAAGTAGCGCATCCTGCTGTCCGTAAGGGTTGTGTCGCAGCAGTGAATTTCGCTAATTCTGACGGTGTTACGGTTGTGCTTGAGATCAAGAAGAAGTCGATAGACAAGACCCTTAATTTTGAAACCATCAGAACTCAGGTTAAAGAGCAAGTGGCGGCTGATATCGGCTTGCCTGTAGAAGGTGTCTATTTACTGCATCAAGGTCGAATAAACAAGACTACCAGCGGCAAAATTAGAAGAAGAAAAATTAAAGAGCAGATCGAGCGCGGTCAACTGATCTGTTTAACCCATCCAAACCGTAGAACGGTGATGGCCCGAAACTATGTCAAGAACGGCTTAGAAGTCATCCGTGATCGTGAGCAGCGGGGGCAACTGATTCGTTATAGCTCCAATCTACTCAATTCAATGATCAAGGAACGAGAAGTGCGCACGCTCATTTTTAATCGACTGAAAAGTGCTTTGTTTTAATCCTTACCCTTTAATCATTTGAGCAAAAACTCATGTCACTTACGTCCAATTTGCGGCAGTTTCAATCTGCTGCTCGTCTGGAGCAAATTTTAGGCTCCGTACATGATACTAATAATGATTTTTCTTGGTCCGCGGCCATCGAGCGTGATGAGAAGGAGCAGTACCCTCAGCGTGCTGTTGACTTTCTGAATGCTGTAGGCATGAACCGTTTTTATGTACCTTCGCAGCTCGGAGGTCGCATGGAAATTGGTGAAGAGTTGCTATATCTGCATCGCGTGCTGGCACGACGTGATCTAACGATCAATTCGACCTATAGCACGAATGCTTGGTCTGTGATTGTATGGATTGGTGGTAATACCAATCAATGCGAAAACATCGCTAGTCGGATTTTGAGTGGTGCTGCACCAGCGCTTGCTTATAGCGAGAAAGCGCATGGAGCCGATCTGTTATCCAGTGAAGTAACTGCACAAGCTGCCGAGAGCAAGTACGTCTTAAATGGCGAAAAGTGGTCGATCAATCGTGCGACTCTAGGTGACTCTTTAAGTCTGATTGCTAAAACATCAGATGATCGTGGACCCCGTAGCCTGAGTGCATTCTGGCTTGATAAGCGTCACATGGCTTCTAAAGGAACCTATAGCCTGAACCGCTTGCCGACGGTGGGTATGCGTGGGCTAGATATTAGCGGTATTGGCTTTAATAATGCTGAAATTCACAAAGATGCACTGATCGGTGAAGAAGGTCAGGGATTGGAGCTTGGACTCAAGACGCTACAGGTGACGCGTGCATATTGCAGCAGCTTCTCTCTAGGTGCGGGTGATACGATGCTGCGCATCGCGACCGAGTTTGCTATCGAACGCGAGTTGTATAACAAAAAAGTAATAAGCATTCCGCTAGTACGTGAGCAACTTGCTACAGCCTATGCCTATCTGTTAGCAGCTGAGGTGTTATCACTCGTTGGTGCGCGCGGGTTACATGTCTGTATCAATCAGTTCAGCACATGGTCACCTATCATCAAGGTACTGGTACCTGAGTATGTAGAGTCACTGGCCAAAATTACTTCCTCAGTGCTTGGGTCGCGTTTTTTCTTAAGAAATGCATATGCTGATGGAATGTACCAGAAAGCTTTCAGAGATCATCTGATCGTTAGTGTATTTGACGGCAGTAGTACTGTCTGTCTAGACAGCTTAAGTTTTCAGCTCAAATCTGCCAATAAAGGGCGTAGCAAAAAAGCCGACCATCTCGACCAAGCCGAAGCTAAAGCACGCTATCGCCAGTTATATGACTTGCAGGTGGAAACCGACGCTATTGATTTCCGCGAGCTTGAGATTTTCAACCGAGATGGTGACTTGGTGATGGAGTCACTGGGAACGATCATCGAGATGCTCAACGATGCTGACGTTACAGTGGGGCTGGCTGCTGAGACCCTGTCCACGCTACGTGAGCGTGCTGATCAGCTTCTTATCGAGCAGCGCACGCTAGATCAAAAAATTCAAGATTATTTCTCAAGTTCAGAAGCGGCTAAAGAGTTCGAAACATTACGTTTCAGCTTAGCCCGCGACTATGCCGAGCTGTTTGCTCGCATTGCTGTGCTGGGTTTCTGGGTCTTTAACCGTCGTGGCCTAAGACCTGCTTTGCAGGATGGTGCATGGCTGATCATTTTCCTAAATGCTGCTGAAGGGCAGACGTCCCCTCCAATGACATCACTGCGTGAAAGCACATTGGCAGATCTGCTAGACCGAATTTCAAACAACCATATGTTATCTGTCATCGATTTTGCACTGGCACCGCGTGATGCCAAACCGGTTAAAGAGGATATTACCCCATGAATAAAGATAAAGCTTACTGGAGCGAAATCATTCGCACGCTAGTAGCCAAAGAAATGCGCGTAGAGCCCCAGACTCTTGATCCACAGAAAAAATTTACCAGTTACGGTCTTGATTCTATCGTCGCTTTGTCGGTGTCTGGAGATCTAGAGGATCTAACACAACTGGAACTTGAGCCGACACTACTATGGGATTACCCAACCATTAATGCGTTGGCTGAATATATCGTTTCTCAGTTGGAGCAGGGAGTTGCTTCGTGAACAACCTTGTACGACTGGAACCTGCAATTCTATCGCGCCATACGATTTCTGCAGAACAGCTCGGCATCTGGTACATCCAGCGGCTTGAGTCAACTTGCAGTGCCTACAATATGGTGGTGGCCTTTGATGTGAAGGTTAACCAACCATTAGGTAACAAGCCGATGGAGATTCTAGAGGCGGTAATGCATGATTATCCGCTGCTGCGTGTAAGCATGCCTGCCAGTGATCAGGGTATTGAGCAACTTATCTGGGATCGCATCTATCCTAATATTATCGTGTCGGATGCCCGCCATGTCGATGCATCTGATTTGACGCAATTAGTCGAGCAGGATACGAAGCAGCCCTTTGATCTGACCCAGCCACCGCTATGGCGTATTCATTGCTATGAGCGCGGTCAAAATCACTATGTGATTGCGGTTGTGATTCATCATGCCTTAATGGATTTCTGGTCGATTGGTCTCTTGTTGCGTGATGTCTGCAAACGTTTTGGACTAGTTACAGAGTCAGACGTAGTGAACGGAATCGAGTTTGCACAGTATGCAGATAAGCAGCAGAGCACTGTGACCGATGATGCTGATGAGAGTCTACTCTTCTGGAAAAATGCGTTGCAACATGCACCACACGTGCATAGCATTCCGCTTGATTATCCTCGTCCTGCTGTACAGCAACATAAAGGCAGCTCATTGGTTTTCCGTGTGCCTGAGTCAGTGTCGTCTGGTCTTGTGAACTTGGCGAAAGATTATGAGATCACGCTGTTTGGACTCGTACTATCTGGCTTTTATATCCTGCTACACAAGCTATCGAATGAAAATGATCTTGTTATTGCCACACCAGTAGCTGGTCGACTTGAACGTTCTCTGCGCAATGCACTGGGGCAGTTTGTCAATACGATTGCTATTCACATGAACATCGATGCTGATCAGACTTTACGTCAGTTTACACAGCAGGTGCAGGAACAATTAAGACAAAGTCTCAAGCATCAAAAAGTTGCCTTTTCCAGAGTGGTTGAGGCTGTTTCACCAAAGCGTGATGGCAGTATTAATCCATTGGCGCAGGTGGGAATGTTCTGGGAACGTCTAGGCGGCATGGATGAGTTTAAAGAACTACTTTTGCCAATCCAGACCCCAGCTACTTTGGTTGGTCAAGACCTGACGTTGGGAAGTTTTCCAGTTCACCAGCAAGAAGGTCAATTGGATCTTACGCTGGAAATGGGCGGTGAATATCAAGGCGAACTCGTTGGCGTACTGAAATACAACTCCGAGCTATTTTCTGCACAATCTGCCGAGAATATGGTGCAACTGCTGCAAGCTGTACTATCAGAGATGGTGGCTCATCCTGAACGTAAGATCGTTGAGTTAGATATCGCACCTGATTATAAGGATGGTATCCAGTTCGATGCCCTACGTGGACAGGCTACTGATTATCCTCAACATGATCTATTAGGAATGATTCTAAAGCAGATCGATGAGCGTGGTGATCATCATGCTCTGACCTCGAAGGATCATGCGGTTAGCTATCGTGAGTTAGGTCAACATATCGCTGGTATCGCTGAATATTTGCGTGTACATGGCGTTATTCGTGGCGATCGTGTAGGTCTGATGTTAGACCGTACGGCATTATTACCAGCAGCAATCCTCGGGATCTGGGCGGCAGGGGCAGCCTATGTACCACTAGATCCTAATTTCCCAAGTGAACGTCTACATAACATCATCGAAGATGCTGAACCTAAAGTAATCTTGACTCAAACCGAGTTGATGGATGCTCTTAACGTTTCTGTACCGCGTTTGGATATCAATCAAGCTGGTGTTGTGCCCCTTGAGCAAGTACGCGAGACGCTTGCCTTTGGTGAGACCGCTTATGTGATGTACACCTCAGGCTCGACAGGGAAGCCTAAAGGCGTGCGTATTGGGCATCCTTCAATCATCAATTTCTTGTTATCCATGAATGATAGATTGCAAGTAACGACTGAGACTCAGTTGTTAGCAATCACCACTTATGCGTTTGATATTTCAATTCTTGAGTTACTGATTCCGCTGATGTACGGCGGTGTTGTGCATGTTTGCCCACGTGAGGTATCACAAGACGGCAATCAATTGGTAGATTATTTAAATGCTAAGTCTATCAATGTTTTGCAGGCAACGCCGGCTTCTTGGAAGATGCTTTTAGATAGTGAGTGGATTGGCAATGCGGGGTTGACTGCACTCTGTGGAGGCGAAGCGCTGGATACGATACTGGCAGAAAAACTGCTGGGTAAAGTTGGCTGTCTCTGGAATGTCTATGGCCCGACCGAAACTACGGTATGGTCAAGTGCGGCTCGTATCACTGATGCAAAATATATTGATTTAGGCGAACCACTGGCGAACACCCAGCTTTATGTTCTTGACGAACAGCAGCGTTTAGTCCCGCCAGGCGTTATGGGAGAGCTCTGGATTGGAGGTGATGGTCTTGCAGTTGATTACTGGCATCGACCTGAGCTGACAGATGCGCAATTTAGAACTTTGCCATCTCTACCAAATGCCGGTCGACTCTATCGCACCGGAGATAAAGTCTGTCTGCGTACGGATGGACATCTGACTCATCATGGACGTCTAGATTTCCAAGTCAAGATTCGTGGATTCCGTATTGAACTAGGCGAAATCGAGAATGTTCTCAAACAGATCGACGGTATCACAGACGCAGTTGTGTTGGTTAAGACGACTACCAGCAATGATCAGAAACTGGTGGCCTATTTAACCGGACATGAGATTGACATTGCTAATCTGAAAAAGACGATGCAAATCCATCTACCAGCTTACATGGTGCCAAATACGTTTATTACATTGGACCAGTTTCCAATGACGGCTAACAATAAGCTAGATCGTAAAGCGTTTCCTGAGCCTGTGTTTGAGCAAAGTAACGATTATGTTGCGCCACGTGATCCGATTGAAATTGAACTCTGTACTACCTTTGAGCAGATTTTGTCGGTTAAACGGGTTGGTATACATGATGACTTCTTTGACTTGGGTGGACATTCGTTACTGGCTGTGAAGCTTGTTAATCACCTCAAAAAAGCATTTGGTACAGAACTATCAGTTGCTTTGCTGGCGCAATATTCCACTGTGGCGAGTCTGGGCGAGATCATTCGTGAAAATAAAGAAATTAAGCCTTCCATCGTAATTGAACTGCGCCGTGGAACTTACGAGCAACCTTTGTGGCTCTTCCATCCAATTGGTGGCAGTACCTTCTGTTATATGGAACTTTCGCGTCATCTTAATCCGAAACGTACCTTGCGCGCTATTCAGTCTCCTGGACTAATTGAAGCAGATGCAGCAGAAGTAGCAATCGAAGATATGGCGACGCTCTATATTGCTGAAATGCAAAAGACGCAGCCTGAGGGACCTTATTTCCTCGGTGGCTGGTGCTTTGGCGGTGCGATTGCATACGAGATCAGTCATCAGTTGCGTCAAATGGGGCAGCAGGTCACAGGGATTGTCATGATCGATACCCGAGCTCCAATTACAGAGAATGTGCCTGAAGATGCCGACGATGCGATGCTTTTGTCTTGGTTTGCCCGTGATCTGGCTGCGCCTTATGGCAAGAAGTTGACGATACCAGCGCAATACTTGCGTGAATTGAGTTCAGATCACATGTTTGATCATGTACTTAAAGAAGCCAAGGACATCAATGTTCTACCTCTAGATGCAGACCCATCAGATTTCCGACTTTACTTTGATACCTATTTGGCGAATGGCATCGCACTCCAGACCTATTTCCCAGAGCCTGAAGATTTTTCGATCCTCTTGGTTAAGGCCAAAGATGAGCTGGAAGATTTTGGCGAAAGTCTAGGTTGGGATCAATTGGTCAAAGACACATTTACACAGGTAGATCTGCCTGGTGACCATTCATCAATTATGTACGCTGAGAATGTCGTGGCTGTTGCCCAGACAATTGATCAGATGTATCCAATTCCCGCATAAGAAATACAAGAAGGTAGAACCACTATGGTGACCATAGAACATGCTTTCCTCATACCGGCCGAGATTGACAAGGTTTTCAACTATCTTGCAAACCCAGCCAATGATGCAGGCTGGCAATTGTCGTGTAAGCATTCTGAACTGCTAGACAATACTCCGCGTGTGGGCAGCAAGTATGAAATCGGTTTTAGCTTTATTGGTCGTGAGATGTCCTTTAAAGGTGAAATTACCCATCTAGTACCGAACGAATTGTATGCGTTTAAAGTAGTGGAAGGACCTTTCCACTACACAGGTACTTACCGCTTCAAACCACATCCGGAAGGTACATGGATTGAATGGGTGTTTGAGGCAGAGCCAGGTAGCTTTTTTGGTGTATTGCCCCCAGCACTGCTAAAAAAGATGGTTCTTGCCCAGTTCAAGAAAGACGTTGCTAATCTCGAAGCACTGGCTCAGAAGGGCGAAGCCTATGAGTCGGTTGGTAAGCAGACGCACGAGACCAATAAACCACGTCGCAAGACTCATCAGGTGATGGAACAATATGCGCGTTGGATTCTCAAACATCGCCGTATCGTACTGACGGTAGTGATGCTCTTGACGATTGCACTGGCATATCTCGCATCTGGCGTGAAAATTATTATTGATCCAGATGCGCTTGCCCCCAAAGGACATCCTTATATCACTTCGACCAAGCTGATTGAAAAAAAATTCGGCTCCAAGTACATGGTCGTGATTGGTATTACGCCGAAGCAGGGTGATATTTATCAGCCGCAAGTGTTAGAAAAAGTCAAACGTATTACCGAAGAAGTTGATAATGCTCCGGGTGTGGTTCGATCCACCCTGATGAGTCTGGCTGCACGTCAGGCCAAAGGGATCACCGCCAATTCGGATGGCTTTGATGCCAAGAAACTACTGCCGAACAGTTCTGTAACTGAAAGTGATGTCGATCAGCTGAAAAAACTGCTGGCACTGAATCCAATCTACATGAATTCAGTTGTATCTAAAGATCAGAAAACTGCTGCCATTTTGCTTGAGCTTGAGGAAAGTCCAGAGGGCTTCCAAAAGATGATGGGTCCGATCAACAAAATCGTAGCGGCTGAACAGTCTAAGGATGTGACTATCAGTGTCGGCGGCAATCCTGTTTATTTGGATAAAGCCGAAGATTACTCTAAACGGATCAATATCTTGTTCCCGATTGCCATACTGGTCATTGGGTTATTGCACTTCGAAGCATTCCGCAGTAAGCAGGGTTTGATCCTTCCACTAGTTACAGCTTTACTGGCTGTGGCGTGGGGTATGGGTATGATGGGTCTGTTCAAACAGCCAATGGATATCTTTAACTCTCCTACACCTATTCTGATTCTGGCCATTGCGGCAGGGCACGCCGTGCAGTTGCTCAAGCGATACTATGAAGACTTTGATCGACTGACTGCCCAAGGTATGGAACCTAAAGCTGCGAATAGCGAAGCCGTGGTGCAGTCTATGGTTCGTGTTGGTCCGGTTATGATATTGGCTGGCGGAATTGCAGCGGCTGGATTCTTCTCGCTGTTGACCTTTAATATTCCGACTATCCGTTCATTCGGTATTTTTACAGGAATCGGGATCATCAGTACGCTGATCATTGAGATGACTTTTATTCCTGTACTTCGCTCGATGCTACCACCGCCTTCGGTAACCAAGGTCGCACGCAAAGGTTTACCGATCTGGGACTGGATTCCAAAACGCATTGGCGATGTCATTTTGTCAGTTCGTCCGCGAATGATGCTAATGACGGTGATTGCAGTATTGGGCGTCTTTCTTGCTATTGGCACAAGCCGTATTGTGGTGGATAACGATAGCCGAAACTTCTTCTCGCGCGACCTACCAATGCAGCAAGATGACAGGTTTCTGAATCAGTCTCTTGGTGGCACAAACAGTCTCTACATCATGGTCGATACTAAAGTTCGTGATGGTATTGAAAATCCAGAAATTCTAAAAGCGATTGATAATACAGAAAAGTTCGCGAATTCAATTCCAGAGGTCGGTAAAACCATCTCTATCGTGGACTATATCAAGAGAATGAATCAGGCAATGAATGCCGATCAGCCACAGGCATTTCAGGTTCCAGCAACCAAAGATGTTGTTGCTCAGTATCTGCTGTTGTACTCAATGTCTGGTGAGCCGACTGATTTTGAATCTTACATTGATACGACTCAGCGCTATGCCAAGATCACGATTCTGTTAAAAACAGGTAGTAATCATCGTATCAAAGAAATTCTTGAGTCGCTAAAAACGTATATGGCGGGTCAATTGGGCGATAAGGCTGTTGTAAGTTTTGGTGGTGATGTGACTCAGACCATTGCTTTAACTGAAACGATGGTTCACGGCAAGCTCATGAACATTCTACAGATTTCATTTGCCGTATTCTTTATCTCAGCGCTAGTTTTCCGTTCGCTCTCTGCGGGATTAATTGTCCTGACGCCACTTCTGTTCTCGATTCTTGCAATCTTTGGTGTGATGGGCTGGCTCGACATTCCGCTCAATATTCCGAACTCCCTCATCTCGGCCATGGCTGTCGGTATTGGTGCAGATTATGCCATTTACTTCCTCTATCGCTTGCGTGAAATCTTGCGCGAAGAAGGGGGCGATATCAAAGACGCTATTCGTAAAACTTTAAGTACTGCTGGTAAGGCTTCACTTTTTGTCGCAACTGCGGTTGCTGGTGGTTACGGTGTGCTGTCCTTATCGCAAGGCTTCCACGTCCATCAATGGCTAGCGATGTTTATTGTGATTGCGATGCTTTTCAGTGTATTTGCAACCTTAATTATGGTACCTACAATGATTCTAATGTTGAAACCTCGTTTTATCTTTCCCTCAAATAAAAAGAACATTACCGTTGCACAAACTGTTGTGACAAGTCTTTTGTTGGGTACTGCACTCACCATGTCAATGCCTAAAACATCTCATGCAGATGAAGTTCAAGACATTGTGAACCGTAGTGATGATGCCTCTAAGTTCTTGTCTTCAAGTGCTAGTGCTAAATTTGTGCTGACGTCTAAAAGCGGCGAGCAACGCGTACGTTTGACTAAAAATATGACTAAGCTGGCTGGAAATACTCAGAACAATATGCGTTTGACCGAATTCATCTCGCCAGCAGATGTACAGGGGACCACGACGCTGTTGATTGAGAACTCAAAAGGCAGTGATAGCATGTTTGTCTATTTGCCTGCATTGAAAAAAGTGCGCCGTCTTGCATCGGCGAATAAGGGCGATGCTTTTATCGGTACGGACTTTAGTTATGGTGATGTACTTGGCTATAAGCTAAGTGACTGGAAATACACGAAACTGGCAGATGGCAAATTTAATGGCAAAGATTGCTACATGATTGAAGCAACGCCAATCAATAATACTGTGAAGAGTGACTTTGGTTATAGCAAACGTCGCATGTGCATCCTCAAAGACAACTTTGTTACAGCAACCATCGACATTTGGGATACTGCAGGTAAGCCGTTAAAACATATTGAGTTCACGGATATCCGTCCTTACGGCAAAGTGAAACCAAGATGGCAGGCCATGAAATCTATGGCAAAGAATCTACAAACTCAGCATATGACACAAGTTATCGTCAGTGATTTTGTCGCAGAAAAAACCTTATCTGATAAGATTTTCTCACCGCAGAGCCTTGAAAAATGACGCAAGGTACCTATTGGGTATTTGCATGCTGCAGTAGCTTTATGCTACTGCAGCATGCTTATGCAGATGACAGCGAAATTAGTTTTGTGAGCCAGAACTCAGCCAGATTCGATGTGTGGTCATCGGATCGTGATCTAAGCTCGTTAAAAAACATTGGGCAAGCAAGTTTCTGGTCCAATGGTACGCTCAAGTTTAACCCTGAGTTTAAGATCCATTACGACATAAATATTGGAGACGAAACGGACCATACTGTAAACCCAGATCAGGTAAGTAAGGTGAATCGCAACTTACGTGAGTTGTACGCATCTTATAACTGGGATCAGACGTTTTATCTCGACGTTGGTCGCCAAATTGTAGTCTGGGGGAGAGCTGATGGGATTAACCCAACGGATAACCTATCGCCCCGTGACTATACGCGTCTAGTGCCAGATGAGACAGATCAACGTCTTGGAAATGATGCTCTCAAATTGACGTATATTCCTGAATCTGGAACCAATAAATGGACCGCATTGTGGTATCCGCGTAGTCGTTCAGATGTGATTCCATTGCGTCAGATTGCTGGTGTTAAGTATGACATAGACCGTAAGAGTCGTCCTGCGTTTGCAATGCGTTGGGATTATTCTGTGGATGGTCTAGATGTTGGGGCATCGTATTTCTCAGGTTTGGATCACATGCCCGATCTGTCAGTTCTTTCTGCATCTCCAACAGGGGAGGCAACATTACAACTGAAAAATAATCCGATGTCCGTCTATGGCTTTGATTTCAGTTATAACTATAACGATCTCGTGTGGCGAGGTGAAGCTGCGTATACAAAGACAGACTCGGATGGCAGCGAAGATCTTACGCACAAGAAAAATAATCTGACCGTCGTCATGGGACCGGAATTGTCATTAAAGAACTCCACGCTGAGTTTAGTAGGCGTGTACAAACATACGGAGGACTTTAGATCTGCCGACAGTCTAACAAATCCATCATTGAGAACAGTTTACCGTTATCAGCAAACAATCAGTGACCAATATGAGCAGGATCAGTATGGAGCTATGCTGCGCTATGCACTTAACTTGCTGAACGATAATCTAAAGCTGGAAGTAACAGGATTCTATTTTGCACCAGAGCCTAATGAATTGTTGAGAGTACGTATTAATTACAGCCTCAATGATCACTGGCAGTTGAATGCAGGTGGAGATCGCTTCTGGGGTAAAAATGATACGGTGTTAGGACAATTTAGAGATAACAGTCTGGTGTATGCTCAGATTCGATATAATTTTTAAGATAATTCGCTCCAAAACAATGCTGGAGTGCCCAGTCCCTAATAAGGTGATTTATGGATAATTTAAATAACGCAAAAAAAGATAATTTTTCACGGAAGACCATATTAGTAACAGGTGCAGCAGGTTTTATTGGCAGCAGATTGATTGTTGAACTTTTACGTGAAGGTCATCAGGTGATTGCTGCGCTGCGTAATGCCGCAACCAAGAAAGATAAGCTGTTAGGTTTCATTGCAACGCAAGGGTTAGTTGATCCCTCTATTTCGTTTGTCGAATATGATTTAAGCCGCGATTTTAAGCTGGACTCTTTACTGTCAGATGCTCAGGCAAAGATTCATGTTGTCTATCATCTTGCTGCATCATTTAATTGGGGCATTAGCAAAGCTGAAGCAGAGCGTACGAACATTAAATCAGGACTCGCTTTGATTGAATGGGCTGCAACATTGAAGCAGCTTGAGCGATTCATCTGGATTGGCGGATATCGTGTGGCTGCTCCACCGCAAGAATCGGCTGATGAGTTGTATTGCAAACATGGTGGCTATGAGGCTTCGAAAATTTTGGGTTATCAAGCCTTCATTGAGGCCTGTAAGCGTTTAAATGTGCCATGGACTGCAATAAATCCAGCGACAGTCATTGATGGTTTTTATACTTATGGCGATATGCAGTATATAGGTGTCGCCGACATGATTGATAAGCTATATCAGGGCCGCTTGCTGGCATTGCCAGGTGGGCGTGACACATTCCTGCCGCTGTGCAATATGCAGTATATCGTGAGCTTTCTGATCCGAACGATGTCTTATCCTGAGACCATTGCTCAGGAGTATATGCTGCTTGATCCTGCGACACCGAAATTTCATAGCCTGGTTCACCTAGCTGCCGAGCACTTAGGAGTCAGCTCACCACATTTACAAGTACCCAAAGGTCTGCTCGAGAAATTACCTGAGGTATTGCTTGACGGTTCTAAAGAACAACTCTCTTTCATTTCTACCGAGCACTATCATGTTGCTGGGGCAGAGGCGATGGCGGCGAAGATGGGTATCGCTGACCTGATCAATATCAGTCCTTATTTCTCTCGCTGGATTGATCGCTTGGTTCTTACACGTTTTGGTCGCATGCAAGTACCTACACCTAGTGGTTTTGGCTATCAGAATCGATATTGGACAGAAATCTATACTAAACAGCCAGTTACTTCTGATACATCTTCTGCATTATTTTTACATGGGATTCCATTCGATAGTGCATGCTGGTCTCCAATCATCAATAAAATCACATACGATCAGGTCGCTCTGATGGACCTGCCGGGACTTGGACGTTCAGGTAGTTATGAGGTGGTGGAAGATAACAACCGTCAGTTTATCGACACTGCTGCAAAGCTTTTAGCGCCAAATAGTGTTGTTATTGCACACTCACTAGGGTGTCTCTTTGCATTGAATCTTGCAAAGAAATATCCAGATAAAGTTGCACGCCTTATCCTCATATCGCCTTATTTTGTTCAGGCGCAGGCCGCTAAAATGTTTCAGATACAAGCCATATCTAATCTGATTTTCCGTTTTGTGCCGAAAGATATGATTGCTAAAGACCTACATCCAGATGGACAACAAAATCCGTCTGTTGGTTATGCGATGGATTCATTACGTCGAGTGTCGGTAGCCAAGCATATTAGTGAGTATATGCATCGCATTAGTTTGCCGCAGCAGCGTGCAACTCAAACAGCTTTGTTAAATGAGCTTGGATCTAAAGTTGAAATCATTGTGGGAGATAAAGACCCGATGGTTACTACAATAAATCCTGATATCCCTGTACATATCATAGCTGGTGCAGGCCATAATCCGCATGTTACACATATTGATGCGGTATATGACTACCTCGCGCCAGTTCTGACGAAATACATCAGCACTACAGCTTCCTAATGTCTGATCGTGCCCAAGTACAGGTTTATGTCTGCCCAATTTCACGGATACCACAAGACCATTTGGTATTGAGTCATTATCTCGGCTTTCTCAACGAGGCAGAAAAGCTGAGATATGATCAATATCACCCTAAAGCGGCTCGTCTTTTCTTGATCTCTCGTGTGTTAGTGAAGTCTGTGTTGGCAGATAAACTAGGTATCGCACCCTATGAGGTCAACCTCCAATTACATCCCAACGGCAAGCCTTTTGTACAAGGCAGCAAGGCTGTGTATTTTAATCTCACTCACTCAGCGGACGTTATTATCCTTGCTGTGACTGAAGAGGGGGAAATAGGAGTCGATATTGAACGAGTGGATCGTGAGTTCGATTGGACGCGTGTTGATAGTGTGTTAGACCTAAGTGAAATTGAATGGATTAAAGAGAATGAACTGATTGATCCATTCAGTGTATATCAGCGGTTTTTTCAAATTTGGACGCTAAAAGAGGCTTATATCAAATGTACTGGCGATGGAATGAGTCGTCATTTAAAGATGCTCAACTTTCATGTGTTGTCCGAACGTATACAGTTTCTCGACTCAACCAATAATGCTCAAAAAACAGAAGAGTATTATTTTGAAAGCTATATCTATGATTCTAACTTCATCTTTTCCATATGCTTACAGCAGAGCCACGATATAGAATGCTTTAATCTGGATTGTTTTCAATTATTACCATTTATATCTACGCATCGAATAATCCCAACACCTTGCAAATATAACTAGATTAAATCACTCCAATGGGTGATTTTAAAAGTATAGATATATAAAAACATCAAAAGAAAAAAGCCCCAGTCTTTCGACTAGGGCTTTTTAAATTTGGAGCGGGAAACGAGACTCGAACTCGCGACCCCAACCTTGGCAAGGTTATGCTCTACCAACTGAGCTATTCCCGCATATATAAGCAGTTTTTACGAAAACTTTCTCAAAAAAAACCAATTTGGAGCGGGAAACGAGACTCGAACTCGCGACCCCAACCTTGGCAAGGTTATGCTCTACCAACTGAGCTATTCCCGCGTGCCGCTTATAATACATTAAGCGAAACATGGGTCAACAACTTTATGCAAATAATTATGCTGATTGCATAAAATAAAAACAGAAATGAGTATTTAGAAGTATTTTTATCGATAAGTTGCCGAATAAATAGACATTTTGTTTGAAGCCAAAGCGTACAAGAGCAACTTTTGTTTGTGTGCAGACAGGGTATACTAGGTTCAAATATACGAATAATCGTAAAAGGAAAAGCTATGAGCCTTGAACAACAATTGATTGAACGGTTACAAACCCTTGCACCTAGCCATTTGGAAGTTATTAATGAGTCGGCTGGACATGGTGGTTATTTCCCAGGTAAAGAGTCACATTTTAAAGTGATTGTAGTGAGTGATGAATTTAATGGATTACGTTTGGTTCAACGTCATCAAAAAGTTTATGCGTTAGCTTCAGATTTAATGAATCCAGGGCAAATTCATGCTTTAGCAATTCATGCTTATTTACCAAGTGAGTGGCAAGGTCAGGCGCCTGCTAGCCCAGAATGTGCTCATGCACCTAAAAGCTAAGGGTTAATTCCATGGATGCACATTTACTGACTAAAATTATTCACATGACCGCGGTGGCTGCGGCACTTATAGTTTTTGTATTACGCGCTTCAACTCTGTTTGTAGGCGTGCAAGGTGAACAACCAAATCCGGAGGGACGTAAAATATTAGTTGCCTTACAACATCTATCATTTACCGTAGTTTTTATTACTGGCGCAATTTTATTGGTCATGAAAGACTTTCAGGTACAGCCGTGGTTTTACGCTAAAATTATTCTATTTTTAGTCTTGTTATCTTCCCTTATGAAAGCCTTTAAAAAAGATGACACTCTTTTATTGGCGCAACGTAGGGCGGGTTTAATGATTAGTGCTATCGCATTTATTGCTATTATTATTTTAGTGATTGTGAAGCCTGTTTTTGCTTAATTGTTCTACATTCTTTGCCTTTTTGCTTAAGCTCTAGGTTAAACTGCGTACAGTAAAAAAATATGCAGAGGGAAACATGTTAACTCGTGTGGTGTTTAACCAAAAAGGCGGTGTAGGGAAATCAAGTATTACTGTAAATTTGGCCGCAATTAGTGCCAAACATGGCTTTAGGACATTGGTCATTGATCTTGATCCTCAAGCCAACTCTAGTCAGTACCTTTTAGGGGATGACGCAACTTATTCTGCTGAAAAATCAATTATAGAACCAAATATCGAAAACTTCTTTGATGATGTGTTGGGAAACAATCAACAAAAGGGTTTAATCGGTAATGCATTAGGTTCGATTTTAAAAGCCCCACGAAATAAAGATATTGATAGCTTTGTACACTCAACTCCTTTTGCAAAATTAGACGTGCTTCCTGCCAGCCCAACACTTGGTGCTCTTGAACATGCACTTGAAAGTAAACATAAAATTTATAAATTACGTGATTCAATTCAAAACTTAATTGGACGATATGATCGTATCTATATAGATACGCCACCTGCATTTAACTTTTTCACTTTGTCAGCACTGATAGCAGCAGATAAAGTCTTAATTCCCTTCGATTGTGATGTCTTTTCAAAGCGCGCGTTACAAACATTGATTGAAAATGTTCTCGAAACGCAAGATGATCATAATGATCGCTTGGAAATTGAAGGAATTGTCGTCAACCAATTTCAAGCTCAAGCAAAATTACCTCGGGAAGTGGTTCAGCAGTTGAAAGATGAAGGGTTGCCTGTACTTAATAGCATGTTACCGCCTTCGGTTTTAATGAAAGAATCGCATCAGAAAAATTTACCTTTGGCTCATTTGGCACCAGAACATAAATTGACTCAAGCTTATGAGACATTGTTTGGTGAAATTGAGCCAAAACGATAAGAGAAAAATGATGAAAGGCTTATATATTGCGCCTTTGGTGGCAGCCACTTTATTACTAGGCGCTTGTGCGACGACGGTAAAACCGACTTACGTGTCTCCGACACAATATCAATCTTTGGGCTGCCAACAGCTGCAAAGTGAATATAACCGTATTCAACAATATATCGATAATGGCGTACAAACTCCGAAAAGTACCGGTATGGGTGTTGGACTTGGACTCGGTGGTGGCTGGGGACGAGGCGGTTGGGGATTCGGTCCATCCATCTCTGTAAATATGGGACAATCTTCTTCAACCAAAAATACTGAACTTTCCCGTGTTTTAGGTCAGCAAGAAGCAATAGTTCAGGCTGCTCAGTTTAAAAATTGCCCAATTATTGTTCGGAAAAAGACCAATTAATAGTCAGTTTTGCATCGCAATATGCTAATTAAGGCATATTGTGATGAATAAAGTTTAGCAAAATGTTTCATAATAAAATTAATATAAATCAATAAATTTTAAATTTTCTAGCTTCATAAATCCTGTATTTTATATAATCAAAAGGCCTCATCAACTTGCTATATTTTGCCTATTTCGTTTAAGGTGGCCCCATCTTGGATGTTGTGGAAATTTTATGATTGAGAGTTGGTTTTTTGTATTGGCAATGTTGGCTGTCTTGCTTATTCCGGGGCCGACAAATGCTTTACTTGCAACCGCTGCTCATTCTCAAGGTTTATCTAAAGCATTCTGGCTTATCCCAATGGAATGGTTAGGCTATGCCTACGGGATTAGCTTTTGGGCTGTATTTATTCATTTAGCCGCTCCAATTTGGCCAGCACTGCTACTCATTTTGCATATTACGAGTGTGTTCTATGTATTTTGGCTTGCTTTTCACTTATGGAAGAACACCCACTTACAACAGTTCAGTCAAAGTCATCGTAATATTCGACCACGTCAATTATTCTTATCTACCTTAAAAAATCCTAAAGCTTTGTTGTTTGCAGCGGGTATCTTTCCTGCTGAAGCATGGAATTCGCCTGAAAATTTTCTTATCGTGTTTGGTATTTTTACTTTAATCCTAATTCCGGCTGCAAGTTTCTGGATGATTTTTGGACGGGCATTGTTAACGGGTCCAATCAAAAAAATAAAAGCCGATCATTTATATAAAGGATCGGCCATGTTACTTATTTTATGTATGCTTCCAGTAGTATTCCGGTTTTTCTAAATTAATCTCAAACGTTGGCTTTTCGATTTTTTAGTTTTTCACGTATAAATGCGATGATGCCTGGTAAAACGCTAATAATAATGATGCCAAAAATAAGATGGGTAAAATTATCTTTAACGATTGGCATATTTCCAAATAAGTAGCCTAAAGTTACAAAAGAAGCGACCCAACAGAATGCGCCAATAATGTTATAAGTTAGGAAAAACTTATAGTTCATGCTACCAGCCCCAGCAACAAAAGGTGCAAAGGTACGGGCAAATGGTATGAAACGAGCAAAGATAATGGTTTTGCCGCCATGACGAGCAAAGAATTCTTGAGTTTTAACTAAGTGCTGTTTATTGATGAATCGGGAATTCATTTCAAACACACGTGGACCAATAAAACGTCCAATATGGTAGTTTACCGTGTCACCTAAAACAGCGGCAATGAAGAGTAGAGTGCCCAGTACCCATGGATCCATCGCACCTGTAGATGCAGCTAAAGCACCTGCCGCGAATAGCAAACTATCTCCCGGCAAGAACGGCATAACCACTAAACCGGTTTCAACAAAAATAATTAAAAATAGAATGCCATAAATCCACGTCCCATAATTTATAATAAATTCGGCGAGATGTTGATCAACGTGTAGAATAAAATCAAGAAGTTCCATGATAAGAGCAAGTGGTAAACCGTGCTCAAATCCTAGCAGTGAGCCTATAGAAAGTCAGTATAAAACATCAAAAAAATACAAATTGATCATCTCGTTTATGCAACGATATATATGGATTTTGAGTATTTAATTATCAATGTCCCAAACCTAGAATGAGCTCATCAATAAATAAGCATTTAAATAAAGGTGGCAATATGTTTAACCCAAATGTAGTGGTCAAAAATATCGTAACGCAATCAGGCGCAGACAGTTTCATTAGCCTTGTTGCGCGTCTTCTTATCGCCTATATCTTCCTTGTTGCTGGTTGGGGGAAAATTACCGGTTATGCAGCAACTGCGGGATATATGGAAGCAATGGGGGTTCCAGCTGGAATTCTTCCTTTAGTTATCTTGGTTGAGTTCGGTGGTGGTTTAGCCTTGTTATTTGGTTTTCAAGCACGCTTTGCGGCTTTTGGGCTTGGGATATTTAGTATTCTTACTGCATTTTTATTCCACCAAGGTGGTGCTGATGCAGCGGCACAATATAACAATGGTATCCATTTTATGAAAAACCTTGCAATGGCAGGTGGTTTATTCTTCTTGATGCTTCATGGTGCTGGCCGTATTAGTCTGGATCATGCAATTGAAAAATAATATTTAAGACAAAATAAAAACCGGATGATCAATTCATCCGGTTTTTTTATTTCTATGATTTAAAAATTAGAGCATGAACTGGATTTGTAATTCCCCAACAACAAAACCAAGTACTGCACCAACTGCAATGAGTGCCCATTCATCTTCTTTAAATGCAGGGCGTAACATGCCTTCAAATTCGGAAGGCGTTAATTTCTGCATGCGTTCAATTAAAGTACTACGAATATTCATGGCATCTTCTGCATAAGACTCTACGTATTTCATAGTCTCTGGAAGCCGTTGCATAATGCGTTCAGCAACTTGCGATTTCATATTCTGATATTTTTCTCCGCCAATTGCATATACAACCAATGGGCGAATAACACCAGCTTGCATATCAATTTCTTGTTTTACATGACGGTTAACCAGATCAATAACACGATCAGAATGTGTACCAGAAAATAATTCTTCCATCATATGACGTGAAGTCAGAAGCTGTTTAGAAATGAGCGCAGCATAATCGGCCGCAACTTCATTTTGACGTTTGATAAATAAACCTTGCCATGTATAACCAAATATTTTTTTAGGATAAAGAGGTCTAAACATCATTTGCAGTGCAATCCAGTCACTGAAAAAACCCACAAAGCCGCCAAACATTGGAAGCATCCACGGGTATTTTCCTTGCGTGACGATCCAGCAAAACATTTGGATCACACCAATACCAAAACCGAAGAAAAATCCGACATTACTGAAAAATTTAAATTCCTGTTTTCCTACTCGTTTAAAAATATTATTGAGTAGGCGTTTATCTTTAAGCAAGTTGCTAATAACCAGATGTTTAATATCAAAATATCGGTTCACATCACGTTGTACTTCACCCATGATATGTTCAACAATCTCGGGTGCTTTTGATTGCACACGACGAATCAGTCTTTGGCGAGCAAACTCTGGCATGCCTTCCCATAACCCGGGCTGATATTCTTGCGCAACGTCACGGGTAATATCTTCAGCTGCGGCCAGCAATGGTTTTTCTATTTCTTTAGCAATACGTTTTGGATCTAGGCGGGCAAAAATTTCTTCAGGTTTAATGAGTTTGGCTGTCATCAGTTCAACAGCAATTGTTGCCATTTTCTCGGCTTTGCGTGGCACGATGCCTTGCCAACCTAGAAATGGTTTAATGCCTTTAAATTCAAGTGGCGAAAACATCATTTGAATGGCAATCACTTTGGTGATGTAGCCAATTAAACCACTCATAAAAGGAATAGAGATATACAACCAAAAATGTTGCTGGAAATCTGCAATCATAGTTTGAAGCATTGTTGTTCCTTGGATTTCTATTGATTTTGATAGGGGGCAACAAGCCATAAAAATGGATAATTGTTTAAACACAGACAAATATCGCTTATGGTATTTACCTTTCCATGGTAATGCCTGTTTTATCGGGTCATCTTAACATCAAATTCATGGTGATGCTGCATAGAATGTGATGAATTTATCAATACGTGTGAAGTTTTCAAGATTAACTCAGAGTGTTGATAAATATAACTAAATATTGATTTCTGTCACAGAATCTAGCTATAGAAATGATTCAGAAATGAAAAAAATAAGATATATGATGATTTGCGGTGCGCCGAAGCGTGAAAAATGTTAAAATGGCGCGCTTAATTCTTTTGCCATTTAGTGGTTTGTCATGACTACCAATACTCAAATTACTGAAGATCGTATCCTGATTCTGGATTTCGGCTCTCAATATAGCCAGCTCATTGCACGTCGTGTACGTGAAGCCGGTGTTTACTCTGAAATGTATGCTTTTGATATGTCTGAAGAAGACATTCGCGCTTTTAAGCCAAATGGCATTATTTTGTCAGGTGGACCTGAGAGTGTGCATGAAGAAGGCAGCCCACGTGCACCGCAAGTGGTGTTTGAGTTGGGTGTTCCAGTATTGGGTATTTGCTATGGTTTGCAAACCATGTCTGAACAGTTAGGCGGTAAAGTTGAGCCGGGTACTGTACATGAGTTTGGTTATGCCGAAGTTGATATCGTTAAACGTGACCAACTGATTGGCAACCTACAAGACCGTGAAGACCAACTTCATGTCTGGATGAGTCATGGCGATAAAGTGAGCCAGATTCCAGAAGGTTTTAGCATTACTGCAAGCACGCCAAGTTGTCCAGTTGCTGCTGTAAGTGACGAAACACGCCGTTTCTATGGTGTGCAATTCCACCCAGAAGTAACGCACACGGCAAAAGGTGAAGAATTAATTGCAAATTTTGTTCATAAAATTTGTGGATGTGGTGGCCTTTGGACACCTGAACACATCATTGATTTACGTGTAGAGCAGTTACGTAAGCAAATTGGTGATGAAAAAGTTCTTTTAGGTCTTTCAGGTGGTGTTGACTCATCTGTAGTTGCTGCGCTTTTACACAAAGCAATTGGCGACCAGTTAACATGTGTATTTGTTGATAACGGCTTACTTCGTTTAAACGAAGGCGACCAAGTAATGCAAATGTTTGCTGAAAACATGGGTATCCGTGTAATTCGTGCAGATGCTGAAGAACGTTTCTTAACTGCATTAGCTGGTGAAGTTGATCCAGAGAAAAAACGTAAAATCATTGGTCGTGAGTTTATTGAAGTTTTTGCTGAAGAAGCACGTAAACTTGATGGCGTGAAATTCTTAGCACAAGGTACGATTTACCCAGATGTGATCGAATCTGCTGCAAGCAAACAAGGTAAAGCACACGTCATTAAATCTCACCACAACGTGGGTGGTTTACCAGACGATTTAGAATTTGAATTGGTTGAGCCTTTACGTGACTTGTTTAAAGATGAAGTACGTAAATTAGGTACAACACTTGGCTTGCCACACAGCATGATTTACCGTCACCCATTCCCAGGGCCAGGTTTAGGTGTTCGTATTTTGGGTGAAGTGAAAAAAGAATATGCAGATATTCTTCGTCTTGCTGATGACATCTTTATGCAAGAGCTTCGCGACAGTGGTTGGTATGACAAAACAGCTCAAGCATTTGCTGTGTTCCAACCTGTTAAGTCAGTTGGTGTAGTAGGTGATGGTCGTCGTTATGCATGGGTGATTGCACTTCGCGCAGTTGAAACAGTTGACTTTATGACAGCTCGTTTTGCACATTTACCATACGAATTGGTTGATAAAATCTCAACGCGTATTATGAATGAAATTAAAGATGTATCACGTGTTGTATACGACGTGTCATCTAAACCACCAGCAACGATTGAGTGGGAATAATTTTCCTCTGCTTGTTGGTAAAGAAAAGGACGCATTAGCGTCCTTTTTTATTACTTAAATTTTAACGATTAAAATTAATTTTAATAAATATCAAAACAATAGATCTGAACTTATTACTTATACTTGATAAAAGATATATTAAGATATATCTTAATTAGTATAAATTAAACATATTAGAGAATCTTTAAAGATGAAACAACAATCAGAACATCATCATACTGAGCACAATGAACATCACCACGGGCATCACCGTTCTGGGCGCCGTGGAAGACTTTTTGAAGCGGGCAGAATGAAACTTTTAGTACTTCATCTTATTCAGCAAAGCCCAAAGCATGGCTATGAAATTATTAAAGAAATAAGTGATTTGGTGGGCGACGGCTATACACCAAGTGCAGGTACCATTTACCCAACTTTAACTAGTCTGGAAGAAATGAATTTCATTACCTTGTTAGACGTAGAACGTAAGCAATATCAAATCACAGAATTTGGTAAAGCTTACTTAACAGAACAACAGGACAAGTTGACCGAGCTACTAGAAAAATTACGACTTAGACGTGAAATTCACAGTAATGATGAACTAATTGAAATTCACCGTGCGATGGAAAACCTAAAAACAGCCTTACGTTTGAAGTTGAACTCGGCGAGTTTACAGCAAGAGCAGATTTATCAAATTGCTGAAAAAATTGATCAAGCTGCGGTTTCGATTGGGCGATTATAAGTTGGAAATAGAAATGTTAGAGCTACAGCATAAAATCAAAGAAACGGGCCTAAAAGTCACTCATCCAAGACTTGCTGTTTTGTCTTTAATTCAACAGCAAGCAGAAGATCTAACTGTCAAACAGATTTACCAAAAGTTATATGCCCAAAAACAGAAATTAAGTTTAGCCACAGTTTATCGGGTAGTGAACGACTTAGCGGGAGCGGGTTTAATTTCAAATTGTCAGCCACAACGAGATGAAGCTAAATTTAACTTACCAACAGTCGAGAATAATCAATTATTGCAAATTCGCTGTACAGATCTAACGGCCGCTAAACAAGAGCAATTTTTAGCTTCTTTAAAAACTGTATTTAGCCAGTTTGAAGTCAATCTTATGCAGGTTGAAATCATCAAAAGTCATTAAATTTTTAATAGAGAATTTATATATGAAACAACATCAATATCATGTCACTGTGCAACATTTAAAGAATGCAAAAGGAGAGGCCTCTACATATACTGAGCGTCTTGAGTTCTATACGGGGAATCATGACGATATCTTTGAAATTGTGGAGCGCTTAAAAAAAGCAGATTTTTTTGATGATGAAACTACAAAATCTTTTGGGCTTGGACTAAAACTTTTTAGTGAAGTTATGTTGGAAAATCGAGACCACCCTCTATTTCAAGAGTTTTTCCCACAATTTGGATTGTTCATGAAAAACCTAAAACAGCTCGTTAAAGATTAATCATCTTAAACATGTTTCATGCAGCCTTGATTTTTCTATAATTAAAAATGGATTGTCTCATTCATAACACCCTGTGTATTACTAAAAGACTATATTGAATAATGAGTGTATTGTTAAGATCAGTACAACAACTCATTGCAAAAGCATAGGTAAAAGAGAGTAATATCATGAGCAATAATAATGATTACGATATTTCTGATTCAAACGATTGCGAAAAATTTGCCAATCAGTTTATTCAGGAATTTCCAATTCGCTCTGCTGAAATTGGACAGGGGACAGTGATTAAGCGGGCTTTACCTAGCCGACAAAAGCGAATGATTGGTGCGTGGTGTTTTCTAGATCATGCAGGCCCAGTGTCTTTTCCTGCAGGAGACGGTCTGGATGTTGGCCCTCATCCCCATATTGGTTTGCAAACCTTCACTTGGATGATTGAAGGAACCATGATGCATACCGATAGTTTAGGTTCAAAACAACTGATTCGTCCTAAGCAAGTTAACTTGATGACGGCGGGTCATGGCATTTCTCATACAGAAGTCGCGCCTGATACTGAAACTCAAATGCACGCTGCTCAGCTCTGGATTGCTTTGCCTGATCATAAGCGCAACATGGATCCGAAATTTGAACATTATCCTGAGTTGCCTGTTGTTGAAAAGGACGGTCTAGAATTTACTGTTCTTGTGGGCGAATATCTGGCAACTACTTCTCCAGTAGTGGTACATACGCCTTTAGTGGGTGTCGATTTAATTGCTACCGAAGATACTAAAACCCGTATTCCATTAAATCCTAATTATGAATATGGTTTTATGGCATTAGAAGGTATTGCCCATGTGAATGGTCATGAGTTAACTGCTGATAACATGGTTGTATTAGATACTGGACTAAGTGAAATTGAGATTGAAGTAAAAAAAGGCAATCGTGTTCTTTTAATTGGTGGTGAACCGTTTGAAACGCCAATTTTGCTCTGGTGGAATTTTGTTGCGCGTACAATGGATGATTTAAAAGAAGCTCGTGAGCAATGGATTAATCATGATGCGCGTTTTGGTGAAATTCCAGATTATATTGGCGCACGCTTAGAAGCTCCTGTTCTTCCAGATCAAATGAGAGCATCAAAATGACAGCAGTAATCGCAAGTAGTAAAGCAAAGCCCCTTGCTGAGCAATGGAAGGGTGAAATTACCAGTGGTCGCCATCAGTATTTTTGTGATGAGCCTGAAAAGCTAGAAGGGCAAGATCAAGGCCCAGCGCCTTATGATTTGCTTACTGGAAGTTTGGCAGCTTGTACACTTATTACTTTAAGAATGTATGCGAAGCATAAAGGTTATGATTTTGGTGAGTTCTCAGTTGAAATTGATTTTCATACCAATAGAGAGCATGAAGAACATATTGAACGTCGTATTGTTTTTAAAGACTTACCAGATGAAGAGCTCCAACAAAAAATCTTAGTGGTATGTAGTAAAACTCCGGTCACTAAAACTTTGTTACGTAGTTTAGACATTCATACTGTGCTTGTTACAGTGTAAAAATGCTATTTTGTGGAGGTGGATGATTTTATATCCATTCCACAAATGGAATAAAACAGCATGTTCACATGCTGTTTTTTATGTAAAAAGAAAAATAAAAGCAGGCAATAACATGATTAGTTTACATCACCTGGAATGTTCGCGATCGTTTCGAATTTTATGGGCTTTAGAAGAATTAGGCTTAGATTATGATATTCATTATTATCAGCGCCTACCTAACTATTCCGCTCCAGAAACATTGAAATGTATTCATCCTTTGGGTAAGGCTCCAATTTTGACAGATGATGAGCAAGTCATCGCAGAATCTGCTGTGATCTTGGAATATCTACAGCAGCGTTATGATCAGAAGCAGCAATTTAAACCTACACAGCCCCAAGATTTACAGCAGTATATTTATTGGATGCACTATGCAGAAGGCTCACTCATGCCACTCTTAGTCATGACTTTGGTCATGAATAGTGTAAATAAGCATGTGCCGTGGTTAATTCAACCAGTAGCAAAAAAAATCACGGAAGGGGTGAAGGTAAATTTTGTCCGCCCACGTATGAAAGATCATATTAGTTTTTTAGAAAACTATTTGGCAGAGCATGAATATTTTGCAGGCGACTTTTCATTTGCAGATATTCAAATGAGTTTCCCTCTAGAAGCTTTGCAATCACGCTTGCAAGGGAAATACCCTAATATTCAGGCTTTTTTACATCGTATTCGGCGAAGGGTAGCGTTTCAAAAAGCGAAAAAAAAGGGAATTGGTTCTAATGAAAGGAATTGTGCTGATATTTAAAAGAAAAGGAACAAATATTTGTTCCTTTTTTATTTGTATTTTACTTGCGTTTGATCACGATGGAGTCAATGCCGCTGTGTTGTAAAGTCTGTTGAGCAGCCAATGCAGCGTCTTGGGTGTCATAAGGTCCTGAAATAACACGGTACCATATTTGCCCATTTTCAGTACTCTTAACTACATCTGCAGATAAGCCATTTAAAATGATTTCTGCACGGCGAGCATCAGCTTGATCTGGGTCATTATAGCTGCGAACCTGTAAAATATAAGTAGGTTGCTGAGGAGCAGTGGCTGATGGATTCGTATCAATTCCTGCACTTTCTGAAGCAGCTGGTTGAGCTACACTTGGTGCCTCAACAATCATGGCTGTGCCTTGATTTTTGCTTTCAGGAATCGCTTGTTCCGGAATAGGCGTTACTTGCTGTTGGGGTAATAGATCGTAGAAACGATAGTCTTTATTGGTATCTTCTTCTTGATAATGTTCAGAGGTAATCTGATTTTTTGCAGGAACAGGTTGCCATGGTTTCCAAAGCATAAGCATTACAGCGATACATAAGACCGCCAAAATAGCGACAAGTGTCCCTAACCATTTGGGAATTAGGGGCTTTTTAGGCTTGTTAGGTCTTTCAGATACACCGCGTTGCGTTTTGCCAAACACGTGGATTATTCCTCTGTATTTTGATTGTTTTAATTCGAGTTTGATTCTCGTATTACGATGCTAAAAACAGTGGCTTGTATAAGCTATTTTAACTCTACAAACCACTGCTTACTATATGTTGCATGACCTTTATTTTACTGCCATGCAATATAATTTTTACATAGAATCTGGTGCAGATACACCAAGTAATTCTAAACCATTATGCAACACTTGTTGTACATTGATTGAAAGCAATAAACGTGCTTGTGTAAGCTCAGCATCATCGCCTAATACTTTATGTTCATTGTACCAAGCGTGGAACAAGGCAGCTAATTCTTTTAAGTAGTTACCCACCTGATGTGGTTCATACGCATTTGCAGCACGCAACACTGCATCTGGATAAGCTGCCAGTTTAGCAAGAATCTCAGTTTCAGCATCAAGAGATAGGCGAGTAGCATGTGTACGTGCAGCATTTACATCGAATTGTAAGCCTGTGCTTAACGCTTTTTCTAACATACGGCAAATACGTGCATGTGCATATTGAATGTAATACACAGCATTGTCTTTACTTTGTGACACAGCAAGGTCAAGGTCGAAGTCAATGTGTTGTTCACTCTTACGCATCACGTAGTAGAAACGAGCCGCGTCGTTGCCCACTTCTTTACGCAAGTCACGTAAAGTCACGAACTGACCTGAACGAGATGACATTTGAACCATCTCTCCGCCACGCCATAAACTTACAAACTGAACCAAAAGCACAGTCAATTTTTTAGAGTCGTAACCCATTGCATCGATTGCCGCTTTTACGCGAGAAATATAGCCATGGTGATCAGAACCCCAGATATCAATCAGGTCGGTATAACCACGTTGTAATTTATTTAAGTGGTAAGCAATGTCTGATGCAAAGTAGGTGGTTTGACCGTTACGACGTTTAACAACACGGTCTTTTTCATCGCCAAATTCAGTCGATTTAAACCAGATGTTGCCATCTTTTTCATAAAGGAAACCACGTTGATCAAGTGTTTCTAAAGCTTCGTCAATTTTTGCGCTAAGAGATGCTTCACTAAACCATTGGTTGAACGTTACACCAAAGTCAGCAAGGTCATCTTTAATGTCATCTAAAATGGCATGAAGAGCAGCTTGATGGAATACGCGGTAGCCTTCACCTAGTAATTGTTGAGAGTTGGCAATAAGACCATCAATATGTTTTTCTTTGTCGCCAGATAAAACGACTTTATTGCCGTCGCTATCTAGTTCTTCAGCATACTGTACATCTTCTGGCACATCTTTATAGACATCAGCCACTTCACGAAGATATGCGTCGCCATCTTTATCAATAATAGTCTGTGCTATTTCTTTAACGTAATCGCCTTGATAAGCATTTTTTGGAAATACAAGGTTTTGACCTAGTAATTCTAAATAACGTAAATAAGTAGAAGTCGCCAAAATATCCATTTGACGGCCAGCATCATTTACATAGTATTCGCGGTCAACTTTAGCACCTGTTGCTTCAAGTAATTTGGCAACAGTCATACCATATGCAGCACCACGGCCATGTCCTACATGTAGACTAGACGTTGGGTTTGCAGAAACAAATTCGACTTGGATCTTTTTCGCTGCATTTGCCTGACTGCGACCAAAAAATTCTTTTTGTGCTTGAATCTGGTCAAGAATAGCAAAGCGCTGGTCTGCATTTAAAAAGAAGTTAATAAAACCAGGTCCTGCGATTTCAGCTTTGCTGATGTCTGCAACTTCTGGTAATGCAGCTAGAACTTTCTCAGCTAAATCACGTGGTTTCATACCAGCAGCTTTCGAGCCGATCATGGCAATATTAGAAGCAAAGTCGCCATGGCTTCGGTCTTTGGTGCGTGTTAAGTTGCTTGTGTTATTCCAGTCGGAAGGAAGCACCCCTTCTTGTTGAAGAGTTTGCACTGCATGGTCGAGAGCTGCTTGTATTGCCGTATTCATATCAATCGAAAATAGATGTCGCAGAAAAACGTCAAATATATCAAATTTCCTATGAGTTAGGGGAGTGGATTTAATATTCCAGTAATTCTTTTTGTGCAATTTACTGGGGATTATTTTTTAAATGAATATTGCAGGGTGAATCACTTCACTATTCTAAAAACAAACAAATACAAGCCTTCTAAGAAGTTTTAAAAAGTAGATTAGCTTTTAATCTCACCATTATTTCTTATAAAAATGGCTATGTAAGTAAAAATATATATTAAAAGCTTTTGAAATTAGATAAATAAAAGATTTTTTAAAAATATAAAATTATTAAGATATTGATATTTATTGTTTATTTTTATATATGTTTTAACTAAATAGTCTTTAATTTTAACATCACAGTTTAAAATACCTATTTTGAACGAATTAGGCTTAAGCTTATACGCACAAAGAGTTTTAGAGACCATACAAAACGTGTTTTTCTCTACTCTAAGCTGGAAAATGAGATAGGCAATGATATCAGGACACCCAAGTAAACATCCCCTTTATATCCCATATGCAGGTTTTACACTTTTAGAGTTACCACTTTTAAATAAAGGTTCGGCTTTCACTGAAGAAGAAAGAAGTAACTTTAACTTACACGGTTTACTCCCCCATATTATTGAAACTATTGAAGAGCAAAGCCAGCGCTCTTATCAGCAATATTGCGCTTTCACTGATGATATCAATCGACATATCTATTTGCGTAATATCCAAGATACCAACGAAACCTTGTTCTATCATTTAATCGAAAATCATCTCGAAGAAATGATGCCGATTATTTACACCCCAACCGTAGGTGAGGCATGTCAGCGTTTCTCTGATATCTATCGTCGTCACCGCGGTATCTTCATTTCATATCCAGATCGTGATGTGATTGATGATATTTTGCAAAACGTAAATAAAAACAATGTAAAAGTTATCGTGATTACGGATGGTGAACGTATTTTAGGTCTTGGTGACCAAGGTATTGGTGGAATGGGAATCCCGATTGGGAAACTTTCGCTTTACACAGCTTGTGGTGGTATTAGCCCAGCCTATACATTGCCAATTACAATTGATGTTGGTACGAATAATCCACAATTGTTAAATGATCCGATCTATATGGGTTGGCGTCAGCCGCGTATTAGTGGCGATGAATATTACGCATTTGTAGATATGGTGATTGAAGCTGTGAAGCGTCGTTGGCCAAAAGCATTAATTCAGTTTGAAGATTTCGCACAAAAAAATGCGATGCCACTTTTAGAAAAATATCGCGATAAAATTTGCTGTTTTAACGATGATATTCAAGGAACAGCAGCGGTATCTGTCGGTAGCTTGATTGCTGCGAGTCGTGCAGCGGGCAAGCAATTAAAAGATCAAAAAATTGCTTTCTTAGGTGCGGGTTCGGCAGGTTGTGGTATTGCAGAACAAATTGTTGCACAAATGATTGCAGAAGGTTTGACCGATGCAGAAGCGCGTGCTCGCGTTTATATGGTAGACCGTTTTGGTTTGATCACTGAGAATCAACCAAACTTGCTAGACTTCCAGCGTAAGTTAGCACAAAAAGCTGAGGTGGTTGATCAGTGGGGCAATATCGAAGAAGTCATTTCACTACTCGATGTTGTTAAAAATGCTAAGCCTACAGTGTTAATTGGTGTTTCTGGACAGCCTGGCTTGTTCACAGAAGAAATTATTAGGACTTTGGCAGCAAATTGTGAACGACCAATTGTAATGCCATTATCTAATCCGACTTCACGTGTTGAAGCTGTACCTGCTGATATTGTGGAGTGGACTGAAGGTAAAGCATTAATTGCAACAGGTAGTCCGTTTGCTCCTGTGAATCATCACGGCAAACTTTACAATATTTCGCAGTGTAATAACTCGTATATTTTCCCAGGCATTGGTTTAGGTGTGGTGGCATCGGGCGCTAAGCGTGTTACAGAAAATATGTTAATGGCATCAAGTAGTGCTTTAGCAAATTGCTCTCCATTGCTTAAAGATCCACAAGCTGATTTATTGCCGCCGTTGGGTGAAATTCAACAAGTTTCTAGAGTTATTGCGTTCGAAGTTGCAAAAGCTGCTATGGCTGATGGTGTCGCTGTAACAATTAGTGATGATTTGTTGAAACAGAAAATTGATCAGTCGTTCTGGAAACCTGAATATCGCAAATATAAGCGTATTCCTTTCTAAGAATGAGAATAAAAAAGAGGAGCTTAAGCTCCTCTTTTTTATTTTAGTCTTCTAGAATTTCTTCTAGCAACTCTTCACTAGGTGCAAAATAATAAGCACCATCAAGTGGGGTCACGAAGTGCAATAAGCGGTCGTGGATACCATCTCCACTTGTGCCGAACATACGCTTTAACATGGCGTCAATAATAGTGAGATCTTTAGTATAGGCAATGAAAAATAGACCTTGATCACCTCTACCATCTCCATAAGGTAGGCTATGACGTAGAATTTCCATTTCTTCGCCTTCATCATCTTCAACAACAGTACGGGCAACATGGGCGTTTTCTGGTTTAACGTCATCATCTAATTCAATAGATTCAAGTTTGGTGCGGCCCATAACATTTTCTTGCGCATCAACTTTCAATTTTTTCCACTTTTCTAAATCGTGGGCATAGCGCTGCGCGAAAATAAAACTACCATCTGCAAATACCCCAGCGCTTTCTGGTAAGAGCGCTGTCTCAGCTCGGTCGTCTGGAAATTGAGGATTTTCGGTTCCGTCTATGAAGCCAGTCATATCTCGGCCATCGAAATAACGGAAGCATACACGCTCATCAAGAACATCGACTTTATCTTGAATACTTTCAAAAAATGCTTGGCTTAATGCAAAACAAATATCAGAGCGCATGCTGGCGATATGAATGAGGACATCGGCTGGCACAACGGGCATGTTGAATGCCCCTTGTTCAGGTTTAAGCTGCTTAAAACCTATAGGAGTTTGCGAATAGAGCTGCTTCCATAATTCAGGGCCAAAAGCGACTGCTGTTTTAATTTGAGCATCTGAATGTTGGGTAATAAGGCGGTCACGTGCTTCAAATAAAGCATTAAGTTGGTTTTTTAATTCATCAATAGTTAAGTCTTTTAAACGAAGAACAATAAAGCGTGCATGGTCTGATGGCAACGGCAAAATGACAGATTGAGCACTCATTGGAAGGAATCTCCTCGATTATAATTTGATATGAGTTTTAATTATTGTGCCTGATGCGCAGAGCTGTTAGTAGTCTATTTCTTGATTTTATTGTTTGAATTCTGACTAAGATAGCTTTATAAAACAGTATAATTCCACTTTTATAGTCTATTTTTTGCTATGTCTTTGCAAGTTTGGTTCGCTTATATGTTGGCCTGTTGGGTAATTAGTATCTCACCTGGTGCGGGAGCAATTGCTTCAATGTCGAGTGGTTTAAACTATGGCTTTAGACACGGTTATTGGAATGCAATCGGTTTACAAATTGCTTTGCTACTTCAAATTATGGTGGTGGCAGCGGGTGTTGGGGTTTTATTTGCAACGACACCTTTGGCTTTTCAGTTTGTGAAATGGTTTGGTGTGATTTACTTGTTATATCTTGCTTATTTACAGTGGACAGCGCCTATAAAAGATATAGAAATTCAACAAGAAAAAAGAGATAAATCTGTATTTGCGCTATTGCTAAATGGCTTTGTGGTCAATATTAGTAATCCCAAAGCGATTGTATTTCTATTGGCTGTGCTGCCGCAGTTTTTAGATTTGAGTAAGCCTCAATGGATACAGTACCTGATTATGGCTATAACTATGATTAGTATTGATTTGGTTGTCATGGCTGGATATACAGGACTGGCATCAAAGGTTCTAAGATTACTTCGTTCCCCTAAACAGCAAAAATATTTGAATAGGGGGTTTGCTGTTATGTTTAGCTGTGCGGCTTTATTATTAAGTACAGTTCATCAGGCGTCCTAATTTAGGCCGCCTGTGTTTGATTTTTTAGCTTTTGAGTTATAAAAATAATAGCGAAAGTTAACGCCATGCATAAAACAATACTCAAGCCTGTAGAGATATTCAGTGCTGCGCTTGACCATAAGCCGACACTCACACCAAGCTGGGCTAATACAAAAGCCCAAATAACCATTTGCTTTGGCGAGTTTGCTAGTAAGCGAGCGCTTAAAGCAGGTATTACGAGTAATGCACCCATAAGTAAAGAACCTACAGCACGCAAAGCTAAGACAGTAAATAAAGCCAATAAAAGCATGAAAATAAGACGTTGCCAGTTCGCATTTACCCCTTCGCTGACTGCAATGTCTGGATCAATTGCAAACTGTATTTGCGGCTGCCAAAAGCGGTAAAGAATTACGAGTGATATCGCGATAACTAAAGTGAAAACCGGTAAGTCGGGCCAGTCAATACTCAGCAAATCACCAAATAAATAACTTAAAAGCTCTGGTCTTAAACTTGGAACATGTTGAATAAACAATAAGCCGCTACAGAGCAATGTCGCTGAACATAAGGCTAAGAGAGCATCATTGGGTAAGCGATTGTCATGTAGCGCCCATAAAATTGCGACCAATAAAATGGCAGTGCCTGCAACACCAAGCCAAAGAGGAAGACTTAAAGCACCTGCGATAGCGACCCCAAGTAGGGTGCCGTGTGCCATGGTGTCAGCGAAAAAAGACATTCGTCTCCAAAGCATTAGACAACCAAGAGGCGCGGTCAAAAAGACCAGTAAGGTTCCCATAATCCATGCGGGTAACAATAATTGTAACCATTCCATCATGGCTTAAGCTTCCGGTTCTGGGTGGATGTGAGGGCGGTCATTATGAGGGCAGGGGTGTGCAGCATCACTGTGAGCACAGTGATCATGATGATGTTGATAGAAAACCCGTTGAGTTCCAAATATTGCCTGATATTCAGGATGTTGTTGAATGTTCTCGGGTAGTCCACTACAGCAAATATGTTTATTTAAACACACTACGCGGTGTGTTCCTTCCATCACCCATTGTAAGTCATGGGAAACAATTAAAATTGCACAGTTATATCGTTCCGGCAAACTGCGGACATACTCATAAAGTTCAGCCTCAGACTGAATATCTAAGCCTTGCATCGGTTCATCAAGAACTAAAATATCTGGCTGGCGAAGTAAGGCACGCGCTAGTAGTACCCGTTGGCGCTCTCCACCAGAAAGTTGTTGTACTTTTGATTGTTGTAACTTGGAAATGCCTGTGTCTTGAATAATTTCCTGACGCAGGGCAGGGTTACATTTTTCTAAATCAAGTAAATCCTGAACACGCAAAGGTAGGCTGTGTGAAGGATTGAACTTTTGTGGCACATAAGCCATTTTAAGTTTTTTATGATGGATAACATGGCCACTACTCGGCTGGAGAATACCGAGTAGAACTTTAATAAGTGTTGATTTACCTGCACCATTGGGACCAATCAAAGACACAATTTCATTTTGATGCAGAGCAAAATCAACTTTTTTTAAAATATCCCGATTATCGCGATAAACAGAAACCTGCTCAAGCTGAATTAATACGGGATTTAAGGAGTTGTGCGGCACTGTTGGCATTTCCCCGAAATTTCAATAATGCTGTGTTGAGCCACGAACTCATCTGACG
This sequence comes from Acinetobacter sp. M5A5_2a, assembly GCF_053345265.1. Taxonomy (NCBI): domain Bacteria; kingdom Pseudomonadati; phylum Pseudomonadota; class Gammaproteobacteria; order Moraxellales; family Moraxellaceae; genus Acinetobacter; species Acinetobacter sp. M5A5_2a. The sequence continues at coordinate 23,063 of NZ_JBKEZV010000012.1, read as the reverse complement.
CTGCAAGTTGGTCAAGTTGGTGAGTTAAACCTTGAGAAGAGGCTTCTTTAACCATGTGGCATTCGGTACAAATCAAGAATGCTGCTTGATGGCCTTCACGAGGGTGGCAACAGGGAATATAGGCATTAATAGAAGTTAGGCGATGGATCAAACCTTTTTCTAATAAAAAATCTAAAGTTCTATATACAGTTGGAGGAGCAGCTGGGCGATCAGTTTGACTTTTTATACGTGCGAGTAAGTCATATGCACCCATTGGGCCTGAAGCATTTAAAATGAGTTCCAAAACCTCTTTGCGCAAAGGCGTAAGTCGTGCGCCAGTCGCAGAACATAAATTTTCTGCTTCAGCTAAACGGTTTGCGACATTATGGTGATCATGCACACCATGCAAAGAATCATGATGTTCATGCGAGCAGGAACTCATAGAAATAACCTCGAATTTTTAACGGAATATTAGCATGAAGCGATGCTTCATTCGATTAATCTTAGGTATTTTTGTAACTTTGTTATATTATAACATGCTTCGAGCTAATTTAAATTGATGGTCTAGCATGTTCCGTTTTTTTGTTTTCAGTATGTTCTCGCTTTTGAGTACGTTAGGGTGGAGTCAGGGTTTGGTGGTTTCTACACACCCGATTTATCTGATTGCAAAAGAAATCACTCAGGGTGTTGAAGAACCTCAGCTTTTGCTTAAAGGTCAGACAGGTCATGACGTACAGTTGACTCCGGCTCACCGTAAAGCAATTAATGATGCATCTTTAGTGATCTGGTTGGGTAAGGCTCATGAAGCACCTCTAAATAAATTGTTAGGTAATAATAAGAAAGCGATTGCCTTATTAGATAGTGGCATAGTCTCTGTTTTACCCCTGCGTAGTACACGCGGTGTAGCTTTACTTAATACAGTAGACACCCATGTGTGGTTAGAACCAAACAACGCAGTCCGAATCGGTTTCTTTATTGCTGCTTTACGTTCTCAGCAGCATCCTGAAAATAAGGCTAAATATTGGAATAATGCCAATATCTTTGCCCGTAAGATGTTTCAGGCTGCACAAGTTTACGACAGTACAAGTAATGGTAAGCCCTATTGGTCATATCATGATGCCTATCAATATTTAGAGCGCTCGTTAAACTTAAAGTTCGCTGGTGCTTTGACGGATGATCCGCATGTTGCACCAACTGCAGCTCAAATTAAATATCTTAATGATAATCGACCGAAAAATCAGATGTGTTTGCTCGCAGAAAGTTTTACCACTAAAAGTCAGTATCAAAAATTAGGTAACATTACTTTTCAACCAGTAGACGAGAGCATGAATAACGAGGATGATTTCGTCACTGCATGGAAGAAACTGGCTATAAAAACAGATAAATGTGTATTAAGTACGCAAAAGTAAGATAAAAAATAAACAAAGGCTGACTGTAGCGTCAGCACCACCGGTCATGAAAAACCCCGACTAAAGTCGGGAAAAGATTGCATGTTCAGGGGTGTAACTCTATAATGCCTGCGATTAAAAGCGATCATCAGCTAAACTTGTCAAGCATTTATGCTGTGAGTGGATAAATAATGAGCCGAACTAGTCGCTTGATTGACCGACGATTAGCAAAAGCTTTGGTCTTCTTACAAGCATGTATGATCCCTGTTTCCGCCCTCGTGGCGTGGAGCATAAAAGACATGACAGCAGCATTAAGTGCGGCACTTGGTGCACTGGTTTGCTGGCTTGCTATGAGTTATTTCTCGTGGCAATCCTTCAGAACAGCAGGTGCGAGAGCATCAAAACAAGTGCTGTCTAACATGTATAGGGGCATGTTAGGCAAATTTGCAATCATGATCGTTGGATTTATTTTGATTTTGAGCAATGTTAAACCTTTATCACCGTTAGCATTGCTGTTTGGTTTTATTCTCGTTCAGGCAATGTCGTGGGTCGCTCCATTTTGGGTGTCACGTCTAGAAAAACGGGTATAGAAACAAGAAGAATTGAAGATTTTTTGGAGGGTGGCGAGATATCGACAGTACGCCGATGTTCGTAACCCTTCTTTTTAGTAATTGACATTGACCAGGTGTGATTTATGGCTGCTGAAGAACATGCCCTCACTTCGACAGAGTATATCAAGCATCACTTGACCAATATGACCTATGGCAAAATGCCAGACGGTACATGGAAATTGGCTGAGACTGCTGAAGAAGCTCATTCGATGGGGTTCACTGCAATTCACTTGGATTCAATGGGTTGGTCAATTGGCCTTGGTGTTATTTTCTGTTTGTTATTCTGGATGGTTGCGAAAGCTGCAAATGCAGGTGTTCCAACTAAATTCCAGTCTGCAATTGAAATGATCATTGAGTTTGTTGACTCAAGTGTCCGTGACACCTTTCATGGCAAATCACGTTTAATCGCTCCGCTTGCATTAACTATTTTCGTGTGGATTTTCCTCATGAACTTAATGGACTTGTTCCCAGTTGACTGGATTCCTCAAGTTGCAGCATTTGTGGGTGCAAACGTATTTGGTATGAACCCTCACCACGTTTACTTCAAGATCGTTCCATCTACAGATCCAAACATTACTTTAGGTATGTCTTTATCTGTATTTGTACTTATCTTGTTCTACAGCATCCGCGAAAAGGGTGTTAGTGGTTTCGTTGGCGAGTTGGCACTTAACCCATTTAACCCAAGTAATCCAGTTGCAAAAGCGTTGCTTATTCCAGTGAACTTGATTTTGGAATTGGTAACATTCCTTGCTCGTCCGATTTCATTAGCTCTCCGACTATTCGGTAACATGTATGCAGGTGAGCTGATCTTTATCCTAATTGCTTTATTGCCGTTCTGGATTCAATGGGCGTTATCTGTGCCTTGGGCGATCTTCCACATTCTTGTAATCACGTTGCAGGCATTCATCTTTATGATGCTTACCATCGTTTACTTGAGCATGGCAAGCGAAAAACATTAATGGTATTGCCTAACTATCAAACGATGGTTGGGCTGAATTTTTTTAATTTAATTTGGTAATAACCTAACCTCTGAGGAATTTTTCATGGAACTCACTTTAGGTCTAGTTGCAATTGCATCTGCTATCTTGATCGCTTTCGGTGCTTTAGGTACTGCGATTGGTTTTGGTCTTTTGGGTGGTCGCTTTCTAGAAGCTGTTGCTCGTCAACCAGAATTGGCTCCACAACTTCAAACTCGTATGTTCTTAATCGCGGGTCTTCTTGATGCTGTGCCTATGATCGGTGTTGGTATTGGCTTGTTCTTCATCTTCGCTAATCCATTTGTAGGTTAATCATCTTAATTCCTAAATCCACTATTTGAGGAATTGCAATGAATATCAACCTCACATTGATTGGTCAAGCGATTGCGTTTGCATTCTTTGTTGCATTCTGCATGAAGTTTGTTTGGCCACCACTAATCAATGCGATTAGTGAGCGTCAGCGTAAAATTGCTGATGGCTTAAATGCAGCAGAAAAAGCGAAAGCTGAGCTTGCCGATGCACAATCGCAAGTAAAGCAAGAGCTTGATGCAGCTAAAGCACAAGCGGCTCAATTGATCGAACAAGCGAACCGTCGTGCAGCACAATTGATCGAAGAATCTCGTACTCAAGCTGCGGCTGAAGGTGAGCGTATTCGTCAACAGGCTAAAGAAGCTGTTGATCAAGAAATCAATTCTGCTCGCGAAGAATTACGTCAACAAGTAGCTGCTTTGGCAGTAACTGGCGCAGAAAAAATCCTGAACCAGCAAGTTGACGCAGAAGCTCATAATGCCATGCTGTCTCAGCTGGCTGCTAAACTTTAAGAGAGGCGAATCATGGCTGAACTCTTGACGTTGGCACGTCCGTATGCCAAAGCAGCATTTGCTTATGCTTCTGAGCAAGGTGCAACAGACAATTGGTCGAATGCGTTACAAGTGCTCAGTGCTGCGGTGCAAGACGAAGCATTTTCCGCTTATTTAAATCGCCCTGAACTTACTCCTGTGGAGCAAGTGAAGCTTTTTGCTAAAGTTTTAGGTGAAGATCAGTCTCAAGCAGTGTCTAACTTTTTGACACTTCTTGCAGATAACGATCGTTTAATGTTGTTACCTGAAATTGAAGCAGAATATGAACAGCTTAAATCACAGAATAACAACAATGTGGATGTCGTGATTGAATCGGCTTTCCCATTAACTGCTGAGCAAGAGCAATTGTTGAAATCTGCTTTAGAAAAGCGTTTTAACAGTACTGTAACTGTTTCAGTTGAAGTTAAACCTGAGCTCATTGCAGGTGTTGTGATTCGTGCAGGCGATCAAGTGATAGATGATTCTGCGCTTAACAAGCTTGAAAAAATGCGTACTCGTCTTCTTGCATAATGCAAATGATGAAGACTGAACTATTAAAAGATTGAGGAATAGCGCAATGCAACAACTGAATCCATCCGAGATCAGTGCGCTCATTAAACAGCGTATCAGCGATCTGGACACCAGCGCGACCGCTAAAAACGAAGGTACCATTGTTATGGTATCCGACGGTATCGTGCGCATTCACGGTCTTGCTGATGCAATGTACGGTGAAATGATCGAATTTGACGGCGGCTTATTTGGTATGGCACTGAACCTAGAACAGGATTCAGTGGGTGCCGTTGTCTTAGGTAACTACTTAAGCCTTCAAGAAGGTCAAAAAGCTCGTTGTACAGGTCGTGTTTTAGAAGTTCCAGTTGGTCCGGAACTTCTTGGCCGTGTTGTCGACGCTTTGGGTAACCCAATTGATGGTAAAGGCCCAATTGATGCAAAATTAACTGATGCTGTTGAAAAAGTAGCACCAGGCGTAATTTGGCGTCAGTCTGTAGACGAACCTGTTCAAACTGGTTATAAATCAGTTGATACCATGATTCCTGTGGGTCGTGGTCAGCGTGAGTTGATTATTGGTGACCGTCAAACTGGTAAAACAGCGATGGCGATCGATGCGATTATCGCTCAGAAAAATTCTGGCATTAAATGCGTATACGTTGCGATTGGTCAAAAACAATCAACAATTGCAAACGTTGTACGTAAGCTAGAAGAAACTGGCGCTATGGCGTATACAACTGTTGTCGCTGCTGCGGCTGCTGATCCTGCTGCAATGCAGTACTTAGCTCCGTACTCTGGCTGTACAATGGGTGAATACTTCCGTGACCGCGGTGAAGACGCTCTTATTATTTATGATGATTTGTCTAAGCAAGCTGTTGCTTACCGTCAAATTTCATTGCTTTTACGTCGTCCACCAGGTCGTGAAGCGTATCCAGGTGACGTATTCTATCTTCACTCACGTCTTCTTGAACGTGCTTCTCGTGTATCTGCTGACTACGTTGAGAAATTCACTAATGGCGCAGTAACTGGTAAAACTGGTTCTTTAACTGCATTGCCAATTATTGAAACTCAAGCAGGTGACGTATCTGCATTCGTACCAACGAACGTAATTTCGATTACTGACGGTCAGATCTTCTTAGAAACATCATTATTCAACGCAGGTATTCGTCCTGCTGTGAACGCGGGTATCTCTGTATCTCGTGTTGGTGGTTCTGCTCAAACTAAGATCATCAAAAAATTGTCTGGTGGTATCCGTACTGCTTTAGCACAATACCGTGAATTGGCTGCGTTTGCTCAGTTCGCTTCTGACCTTGACGAAGCAACTCGTAAGCAACTTGAACATGGTCAACGTGTAACTGAGTTAATGAAGCAAAAACAATATGCTCCTTACTCAATTGCTGACCAAGCTGTTTCTGTTTATGCATCTAACGAAGGCTATATGGCTGACGTAGAAGTTAAGAAAATCGTAGACTTTGATGCTGCGTTAATCTCTTACTTCCGCTCAGAATATGCTCCGTTAATGAAACAAATCGATGAAACTGGTGATTATAACAAAGACATCGAAGCAGCAATCAAAGCAGGTATTGAAAGCTTTAAAGCGACTCAAACTTACTAAGTTTAGTTTTAGTTAAGTTTGGTTCACGGATCAACCTTCGGAAGCTCGAAAGGGCTTTCGAATACTAGGTTAAGCGTATGGCAAATTTAAAAGAAATTCGCGCCAAAGTAGCTAGTATCAAGAGCACGCAAAAGATTACTCGCGCGATGCAAATGGTAGCTGCTTCTAAAATGCGTCGTGCGCAAGAGCGCATGGCTCAGGGCCGTCCGTATGCCGATAATATGCGCCGTGTAATTGCTCACTTGGTTCAAGCAAACCCTGAATACAAACACCGTTATATGGTTGACCGCCCTGTTAAGCGCGTTGGCTATATCGTAGTGTCTTCAGATCGTGGTTTGGCCGGTGGCTTGAACATTAACTTGTTCAAGAAAGTTGTGCAGCATGTCAAAGCACAACAACAGCAGTCAATTGAAGTTGAATTTGCTTTAATTGGTCAAAAAGCGGTTTCGTTTTTTAAGAATTACGGCGGTAAAGTGCTTGGTGCAACTACCCAACTTGGCGATGCGCCGAGTTTGGAACAGTTAACTGGCTCAGTCCAAGTTATGCTTGATGCATTTGATAAGGGCGAATTAGATCGTATCTACCTCGTATCAAATGGCTTCATTAATGCAATGACTCAGCAACCTAAAGTAGAACAACTTGTTCCTTTAGCACCAGCAGAAGAAGGCGATGATCTCAACCGTACTTATGGTTGGGACTATATCTACGAACCAGAAGCAGAACAATTGTTAAATGGTTTGTTGGTTCGCTATATCGAGTCTATGGTTTATCAAGGTGTGATTGAAAACGTTGCATGTGAGCAGTCAGCTCGTATGGTCGCGATGAAAGCAGCGACAGACAACGCAGGACAACTGATTAAAGACCTACAACTCATTTACAACAAGCTGCGTCAAGCCGCGATTACTCAGGAAATTTCTGAGATCGTTGGCGGTGCCGCTGCCGTTTAACATTATTAAGTTTGAATTGAGGAGACAGCAATGAGTAGCGGTCGTATCATTCAGATCATCGGCGCGGTTATCGACGTCGAGTTTGAGCGCAATAGCGTTCCTAAGATCTATGACGCTCTCCAAGTTGACGGTACTGAAACTACATTAGAAGTTCAGCAACAGCTTGGCGATGGTGTTGTTCGTACCATCGCAATGGGTTCTACAGAAGGTCTTAAACGTGGCCTTAATGTAACTAGCACAAATGCACCGATTTCTGTTCCAGTAGGTCCAGCTACGCTTGGTCGTATCATGGACGTTTTGGGCCGCCCAATTGATGAAGCTGGTCCAGTTGCAACTGAAGAACGTTTGCCAATTCACCGTCAAGCGCCTTCTTATGCTGAACAAGCTGCTTCTACTGATCTTTTAGAAACTGGTATTAAAGTAATTGACTTACTTTGCCCGTTTGCAAAAGGTGGTAAAGTTGGTTTATTCGGTGGTGCTGGTGTTGGTAAAACCGTTAACATGATGGAGTTGATCAACAACATCGCGAAAGCTCACTCAGGTTTATCTGTGTTTGCTGGTGTTGGTGAGCGTACTCGTGAAGGTAACGACTTCTATCACGAGATGAAAGATTCTAACGTTCTTGACAAAGTAGCAATGGTCTACGGTCAGATGAATGAGCCACCAGGTAACCGTTTACGCGTAGCGTTAACTGGTTTGACTATGGCTGAATACTTCCGTGATCAAAAAGACGAAAATGGTAAAGGTCGTGACGTATTATTATTCGTCGACAACATCTACCGTTATACTCTTGCAGGTACTGAAGTATCAGCATTGTTAGGTCGTATGCCATCTGCGGTAGGTTACCAGCCTACACTTGCAGAAGAAATGGGTGTTCTTCAAGAGCGTATTACGTCTACTAAATCTGGTTCGATCACATCGATCCAAGCAGTATACGTACCTGCCGATGACTTAACAGATCCATCGCCTGCAACTACATTTGCTCACTTAGATGCAACAGTAGTATTGAGCCGTGACATCGCATCTTCTGGTATCTATCCAGCGATCGATCCACTTGACTCAACTTCACGTCAGTTAGACCCATTAGTTGTTGGTCAAGAGCATTATGAAATTGCGCGTTCTGTACAGAACATTTTGCAACGTTATAAAGAGCTTAAAGACATCATCGCAATCTTGGGTATGGATGAGTTAGCTGAAGAAGATAAATTGGTTGTTTACCGTGCGCGTAAAATCCAACGTTTCTTCTCTCAACCATTCCATGTAGCTGAAGTGTTTACTGGCGCTCCTGGTAAATTAGTATCGCTTAAAGAAACGATTCGTGGCTTTAAAGGTCTATTAGCTGGTGAATACGATCACATCCCAGAACAAGCGTTCTATATGGTTGGTGGTATTGACGAAGTGATTGCTAAAGCTGAGAAACTCTAATTTAAGGAGATCATCTCATGGCGACTATGCAATGTGATGTCGTAAGTGTTAAAGAGTCTATTTACTCTGGCGCAGTAACGATGTTAATCGCGAAAGGCGCAGGTGGTGAACTTGGTATTTTGCCAGGACACGCACCACTTGTGACTTTGCTTCAACCGGGCCCGATTCGTGTTCAGTTGGAAAATGGTACAGAAGAAATCGTCTATGTATCTGGCGGTGTTTTAGAAGTTCAACCACATGTTGTAACGGTTCTTGCAGATACTGCAATCCGTGCAGACAACTTGGATGAAGCTGCAATTTTAGAAGCACGTAAAAATGCTGAACAATTGCTTGCGAACCAAAAGAGTGATTTGGACTCAGCTGCTGCATTGGCATCTCTATCAGAGATTTCAGGTCAGCTTGAAACTATCCGTAAGATGAAGAACCGCGCATTATAATTTGTGCAGTGTTCATCAAAAAAAGCCACCGTAAGGTGGCTTTTTTATTATTTGGATATAACTTAAGAATCAGTTTTTGGATCAGGTTTTTCATCTCCAGCCATAATCATAGCTGCGAGTTTAACCATATCCATTTGAATGGTATTAAGCTGTTTTTCAATTTGTTCAAAATTGATTTGATCTAATTTCCCATTTAGTAAAGGCATGCTTAGAGCTTGTTGATTTGCATGTAATAAACTTTGGCGAATATTCTCAATTTCCTGACTTTTTATATCTAAGGTGAGAAGAGCTTGATTTAAACCTTGTAATTGCTGTTTTAAAGTTGAAACAGTTGTTTTTAATTCATTTTGATTTTTATCTTGAATAGCTTGTTCAACGTCAAGTTGAGTGTCTTTAAGTTGTTCAACATAATCTCCAGCTTTAAGCTGTAAATTAGCAGCATCTCGAACCATATAAAAAATATTGCCGCTTTTAAATTCGGTTTTACTCGGAGCAATATCTGACTCTTGTCGTTCAATAGTTTGATCAGATGCCTGTTCGGTTATTCCAGTATTTTCTTGTTCAGTAGCATGGTCTTGTGCCTGATCACACCCGAGTAAAAGCATGCCTGAGGCAAAAATTACAAAAGGAAGAAACGCACCCTGTAAAACTTTTTTCATAACTACAAACAACATCAAATAAAGCAAATAGGTACTATAGGCATAAAATATGGAGAAAGATTGTATTTTTGCAAACAAACAACATTTTGACCAGATAATAAAAAAGAGCGTAGAAAACGCTCTTTTTTACGTTTTTAAACGTTATTTTGCTAACTCTGCTTCAACTGCTTTAACGATTTGTTCATCATCCGCAGTTAGGTTTGGAGCAAAACGAGCCACTACTTCGCCATTTTTATTAATTAAGAATTTTTCGAAGTTCCATAAAACTTCTGGAACTGGTTTAGTTGGAATACCTAAACCTTCTAAACGCTCACGGAAAGGTCCTTCACCAGTACGTTCTGGTTGAGCTGCTGTCAAAGTTTCATAGAGTGGGTGCTTATCTTCACCGACAACAGACACTTTAGAAAATAAAGGAAAGTGAACATCATAATTTAATGAACAGAATTGTTGAATTTCTTCATCTGAACCTGGTTCTTGCTCTTTAAAGTTGTTTGCTGGAAAACCTAAAATTTCAAGGCCTTGATCTTTTTTTGCTTGATAAAGCTTTTCTAAGCCTTCGTATTGTGGAGTTAAGCCACATTTAGAAGCAGTATTTACAATAAGTAAAACCTTGCCCTTATATTGTTCAAGGTCAACCGTTTCGCCTGAAATAGCTTTTACTGGAATATGATATACAGATTGTGTCATGAGTATTTCCTAAAGATTGTATTTGATATCAAGTAACGCATTTGTTTTAACTGCTATTGAGAGGTAGTGCAATAATATTCGTGTTCAAAAAAGAAAAAGATTTTAAAGGATAAACTGAATTCTAGTTATTTCTAATTTGAATAGGTGTTTGCCCAGTATAACGTTTAAAAAACTCAATAAAACTTGAGCTATGTTGATAACCTAAATCATATGCTAAACGCTTGATTGGCGTCCCTTGTCGTATTTGATGAATTGCATAAACAATTTTGGCTCGATTTCGCCATTCAGATAAAGAGAGTTGTAGCTCTTGTTGACTCAAACGTAACAGGTGACGGTCACTTACCGAGAAATTTTGGAGTAACTGTTGTAAAGAGTGATCAAAAAGTAATGGGTCGGAAAGCTTTTCTAAAATAGGCAATAAAACTGGATGCCGCGTTTGAGGCAAATAATGCGAATAGGCTGGGGCTTGTTGTAATTGGTCGAATAAGACTTGTAAAAGATGTTCTAAATATTCAGGTTTTTTATTCTGCTTCTGTTGTTCCAGAATTTGGAGGACCAACGTCCGAAAAAAGGGCTGGATACTAAAACACTGACAGACATCTCCTAAAACAGAGCATAGGCGGGGATGTAGACGAATACAGATATAGTGAATTTCGTGATCAATATCAGTCGATTGATGAACTGTTTGAGGTGGAATCCAAAGTCCATAACTAGGTGGAGACAGATATAGCTGTTCTTCCACCTGCATTTCTAAAATGCCATTTAAGCTGAAATTAAAATCTCCCCAGAGCGAGGCATGAGGACGAACAATATCTTCTTTTTGATATAGAAATTCATGAACTTCTATACTGTTCAATAAAGAAAATTGTTGGTCCTCATTGTTCATCTTTGTACTCAGACTAATATTTTAATTTTCACAGGTCGCTTTAGGGTTGTTTAAGCCTTTTGCTAAGGTAAAAGTACTTACGAGTGCTAAAGCCACAAAGCTTAATACACCATAAATTAAGGTATTTTCATTGAAATGATCAACTACATAACCGCCTAATAATGAACCTGTGGCAATCATGACCTGAAACATACCTACAAAAAGAGGCATACCTTTTTCAACTGCATGTGGTGCATGTACAAACATCCAGATATTGGCTGAGGTAGGGAAAGCACCAAATGCGAAGCCCCATAAAGCAGTTAAGACAATAGCACCAAATTCATGAATGGCAAAAAGTGGGAATCCAAAAAATACAATTGCAAAGCAAGCACTAACAAAGGCAAGCGTATAACGGACATTCAAATTACCACTATATCCAGCAAATGCATTTCCGAAAATACCTGCAATTCCATAGAGCAATAATAATGAACTAATCGTTGTACCATTAAAGCCCGCAATATTCTTAAAGAAAGGCGCTAAATAGCTATATGCACAAAAATGAGCAAGGCCGATAAGTAGAACAATAAGCATGCCGCTACGTGCTTTAGGCGTGCGTAATAATGCTGGTAAGTCCCTCATATGGATTGGCGAGTCTGGAACAAGTTTAGGTAAAAAGATTAATTGTAAGATTAAAACAATTAAGCCAATTCCTGCTGTAATTCCAAAAGCACTGCGCCAGCCATAAAATTCACTTAACCATGTTCCAATAGGAACACCCAAAACTGTCGCAAAAGTTACACCTGCCATTACAACAGCAGTTGCTTTAGCAATAGGGAGATGAGCGGGAGCTAATTTTCCACTTAAAGCGATTGCCGTGGCCCAGAATCCGCCAATTGAGATTCCTAAGATTAAACGACTGAGTAATAAAATATGAAAGTTTTCAGCAAAAGCAGTAATGGTATTGGCAATAACCATAATTGCTGTCAGTAAAATGAGAACATAGCGTCGATCAAGTTGTTTCACTGAAACTGGTAATAAGGGGGCAGCAATCGCGGCCATAATGCCAGGTACAGTAATAATAAGACCAGCTGTACCTACAGAAATATTTAAATCTGTTGCAACACTATTTAAAACACCAACAGGTAAAAATTCACTTGTTACTAATGCAAATGCTGCAATGGCAACGGCCAAAATGGCAAACCAGCTTCCCTGTGGGGAGGTCGTGGGTCGCGCTTTAGAGATAGAAGATTGGTCCATAGGAAATCCTTACTTGGCTAAATTTGGATTGAACAAAGGCAATTTATTAATTAACTAACGATCATTATGAAAATAAAATAGTTGATAAAAAATCGAACGTCAATTAATTTAATAACGATTGTTATAAAAATAGATGTGATCTTTATGACAAATACGCATGAAACGAATTTGATCGCTGCTGAAGATACGCTGAAAAAAAAGCGTGGACGTCCTAAATGCTTTGATGAACAGCAGGTTTTGCAAAAGGCAATGTTACTGTTTTGGGAGCATGGCTATGAAGCAACGTCGATCAGTGATTTAACGCAAGCTTTGGAAATTACAGCACCAAGCTTATACAGTGCGTTTGGAGATAAGGCGGGGCTCTTCTATCAAAGTATTGATTACTACTTGGCTCATGAAGCATGCCCTATTGAAACCATCTTTTTAGAAGCAAAAACAGCAAAAATCGCTTTTGAACTTTATCTATACGATAACGTTAAACGACTCGTCCAGCCAAATAAGCCTGCTGGTTGTATGCTCGTTGTTGCGGCTATGAATTGTTCTGACGCTACTCAGAATGTGCAGCAGAACCTTCTCGATAAACGAATAAAGACCAAAGAAAAATTATTTAAACGTCTTCAACAAGGCGTAGAGCAGGGTGATTTGTCTTCGAATGCACCGTTACAGGAAATGACAGACTTTTATGCAACCGTCATCCAAGGGTTAACGATTCAAGCAAGAGATGGGGCGAGTACCGAGCAATTACACAAAGTTGTGGAACATGCCATGAAGACTTGGACATTATTCTAAAAAACGGATGATGTCCTAAGTTCAATATCAATGTCGGAAATACGATATTTCAATTTATTAAGACATTCTTCAAAATAAACTCTCTTTTACAGATGGCGTATTACTATGAGTCAGGTCATGAAATATCATAAATGGGCATTTATATTTCCCATTTTGGCAGTACTGATTTGGTCTTTAAATATTGTAGTTACCCGCTATGTTTCTGATTATATCTCTCCAGTAAGTATCAGCTTCTATCGGTGGTTAATCGCTTTTATTATTTTAACGCCGTTTATGCTCTTACCTGTTTGGAGACAAAGACGACTAGTAATACCATATTTACCTAAGCTGGCTGTGTTAAGTGCATTTGGGATGGTGCTTTATCAAGGGCTTGCTTATACGGCTGCCCATTATACCAGTGCGACCAATATGGGAATTGTGAATGCATTTATTCCTATCTTTACGATCTTTGTTTCGCTTGCGATTTTAAAAGATGTGCCTAATCGATTTGCAGTTTTTGGCAGTATTTTATCTTTCGCAGGTTTGCTCTATGTCATGTCCCAAGGAGATATTGGCCACTTATTAAGTTCTGGTGGACATCTTGGTGATGCATTGATGATTATTGCTGTATTCTTCTATGCATTTTATGGGGTTTTCCTTAAAAAATGGCAGCTTCCACTTCCAATCATGACAAGCTTATATGTTCAGATTGGATTTTCTGTAATATTTCATCTTCCTTTAATTTTTTGGTTCGGACTAGATGCTTTAAATGCACAAAATGCGCCAAGTGCTATTTATGCAGGTGTATTCGCTTCACTCATTGCACCGTTAGTTTGGATGTTGGCTGTTCAGCAATTAGGGCCTAATAGAACAAGTATCTTTATGAACTTAGTTCCTGTGTTTACAGCAATTATTGCGAGTGTCTGGTTATCTGAGCAGTGGACCATTTATCACACACTAGGTGGTGTAATAATTTTAATTGGTATCATCATGGCTCAAAAGAAGGTCAGTTCCAAAAAGAGTGAGCTGATACAAGAGCAAAACTAAGACCACTAAAAAAACTATGGCATATTTTGAAAAAAATTAATGAAAATATGCCATTTTTTTATTAGTTAAAGCTTTTCTATATGATTTATAAATAGATTATAAAACTAGGTTGAAATATAAATATTAAAAAAGCCGAATAAAAATATTAATATAATTTTAATTTTTAAGCGAAAAACCGTAAATTCCCTACACTTTTCATGCTTTTTTTAGAGAAATTATATATTTCTCTCATTTAGTCTATTGCCACATAATAGCGACCACTACGAAAGACGCTCTTTTTTGCAAATTATCTTTCGTTGCAGAGATATCCAAACCCTCTGGATGCGGTATATACCCATCCTTTTTTATGCTCAGTTATCCCTATATAACTGAGCTTTTTTTTGTCTGAAATTAGGCGCGGATAATCTCGCCTGTGAGAGCATTAATAATTCTACTTGGCTGCTGACTTTGGCCTAAATCACCATTGAGATAGTTCAATTGTGAACCAAAGTATTGGCAGGCATCTTGTAGTGAATGAGCAGGTTCTTGCCCGCTTGGATTAGCGCTAGTCGAGACAATAAAACCATGAAAAGCATTGCATAATGCTACACACAAAGGATGTGTGGTGACTCGAACAGCGACAAGTGGATGTTCACCTTTAATCCATGAAGGAATATGTTCACCAGCTGGCAAGAGCCAAGTTGTGGCTCTTTCTGAGGGTTGGTGATTCGTCCAACAATCAATAATTTCTTGTTGGGTTGTTTGGTGTAAAGAGGTTAACAGGTGCTCAACTTGGCTAATATGGCCGGCTAATAAAATGACCCCCTTCTCAATAGGTCTTTGTTTCAGCTCTAGAATTTTTTGAAAAGCTTGTTCGTTAAAAGGGTCGCAACCTAGCCCCCAAACTGCCTCAGTTGGATACGCCAAGACTTGACCTTGATGTAAACTTTCGGCGGCTTCGGTAACTGAGGTGGTAATCATGGTAATACTCTTCCTTTCAATCAGACAGAATTGCTATTGTGCGCTCCAGTACTAAGAGCGACAACGTAAATACAGCCCTGATTGTTGCATACATAAACCAAGTAGTTCTAGTTCCATGAGTGAAGAGGTGAGTTCTGCAACAGGTTGTGAATGGTGCACAACAAGCTGATCGATATCTTGACCGACCCAGTCTAAAGATTGATATAGTTTAATTAAATGTTCAGGAATTTCTGGCGCGCCTGTTTCAGTTGCTTCACTTTGGCTTTGTTGTTGACTCTGCCACTGTGTTGGGAGAGCAAGGTCCTCAATAATCTGTTCAGGATGATCGACTAAGATTGCACCCTCACGAATAAGCTGATGGCAGCCCTGATGAAACTCACTATAAATATGGCCAGGAATAGCAAATACCGTTTTACCTTGCTCAGCAGCTTTGTTGGCAGTAATCAGAGAGCCACTTTTTAAAGTTGCTTCGACGACGAGTACTCCTAAACTCAAACCACTAACAATTCGGTTCCTACGTGGAAAATGCTGCTGTAATGGTGGCGTACCGGGTAGAAACTCAGTAATGATGGCGCCGTTTTGAGCCAAGATCTGTTCTGCAAGTTTTTTATTCTGAGCAGGGTAGGTGCTGTCTAGACCTGTTCCGGTTACAGCAATAGTTCGTTGATGTACTGAAGCTCCTTGGTGAGCAGCTTCGTCAATTCCATATGCCAAACCACTACTCACATAAAATCCTTTTTCACTTAAGTAATAGGCAAAATCATAAGCAACCTGACGACCATGTGGGCTTGGTTTTCGACTACCCACAATCGCAATTTGTGGTTGCAACAAAGCTTGAGCTTGGCCTTTTCCAAAAATGATGGGCGGATGATCTGTGTAAGGTAGCAATTGCGTAGGATAGCCAGAGTCATCTGGCGTTAAAATAAAGTCAGTATATTGCTGGATCTGCTGAACCAGTTTTTCAAAATGAGCCTGACCTTGAGCAGTTTGAAATTCATCTATGCGTTTTAAATGATTGGCATGTAAACCGAGATTAGACCATTGGGCTAACCCGGCAGGTTGGACAGCCGTTTCACAGCTACCGAAATAGTCGACAATTTTTTTAAAGCTAACTAAAGAGTGCTGAACCAAATACCACACTTTAAGGGTGTGGTAATGGTGTGAAGAAAGTTGAGTAAGCATTGTAAAGTGTATATCCAGCGTTAATCATCAAGACGAGGTGGCTGAATGTTTGAACCTACTTTAATAGGTAAGTCACTTTCTAATACATATGCATAGCTAAGCTGATCAAAAGTTCTAAATACCATAAGGCTACCAATTTGTTGACCAGGTAACTGTATTGGTTCTTTGGTTTTAGGATCTCGAATGGTTTCACCTTGTTGGGTAATATCAAAAACTTGACCCACCTGAACCCCTTGAGCCGTACCGCGGTCCAAAGTCACTACACTATTTTTGGCTGCTCTACCAATTGAACCCATCACACGAATGATCTTGCCACCATCCATCACTTGTTTAGCATCCACTGGGTAAAATAGAGTGGGCAAAGTCGCATCCTCTTCTGGCATGACCCGATCACCACGACGCACTTCGGAATTGTAGCTATCAGTTAGCTCAAGTGTTGTTATGTCTTTCTCAGAAGAAATCGCAATACCTGAAGCAACTTGTTGTAGTTCAATACCTAGACTGTGTTTTTTACGCTTACTATCCATGAAATAGTACGGTTCACCTTCACGGTAGACTGCATAACGTTGACCATCAATTAAACCTTGTCCGCGTGCATAAATCGTTTGGCCCTTTGCAGCAAGTACACGTTGATCAGCAGTGCCAACAATATAAGGCGTATGTTCAATTGCATCGGCTGGCAAAATTGTGCTGTGTTCTAACCACTGTTTGATATGTTCAAGTGGAATAACAGGCACATTATCGTTGAGCGACTCCACACGAACTTGAGGTTGTAAGTTTGCTATTTGGCCTGTGTAGCGACGAATAATGCCGACACAACCATCTCCCTCATCTTTACCTATCAATGGTCGACCAGCTAAACTACATAACAATAAGCGGTCACCCGGGTAAATCCAGTGTGGATTTTTGACATGCTGATTACTTGCCCAGATTTCTGGCCAGCGCCAAGGTTTACTTAGGAAATGACCCGAAATATCCCACAGCGTATCTCCTCGTTTTACAACGTAGACATGTGGTGCATTACTTTTTAGAGAGGGTGGATTATGGTTCGGACTAGCAGCATGAACCTCTGCTACTGTACCCATTGCAACCCCTGTAAAAAGTGCGAAAGCAAGTAAATGCTTTTTTATCCCCAAAGCATGAAATTCACCCATGCCGTTAAAAACCTTTTTCATTATGATAATTCCTAAAAATTATGTGTGCAGATGCGTTATAATAGGCGGCTTACACACAATTTTTCGATGAAGTATTTCCTTCATTTGGTTTTTCAATCAATGGCATAAGTGAGGACGTCAGTATGGCCTTATTACCTATTTTAAGTTTTCCTGATCCCCGTCTTCGTACCATTGCTAAGCCTGTTGAAGAAGTTACTGATGAAATTCGTCAACTTGCAGCAGATATGCTTGAAACCATGTATGCCGCACCAGGTATTGGTTTAGCAGCTTCACAGGTAGATCGTCATATTCAGTTAATCGTTATAGATTTATCTGAAGCTAAAGATGAACCCTTGGTTTTTATTAACCCCAAAATCACTCCGCTGACAGAAGATAAGCAGCAGTACGAAGAAGGCTGCCTATCGGTGCCACAAATATACGACAAAGTTGAGCGCCCGTCACGTGTGAAAATTGAGGCAATTAACCTTGAAGGTCAAGCATTTGAGATAGAAGCTGATGGACTTCTCGCTGTTTGTATCCAACATGAAATGGATCACTTAAATGGCAAATTATTTGTGGATTATTTGTCGCCACTTAAACGTCAGCGTGCGCGTGAAAAAGTCGAAAAAGTTGTTCGTCAACGTGAGCGTGAAAAAGTTGCAGTAAAACGTTAAAAATTTCTATTCTTCAAATATTAATATAGTGTGGATGTGATTTTTGGTTTTTCGTAGTGGTTTACTGCTCGCATGTGCAGCAGTATTTTTACAGGTTGCGGTATTTCTACAGCCGCTATTACCGAAGCAATATCAAATTGCTCCGGTCTGTGAAACTATTACCCGTGCTTTGCTGAAGCCCAAAGCACAGACGGAAGCCATGTCACATACCATGCATTCACATCATGAAGATCATATTGAACAGGCTCAAGTACCTGAACACCATGACCATCATGATGCAAACCATCAATGTCAATATTGTACCGTCTATGCCAATCTGGTTTTACCGCCTGAATTCGGCGTAAAAGAAGTTTTAGTTCGCATACAAGTTCGCTTAGTCGCTTATCAACAAGCATTCAAACATGTTTATTTTGCGCTACAGCGACTTTTCCTACTCCCGCAAGGGCGTGCACCACCTCTATTTGCATAAATAAAAGCAATTTTTTGTTGGGGTCTTGATTGACTTCAATATCACTTTATTTATGTTTTAGAGCGTATAAAAAATGTCACATTCTAAATTCTTATTACAACCTTTATGGGTTGCGATGTTTGCTGTCTCTCATTCG
This sequence comes from Acinetobacter sp. M5A5_2a, assembly GCF_053345265.1. Lineage (NCBI taxonomy): Bacteria > Pseudomonadati > Pseudomonadota > Gammaproteobacteria > Moraxellales > Moraxellaceae > Acinetobacter > Acinetobacter sp. M5A5_2a. The sequence continues at coordinate 4,480 of NZ_JBKEZV010000012.1, read as the reverse complement.
GGTCTAGTTTTTGCTGATTCAGAAAAAAATGATGTTGATATCAAAACACTTCATTCATTGGCACCTATCGTTGTTACAGCACAGCAAGGCAATGATGCAAACGGTCTTATTGTTCATGCAGATCCAAAGCAACCGATTCAGCCAGTACCTGCTACAGATGGTGCAGATTACCTGCAAAGTATTATGGGTTTTAACTCAATACAAAGCGGTGGAACAAATGGCGATGTAACATTCCGAGGTATGTTTGGCTCACGCATCAAAATTCTAACTGACGGAACCGAAAATTTAGGCGCATGCCCAAACCGTATGGACGCCCCAACTTCTTATATTTCACCAGAAAGTTATGACCGTATTTCTGTCATTAAAGGTCCGCAAACGGTTCAATATGCCAATACGGGTTCGGCAGCGACTGTTCTTTTTGAACGTCAGCCTGAAAAGCTCACTACAGAGAAACCTTATCGTGGGCAAGCCAGTGTTTTGTTAGGTTCATATGGGCGTATTGACCATAATGTTGAAGCGGCAATTGGTGATGAAAAGAAATATATTCGTTTAAATGCCAATCGTTCTGAGTCGAACAGTTATCAGGATGGTGACGGCAATACCGTGCCTTCAGCATGGAAGAAGTGGAATGCTGATGTGGCGATTGGTTTCACTCCAGATGAAAACACTTGGGTTGAACTCACTGGTGGAAAATCTGATGGCGAATCGCTCTATGCTGGACGTTCAATGGACGGTTCACAATTTGCGCGTGAAAGCTTAGGTCTGCGGTTCGAAAAGAAAAATATCACTGATGTGATTAAGAAAATTGAAGGGCAGGTGAACTACAGCTATAACGACCATATTATGGATAACTTTAGCTTACGTACCCCGCCATTAGTTGAAATGACACATGGTGGTATGACCATGCTGATGCCGAACGCGATGGCAATGCAAGTGACGCGCCGTACACTAAATTCGCGCTTAGCCATGACTTCTGAATGGAATAAGTGGAGTTTAATTACAGGTGTAGATTCTCAATTTAATAAACATGGCGGCAGCATGTCATCACCAACGATGCCTTCTATGAATGTTCCATATCGTCAAGATATGCGTTTTCAATCATATGGTGCTTTTGGTGAACTCGGTTATCAATGGAACGATCTCAATAAACTGGTTACAGGTGTGCGTTTAGATCGAGTAACAGTTGAAGATGAGCGCGCAGATTCTCAAGCAAAAGGCTTTAATACTAAACTTGAAAAGACTTTACCAAGTGCATTTGTCCGCTGGGAAAATCAACATCCTGAGCATGACCTAAAAAGCTATATCGGTTTAGGCTATGTAGAACGTATGCCTGATTATTGGGAACTTTTTTCGCCTCAACATGGTAATGCTGGCTCAACCAATACCTTTAACGGTGTGAATCCTGAGAAAACACTACAGTTGGATCTGGGCTTTCAGCAACAACATGGCGCTTTAAATACATGGGCTTCTGCCTATGCAGGTTTAGTAGATGACTACATTTTAATGAGTTACCACCATCACCCAAGTACTGGAATGGGTGGACATGATATGAGCCATGATATTACTGCGGGTGCCAAAAATGTCGATGCAACCATCGCAGGGGCGGAAGCGGGTATTGGATATCAATTTACCGACCATATTCAGGCTGATTTAAGTGCTATGTATGCATGGGGTAAAAACACCACAGATGACAAACCTTTACCTCAAATCTCTCCTTTAGAAGGTCGACTAAATATTCGCTATGTGGCTGACAAATATAATTTAGGTCTGTTGTGGCGAGCTGTGGCTGAGCAAAACCGTGTGAGTCTACATCAAGGTAATATCGTGGGATATGACCTAAAACCAAGTAAAGGTTTTTCAACTCTTTCTCTAAACGGAAGTTACAACCTTCGTAAGGATATTGATGTCTCTGTTGGTGTCGATAACGTATTAGATAAAACCTATACCGAACACTTAAACAAAGCGGGTAGTGCAGGCTTTGGATTCGCGAGTGAAGAGCAGTTTAACAATATCGGAAGAAACTACTGGGTTCGTATGAGCATGAAGTTTTAATAAGCTGTAGCGAATTAAATGAACTGAAAATATTAATTTAACGAGAGAAATCAAATGACAAATAAATTATCGCCTGAACAGTCTTGGTGGGGATGGAAGTTACTTATTGTGGCTTCTATCTTGAGTTTATTGTTTATGATCATTTTTTACTTGGCAATCAACAATGAGCCTGACTACATGCCAAGTCAAAAAAAGAAGCAGATGGTGGAGTCGACTGAGCAAATGAATCACGCTGAAATGCATAGTTCATCATCTCAATAAGCCTTTAATATTTAAAAATGGAAGTCTGATATCCAGACTTCCATTCTTTATTTTTAGACTTAGAAAATTATTGATGCATACTCGCTAAGGTTTTTGCTTTACCTTGATTCTGATAAAGACTTAGACCAAGTTTTTGTATATTACGCCCTGATTTGGATAAGAAGTTTTCAATTTTTGGTGAAAGCTTTGCACCACTATAAAGTAATGAATTACGTAAAATCAGATAATAAGCAAACCACGAAGCAGATTGTTGAGGTAATCCGAGTAATCTCATTCTTTTCTTACCAATAAAAAATTGAGTAAGTTCTAAATGTTGTCGATAAGCAAGCTTCTGCTGCAAAGAACGTAAATGCTGATATTTTCTCTCAAAAGGTTCTTTAGATAAGCTCGATCCTAATTCAATACTGCTGTGATCGGAGCGCGGGTGAGCAAACTGCATCCAGTAAAGTAAGCGCCAGCCTTGAGTTTCAGATTGAATAAGCCATTTTTCATCAATACCCATCAACCAGCCAACATAACGCCAAAAATGTAAAAAATTCTTAGTTTCCTGTTTAGTCGGCCATATTCCTAAAGCTCGAATTCCTAACAAAACCACACTGCTAAACGCTAAATTGGTCATTGCTAAATCAAACTGATTAAGAGGAATTCCCCAAATTTCGCTATCCCAACGATCAGACTTTTTTAATTGTCGGCGAACGAGTGCATGAATAAAGCGAACATAAATGGTTGAGGTAAAGCCTGAACTCAAACGATAAAGCCCTTGAGGTTCAGTAATATCCACCCACCATTTTGTAGTCTCTGCTAAACGTGTTCCTGCCTGTTTCTTCAATGCGCCAGTTAAAATTAGAGGCTGATTAAACCCTGGATATAAATATCCCGCCATCAAAGATAAATCTCTAAGAATAAAACCATTATTTATTCCTAAACGATGAGTAAATTTAATAGCCTCATCAATTTGATGTTGATCTAGCCATTCAGGCTTTTGTTCAATGTAATTAAAGAAACTTTCTAACTCAGTAGGTATGGGCTTAGATAAGTCATCGCGGCCTTGAAATAATATCTTCTCAAAAATCATGCGGTGATCTTTAGGATTTTGCATAACCCAATCAATTACTTTATCCATTTCAACGTCCCCTTCATAAAGAGCACGTTGTAAAGACACATATTCTGCATAGCTTGGCTGTGCTGGTTTTTCGCAACAGACATTTAAAAACTGAGTAAAGAAATTACTGTCTTGCATGTCATTAAAAGAGGCAAGTCGAGTCGGGCTACTTGTTTGCATATTGTCACTTACTTATTGAACTGAATAATAAATAGGCTAATATGAATAATTATTCGCATTCAATTCACATTTAAAGAATAAAAAACCAATGAGAAAAGCCCCACAGCAACAGCGTTCAAAAATTATTGTTGACCATATTTTAGAGGCGACACAGCACTGTATTGCCCAATATGGATTGCTCCATACCACGACTCCTAAAATTGCAGAGAGATCTGGAGTAAGTGTGGGTTCAATTTACCAATACTTTGAGAATAAAGATCAAATCATAGAAGAACTGTTGCGCCGTAAAAGCGAACTATTGGGGCAACAACTCAAAGAATTAGTTATGCAGCAAGGAAATATTCCTTTGGATATCCTTATCCCCTTAGCAATAGAACTAGGATTTGCTGCATTAAAAGCCGATCATGGTTTTTTTATAGAGGTACTGAAGCATTGGCATGACTATAGTCATTCGCAAGCTGCTCAGATTTTAGAAAAACATTTTTTTGAAGTTGGACTATATACATTTAGTAGAAATCCCCATCAATGGGACTTCGAACAGGTGAAGCATAAATCCTTTGTAATCATCAATAGTACGCTTTTTACAATGATGAGATATGTGAGTCAGAACAATTTTCTTATCTCAGAACAACAACTTAAACAAGAATTATCGAGCATGATACTGGCGTATTTAAGTCAAAAATAAATAATTAAAATAATTATTTATATAAAACAATTGGTTAATATGGGTTTTGTTTTAAAAATGAACGCTCAAGTCATAAGTTTTTAATTTTCGCTTGCAAAGGGTTATTAATCCTCTATAATGCACATCCATCGGCGGTGATGCAGATAAGAACTTGTTGAAAAACAGTTACTTGGAATTGAGTTGATTACTTTAAGTGATGA
>NZ_JBKEZV010000011.1:0-197258 GCF_053345265.1 Acinetobacter sp. M5A5_2a | reverse complement strand
CTTATCTCTTATCTCTTATCTCTTATCTCTTATCTCTTATCTCTTATCTCTTATCTCTTATCTCTTATCTCTTATCTCTTATCTCTTATCTCTTATCTTTAAAATTAGCCATTTGTTTAATGCTTAGCATAGAGAAGAAATATAAATTATCAGGAATAGATATATGCTAGATTGAAGAATCTTTAGATAAAGAAATTTTATATTTCACGGAATTGTTAATGAACGTTCGACTGTGTTATGCCAGCCAACGAAACGAAAAAAATGAAGATTTACTGCAAGATTTACGTGATATCCTGACAGAAGCTCGAAATTTCAATGACTTGAATCAAATTTGTGGCGTGCTCTATTATGCTGATAATGCTTTCTTTCAATGCCTAGAAGGTGAACAAGAGTTAGTCGAGCGATTATTTGAAAAAATTAAAAATGATCAAAGACACTACAATGTTAAATGGCTATGTACATATTCCATTGAGAAGAATTCTTTTCAGCGTTGGTCGATGAAATATGTACAGCGTAATACAAATATTGAATCTTTCTTTTTAAGTATGGGAGAAACTAGTTTTAACCCCATTCGTCTTGATGAGCAGAATTTAAAAATTTTCTTAAATGAATTATCAATTGCTGAGCAAAGCAAAATTAATACTGTTAAGAAAGTAGGAATGGTTAAGCGTGGGGTGAACCCTTTCTAGCTATTTGGCTATCACCGCAATATGGATAGTCTTGAGTTTAGGAATTATTTTAGTCATAACAAGATAGACAATAACTGAACTTGCGAGCATTAATACCACTTCTAAACTTTGGCTAATAACAAACATTGCCCAGTAAAAAAAGCTAAATAAGGCGAGACATAGTCCGCTACCTTTGAAATACCAAGTAATAAATATTCCAAAAAGTGCAGAAGAAAGCAGAAGGTTGGTTGTCTCGTTCATTCCTAGGTAGTTAAAGAAAATAATCAGTAAGCATAAAGCTAACATTGATAGTAAATATACAAATATATTTTTTGCAATAAACATTTTCTATATCCTATCTGATGACCAAAAAAGTTATCTTTCCTCTGTTTCCAGAGGAAAGATAGTACATATTAATTTTTTGAGATTCTTTTTCTATTATTAGGAGTTTTTATATTAATAAAGATAATGTTACCGATTTTCCAGATCTCTTCATTAATATTCAGCTTTCTATTTAATAGTAAAGAGTGCTTATATGTACTGAAATTAATTATAGGAAAAACAACTGGTTATGTTGTAGGTTTTAACTTGCATGGTTGTGAGAAATTGCCTACATTTGTTTGAAAAATAGACAAAATTTACAGAATAATATTTAATATATATTTATATTTAACAATGGCTTATTTGGTTTTGTTGTTAGGTTGTTTTTTACATAAATAACAAAAAGTAACATGTGTTTTAGGGAGCATGTTTCTCAAAATAAAAAATATTAGGTCATTAAATGAGTATTCATTAAAAAGTTATTTTATGAAATTATAAGAATAAGTAGTTTTTAATATAGAAAATTAATAATAAAAATTTATATGACCTAATTTATACATTAAAAAGTAGATAGGACTGGCAACCATACAGAGATGAGTAGTGTTAGCGCCATCATTTTATTAAAAATGTTCATATGCTTTGTTTGTGAAAATAATCGATTGCTTAGCCTACCCGCTAAGGCCCACATGTAAAGGCAAGGAATAGCTATAACGAAAAAAATGAAGGATAAAATTGAGACATTTATCCAGATATCTTGCCCTTGTTTTGTGTAGACACTAATCACTGCAAAAGCCATCATCCATGTTTTAGGATTAATTGCTTGCATAAAAAAGCCAGTAATGAAACCAATCGGACCTTTTTCTTTGTCTTGTTCGAAATGAATAATTGGGTTGTAGTTATATAATTTCCAAGCCAACGAGGTTAGCCAGATTAAACCAATCACTGTCATTATTTTTTGAATAATTGGGTAAGCCAGAAGGGTTGAACCCAGCCCAATGCCAACGATGAGCACAAGTAGGGCAGCCCCGATACAAGAACCTAAAATGACAGGAAACGTTTTAGAAATTTTATAACGGCTACTTAGATTTAAAATTATAAAATTAGTTGGACCGGGAGTAATTGAGGCAACAATAGCAAATAATGAAAATGCAGTGAGGTTTTCCATCTTGTCTACTTGAGTTAATAGGGAGAGATAAGATGAAATAATTAAGGTTTTTAATCTTGAAGATTTGTGCAGATTTTTCTATAGGCCGCAGGTGTTAAACCATAGCAGCGCTTAAACCAGCGACTTAAATGACTTTGGTCAGCAAAGCATAAATCTGAAGCAACTTGTGCAGGAGATATGCTTCTGGCGAGTAAATCACGCGCTCGTGTAAGTCTGAGTTGAATGAGATATTGATGAGGTGCTAAGTGAAAAGTTGCTTTAAAAATGCGGTGAATATGGTATCTGTCTAAGCCTATCATGCGAGCGATATCTTCAAGCCCTATATCTTCAAATAGATGATCATGCAGAATATCTCTGATTTGGTATGCGATTCGAGGCGTGTGAGTACAAGACGATTGGTGAGCTTTCTTTAACCATTTTCCTTGTGCGATATGATGAATAAGTAGGTCTAGACTATTATCTTTGACAATATTCATTTCTTTATAGTGCAGATGCTGGAATGCTTGAGAAGTAATAATAGCCAGCTGTTCATCTGACTTTAATGGTGCATCAATCACTAACTCGTAGTGATCAGGGCTATTATGAAATAAACCTTGGATACGTTGTTTCAACCAGTCTGGATGTAGGTAGAGCATTTGGTAGGTAAAGCCATCAGACGCAGGAGCATGTCCATCATGGATTTCTTCTGGTTCAAGCATAAAGACTTGTCCCGCATGACTATTGATTTGCTTTTTACGACAATGAAATTGTTGAATGCCGGATTCAGTTACACCAATTAAATAGCTCGAATGCCAGTGGGGATCATAAGCATGACCAGTAAAATGGGCACGGATTGTTTCAATACCTGTATTGGTATCTTTTGAAATATCCACCCAGTTACCCATAAGAATCCACCCATAAATTTTTAAGTTTTGCCCTTAGAACGGTACAAAAGAGGTGAGTATAGTTCTAGAAGATTTGTGCAAAATCTTTAAGAAAATTGAGCAATTTTTTTGAACTCAATGCAATTTTATCTATGGATAAAATTTGCCAAGCAAGACACCAAACCAAATATCAAAGCACTCAGGCCAATAACTTGAAAGAAAGTTGATAAACTTGCATCAAAATATAGAACAGCGATACTTCCGATAATAGCTACAATAATCATTCTGATGGTACCAGCTAAGATAGGGCCTAATAATCGTTTTGAACCTTGGCCTGCAAAATAAAGAGCCATACCTATACCTATTGCTCCGTAAAAAGGCGCAACATGCTGCAAGTAATTTGTTCCAGTCTGAAGGACAGATGGATCATGACTGAAAAAACCAAGCCAAATGGAAGGGAAAATACTAAAGAAAAGTCCTATTGAGCCAGTGATAAGGAATGTAATAAAAACCCCGATCCATGTGATACGACGTGCTCTTTGAAATTGCCCAGCTCCATAATTAATACCTACCATGGTCATGATTGCTGAGCCGATACCGAACATAAGCGGAACTTGCACGTAGTCTAGTCGGGAAGCAATACCGTACCCCGCGATTGCATCAGAACCAAATTGACCAACTAAGGTTGTTACAATCACAACAGTTAAATTGAGTTGAATTATTCCAATAGCGGATAGTGAGCCAATACCAAGAATATCTTTGAAGAACTGAAAGTTGATAGGCTTGATCGATAATTTGATAATGCTATGCGTTGTTCGCATGTGCCTAATTAAGCATATGATGGCAAAAATATAATAACTTAAGACAGCGAGCCCAGCTCCAGCTACACCCAATGAGGGAATGAATCCCCAACCAAAAATGAAAATAGGTGATAGGGGTAAAAGTAGTACTCCACCTAGAAGCGTTATGCGGGCCGGAGTTTTTGTATCACCTGCACCACGTAATGCGGCTGAGAGTAGGGCTACAGCCCATATAAGGGGGGAACTTATAAAAATAATATTGGAATATTTTAGGGCTGCATCTAAAGCTAAGCCAGTAACGCCCATTAAGTGATATATCATCTGGGCTGAGGTGAGCATAACAATACTAAAAACACCTCCCAAAATGCCAGCAAGAATTACACCATGCCAGACAAGGGATTGGGCATCTTCTGATCGACCTGCTCCAGAAGCCCGAGCAATTGCTGAAGCTAGTCCTCCACCAAATCCACCATTCGCTAGCATTTGCATGAGCATAAGAATTGGGAACACTACGGCTACACCAGCTATTACATCAGTTCCTAGAGAGCTAACAAAATATGTTTCTAGTAATCCAATCAGGGTTTGTACGAGTAGAACAGCTATGGTGGGTAACGCCAGTTTTAGCATTACTTGGGGAATTGGTCCGTTTAAGATCGCATGATTTAAATCATGTGTATTTAACGGCTGGCGTACTGATTGTTCCCGCATAATAATTCTCGCTTTATAAACTGCTACAGCAGCAAGGGCTGAATCAGTTTGTACCTGTACTTTTCTATCCGTGAATTGCAAAGCATTAGCTCATATTGGTAAGACAACGAGAGTTTTAGACAATATATTTATCCAATGTTTTGAATAATTATTAATAGTGACTATATTATTATATGGTCACTATTTGTCAATAATAAATAGGTGAGTTAAACTGTCATTTTCAAAAAAAGGTCAAATAAAAAATATGAATCGGGAAAAGAGTAGTTATCTTCTCCCGACGGGAGGACCAGAAGATCATGAGGTAAGAGATCAAATCCTAAGTTCTGCTACAGAGCACTTCAGTCGCTATGATTATGAGAAAACTACAGTTTCTAGTTTTGCAAAATCTATAGATTCTTCTAAGCTTATTTATATAATTTAATTAATTTATGTTTTTTAATCAGTAATTTATTGCGAGATAAGAAGACAAAAAATTATTGCACGAAATGATGCAAGAACGATGTGGTTTTGTTTGTTTTAAAAGAAAGAATTGAGTTTTTAAAGCAGTCAAAGTGACTTTCCTAGTGATCAACTTATTTATATCCATTATTTTGTAATAGAGAATTAATCATCAATGCGAATGTACTAAGGCTACTTTTTGATCTTGTATTAAGAAATTTATCGCCTTAATCGGTTTGTGACTTATTATTGATTTGGTTATTTTTAAATAGTTTCTTAAAAATTTTACAGGACGTTGGTTCTAATATGCTTTAGTGCCTTATTCCATTTACTACAATATATTTAATTCGATTATTTTCATTAAGTTGTGCTGATAATACTAAACAATACACAAATGACCCATGCGCTTTCACTGATAATATATAAGTAGGATTGGAGAGTCTTAAATACATAAATCTAAAGATTTCTAAGGCCAAGAATTAAAGCAATTAATAAGCAGGACAAAACCGTGAAAGAACAAAGAATAAATTTAATAGACTGAGACCTGTACGTTACAGAACTCAGTCTAAAAAGCCGTTAAATCAAGCCAACTAACTTTTGGGCTCAGGTCATCTAAATGTTTTTTTAATATCAATCATTAGAACTTATAGCCCATTTTTAATCCATATGCGATAGCATGATTATCTTTAAACTCCGCAACATAATTTGGTGTATTAAATTGCGCACTAGTTTGTAAGTTGGCATCACCTAACCAGAAATATTTTACCCCACCTGAAATGAACGTTTGTGGTGTTGGGCTGAATTGAGCACCTAAGCCAAGATTCCAATATCCTTCTGTCGGCCCTAATGCAGTCACAAGGTTACCTGCCCCAGAATCCCAACCTACAGAAATATTTCCTGTCCATTGGTCATTTAATTTACGGCCTATACCAATATTTGCTGACCATTGGTCATCACTATAGGCAGCTAGATCAAATCCATTTGGTTTGCCAACTGAGGGGCCTGCGATTTCTGAAGCTACACCGAATGCATAAGGGCGGATTGTGAAATCTTTCCAGTTCACCCAGCGCGCATTTGCAAATGCAACTGTATTCGCCATGATACCTGTTTGAAAATCTAGATTAACAGATTGAGGCGTAGTAATTTTTGTTTGCTCCAAGCCATTATTCATATTAATAAAAGTGCCAATATTTTGCCCTAATGTTGCAATAGAGCTCTCATTAATTGTCATTTCATGATCAATTTCAGAGCGGTAAGTAACAGATGCTTTTAATGCAATTTCTGGAATTTGATATGCAATACCAACCAACCAGCCAACACCGTCAGTTTCTTTAATGTTGAGATTATATCCACCAAAGCTGTTATTCCCACCAAATGCTAAGCCACGAAATTGAGCATCACCTTCAATTGTTTGGTAAACGGGACCTGCATAAAAATTAAAATTTTCATTTGGTTGGTAGCCAAGCAACATTGAAATACTTTGGGTTTTTACTTCAACTTCCAGTGACTCTGTACCATTGTGAAATAGTCCTAAGCCACCTGCAGCAGCTGATGCTGGGTCAGAGAGCGAGTAAGTAACATCTGCGCCAAATGGTCGGTCATAAATTAGACCAAAAGAGAAGTTGTCTGTTACTTGTAGTTTTAGCGCAGCGCTAGGGGAGTAATAATCATCCCCCATGTCACTAATATTTGTATTTTGTAAACCAATCACGCTTGGTGGAGTTGCATTTGGTGAATATTCATTACGCACTTTACCTGAAACGTTTGGATCTAATATAGAAATACCCGCTTCAAAGTAATTACCTGGTTGCAAGAATGCAGAGATAGACTGACCTGAGCGGTCTAGAGATGCAGCCAAGGTCTCCGTCATTGGTAAAGTTACTAAAATAATTACTGTACTGAATGTTTTAAATTTCATTTGTGTCTTTCCTTGAAGTGAAAATATTTGTCGGACATTTTGTGTTTATGTTTCCTAGAGAATTTGGTTAATCGAAATGAAATCATTGCTCCTGTAGGTATGAGGTTAATCCACCATCTCATTCAGTGATTTTAAATTTTTGAAATTTCATATTAATAATCATTGGGTTGCCAGCCGCCACCCAGTGATTTATAAATTGCTACAGCAGCAAGGGCTGAATCGGTTTGTGCCTGTACTTTTCTATCTGTGAATTGCAAAGTATTTGAATCTGCTTGTAATACTTCTATTCGACTGTTAATTCCTTTTTGATAGGCAATTAAAGCGATTTTCTGTGCATGGTGTAGCGCATTTTCACCATCTTGAAGTGCTACAAGTTGTTCTTGTCGTTTAGATAAAGTTGATAATGAGTTCTCTACATCTTCCGCTGCATGTAAGACGGCTAATTGGTAGGCTGCAAGCTTTTCGGCTTCTTGTCCCTTAGCTAAGCGAATTTCTGCATTAATTCGACCAAAATCAAATAAACGCCAACGTAAGCCTAATAAGCCAGCAGCCTGATTGGCTCCACTTGAAAATAAGTTTCCACTTGCTGTGGTTGCGCTACCTATCAAACCGCCTAAAGAAACCTTTGGGTAATATTCTGCAATCGCACTGCCAATACGTGCATTTGAAGCTGCCAGTTGCCTTTCAGCCATGATGAGATCTGGTCGTCTACGTAAAAGATCGCGGGGTGTTCCTGTTTCTGTAATGTTAGGAATAACTGGAATTGGTTTTAGTTCTGTTAGTTCTGCTCGGTGAGTTCCTGGTACGGTTCCAAGCATGACGTCGAGTGCATTCATGGCAATGTCTAGATTCATTCCAAGTGCGGGAACTACAGCTTGAACTTGAGCAACATTCGCTTTAGCTTGTTTGACCTGAAATTCAGATGCCAATCCTTTGCTATATAAAAGTTGAATAATTGAAAGAAGTTTTTGTTGCGTTTGTAATTGTTGCTGGGCAATGTCTAATCGAGATTGTAATCCTCGAATATTAATATAAAGATTTGCTGTTTGCGCTGCGACCATTAAGCGAACTGCTGATGCTCCTGCATTCGAAGCCTGATAGTTTGCTAGAGCACTTTCACGGTCTCTTCGAAGGCCTCCGAAAATATCTAATTCCCAAGTGGCACTTAGGTTTGCCTCATAAGAACTACCATGTCGGTCAAAATTAGGTATTGAATTTAAAACTTGCCCCAGTGGAGTTTCAACGGATTGGTAAGCTTTAGCTGCTTGTGCGTCAACAGTACCTATTGGGCGTAAAGAAGCATTGACTGCCGATAAGCCTGCCTGAGCTTGAGTCACACGGGTATATGCTTGGGTCAGATCCAGATTTTGTTTTAATGCTAATGTGACATATCGAGTAAGTTGAGGGTCATTAAAACTTTTCCACCATACTTCAATATCTGCTTTGGTTTCGTCACTTGGTGACTTTAAGCGAGCGCCAAGATATTGCTCGGGTAGAGATATACTAGGACGTTTATAATTAGGACCTACGGTACAAGCAGCAAGAATGCTGGTGAGTATTGGTAGGAGAACGATAGATCTAGATAACATATTTTCCCCAAGGCGAGATTTTGAACAATGGCTTAATTGTGACTATAATACAATTTAGTCACTTGTTGTCAATATCAGGGGTCAAGAGTTAAACTACAACTTTCACACAAAGGTTTAAATTGAAAATATGAGTAAAGAAAAAAGTAGTTATCCTGTTTCAAAGCGAGGACCGGAAGATCATGAGGTAAGGGACCAAATCGTGGTTGCTGCTACAGAGCATTTCAGCCGCTATGGTTATGAGAAAACTACAGTTTCTGATCTTGCAAAATCTATAGGCTTTTCTAAAGCTTATATTTATAAATTTTTTGAATCTAAACAGGCAATTGGCGAGATGATTTGTGCCAATTGTTTACGTGAAATTGAAGATGAAGTTAATGCTGCCATTCAAGAAGCTGAATATCCTGCTGAAAAATTGAGAGTACTTTTTAAAGTAATTGTGGAAGGGAGCCTTCGTTTATTTTCTCAAGATCGTAAGCTCTATGAAATTGCAGTTTCTGCAGCCTCTGAGAAATGGGATGCTACGGTTGCTTATGAAAATCGAATTCTTAAAGTATTACAAAATATTATTCAAGAAGGTCGTCAAACTGGTGATTTTGAAAGAAAAACACCAATTGATGAAGCAGTTAAAGCTATTTATTTAGTTATGAGACCTTATCTACATCCATTACTTTTACAACATAGCATTTCATATAACGCTGATGCTCCAGTGTTGCTTTCTAGTCTTGTACTGAGAAGTTTATCGCCATAATAAATTTGTGACTATTGACTAAATTGGTCACTTGATTAAAAATGAGTCTCCTGATTAATTTCTTCAAGGGGGGGGACTCTAATATGCGTTATCGTCGCCTTATTCCATTTGCTGCAATATATTTATTTCCTTTTTTCTTGCTAGGTTGTGCTGAAAATACACAATCTGACCCCCGTACTTCGGCACCATTGGTACGAGTCGCAACTGTGCAAGAAGAAATTACTTCTGACTCAAGAGCATTTACAGGCACGATAGGCGCACGGGTAGAAAGTGATCTTGGTTTTCGTGTCTCTGGCAAAGTAATCAAACGGTTTGTTGAAGCCGGTCAGACGGTAAAACGCGGACAGTTACTGATGCGTATTGATCCGGTTGATTTAGAACTTGCTGCCAAAGCTCAGCAAGAAGCTGTAGGCGCAGCCAAAGCACGTGCTGAACAAGCAGAAAAAGACGAAGCTCGATATCGTGATTTGCGTGGAAGTGGTGCTATATCTGCTTCCGCCTATGATCAGATTAAGGCAGCAGCAGATACGGCGAGAGCACAACTAAGTTCAACGCAAGCTCAAGCTAAAGTCGCATTAAACGCCAGTCACTATGCCGACTTAATAGCCGATGGTGATGGCACAATTATGGAAACACTGGTTGAACCGGGGCAAGTTGTAAGCGCGGGTCAAACAGTAATTCGTTTAGCTCATTCTGGTCAAAGAGAAGCAGTTATTCAGCTTCCCGAGACTTTACGCCCTGCAATAGGAGCTATTGGTCAAGCCACTCTCTTTGGTAAAGAAAATATCAGTGTCCCAGCTAAGCTTAGACAGTTATCAAATACAGCAGATCAGCTCACTCGTACTTTTGAAGCACGTTTTGTATTAGACGGAGATTTGGCAAACGCTCCTTTAGGTTCAACCGTTACTGTACGTATTGGAGCTCAAAATCAGAGTTCACAACATTTTTTACAAGTACCGATTGGTTCACTACTTGATAAAGGAAAGGGAGCAGGAGTATGGGTAATTAATGGAAAAACTCAGAAAGTAACGTGGCGTTCTGTTGTTGTAAAACAGGTTGATGATGAATATGCGTATGTAACTGGCAATATTCAGAGTGGAGATCAAATTGTTGCTCTAGGTGCACATTTACTTCGAGAAGGCGAGTTAGTCCGTATTGCATCACAGGCAAATAATCCTTCAATTGGAAATGAAGGAGGACACTCATGAGTGAGAAAGGTTTTAACCTGTCAGCTCTTGCTGTTCGTGAACGGGGTATCACTCTATTCCTGATTTTTCTAATTTCAATTGCAGGCATTGTTGCATTTTTTAAGTTAGGTCGAGCTGAAGACCCAGCCTTTACAGTTAAGGTCATGACCATTGTGACTGCTTGGCCCGGTGCAACTGCCCAAGAAATGCAAGATCAAGTTGCTGAAAAAATCGAAAAACGGATGCAGGAGCTGCGTTGGTATGATCGAACAGAAACCTATACAAGGCCTGGGCTAGCTTTTACGACACTAACCTTACTTGATAGCACACCTCCATCTCAAGTTCAGGAGGAGTTTTATCAAGCGAGGAAGAAAGCAAATGATGAAATGAGCAATTTACCTTCAGGGGTAATTGGGCCACTTGTTAATGATGAATATGCGGATGTGACTTTTACTTTATATGCTTTGAAGGCAAAAAATGAAGCACAAAGATTGTTGGTGCGTGATGCAGAAACAATTAGACAGCAGCTACTTCATGTCCCGGGGGTCAAAAAGGTCAATATTATTGGCGAGCAACCTGAACGTATCTATATTGAATTTTCACATGAGCGCTTAGCAACACTAGGCGTAAATCCACAAGATGTGTTTGCTGCACTTAATAATCAGAATGTACTTACTCCAGCTGGTTCTATTGAGACCAAAGGTCCTCAAGTTTTTGTCAGATTGGATGGTGCTTTTGATAAGTTACAAAAAATTCGAGACACACCTATAACTGCTCAAGGTCGTACCTTGAAATTGTCAGATATTGCGACTGTTAAACGTGGTTATGAAGATCCTGCAACATTCATTATTCGTAATGATGGAGAACCTGCTTTATTGCTAGGTGTAGTCATGCGTGAAGGGTGGAATGGATTAGATCTTGGTAAAGCATTAGAGAACGAAGTTGGCTCAATCAATCAAGATTTACCCCTTGGTATCAGCTTAAATAAGGTGACCGATCAAGCGGTAAATATTAGCTCGTCGGTAAATGAGTTCATGATTAAGTTCTTTGCAGCATTACTTGTGGTGATGTTTGTAAGCTTTATCAGCATGGGATGGCGAGTTGGACTTGTTGTTGCTATGGCTGTACCACTCACATTGGCTATTGTTTTTGTGGCGATGTTGGCAACGGGCAAAAACTTTGACCGAATTACACTGGGCTCTCTTATTCTTGCCTTAGGACTCTTGGTAGATGATGCCATTATTGCCATTGAAATGATGGTCGTCAAAATGGAGGAGGGCTTTAGTCGAATAGCTGCATCTGCTTATGCATGGAGCCATACCGCAGCACCTATGCTTTCTGGAACATTAGTCACAGCTGTTGGATTTATGCCAAATGGCTTTGCCCGATCTACGGCTGGTGAATATACCAGCAATATGTTTTGGATTGTCGGCATAGCTCTTATTGCTTCATGGATTGTTGCAGTCGTTTTTACACCTTATTTAGGTGTGAAGATGTTACCTGATTTTAAAAAAGTCGAAGGTGGACACCATGCAATTTATGACACACCACGATATAACCGTTTCCGTCAAATTCTTGAACGTGTGATTGCGCGTAAATGGCTTGTTGCTGGTAGTGTTATCGGATTATTTGTTTTGGCAATAGGTGGAATGACATTGGTGAAAAAACAATTTTTCCCAATCTCTGACCGACCTGAAGTACTTGTTGAAGTACAAATGCCTTACGGTACATCGATTACGCAAACTAGCGCTGCTACAGCCAAAGTTGAAGCTTGGTTATCTAAGCAAAATGAAGCAAAGATTGTGACATCGTATATTGGTCAAGGCGCTCCTCGGTTTTATTTATCCATGGGACCTGAGTTACCAGACCCATCCTTTGCCAAGATTGTGATACGAACTGACAACCAAGAAGAACGGGAAGCCTTAAAACATCGCTTAAGACAAGCTGTTTCGAATGGGCTTGCTTCTGAGGCGCAGGTGCGTGTTACACAACTGGTCTTTGGGCCATATTCACCCTATCCAGTGGCTTACCGTGTGACAGGGCCAGACCCAGAAAAATTGCGTGTAATTGCAGCACAGGTTCAGCATGTTATGAATGCTAGCCCAATGATGAGAACTGTAAATACCGATTGGGGAACTCGTACACCAGCCCTTCATTTCACATTACAGCAAGATCGTCTACAAGCAGTTGGTCTCACCTCAGCTTCAGTGGCACAGCAACTACAATTTTTGTTAACAGGTATTCCGATAACATCTGTGCGCGAAGATATTCGTACAGTACAAGTTGTTGCTCGTTCTGCGGGTGATATAAGACTGGATCCTGCAAAAATTGGTGATTTCACACTCACTGGGGCAAATGGACAACGTATTCCTCTGTCACAAATTGGCAAGATTGAAGTACGGATGGAAGAGCCTGTTATACGCCGTCGAGATCGCGTACCAACAATAACCGTTCGTGGAGATATTGCTGAAGGATTGCAACCACCAGATGTATCTACAGCAATTACCAAACAGCTTCAGTCAGTTATAAAAAATCTACCGAAGGGCTATCGCATCGTTGAAGCGGGTTCTATTGAAGAGTCGGGTAAAGCCACTAAAGCTATGCTTCCTATTTTCCCGATCATGTTGGCAATGACTTTGCTCATTATCATTCTTCAGGTGAGATCTATAGCTGCAATGATTATGGTGTTTCTAACCAGCCCGTTGGGATTAATCGGTGTGGTACCGACGCTTCTATTATTCCAGCAGCCTTTTGGTATCAATGCCTTGGTTGGGTTGATTGCATTGTCTGGAATTTTAATGCGAAACACACTCATCTTGATTGGTCAAATTCAGCAAAACAAACAAGCTGGGCTCGATCCGTTGGATGCCGTTGTGGAGGCGACAGTACAACGTGCCAGACCCGTCATATTAACGGCTTTGGCTGCTATTTTGGCTTTTATTCCTCTGACTCATTCGGTGTTTTGGGGAACGCTAGCTTATACATTGATTGGTGGAACACTGGCTGGAACCATTTTAACTTTGGTTTTCTTGCCGGCTATGTACTCAATCTGGTTCAAAATCAGAGTCAAACCAACAGCTTAACTATCAGATTCTTAAGTTTAAAAATTATTCGGAGTTCATATGTCAAACTCACAAGTAGTGGTAATTACCGGTGTTTCATCAGGAATTGGTCAAGCCACAGCAGAAAAATTTGCTAAAAAAGGCCATAAAGTATTTGGAACAGTCAGAAATAAAGTCAAAGCCCAACCTATAGAAGGGGTTGAGCTCATTGAAATGGATGTGTCTGATGAGGACTCTGTCCAACTTGGGATTCATTCTATTATTGATAAGGCTGGGCGTATTGATATCTTAATTAATAATGCTGGGGCAAGCCTGACTGGGGCAATAGAAGAGACCTCTATAAAAGAAGCAGAATTTTTATTTAATACGAATGTATTTAGTATTCTCCGTACGATACAAGCGGTATTGCCATATATGCGAATACAACATTATGGAAGAATCATAAATATTAGCTCGGTATTGGGTTTTCTCCCTTCACCTTATATGGGGGTATATTCTGCAACTAAACATGCAGTTGAAGGATTATCCGAATCTTTAGATCACGAGCTTCGTCAATTTGGGATTCGCGTGACATTGGTGCAACCTTCTTTCACCAAAACCAATCTAGATAAAAACGCACCTGTAGTAAGTTCTAAAATTCCTGAATATGACAATGAACGTAATTTAGCTGCACAGGCCATATCGAATCAGATTAATCATGGATCCCAATCGGATGCTGTTGCAGATACGATCGTTACAGCGGCATTGAATGATTGGCAAATGCGTCGTACACCATCTGGACAAGCGTCTTTGTTAAGTAAGTTACGTCGTTTCATGCCAAGTGGCCCTGTTGATAAGAGCATTAGAAAGACTTTTGGGTTGAAATAACTTATTCATTATTTTTAATATAATAAAATCTAAGCATAAATTTTATGCTTAGATTTTATTACTTTGAGTCGCTATTTAATTTTTGATTTTTAAATTCTGCCCATTCAATAAGTGCTTCCATTGAAGGACCAAGTGCTAATCCTATTTCACTAAGCTCATATTCAACTTTAGGGGGAACTTGTGGATAAACAGTACGTTTAATAATCCCATCTTGTTCTAATTGTTTAAGCTGCTGAATCAACATTTTCTGATTAACACCTTCGATAAGTTTTTCTAATGCAGAGAAACGTAGGGGTTGTTTAGCTGCAAAAAGTTGACAAAGGATAATTATTTTCCATTTTCCTTCAATAGCTTTAAGGGCTTCAGAGGTGATTTTTGCCCATACTATCCGCTGTTGAGGATCTTCACAATTCCAGTCACGTGCTGCTTTCATACTTACCTTTTAGGAATATACTTACTTTTTTGTGTGTACTTCCTATTATCTCAGCTTGTCTTTAAACTTAAAAGTGTTAACTGTATTAAATTTCTCAAAAGGCTGATATATGAAAATAGGTATTGTTGGAGTTGGTAATATTGGAAAGACCCTTGCACGTCTTTTAAAGGAAGCAGGTCATACTATATATGTTGCGAATTCTAGAGGTGTGGACGGGGTAAGAAAAATTGCGGATGAAATAAACGTAGAAGCAGTCGATATATATGGAGCTGTTAATTCTTCAGATGTTATTATTTTATCAATTCCTTTCCCAGCTATAAAAGAATTACCAACAGATTTATTTTACTCAGCAGCTACAGACAAAGTAATTATAGATACCAGTAATTATTATCCTGATTTCCGTGATCCGCATATTAAAGAAATTGATGATGGAATGACAGAAAGTGTTTGGGTATCCAAGCAGATTAATCGTCCTGTTATTAAAGCTTTTAATAATATTTTAGCTTATTCACTTGCAGAATTAGGCCAAGTTGAAGGAAGTAAAAATAGATTAGCGATAGCTGTTGCTGGAGATAGTGTACCTTCAAAAGATGTTGTTATGAGCCTTGTTAATGACATAGGTTTTGACCCTGTAGATGCCGGTAGTTTGGAGGATTCTTGGAGACAACAACCATGTACGCCAGCATATTGCTGTGATTATGATCAGCAAATGATGAGGAAAGGACTCGCTATTGCTCAAAAAGGAGAGGCCCAAAAAAAGCGTGATCGTTTACCTGAACTCTTCTCAAGCTTAGGGGCTAATCCAACGCATCAGGATATTGTTCAAATGAATCGAGATTTAAATCCAATACTCGATTAACTTTTAAAGATTATTTTCTAAAACTTAATTTTAAAAATATAAAGGGCTTATTTTTTATAATTATTAAATAAGCCTAATTGTTTGAATTAATAAAAATTCTCTATTTAATGGAGTCTGGTGGTAACTATCTAAGAATTAAAAATTTATTGGTGGTAAAGTTTTGAATAAATAAAGATTTTTTAAGAGGGCAGATTAATGCTTTTCGATTCATGATTCCATAAATTAAATATACATATTCTTGTGATGAACCAACTAATGCAAAAAGTTGATCTTGCTGATCAATACCAATAAGAATTTCATTGGTTAATTTTAACATATCAAAAGGTGAGGCGTTTTTCTTGGCCTCAACAGATATATTGAAATTTTCAAAAGTTTTCTTGATATCAAGTAATGAATAATAGAAATTTTGCTGATTTCGTTGAGCTTGCAAATAAACAGCAATACGTTCTATATCTATTGGTTTATTGTGTTTTGCAGCAACTGCTGAAGCAAGAATAAAAGAAATATTTGAAGCATTTGAGTCTATTGAGCCCACTTTAAGTTTAGAAATAGAACTCTGGATATTATCAGGTATATGTTTGACGGAAGCTGAGCACATATTTATTGACCTATAGACTGTGGTAGCTTGGGATGTATTCAGCCCTGCTAATAGTGGTATGAAAACCATGAGTTGTTTTAATTTAAGCGTCATATAAAAGCTTGTATAAAGTTTTTACTTAGCAAAACTTTAAGTTCCCGTAGCAGTTTTTGATGCCTATCTGTCCAGAGTCAATAGGATTAATAATTAACTCTCGACCCACTAATCCTCCTAATGCCTCGCCAAGTCCTACATCAATCCGCTGTTGTGTTTCGATATCCGTGAGTAAAACTTTAGGTAAGGAAAGCCACCATCCAGGTTGAGCAGCTACAGTATTTTCGAAGCTACCAGAACTTATTTTTTGCCACTGGATAGCTTGTTTTTGTAAGGATAGTGATGTGTCACTAGTAGGAATTGTTCCTGCTGCATCTTGGGCTAGTAAAATTTCATGGAAACCAGACAGAGGATAATCTTTTAATGTGGCATTACTGAGAGTTAAACCTAAAGGTAGATCTAAGATACCTAATAGTTTTAGTGGACCAGTTTTAGCGACTACATTATCCAGCGTTGCTGTTGTAGAGCGGTTAAGAATAAGCGGTTTGTTATAATCATTAATATGTGCTTCTGTAGTGATTAATCCATTTTCAATCACTACATTCTTCAGAACAGTATTCGTAAGTGTTAAATTCAAATCACCAGATAAAGAGTTAATTCCTCCTGTGTCATCAGCTAATGTTGTTAAATCTGTATTTGATCCCAATCCAAGTTTGCCTAATATGCCTAATGCCCCAAGTCGAAAGCCAACAATTTCTCGAGTAGAAGCACTGTTCGGCGATTTGATAGCAAACTCGATAAAAGGATTAGTAATAACGGCATCTGATCCTGCATAGCTACCATTTACGGGGAGGACACCTGCTAAACTAATATTTTCAATATCAATGTCACAACCCACTCCTTTAGTCCCACCGCAACCTAACTGTAAACTTTTAATATTTGCATTTAACTCTACTTGTGCTTCCATTCCGAGACGATAAAAACCTACATCTGTATTTGGATTACCATTTTGATTAGCTGCAATATTGGTTAGATTAAATAATGCTTGACCAGTTACACCAGATAAACTCTTATCATCTAAGAGGTTGAGTTCTGCTTTTACAAGTGAACTGACCAACATCAATGGTATTGTAAATAACAAAGCCTGTTTTATACTTCTAAAATTGTTCATATCAGTTCCTTTGCTTAAAGATGATTTAGCTCAAAGGAAAGTTTGCATTTCTTTATAAGCTCAATACTCTTTTGTTTTCATAGGCCTAGTATTATTAATGTCCTTTCCTAGGCAATATGGATATTTATAAGCAGCTCTATTGAACGGGAATTATGATTTGCTCTTTTGTGTGAATTAAACAACAATAAAGCATAATGTGTTCGGTGCACACATTATGCTTATAATATGTGCGCGGTGTCAACATGTCTTCTATACAATCTCAAAAATCAAATTATCATCATGGAAATGTGCGTGAAGAATTATTAGATGCAGGATTAGCCCACCTAAAAAATAGTGATGCCGAGAGCCTTAGTTTTCGAGAAATGGCGAGACAAATTGGGGTAAGCGGAAATGCGGTATACCGGCATTTCGAAAATAAAGAGAGCTTTTTAGCAGCATTGGCAGCCAAAGGATTTAAGCTCTTGCAAGAGGAGCAAAGCCAAACGTTGCAAGATGCTAATTCTCAGCCAGAGGCGTTAAAATTATTTGGTTTAGCCTATATTAACTTTGCAAAAAATAATCGAAATCTCTTTGCCTTGATGTTTAATCCTGACTTACAAAAGAATGAAGCACTTGAGTTAAAAGAGGCAGTGGGTAATACATATACTCAGTTACATCAATTAACTGCTTCAATATTGGGTGTGGATGAAAATGACGCTCAAGTTGAAGTATTAGCAATGTTGAGTTGTAGCCTTGTACATGGTCTATCTCATCTTTTATTAGAAGGGCGTTTGGCTGAATCAGAAGAAAAAGCGAATAATTTAGTCTTATTAATTATGAATTATGCTACGAGTTTGCTTACTGGAGCTGGCGTGGATAAGCATTAAAATATTAAATATAAATTTATTTTTGCCACCTAAAATTTCGGGGAGAAATGCCTTTCCAACGTTTAAAGGCTCTGGAAAATGCTGAAACTTCGGAATAGCCCAACTGAATGGCAACTTCTTCAACTGTTAAATTGGTGGTTTTAAGTAAGTCTTCGGCTAAGTCTTTACGAATGTCATCTATAAGCTGTTCATAGGTAACTCCTTCAATTGCGAGATGACGTTGTAATGTTCTGAGGTTGACCTGAAGATGGGCTGCCATTTCATCAATTCTGGGCATTTGTGAGGGTTGTTGGAGTAAAATTTTTCTGACCTTTTGGCTATAGCTGCCTAGAGAACTTCTTCGCGTCCAAAGTTGTTGGCATTCTTCTTCATATCGTGCACGAATAAATGAGTCTGCTTGAGGTAATGGTAAATCAAGCAAACTGCTTTCAAAGATAATACAGCTACGTGGTTGATTAAATTGAATTGGATATCCCGTTAATTCGGGAAATTTATCGGCATACACAGGTGCAGGTAAAGCAATATTAATGCTCATTACAGGAAACTGTATAGGCAAGACATCTCGTTGAATTGATATAACAGTTATAAGATCTCTTTCAACCAGAAAACACGCTAAGTCATCAGGTAATTGACTATGATCAAAAATCAGTAATGTATGTATATCTTCCTGAATAACTTCTAAATTGCAAAAAATGGAACTAAGTTGAAAGTATCGCATAGCAAAATGTAAGGCTTCTTTCATTGTCTGACTACTAAGAATGGCAAAACCCCATGCACCAAATGTGGTTGTATGGTGCCTTAGACCTGCTTCTATACTCAAGGGAAGTGTAGGATCTAGTAGTTTAAGTAAGTTTCGAATAACTAAAAATTCTTGTTCTGCTTTTACCTCAAAGTTAGGTTGCGACAAATCATCCAAAGAAATATGCGTGTTTTCTATACAACTTTCAGGTGTTAAACCATGTTGCTGACCTATCATAAGCAATATGCGAATAGCACTGATACTGCGAGGAAAATCCCAATATAATTGTATAGACATGCTTTATGTGTCATGAAATGTCAAGTTTGGTAGTATAAAGTCATTCTGCTAATGTTCAAAACTTTATATCTTTTCGGATAGGATCAAATCCGATAGGGATATATAAAATGCTAAATAATAAAGACGGCAAGCACGAAAGTTTAACGGCAGCTTTAAAAGCTTTATATGATCAAACTAAAGCAAAAGTTGGTGATGCAGACCTAGAACATATCAGAAATGTTGCCGCTTACTCTCAAGCTATTAAAGCGCGTAGTAATGAGTTGATCCAACAAGGTGGAAAACGTAATGCCATAATGCGTGGCGCGATATTAGGTGCATTGCATACATTACTTGAGTTTTCTGAACTTGGTCATAACATCATGCATGGTAGTTATGATCATTTGCCAAATGCAGGGTCTTTCCATTCTGAACGTTGGGTTTGGAATTTTATGGTGGATCCTTATGAATGGCGTGTGATGCATCATCAAAATCACCATCCTTTTACTAATATTGTTGGCGTAGACCATGATTTGGGATATTCCTTTTTACGCATTAAACCAGGTCAGCCATGGTATGGTCACCATACTTTGCAACTTCCACTGTTGTGGGTTTTATTATTAACAACACCTAATCTTGTATTTTCTCTTTTTACTGGAGCATCAGCCGCTAAAACAGAAGGGCGTAAAGTACTTAGTCGAACAACCATTGAACAAACCTTAAAACTGACAAAAAAATATATTGCCCAGCATTTTTGGAAAGATCCTCTTTCGGTTTCTCCTCATCGGATATTGCCGACATTTTTTGGAAATTATCTGAGTACAGTTTTGGGATATGATTTGACGGTTGCAGTCTTATTTCTGGAACACCATTCACCCAATGTTGAGTTATTTAGTGACCCAGGATTGAGTGAAACAGAAGAAGAATATTTTCGCCGTCAAATTTTAGCAACAAGTAATTTTACGCCTTATGCCCAACTTGATAATTATTTTAAAACATTGTTGGAAGAGGAAGTTAAATTCGATAATCCACCTAAATTTGATGTGTTTTATGGTGGATTGGACACCCACTTAGAGCATCATTTGTTTCCAGACTTACCATGTAATCGTCAAAGAGAAATCCAGCCCTTTGTTAAGGAAATCTGTTTGCAGCATGGCTTACCTTACAATGTTATGTCTCTTGAAGATGTTGTGCCAGATATGATGGTCAATGTACTCAAATTGGCGAGCCCTGTAGGCGAGCAAGAAAGAGGAAATTTTTTTAAAATACTAAAAAATCCTAAGGAGTTATTACGTCGAGTTGTATATGGAGCCCGATATAAACTGCCAGATAATATGACGTATTTAAATAAGCCTCGTTTTTATAATGTACCTGTTAAGGTCCTCGCTGTTTTTCCGCAAGCAGGAAATCAGGCATTAATGATACGTTTTGAAAAACCTCAAGGATGGGAGGGCGTAACTTGGGAAGCTGGTGCATTTATTTCCGTACGGGTTGACGTCGAAGATGAAAGTCTGGTTCGACAATATAGTTTGTTAAGAGACAGTCACGAGGCTGCTAATTGTTTGGAAATTGCCGTCAAACGTGTAGAGGGCGGACGTGTTTCGAATTATATCAATGATCATATTAAGAAAAATTCACATATGATTTTGGTAGGAGTACCGCAGGCCTCTCCCGATTTTGTTCTGAAAGAAGTACCTAAACAGATCGTTTTCCTTGCGGGTGGTGTCGGTATTACACCAATTTTGAGTATGTTACGTAAGGCACGACGTGAAGCTCCACATAGCCAAGTTAAGTTACTTTATTTTAACCGTAATGAGAGATCTATTATTTTTGAACAAGAATTACGTGAAGTTGCCAACTTATCTGGTTTTGATGTGCATTTTATATGTAATGAGATAGACCCTAATTATCCAATTTCAGGGCAAATGTATCAGGCGAAACTAAGTGCTGAATTACTAGCTAAAGTTGTTCCCGATATAACAGCACATGAAGTGTATGTTTGTGCTCCACCAGGATTTATTACTGCCTCAAAATCTATGTTACTGGATTTAGGATTACCTGAAATACAATTTCATACAGAGAGTTTTACCCCTCCGGTAGTAGAGCACCCAACTGATGGTAAAGATCATGTTATCCACTTTGCACGGAGTGGTATTGAGATTGTGGTTGATGGCGGGACAACGCTATTAGACGCTGCACGTTTGGCTGGCGTTAATATTCCATCGGGATGTGAAAGAGGGTTATGCCGTGCTTGTGTCTGTAATAAGCTACAAGGTGTTACTACTTTAGATCAATATAAGGCACAACCAGATTTACGAATTACCACCTGCAACAGTTTGCCTCGTTCGGATAAGTTAGTACTGGATATTTAACATCTTTGAATATGGAATTATTAATTTTTACTTTAAAGCTTAAGACTTAATCACCACAATAATAAAAACCAGCGTAAGGCTTGCTACGCTGGTTCCCAATATTGTTTAAACGAACTAACCTGAACGCTCAACTAACCAAGTACTTATTTCAGGCCAAACCGCCGTAGGTGCTTGGCTTCCTGAAACGACACCCATGTGTCCACCCGGTACGACCTTAAACGTTTTATCTTGGCTGCTAATTAAATCCATGAGTGGCTTAACAGCATCAGCGGTCACAATAATGTCCGTACTACCCCCCAGTGCTAACACCGAACATTCAATATCTTTTAAATAGGCTGTAAGTTCACCGAATTTCACTACACCGTTGGATAATTCATTATCAATCCAGAAACGAAGGATGATGTCGCGCATGACTCCACCCGGATACGCCAGCATGTTATCGATAAATGAACTAGAAGTTGCGTGGTCAATAATAAATTCTCGGTTATCGAGATTTTTAAAAAGTTCCCAATACGTTTTTAGATTTCCAATCGGGTCAGTTAATTTAAAGCCTAGTGTGTTTTGCCATCCATGAATATGAAATGCCTTACTTGGCACATGGTGGCGAATACGAAACGGCGTATGTTTGCGAACCCATTGGGCAGGTTTGGTTAAGCTGCCATAGAGTTTGCCCATATAACCAGCTTTATGCGTATCGATAGGGGAAGCTAAAATAATTAGGTTTTTAATATCTTTGTCTTTAAATAATGCGGTATAGCAGAGTGACAGTGCACCGCCTAAACTCCAGCCATGTAAAGAAAGCTGTTGCTGACCACTGTGCAAGCGGACCTGCTTTAACATTTCAGGCATAAAGACTTTAATGTAGGTGCCGAAATTGTATTTTGCTTGGTGTCGGGTGGGCACGCCCCAGTCAATCAGATATACATCAAAACCTTGTGCTAAAAAGAAACGTACAAAACTGCGAGTAGGAAACAAATCATAAATGAGCATGTTGACTGCTAGCGGCGGAACGATAACTAACGGTACACGGTGTTTAGGTGTAGAGGTATTCGTCTCATTTCTATAATGCCGTAAGCTAATAATTTCATGCTTATAAATCACGTCAAAGGGCGTTTTTCCTGACAAGGCAATTTGAGGACCTCTAAAAAATAGATCCGATGCATTGATCAGCATGTGAGGTATTTTTTGACCAGCACGTGTCTGAAGAGATTTTTTAATGGACTGTAGCTGTGGAACGTTCTGACGAACTTTAAGCAATAAACTCATTGAACATAAAACCTATAAAGATGTTGCCCAGAACAATAACGAGCTGGTCTTTTAAGGATATTAAAGGGAATGAGAGCTAAGTTCAGTGACTTAAAAGACAGGATTTTTTGCTTAAGGTATCAAGGGGTAATTATTTTTAATTAAGAGTATTTTGGACTAGATTATTGAAATTAAATAATTAACTTAAATGTATGGGGTAATTTTGTATAAAATATTTAAAAATTTAAGTTTTTCTTAAGAATCGTGAAAATTGATTGCTAGGGTAATTTTGTAAAGTTTATTTGTGTTTTTTTTACATATTAAAAAATAAAATATAATTATTTTACAATCCGTTAGGAATGTAATTAGAAAGTAGTATATATGGAATTTGTTTTTAATGGTTTTTATACACTAATTTCGGCGGTCATCGTTCTATTATTGGGCCGCTTTCTTGTTAATCGAATTGATTTTTTAAAACGCTACAATATTCCCGAACCTGTAGCAGGCGGTTTGGTTGCTGCGGTCGTCTCGCTACTTGTCCATACCATATGGGGATATAGCATTGTTTTTAGTAGCGAATTACAAACCAGCTTTATGCTCGTATTCTTTGCTTCTATTGGTTTAAGTGCCAATTTTATGAAGCTTAAAGAAGGCGGTATGGCTTTGGTTATCTTCTTAGTCTGTGTAGCATCTTTCATTGTGGTGCAAAATGCGGTAGGCATGAGTCTTGCGACGTTGCTCGGTCTTGACCCACTCATTGGCTTAATTGCCGGTTCTATTACCTTAACAGGTGGTCATGGTACTGCTGGAGCTTGGGGTGAAATTTTAGAAACTCAGCATGGTATTCAGGGTGCTTTAGCTTTAGGGATGGCGAGTGCGACTTTTGGTTTAATTATTGGTGGTGTGATTGGTGGCCCATTAGCAAAATTGCTTATCAATCGTTATAGCCTTGCTCAACCAAAAACTAATGCTGAAATCCAACAGCGTGATGGTCATGTTGAACAAAATTCTGATGATCTTGCGCCGTTTGAAAACCCTCATCAAGTTCGTTTAATTACAGCCGACAATGCAATTACTACATTGGGTATGTTCGCAGCGTGTTTGGCATTTGCTGAATTTATGACAGGCTTTAGTAAGGGAACTTGGTTTGAGTTACCAACCTTCGTTTGGGCGCTGGGTGGCGGTGTAATTTTAAGAAACATCTTAGAAAGTGTCTTAAAAATTGATATTTTTGACCGTGCGATTGATGTTTTTGGTAATGCATCATTATCACTTTATTTAGCAATGGCACTGCTTTCTTTAAAGCTTTGGCAACTTGCAGATTTGGCTGGGCCACTTGTGGTGATTTTAGGTGCTCAAACCATTACGATGGCATTATATGCTGCTTTTGTGACCTTCCGTGTGATGGGTAAAAACTATGATGCAGCAGTCTTGTCAGCAGGGCATTGTGGTTTTGGTATGGGTGCAACGCCAACAGCAGTTGCAAATATGCAGGCCATTACGAACATGTATGGACCATCGCATAAGGCATTTTTAATTGTTCCGCTTTGTGGCGCATTCTTTGTCGATTTAATTAATGCAACGGTCATTCAGCTCATGTTGAAATTCGTTGTTTAATTAAAAAAAGCCCGTCAGGGCTTTTTTTATGGATTCTTTTTCTCAAAACTAATAATCGCCCTTAAACATAGTTTCACATAGAATAAATTGCAGATAAATAAAATGAGAAATGTATGAGCGCAGAAGCACATTCAATTAGCTTGGTTGCCCCTGTGGTTTTATTGGCAGCGGCTGTAATTGCAGTCCCTATTTTTAAACGTATTGGTTTAGGTTCAGTATTAGGTTATTTAATTGCGGGTCTGATTATTGGCCCATTCGGTTTTGCTTTTTTCCAAGATTCCACCGCAATTTTACATATTGCCGAGTTGGGAATTGTGATGTACCTATTTCTGATTGGTTTGGAAATGCAGCCATCACATTTATGGAGCCTTAGACGCGAAATTTTTGGTCTTGGCACACTACAGATCATCATTTGCGCACTGGCTTTGACTGGCGTCGGACTGTTATTTGGTTTTACATGGCAAGTTGCTTTTATTGGTGCAGCAGGGTTTGTATTAACGTCGACTGCTATTGTGATGCAGTTATTGGGCGATCGCGGTGACTTGACTCAACCTCGCGGACAAAAAATTGTAGCCATCTTATTATTTGAAGATTTACTGATTGTACCATTGCTCGCTATTGTTGCTTTTATGGCACCGAATCATGTGGTCGAAAGCACATCTGTACGTTTAGAAAATATAGGCATTGGTTTAATCGCAATTGCAGGTCTTATTGCGGCAGGTTATTGGTTACTTAACCCATTATTTAGACTCTTGGCTGCTGCTAAAGCCCGAGAAGTGATGACTGCCGCAGCATTATTGGTTGTATTGGGTGCGGCGTTGCTCATGCAAGTCAGCGGTTTGTCCATGGCGATGGGTGCTTTCTTAGCTGGCGTGCTTTTATCTGAATCAACGTTTAGACATCAAATTGAAGCTGATATTGAACCATTCCGAGGAATCTTGTTAGGCCTGTTTTTCCTTGGGGTTGGCATGTCATTGGATTTATCAGTGGTTGCTCAAAACTGGCAGCTCATTGTCAGTGGTGTAATTGCCCTCATGCTTGCCAAAGCTCTCATGATTTATATTGTCGCCCGAATAACGAAAAGCCCTCATACTGAAGCGTTGGACCGTGCCTTACTCATGGCTCAGGGCGGAGAGTTTGCCTTTGTACTTTTCTCTGCTGCATTAAGTGCCCAAGTCATTGACGGTACAATTAAATCTAATCTTACCGCTATTGTTGTGCTTTCAATGGTGTTGACTCCAATTGTCGGTATTATTTTTAAACGGTTTACTCAATTTAAAGCGAATGTTTCGTTAGAAAACGTCAATATTGCCGAGGGTTTAAGCGGTAGCGTTTTAATGATTGGATTTGGGCGCTTTGGACAGGTCACCAGTCAATTATTATTGGCAAGAGGGGTAGATGTCACCATTATTGATAATAATACGGACATGATTCGAAACGCTGAAAAATTTGGTTTTAAAATTTATTATGGCGATGGCTGTCGCTTAGATATTCTACATGCTTCTGGTGCTGCAACAGCACAAGCGATTGTGGTGTGTGTAGATAGCAAGGAAACAACCAATAGAATTGTAGAACTCGTCACACATGAATTTCCTTTAGCGAAATTATTAGTCCGTTCATATGACCGCGAGCACTCACTGCATTTAGTCAAACAAAAAGTAGACTTCATGATCCGTGAAACGTTTGAATCTGCGATTAAGTTTGGGGGAGTAATTTTACAAGAACTTGGTGTAGATGAAGACGAAGTAGAAAGAATTACTGAGGAAATTCGAGATCTTGATAATGAGCGCTTTGAAACTGAAATCGCAGCAGATGATGTAAATGCGGGAGTAGGTATGCAATATACACATACGCATCCACGACCAACAGCACCATTGATTCGACCAAAACGGGAAGGGCGGATTTTAAATAAAGAAGATAGCTCAGATAACGATTCTTGATGAGTATAAAGTTCAGTAAAAGCGCTCTTTAGAAGAACTTTTACTGAACAATAAACCCGATGCGCCTATCAACCAAACCATCTTAACTGAGTGAGATTAGATTTTTAGTCACATTATAAGCCTGACTACAAATGCTCTAAGGCTGTGCCTTTAACGGGGTTTCTACGCCAGTAATAAGGCTGCAAAAATCTAAGAAAAAGCTTCCATGGCGTGATCCAAGCAATGCGTCGGTTGGCTTTTTTATTTTGAATAATTTGTTTTGCTAAATATGCACAAACGACTTCTGGCGGGTCAATCACAAAGAAAAATAACCGTTTCATCTTTTTCCAGTTTTGGATGTTGCCATTGGTCCACGAAGAAACTAATAGGTCTGTTGCAACCATGCCCGGGCTGAGTGTGCCAGTTAAAATAGCTGTCGATTTTGTCTCTTTATAAAGTGCTTTACTGAAATAACTTACGGCCCGTTTTGTGGTTGCATAAGGCGTCATGCCTGCACTCCATTCGCCGTTGCTTCCCCAACCTTCCATATTAAAGATTTGACCATAACCTTGTTTGAGCATGCCTTTTAACGCGACTTGCGAACCCAACATCGTGCCTAAAATATTAGTTGAAACAGCCGCGTTTAACTCTTCTGGCTGAAGGTCGATAAAGTCTTTGGTTGGATGACAGCTTCCTGCGTTATTAATCCACACATCGACTTGCCCAAAACGCTCAATTGCACCATCCCATAGGGTTTGCACATCAGACACTTGAGTCACATCGCAACACAAGCCAATGAATTTTTCTTTATTGAAATGAGTTTCTAAATGAGAAAGAGCCTGTTTAAGATGCTCTGGGTTACGTCCAGCAATGACAACTGAACATCCAAGATCTAAAAAAGCATGGGCAAGGGCTAAACCAATACCTTTTGTACTGCCTGTAATGACCACACTGCAAACTTCAGTTTTGGGTAAACTCATTGCACTCTCTATATAAAATCTTTAAAAATAGTTACATGAATGGCTGTAAGTTAATTTAGCTCATTTAATAAGATGAGATAGACAATAGATAAACTTATCATCGAAAGATTCATCACGATAGGGTTGTAGGGCAAGATCAGGGTAGAGGGGATTAAAAAACCAATTAAAAGAAGCAGCCCAAGCAAACCCAAAATGCTTAAATAATGAATATATTTATGTGCAGTAAAGAGAAAACATAAACCAAAAATCATTTCAGCTATTCCACTTGCATGGCCTGCAAGTTTTGCGTTTTCGAGTGATAGTCCTAGCCATTGCCATACAAAAATTTCATCAGAATTAAGAAATAGAAATTTTGGAACGAGACCTTGATAAAACCATAAAAAGACTAGCACAAGGTTTATAAATTTGAAGATATTAATATTTTTCATTGAAATTACTTTAAGAGTTTAAAATTTTCTTTAGATTAGGTTTGACCTATTATCTTTAGGTTCATTTCTTTCTTCAAGAGATGAGATATAAAAGGAATATAATTTCTAAATATTTTAAAAAGATATTCGCTTATTTTCTGATATTTTATACAGATCTGGAGATAAAAATTAGCTATTAAATTAATAGGATAAAGTATGTTAGTTATGCTTGATAAGCAACAACCTAAACATGCATTGATTAGCATAGATGTATACGTTCCTTTTTCTATTGAGTTTTCTGAAAATAAGTTGGCCGATATATATTGGCGATGCGGAAATGGAAAAACTTGTTTATTCTAAGTTAATTATTTTTTAATTAAACTTAACACCTATTATTCTTAACTATCAAATTAAATGAAAAATATATTAAAAAAATAGCGACACTAAAGTCGCTACTTTTGTGAAAGAACTTTGCTTCAATCAGGCTATATCAGGGTGTTTATCTGCAAGCTTTTGACGTTTTTGCTGAAGCTCTTCAATTCTCTGATCAATATTTTCAATTTTTTGCTCAATAGTTTCATGAAATTCTTCAAGTAACTCCTGCGCTTCCTCTATGTTATTGGCAATAGGCACGCCACCAATTAGAGGCTTATTGGCTGTTTCCTTCAAATATATTGCAGTAGCAATACCCACCACACCACAAATCATCAAGTAATAGGCCGGAACCATCAGATTATGGGTAGTTTCAACTAGAGTTGCGGTAATAGTTGGGGTTAAACCAGCAATAACGACTGAGAAATTAAAGGCAATACCTAAAGCGCTATAACGGATTTCAGTTGGAAATAGGGCGGGTAAAGTTGATGCCATCACTCCGATAGACATATTGAGGGATAAAGCAAGAATAAGTAAGCCTATAAAAATTTGATAACTTACCCCAGAGTTAAGTAATACAAAAGCAGGATATGCCAAGAAAACAAGGGAAAAGCTTCCAATAAAAATAAATGGGCGGCGACCAAACTTATCACTCAAATAACCAATCACGGGTTGTACAAATAACATCCCAACCATAACGGCAATGATAATAAGTGCGCCATGTGCTTCTGAATAGCCTAAGTTATGCGAAAAATAGCTTGGTAAATAAGTTAGCAACATGTAGTAAGTGACGTTAGTGCTGATTACTAGACCAATGCACACCAATAAACTACGCTTATGTTTAACAAAAATTTCTTTGAAACTAAATTTTTGAGGTTTGCTTTTTAGTGCTTGCTGCTCTGCATGCTGTTGATACACAGGGGTTTCTTCAAGGCGGTTTCGTAAATATAAACCGATTATGCCCAGTGGTAGAGCAAGAAAGAAGGGAATACGCCAACCCCACTCGGCAAAGCTTGCTTCACCCACGGCGTGTGTGATCAAAGCGACGGTTGCAGCACCAAGTACAAAGCCCGCTATCGATCCAAAATCAAGCCAGCTTCCCATAAAACCACGTTTTCGGTCTGGAGAATATTCAGCGACAAAAATCGCAGCACCTGAGTATTCACCACCAATGGAGAAGCCTTGTACAATTTTTACAATGAGTAAAAGAATAGGTGCCCATAAACCGATTGTTTCATAAGATGGAATAAGGCCAATACCAAAGGTACTGATGGACATAATAATGATAGTAATGGCAAGAACTTTTTGACGCCCGTATTTATCACCTAAATGTCCAAAGTAAACACCACCTAATGGGCGAAAAATAAAAGGAACTGAAAATGTAGCAAGTGCAGCAATCATTTGCACGCTTGGTGAAGCATTTGGAAAAAATACTTTACCGAGAACGTATGCCACATAACCATAAACACCGAAATCAAACCACTCAATTGCATTACCTAATGCAGCCGCAGTAATCGCTTTTTTGGTTTTTTCGTTCTCGATGATATTGATATCATCAATCTCAATAGGTTTTACTTGTTTTTCAGATGTGCGCATATTTAGCCTAAGAATTGAATCTCAGTATTTAAAGTGAACATATACGGTTTTAAATACTGAATTAAAAAATTGCAGAATAAAGAGGCAGAATAACGATGAGTTATTCAAGAAAAGGAAATTAAGAGATGTCCTCTTAATGATCAATAAGATAGCAAAATATTTTTAATTGTTTGTTTATGTTAAGGTTTTAAATTGTGAAGAAATTGTATGGATAAAGTTACATAACTTTACTTAGTGGTAAAACTGAATTATATGGCAAAATTTTTATAGAAAAATTGATAAAAGACATGATATTAGCGTAAAAGTTAAGCGCTATTTTTTTGAATTTAAGAGAGCAAATTTTTTACTTTTCATATACAAAATCTCAACTTGCCTTTAATTTGCACCATAATTTCAATGTTGGGGCAACACTCCAAATATAATGAAGTAGATTTATATTAGGTTTTGATTAATCGAACTTCTTTGCTTCTGGGATTAACTCTAAATAATCAAAAAATTGTTGTATCTGTTCTTCAGTTTCCCGCGCTGTAGAAATAGGAATAATTCATCTTTACCAAGGTAACCGACCTAGGGTGTTTCAATACTTATGTAACGATTGATAAGTATTTTATAAACCTAATTTAACAATAAGTTATTCATTATTTATCCTTACTTTTTAATGATCTATTTTAAAACAAATGTCATTTTGTATGCTTGACTGTAATAGGGTAGAGCACTATCCTTTGCCTGCTGGCCTACATTGCCAGCCGGTTTTAGCAGACCGAGAGCGTATAGCACATCAAAAAAGCAATTTTTTGGTGGCGAACTCGTTCGTCCCCCTTCGTAGCGGTAGGACGGAAGGGGGACGCCTTGTGCGTGCTGGTTCTATATGCCCAGTCTGCTAACCCCCTTTCGTTCTGCCACCATCATTTAGCAGTGATTGGCAGAAATTTTATGCATATAGGAGTTCGCTCATGCGTACTATTTCTTCTTATTTTTTGGCCTTTGCCAAGCTCTCTCTATCCATACCGCTCAACTGGTCTTTAAAACGGTTTAAACATTTATAGGTTTAGCCTTTAGATCGTTACGACTAAAAAATCATATCAACAATAAAGCTTGAGATAGGTTAGCGCATCCTTTTTGTGCAGCTTTCGCATGCCTGTTTTTAGCACTCATTTTAAGAGTGAAGGCCTTTCTATCTCTTTTATATACAACAAAAAATTATCTTTAAGCAGAATATTTATGCCAAATTTAGAAAATTCATTTAGAGCATTAAGAGTGCTCCACGCGGCAAGAGACCTATTTAATCAACATGGTTTTCATAATGTAGGTGTCGACCGAATTATTGCTGAAGCCAGAATTTCCAAATCCACTTTTTATAATGATTTTCACTCCAAAGAAAAGCTCATCGAGATGTGCCTAACTTTTCAAAAAGATGCATTAAAAGACGAGGTGTTTTCAATTATCCATTCATATCGTGAACTCATGTTGTTCGATAAGCTCAAGAAAATTTTCTATTTACATGCAGATTTAGAGGGCTTTTACCATTTGCCATTTAAAGCAATTTTTGAAATTGAAAAGCTGTACCCAACCGCCTATAAGGTCGTAATTGACTATCGAAATTGGCTCATTGATGAAATTTATAAACTACTTTTAACACTAAAAGATACGGCCTCAATTGAAGATGCTCACCTGTTTTTATTTGTGATTGATGGCGCCATGGTTCAGCTTTTAGGGGAAAATCAGGTAGATGACCGAGATAGATTATTAAATTATTTTTTAACTATGGTTAATTAAGAATCGGCGAATGAAAAGCTCCTTATTTAAGGAGCTTTTTTAGATCTGAATTTATATATTTTATTAAAATATGCATTCGGCTTGTATTTATTTATGGTGAATTCAAGCTTTTCAAATAAAGATCAGCGCGCTGTGCATGACCAAAGCACCAATCTTCTGCGCTATTTTGCACAATCACAAACATGACATCTTGTTCTGGGACATCAAAATTCTGTTTAAGCTGTGCTGTAACATGCAGCATTAAATCTGATTTTTGTTGCGCCGTTCGGGGCTTGCCTGAGGTGATATAAAGCAAGATGAACTTTTCAGTACGTGCGTTTTTAACCCAATAATGAGAGTCAACAAAAACCTGTCCTTGCGGTATTTGTTCAAAAATATGAAAACAATCATTTTTAGGTGTATCGAAATAGTTTTCCATACAAGTTTGCACAACTTTAGATATTTGCGCTTTTTCTAAATCGGTATATGGATAGCTGGTTGTAAAACGAATCATGGGCATGACCATATCTCCTCTGGCATATGTTCAAGTGCTGAAATAGCGGTGGGCAGTCCTGCATAGAAAGCAAGATGGGTAGTAACCTCAATAATTTGTTCCTTAGAGATCCCTTGGTTTAGGGCATTTTTAATATGCCATTCGAGCTGTGAATAGCGACCCTGCAAAATGAGCGCCGAGATTGTAATGAAACAACGTGTTTGCGTATCAAGGATGGGTCTTTGCCAGATATCTGCAAACAAATAATCTTTGCCGAGCTCATAAAGTTTGGGAGCGACAGTTTCTAGATTGTTGATATCAATTTTTCTAAACATCTTAAAACTCTGCGTTGGGGATGTTGTAGCGACTATGGCAGTTTGTTATATTTTAAAAAATCAAAACTTTTTGAACCTATAGTTCAGTTTTTATGAATGATTATGCGAAAGTACCCACTAACCTTGACTTAGATGCCTTACGGGCATTTGTAAAAGGTATAGAGCTAGGTAGTTTTTATTTGGCTGCTCAAAACTTATGTCGTTCTCCGGCTGCGATTAGTGCTCAATTAAAAAAATTAGAGCAGCAGACTGGCTGCCAATTATTAAGAAAAAACGGAAGATTGTTAGAGTTAACGCCGAGCGGTGAATTATTATTTAGTCATGCAAAAAGTGTGTTGGCAATGAATGACAGGGTACTTTTACAACTTCATCAGACTCAAGCGAAAGGGGTTATTCGCTTTGGATTACAAGAAGATTTTGCTGAAGGCACGCTCCAACAATTAATTGCTCAGTTCATGTTGCAATATCCTAAAGTGCAGTTTCAAATTCAGGTCGATCGAAATCTTAATTTATTAGAAAAAGTACAAAAACAAGAGTTAGATTTAGCGCTTATCTGGCAACAAGATGAAGCCCGTGAAAATTTTTATGAATTGCAGAATGTAGATACAGAGTGGTTATTTTGCTCTCATCCACACATCCAGCAGATTCTTGAAACTGGATCTTCGATTCCATTGGTTGTTTTACAGCAGCCTTGTATTCTAAGACAAATGGCAATTCAGGCGCTTGAAGAGAAGGGCTTGGAATGGCACATTGCCTATGAGTGCAATTCTGTTCAAGCTTTGTGGCCTGCGGTACGTGCAGGCATTGGAATCAGTTTAAGGTCACTATTTCAAATACCTTCAGATATCAAGATCTTAAAAAGTACTGAATTACCTCTACTTAGATCTTTATCGTTTGGGCTTTATTCCAGTTCAA
Source organism: Acinetobacter sp. M5A5_2a (assembly GCF_053345265.1). Lineage (NCBI taxonomy): Bacteria > Pseudomonadati > Pseudomonadota > Gammaproteobacteria > Moraxellales > Moraxellaceae > Acinetobacter > Acinetobacter sp. M5A5_2a. The sequence continues at coordinate 163,946 of NZ_JBKEZV010000011.1, read as the reverse complement.
AATTAGAATCTGGTTATATTGTTCAGCAATTTCAAAAATATATTGAACAGCATCTTCAATAATTTATCTGTCTAAAAAGTTGAATTTAATTAGATAGTCTTTGGTTTAATTTGTATTTTCATTTAACTTGGTAGCAAAGAGATTCTCTATAAATTATTTTGGGTAGCAGTAAAATAATCAAAATTTTCATTTTTCTTCTATCTTTCTTAACTTGAATGTTGATATACCAATGCTATAAGTTAAATTTTTGGAATGATATTTGCGTGTTAGGAGTCATTGTTTTAGGTAAAACAAGCACGTTGAAGAATGTAATCAAACTATAAATTTCAGAGTATCACTATGAAGCTTAAAGAATTAGCAGGTTGTGAGGAGTGCGATACAGTCTATCGTAGAGCTCCGCTTGCTTATGGAAAAAGAGCTTATTGTGTTTGCTGTGGTGCAGAACTCTATCGGCACACCAAACCTTTTTCAACGTTGTTAGCTTTGATTTTAACTGCCTTAATTGTATTTATTCTTGCCAATAGCTTTCCCATCGTAAAAATTGAATTACAAGGAAATACTTCCGAGACTACTTTACTGGGGGCAGTCTGGGTGATGTTTCACTTTGATCGGGCATTCGTTGGTGTACTCATCTTAATCACTACTTTCATTGTGCCGCTTTCCTATCTTTTATTACTTAGCTATGTGCTCGGTACAGTGAGTATCTTGAAAAAGAGACCAACGTTTTTGGTGATGGCCTTACGCACACTTTTCTTTATGAGAGTGTGGGGAATGGTTGAGGTGTTCTTAATCGGAATTTTGGTCACGCTTGTAAAGTTAATGGGAATGGTCTTGGTGATTCCCGAAATTGCTTTATGGGCATTTGCGATCTTAAGTGTATTGTTGGTCTATATTACTTCCATAAAGGTAAGTGATATATGGAACGAAATTGATAGGTCACTGCCATGAAAACAATAAAAAATGTGACCCAAGCAAAAAGCTCGCAACACGGATCGGTACTTAAGCAATATCCACGAGCTAAAGATCTCTCATTAATTGTGTGTCATTGCTGTGGTGTCGTAAATTCTTCTCAAAATGAAAAAAAACGACGAGATAAAAGCCATCAAGTTTTACGTTGTATTAGATGTAATAGCGTGCTGCATTCACGTAAACCAGCGAGTTTAAATCGAACCTTTGCTTTGGTAGTTGCTGCAACAATTCTCTATATTCCAGCCAATGTACTGCCAATGACGGTGACTGACTCACTTTTAGGTAGCCAGCAAGATACGATCATGAGTGGGGTAATTTACTTTTGGCAAAGTGGAGACTATCTGGTTTCAGTCGTTATTTTCATGGCTAGTATTTTTATTCCCATGTTGAAACTGCTGATTTTGTATTTTTTATTATTTGCTGTATATCTACAGAAATCGGCAGGTTGGAAATTTTTACCTGAGCAATGCGTTAAGTTATATCGAATTGTCGAGTTTATTGGGCGCTGGTCAATGATTGATGTTTTTGTGGTGGCACTTTTAACAGCCCTCATTCAGATTCAATCGCTTGCTACAATTTTAGCAGGGCCGGGTTCGATTGCTTTTGGCGCGGTTGTAGTGTTAACCATGTTCGCATCACTTAGTTTTGATCCACGTATTATTTGGGATAACTTCTATACATCTCAAAATACAAACAAACCGTCTTCTGTTGCTTCTGAAAAAACAACGATTATTCAGGCAGAACATCCGCCGTTGAATAATGATTCTATTAATCCCAGTCAATAAAAGAACAATGAGTATGTCTGAAAATGAAATAACCACTGGTAACTCAGATCGTCGTGATACAGATGTTGAACTGGATAGCATGAATGATTTACCAGAGCCTCAAGAAAAGAAGAGTCGGTGGAAGCCTTTATTAATTTGGCTTATTCCATTGATCGCGCTTTTAATCGCACTGTCATTAGCTGTAAAAGCGCTATTGTCTCATGGCCCTACAATTGATGTGTCTTTTAGAACGGCTGAAGGGTTAGTCGCTGGTAAAACAACAGTCCGTTATAAACAGGTGGATATTGGTGTAGTACGGCAGATTGATCTTTCAGATGACCGTTCACACATTATTGCCAGAATTGATTTGCGTAAAGGTGCGAGTAACTTTGCAGCAAAAGATTCACGATTTTGGGTCGTGCGACCACGTATTGGGACGGGTGGAGTTTCTGGAATAGACACCTTATTGTCAGGTTCATATATTGAAGTGGATGGCGGAAAATCAGAAGAGGATAAGTTTGAATTTACTGGATTAGAAGTGCCACCGGTCATATCTTCAGATGTTCCCGGAAAAGTATTTTTCTTAAATGCAGATGATCTTGGTTCGTTAGATATAGGTTCTCCAATTTATTATCGTCGAATTAATGTAGGGCAAATTACAGCCTATAAATTGTCTGATGACGGTAAAAATGTTGAACTACAAACGTTTATCCGTGCCCCGTATGACAAGTTTGTAACCACCGATGCACGTTTTTGGCAGGCGAGTGGGATTGATGTGACCTTAAATGCTTCAGGCTTTAATTTAGACACTCAATCGCTGGCAAGTATTGTCGCAGGGGGGATTGCTTTTGGTTACCCTGAAAGTTCACATGCCACGATGGCAGCGAATCAGAGTCGTTTTAATCTTTGGGACTCAAAAGGTGATGCATTAAAAGAACCTGATGGTCAACCACGTGGCGTGATTATGTATTTTGATCATTCATTACGCGGGCTTACTGTCGGTGCACCGATTGATTTCATGGGTATTGAAATTGGTAATGTTAAATCAGTAAATGCCGAGTTTTATGACCACTATAAACAGATTCGTATGCGTGTTGAGGCAGTCATCTATCCTTCACGAGTTGAAAATGGTCAGGCACTTAACCCGAACAGTGAAATTTTTAAAGATTTTATTGAACATGGTTGGCGTGCTCAAATGAGAACTGGGAATCTTCTTACTGGACAAAACTATATTGCTTTAGACAAGTTCCCTAAAGCCAAACCAGCCACATTACAGATTCTAGGTGATAACCGTGTGGTGATTCCAACTACACCAACCGAATTGAGTGGCTTACAAGCTCAAGTTTCTCAGATTGCTGACAAGTTAACGAAATTCCCGTTAGTTGAAATTGGCCAAGATGTGCGTAAAACGCTTAACAATATGAACACAGCGATTGAGTCTACCGACAAGCTGGTTAAACAGTTAGATGGCAAAGTTGCACCTGGTTTACAAGCAACCTTAGACGATGTTCGTAAAACTGTAAGGTCATCTGAGTCTATTTTGTCGAGCGATGCGCCGTTGCAACAAGACGTACGTAAAGCATTGCAGCAAATGACACGTGCCGCTGCCTCTTTACAGTTAATGTCAGACTATATTGAACAACACCCTGAATCAATTATTCGTGGTAAGACACCAGAGACCGATGATGAAAAATAAAAACCATCTATCTTTTCAACATCCTAAAGCAGCCAAATGGCTGCTTGGGAGTGGCTTGTTTTTATCGGCAGTTGCTATGACAGCATGTTCGAGTTCACCAACGCCAAACTACTATACGCTTACACCTAAAGTCACTCCGGTCACCAGTTCAACTGTGCAGGTGATTGAGGTGTTGCCAGTCGGGATTCCAGACAGATTAGACCGTGCACCTTTAGTGCTCCAAGACAGTAGTGGTAAATCTACAGTGCTAAACAACGAACGTTGGACATCGACCATGGGTACGCAATTACGCGATACTCTGTCGGCGGGTTTGCAACAAAAATTAGGGGCAATTGACAGTTATAGCAGTGGGCTTGCTGGAAACAATCAACCGTTATATCGAGTTTCTACAGACTTTTCTCATTTTGATATTGTAGATCACAGCAATATTAATATTGCTGTGTCTTGGGTGGTGAAGCGTCAAATACCGCCTACTCAATTAGAGTCAGCTAATGCAAAAGTCATCACGAATGCGGGATCTCAGCTGAATTGCAGAATTGCTTTTAAGCAACCAATTGATCAAAAAGCTAAAAAAATGGAAGCCATTGTAAGTGCATCAAGTGAGGCGATGACTCAAATTATTAATACGGTTTCTTCTTCAATCGTGGCGCTCGATTCAAACAAAAAATCGGTGATTAGCAATGGGGTTTGTTCGTAAATCAAATCGCTTTGAATTAACCCCTTTATTTGTGCAAAACAGATAAAGGGGTTTTTCTTTTAATTACCTCGATAGGTTGAATAGCCATAAGGGCTAAGTAGTAGAGGAATATGGTAGTGATTTACGCTTCCATCCACTTTAAAAATAACGGGTACTTCGGCAAAAAAAGTTTGTTGTTTATTCTTTTTGAACCAGTCTTCAGTTTTAAAGGTAACTTTATAAACCCCTTGCTCTAATTTTTTATTTTCTGGATAGAGCGCAGTAATACGACCATTTGAATCGGTCACTTGCTGGTTGAGTTTAACCCACTGGTTATTTGTGTTTTTTTCTAAAACGACTTCAACCTGAGAAGAGGGCAAACCCGTTTTTAGATTTAACACATGCACACTTAGCGGATTAGTTTGTGCAAACGTAGCCGAAGCAACAAATAAAGAAGATAAAGCAATAAATGATTTAGGCATGATGAAGTTCCTTATGAATGAAAAACGGTTTCAATGGCTTTGCTTGCGCATTGATTGTCATTTTGTGCGCCGCCAGCACCAGCAACCCCAATCGCTCCGATCACTTGGTTCTCAAAACGAACAGGTACGCCGCCGCCTAATAAAAGTAAATTTGCTACGGTGGTTAAATTTTTTGCATCGGGGTTTTGGTTACTGTTTTGACTTAAAACTAAGGTCGATGTTTTGGTAGATAGCGCCGTATAGGCCTTTTTCTCGGCAGCGATTAAATTATGTGGACCCACCAGCTCATGCCGTTCGGCAGTTAAAGGGTTACCACCACGGTCAACAACAACCACTGCAATGTTTTGATTTAATTTTTTGCACGCCTCTTTCGCACTGTCCGCTAATAGGTGCGCAGTTTTAAGATCTAACGAATAGACTTGATTCAAAGCAGGGGGCTGTGCAAAAGTACTATTACCCAATAGCACGGCTGTTAGCATCAGCCAGTTCAATTTGTTCATGATGATTGCCTCTATGTCGCTTTGAAAATCTTAAACAAATTGAATAATTCCAAGCATGACAATCACATTACAAAGTTGTCATCTTTCAAATGAGTCTCTACAAAATGCGTATCCTTATTATTGAAGACGAGATCAAAATCGCCACTTATTTGGTCAAAGGATTAAAAGAGTCTGGATATCAAGCAGAATGCATTCATTTAGGACTTCAAGGTTTGGAAATGCTAAAGAGAGATCAATACGACTTGCTTATTCTTGATGTGATGTTGCCTGACATAGACGGCTGGAGCGTATTACAAGTACTACGCCAGTTCTCCAAAATTCCGGTTATTTTCTTAACCGCAAAAGATCAGGTGATGGATAGGGTCAAAGGGTTGGAGTTAGGTGCAGATGATTACTTGGCTAAACCTTTTTCTTATATTGAATTGTTAGCACGTATTAAAAGCCTGTTAAGAAGACAGCAATATCTGCAAGAAAATGAGTTGTCTATTAGTGATTTAAAAATGGATTTGGTCGGACATAAAGTATGGCGTAATGGCAACTTAATTGAACTGAGCAAAACCGAATTTAATTTATTGCGCTATCTATTGATCAATAAAGAGCAAATCGTGACACGCAGGCAAATTGGTTCCGAAGTTTGGAATATTAACTTTGACACCGATACCAACTTTATTGATGTCGCTGTACGTCGTTTACGAAGCAAAATTGATGAAGGATATGAATTAAAACTCATTCATACCATCCGTGGCTTGGGCTATAAAATTTCGGTTAGCTTATGAACTTTAAATTTCTGCGTTCTCTTGAAGTCCGTATTACATTACTGGTCACGCTCTGTTCTGCCTTAATTTTATGTTCCGTCGGCTTTATGACCTATTTAGGTATTAACCAGATTTTATTGAAGCAGCAAGATAAAGCTTTAGCAGACAGAATTAACCGTTTGGAAATTTTGCTACAAGATAGCGAAAATGTAGAGCAAATCATTGCGCGGCCAAAGCTGTACCAAAATATGCTCGGCAACCAAGACAATTTGTTTCTGCTTATTCATAAAGACAAAGCTTTAATTAATATTAATCCGCTCCATATTCAGTTACCTGAGCTTGCACAGCGCAACAGTCTTCAATTTCAAGACTTAGCCAACAACCTATATCCAACGCGAATTGCTTGGAAAAGCATAAAAATTAATAACGAGCCTTATCTGCTTATTGCAGGTAAACAGTGGTCGGAACGCATCAATATTCTTTTACCTTTTCAAGAAAGTCTCTTGATGTATGTGGTAGGAGGCGTGTTTGCAATCTTTGTGCTTTGTATTTTAGCGTGTCACCTAGGTTTAAGGTCGCTACAACAGCTTCGCAAGCAAACACATTCTATTAACGTAAATCAGCTCCAGAAAAGATTAAATCTCTTAAATTCACCTTTAGAAGTTGTGCTGCTTTCACAAGATATAAATCACATGCTTGAGCGTATTGAAAAGGGTTATACGCAGCTCAACCGTTTTTCTGAGGATATTGCTCATGAGTTTCGGACTCCTTTAAATAATCTGATTGGGCAAACCGAGATTGCTTTAACTGGCGAACGCTCAGTTGAGCAATATGAAGATTTGCTGGTGTCTCATTTGGATGATTACCACAGATTAAAACGCATGATTGATAGCATGCTTTTTTTAGCAAGAGCCGATCAGAAAATGGTTCTTGTAAACAAACAAGAAATAAACGTCCAAGATGTTATAGATGGGCTATGCCAGATTTTTGAATATCAGGCCGATGAACAAGAGTGTCATTTTAGTTTCAACTTAGAAGCCCAAAAGTTATTTGCAGATCCAGAGCTATTTCAAAGAGCAGTCTACAATCTCATTTTAAATGCGCTCGTACATGGTGGTGACAAGCGAACTATTTATATCGCAACTAAAAATAAGATGATTGAACATAGGCAATGGGTGAGTCTGACTGTGGTAACGGGAGGTATTTCAATTGCTGATCATCAACTTGAGCATCTTTTTGAAAGATTTTACCAATGCCACTCAAGTCGAAGTGATGAGAACCAGACAGGTGGATTAGGGTTATCGATTGTCGCTTCAATTATGGATCTACATCATGGTTCATATCGGGTTTATAACACGCTTGAAGGGGTATGTTTTGAACTGAATTTTCCAATTGCAGATGCTCCAAAGAAATACAATTAAATCCTTATTAATGTTCCTTAATTTTTAAAATTCACACTTTGTTCACAACCCTCTGACGTATGTTTAAACGCATGAAATAAATAGAAGAGGGTAGTTATGAAATTATTATTTAAGTCACTTGTCATCAGCAGCGGTCTTGCAGCGGTTAGCTTAACGCTTCCTTTGAGTACCTTTGCTGACACAAATACGAAACCAGTGGCTGTTGAATCTATTGATATTAATAAATACGCAGGTAAGTGGTATGAGATTGCGCATTTACCTATGTTTTTTCAGCGTAATTGTGTAGCCAATACAACTGCAAACTATTCCATTAACGCGGACAAAACCGTTGGTGTTTTAAATAGTTGTACCAACAAAGATGGCAAAATGATTTCATCTGAAGGTGTGGCCTATTCGCAAAATGAGGGCAACAGTAAATTAAAAGTGAGCTTTTTGCCTTCAGGCCTAAGATGGATTCCTTTTACAAAAGGCGATTATTGGGTTTTAAGAGTTGACCAAGATTATCAGGTCGCTTTAGTAGGTGGCCCAAGCCAGAAATATTTATGGATTCTTTCTCGTAGTCCTCAAATTGATGAGGCGACATATCAGTCTTATCTACAAACCGCAAAAAGCTATGGCTACGATGTTTCTAAACTCATTAAGACAACACAGTCTAAATAGCGAAGTTACTGGTTGCGTAGATGCTTATATTTATCTCTTAATCGTGTGAACTTCACATAAAATTCATTGCGCATTTTCTAAATTAGAACCAAAAGAAATGCTTTAGATCAGGAAGAATCAATGTCTAAATTTTTTCTGCGCTGGATCGATAGCTGGTCAGATTCAGAAAATGCGCAAGTGGGTACTTCTAGCGAATATGTCATTGAAAAGAAAATTCAATGGTTAAGAATAATTCCTTTTATTTTATTGCATATCGCTTGTTTAGCTGTGTTTTGGGTGGGCGTATCTTGGTTTGCAGTTGTCTTTATGCTGGGTTTTTACTTTCTTCGCATGTTTGCAATTACTGCTTTTTTTCACCGCTATCTTTCACATAAAACTTTTCAAACATCACGTATTGTCCAGTTCATTTTTATACTGATAGGAACCATGAGTGCACAGCGCGGACCGTTATGGTGGGCAGCGCATCACCGTTATCATCATCACTTTACCGACACCGATCAGGACCCACATTCAGCGAAAGCAGGCTTTTGGTATTCCCATGTAGGCTGGTTTTTGAATGAGCAGAATTTTGCTATTCGAAAAAAAGTGATTAAAGACTGGTTGAAATATCCTGAGCTGATTTGGCTGGATCGATTTAGTTTGCCTATTGTGATTTTTACAGCTTTGGCAATTTATGGTTTTGGTTCGTGGCTTGCGCAACATTTCCCTGAGTTGGGAACTAATGGCTTACAGCTTTTGGTGTGGGGATTTGTGATTTCTACCGTTCTATTAACGCATGCAACCTTATGTATTAATTCACTCGCACATCGTTATGGTTCACGAGAGTTTAATACCCCAGATGATAGCCGTAATAACTTTTTACTTTCTTTAATTACCTTAGGTGAGGGATGGCACAACAACCATCACTTTTACGCGGGCAGTGTGCGTCAAGGTTTTTATTGGTGGCAGATTGATATCACCTTTTATGTGCTCAAACTGATGTCTTTATTTGGTTTGGTGTGGGGGCTAAAGCCAGTACCAGCGAAGGTCTATCAATATAAAAAGATTAAAGATCTACCGATAGAAAAAATTGAAAATGGGGAAGTGTTATGAAAATTGCCATTGTGGGTTCGGGTATATCGGGACTTTATGCTGCATGGAAATTGTCAAAACAACATCAAGTTACCGTATATGAAAAAAATAACTATTTTGGTGGTCATACTGACACTCATGAGTTGGATATAGAGGACACTAAAGTTGCGGTAGATAGTGGTTTTATTGTGTTTAATGACTACAACTATCCGTTATTTACCGACATGCTTAAAAATTTGGGAGTTGAAACTCAAAGCAGCGACATGAGTTTTTCGGTGAATAATCTGGTCAGTGGGCTTCAATATAACCCCTCAAAAAAATGGTCGCTCTTTGCCCGTCCGCAGAACTTTTTAAACCGTAAATTTCTACAAATGCTCTCAGATTTGCTACGTTTTTATGATGATAATAAAAATATTGATGTAGCAGATTTTGACCCTAATTTATCTATTGAAGACTATTTAGACCTACACAAATATAGCAATGAGTTCCGTTATGAGCATCTTTATCCGATGTGCGGGGCATTATGGTCGGCTCCGGTTGAGCAGGTAGGTCAGATTCCATATCGATTTGTGGTGAGCTTTTTTCAGCATCACCGCATGCTACAGCTAAAAGAGCGGCCACAATGGCAAACAGTCAAACACGGTTCAGCAAGTTATATACATGCTATTCAACAAAACTGTCCATCTATTGAGTGGAAGTTTGCAGAAGTAAAAGGTGTGAGCCGTTCACAAGAAACTGTGTTTATCGAAACGACTGAAGGGCAAGCCGAATATGACTGGTTGATTTTCGCAAGCCATGCGGACGATAGCCTAAGTTTAATTAAAGATGCTTCATCGCTTGAACGAGAAATACTAAGTCAATTTAGCTATCAAGATAATCACATGGTGGTTCACCGTGACACTTCAATTATGCCTAAAAGTCGTTTGCAGTGGGCAAGTTGGCATGTACATGTAACGCCAACATCGCAAGTTCAAAGCAATGAGTCCGACATACATTATGGTTTTACCTACTGGATGAATAATTTGCAGAATTTACCCTGTAATACTCAAGTTTTTTCTACTTTAAATCCGAATATGAAAATTAAAGCCGAAGACATATTGGTTGAACGCCAATATCGTCATCCTGTGTTTGATACTAAAGCGATTCAAACTCAATCTCGTTGGCAAGAAATTAACGGACAAAACAGAACTTCATTTTGTGGAGCGTATTGGGGCTGGGGTTTCCATGAGGATGGTGCCCGCAGTGCAGCACGTGTTGTAGAGCAAATTTTACACTTTTAAAAATAGGTAAGGAGCTTTTCAAATGTTATTAAATAAACTTGCTATAGCTCCTACACTTATTCGTCATCGACGCTATAGCCCGAAACCGCATCAATTCACATCGACCCTAAATTATTTATGGTTTGATCCAGATCAATTAGATGATATTACAAAAGATTGCTCACTTTGGGCGACTGATCATTGGAATGTCTTAGAACTATCCAAAAATGATTTTTTAAATATGTATCACGGTTCTATAAAGGAAAAAGTAGAAAAAGCGATACTGCAAAATAACAACTTACATATTAGGCCAGACTGGCAAATCAGAGTATTGGCTTTACCTCGTTGTTTGGGTTTTAGATTTAATTCGGTCGTCTTTTATTTTGTTTTAAATAAAGCCGGAAAACCCGTATTTATTGTCAGTGAAATCACCAATACCCCTTGGAATGAACGAAAAGTTTACATACACGACTGTATGAATCAACACTCCCATGTAGGCGGTTATGAAAGTTTTGATTTTAACTTTGAAAAATCATTTCACGTCTCGCCGTTTATGCCCATGCAGTTGACTTACCGTTGGCGATTTAGTTTTTCAGACCAGCAAAATGTCATTCACATGCAGCTCTTTGAAGAACAAAAACAAGTGTTTGATGCAACTATGCGGTTTGAACTTGTGCCCATCACATTTCCTTCACAGCAGTATCGATATGCTCTTATGAACAGCCTAGCCCCTTTTAAAATGTTGTTTTCAATATATTTAGAGGCATTTAAGTTGTGGCGAAAAAAAGTTCCATTTTATCGTCATCCTAAAAAGATCAAGGTAGATAAGACATGATAAAAACATTTCTTTATGGTGAAGATGACTCACTACCGTTACTGCTCAAGAGTCTTCTCAAACTACGTCATGGACAGATCACTTTTCAGGGCGCGTGGAGTGGTACGGTTGGCGAGGTTTCAGACTTACATGCTGTGATTGAAGTTCGCAATCCTTTGCTGATGGATCTCATTTTAAAAAATGGTGTTTTAGGAGCAGCTGAAGGCTATATCCGTGGTGATTGGAGCAGCGAACAACTTGTAGAGTTGGTTCAGATATTGGCACGTAATCGAGATGTATTAGACCAGTTTAACCAGAATGTTATTGCACAGGCGAGCCAGTTTTTTCTGAAGGGTTGGTATAAAAATAGAAAAAATTCTATAAGCGGGAGCCGTAAAAATATTGCTGAGCACTATGACTTAAGTAATGACTTTTTTAAATTATTTTTAGACCCGTCGTTAATGTATTCGAGTGCTGTTTTTGAAAATGAAAACATGTCACTCGAAGACGCATCTGATTTTAAAAAAGAGCTCATCTGTAAAAAGTTAGATTTAAAACCAATGGATCATTTGGTTGAAATTGGAAGTGGGTGGGGTGGTTTTGCAATTTATGCAGCCCAACATTACGGCTGTAGAGTGACCACCATTACCATTTCACAAGCTCAATACGATGAAGCCGTTACTCGTGTAAGTGAAGCTGGGTTGGCACATCGAATTGATGTGCAATTAAAAGACTACCGCTTGCTCGAAGGAAAGTTCGATAAGTTGGTTTCAATTGAAATGGTTGAGGCCGTAGGTGCGCAGTATTTGTCGACATACTTTGACCAATGTAAAGCGCTGTTAAAACCGAAAGGTTTGGCATTTATTCAAGCCATTACCATTGAAGATTTTCGTTATAAAAAAGCATTAAATACAGTCGATTATATTAAGCGTTATATTTTCCCTGGTAGCTTTATTCCTAGCGTGAGTGTATTGACTCAAACCGCCTCTGAAAGTGGTTTAAGGCTAAAGCATTTAAATGACATCGGTTTAAGTTATGCAAAAACAATTCATCACTGGCGAGCACGGTTTTTAATCGCACGAGAGGAAGTATTGGCTCTGGGATTCGATGAAAACTTCATTCGCATGTGGGATTTCTATTTATGTTATTGCGAGGGTGGTTTTAAAGAAGGCGTGATAAGCAATGTTCACTTGTTGTTTGAAAGTACCAATTACTAACTCAAACACATCAAGCAAGGAGACTGCTCATGTTTTGGAATTTACTGATTCTAGATTTAATGATCATGTTGCTGAGCTGGTTACTTGCCACTCTAAATGGCCGAGCTGGAATTGTAGATGCCGCATGGAGTTTCTGTCTGGCAGTAAACATTATTGTGTCTTCTTTACTCATTTCAGTTGCTCCAGTTGAAGTGCGACTTTTTGTCGGTATTTTTAGCGGCTTATGGTTTTTAAGATTATTTTGGCACCTGTTAAGACGTTATCAATCTGAACACAAAGAAGATGGTCGTTACGCGAACATGCGTCAAGCCATGGGTAAGTTCCAGCACGTTGGCTTTTTATTATTTTTTATTTTTCAAACCCTTTTGGTGCTTTTGTTCTTTTTTCCGATGTGGACGCTACTCAATGTAGAAGCAATTGAATGGAGTGGCGGATATAAAATCGCTTTAGTGATTGCTGCTGTCATCATGGTGATTGCCTTTATTGGAGAGCAGCTCGCTGATCAGCAGTTGTACCGATTTAAATTAAATCCGGAACATCATGGCAAAACGATGGATCAGGGTTTATGGCGTTATTCACGTCACCCAAATTATTTTTTTGAATGGTTACACTGGTTTGCCTATCCAATCATTGGTTTAGCTGCGGGCCAATATTTATTGTGGATTTATCCGTTACTGATGTGGCTATTTTTATACTACGTCACGGGTATTCCATTTAGTGAAAAACAAGCAATTAAAAGCCGCGGCCAAAACTATCTTGATTATCAACAAAAAACATCAATGTTTATTCCGCGAAAACCCAAAAAATAGGTGCGCATATGGATTTTATTGTTCATCAGTCTTTAAAAATTGTTGAAAGTGGTGTGATTCCAGATCATGCAATTCGGGCAGCAATTCGTGCTTTAAGCAAAAAACGCTTAATTCAAGAAGGGCGTTATGACCCTGAACAAGGGGCACAGCGCTATATGGATGTGCTTAATATGCTGAAACGGAGCGAAATCGCCGTTGAAACGGACAAGGCAAATGAGCAGCACTATGAATTGCCGACTGAGTTTTTTCAGGCAGTGCTTGGAAAAAGACTCAAATACAGTGCTTGCTATTTTCCTACTAAAACAACAACTTTAGATCAGGCAGAGGAGCTCGCACTTCAGCTTTACTGTGAAAGAGCACAACTTAAAAACGGCCAACATATTTTAGAGCTAGGCTGTGGATGGGGTTCTCTAACATTATGGATGGCAGAAAACTATCCGCGCTCACAGATTACTGCTGTTTCAAACTCTGCAACCCAGAAAAAGCATATTCTTGGGCAAGCAAAGTTGAAGGGTTTAACGAATCTTGAAGTGCTCACATGTGATGTGAATGTGCTCGAATTAGACCAAGATCAGTTTGATCGGGTTGTATCGGTTGAAATGTTTGAACACGTTCGTAACTATCAACGTCTTTTTGAGAAAATTCAGGGATGGTTGAAGGCAGATGGGCTACTTTGGTGTCATATTTTTTGTCATCGCTTTTTACATTATCCTTTTGAAGTAAAATCAGATTATGATTGGATGTCCAAGTATTTCTTTACAGGCGGTTTAATGCCTGCGACGTCAACTTTTTTGCATTTTCAAGAGCATTTAGAGTTGGCTCAACAGTGGCAGTGGTCGGGTGAGCACTATATGAGAACCGCAAATGCTTGGCTTGATAATATGGATAATCAAGAAGTTGAATTGAAGCCTCTGTTTAAAAAAATCTATGGAAAAGATGCCAATATTTGGTGGCAACGTTGGCGTATTTTCTTCATGGCTTGTGCTGAGCTGTTTGGTTTTGAGCAAGGACAAGAATGGGTAATTGGTCACTTTTTATTTAGAAAGAGATCATTGTAATTTCTAGAGCCTACCTCGGCGATAAAGATATGATAAGAACTCGACATGATGGCAAATCTAGTCATCCATTAGCCAAAATGTTCAATCGATATTATTGGTTGCAGATTGGCCTGATTGCATTATCGATCGTGGTCGGGTTGGCTTGTAGTGCATGGGTCATTAAAGGCTCTTTACTTAAAACCGCTTTAGAGCAAGAAATGGAGCATTACTGGTTACGCATAGAACGTGACCCAAATGCAGATTTACCGGATACGAAAAATTTATATGGATATCGGTGGAATACAGAGATTGCACCTCAACCTTTTCGAGGTATGCGTTTAGAAAGTGGGGTGCACCGAGTATTCGTTGATGGTAAAGAGCGAATGACAGTCTATGGTGAGCATAATGGTCAACATGTTCTGTTGGTATTTGGCGAGAGCAATGTCAATAAGCTGATCTGGCTATTTGGACTGGCTCCGCTCATGTTTAGTTTGTCTGTGCTATATAGCTTCTTATGGTGGTCAAATCGAAAAGCCAGACGCTATTTTTCCCCAATTACACGCTTGGCAAATGCTTTGGAAAATATCGATTGGGCACATCAAGATACCCAAGCATCTCCTTTTAGAGATATTAATACCAATGGCAACATGGAAGCAGAATATCTCAAACAAGCTTTGGAAAAATATCATCAAGTTTTAAGTGATTTTATTCGACGTGAAAGGGAGTTTACGGGAGATGTGAGCCATGAGCTACGTACTCCGTTAACCATTTTGAAAGGTAATGTGCAACTTTGTCAGGCGAGATATGGAGATGATAAAGCCTTAGTTCGTCTTCATAATACGATTGAGGATATGCAGTTATTAGTTGATACCTTACTGGCGATTGCACGTAATACAGTAAAAAGCTTACCGTCTGAAAAGAATTTTTTATCTAGAATTGTGAAGGATCTAGTCGAAAGTTTACAAGCAGTGAGTGAGAGTAAGGGAATACATATTCATATTCAACCCGACCTTTCTGAACAGCCACGCTGGTTATATCCCTCTATGACTAAAATGGTTTTAAGCAATATTTTACGTAATGCGCTGAATTATTCTCAAGGCTCACAAATTGACATTATTCAACAAAAAAACAGCCTGATTATTGCTGATAATGGAATTGGAATTTCTCTACCTAATGATGTGAAAGTACAAGAGCTCAGTGACTCCCAACTTTCTTTAAAAGTTAAAGGCCACGGAATTGGTTTGCAATTGGTGCAAAAGCTTTGCAAACAACTAGGATGGCGAGTTGAGTTGTTTGATCGGCAGTACTATTTAGCTACTCATCCTGAGTTGGACTTAGAACAGGCAACAGGTTTAATTGTTGTGGTCTATTTGAGTTAACTTGCAGAACTGTCTAAAGCAATTTTTAAACCGACGCCTGCCACTGTATGTAATAGTTTAGGGTCAAAAGGTTTATCAACCATTTTTCTTAAATTATAGATATGACTACGTAACGCATCACTTTCAGGTTCTTCATCGCCCCATAACTCCATCATCAGTTCTTGTTTGGTCACTACTTTTGGAGATTGACGCATCAAAATTTTTAATAATTTAAATTGAATAGGCGGCAATTCGATATTATTTCCGGCACGAATAACTGTCTGGGTTGCGCTATCAAGAATTAAGTCATGAATCTGAATTTTATGATGAGTAACTTCGCCAGCTGCTCTTTTAATTAATGCACGAATCCGCATCACTAGTTCGTTAAAATCAAAGGGTTTTACTAAATAATCATCTGTTCCAGCGGTAAAACCTTTAAGTTTGTCATCTAAAGTATCTCTTGCTGTCAGCATAAGGACTGGAATATCAACGCCTTGTTCGGTGCGTAGCCAGTTACATAGGTCATAACCTGAGCCGTCGGGTAAGTTTATATCGAGCAGCAAAAGATGATAATGCTGCGATTTGAGAAAAGTCCGTGCAGCATCTAAATTACGCGCATGATCGATGATATAACCATGCACTTCAAGAAATTCGCAGACGGTTGCTGCAAGTTCAAAATGGTCCTCAACCATGAGGATAAAATGATTACCCATAAGATTTTATTAAGCCATTAATTTAATAATTGTTGTTTTAATTTAGCATTAAATGGTTCACTACCAAACCAGATTTTAAAATATTGATTTGCATTCGGATTGTTTAAAGAACCGAGTAGCTTCTGGTTTAATTTTAGTTCTAGTTTTTGATTTTCATGTTGGTAATACAAACTATATAAATCTCCATTTTTGATGGGTCTATAAAGTTCATTAATATGATTAAGCGGAGATTTTGCATCAAATCCACTAATATTCTTTTTCAAATAATGGGTTGCTGCACGTTTAAAAGCCCACTCGGGAATATCGCGGTTATAGCTAAAGTCCATTTTGATGCTTTGACTCTGCCAATTTTTTAAGCAATCTTCAGCAAAGTAACTGACATTTCCCACTTTCTTACTCGTTACCATCAAAGGTGCTGAACTACATTTTTTCAGTTCAGCCGCGTTAGCTTGAGATACGATCAAGATTCCCAGAAATATTAAGACTCGACTTTTTTGAACGGTAATATCCATTTATAGACTCCTCCAAAGATTGGTAAAGAACGGTAGAGACCATTCGCCGGATCCCAATAATCTTGCTGGAAAATAATTTTTTGCTGATCATTAATCTTAATTTGACTCATTCCATAAGAAGCCATGGTTTTAGAGCGGCCTAGCATTTTAAAGTCATAGGTCATGTACCAATGGATATAGGCTGTATCTTGGTGATGAGTTGCACTAATGAGTTTTACAGTGACATTACTCACTCGGGCATTCATGCCTTCAAAATGTTTGATCAGATCTGTTTTCTGAGAGAACTGCGAGAGTGTGTCATTGATATACAGCTGATCAGCGTAAAGTTTACTCGCGTTATTCACAAAAGAAGGGGTGCCAAGCGTATTAAATGCGGCAACAAAACGATTGCCAATATCTAGCGCTTGTTGGTCATTTAATTCTATTCCAGTAATTTTTTGTTCGGCTTTGCCGTAGTCACCTGAGTAGCTAGGCACACTTTTACACGCTGTTAAACCTATCAAGGTAATCAGCCCTAGGGCTGTAGTTATAATTTTCATGTCTATATCCGAGCCAACTTTATAAGATTAAATTAAAGAGCTGGTCGTGAAGTTTGCGTGAATTCTTATGTTTTATGATTTGGGTTTAATGCTGGTTTCTTTGAGGCAAATAGATCTTCACTAACTTAAAGTTTTTTATAGTAATACTTTATTTTTTATCAAAGAAATTACAGATCTTTTTTGAAAAAGATAACATCCATATTCATGTAACTAGATGAGTTTGTTTTTTCAAAACCAAGTTTATTTAATAAGTTGTGGGCAGGTAAATTATGTTTTTCTGAAAAAGCGATCACATGCTTAAAGTTTCGATTTTTCATGTCTTCTAGTAACTTAAGTGAAGCTTCAACAATATAGCCTTTATTTCGTTCACTTTTAATAAGTCTAAAACCTAGCTCAGCTTCTGTTTTGCCATCAACCTCACAAGTTTCAAAACCACAATAACCAATAATTTTATGGGTATCTCTTAATACGATAGCCATTTTGCCAAAATTATGATTTTTATAGTGCTCTAAAATTTCTAAAAATCGGCTAGTTGCTGCTTCAATCGATAAAGCACCGTAGGGTGAAAAGGCCATAAAATCTTTGTTTTGAAACATCTCGATCATGATGGGTAAGTCTTTATCAAGGAATGGTTTTAAAATTAAGCGATCTGTCTCTAACATAGTGTTCTTATTAAATGGTTTGAAAAGTATTTTTATCTATAAAGATTTTTTTGAATAGCTCAAATGCTATCTTTAAAGGTTCTTCATTTGTTAAAATCCTTTGGCATTTTAAGTTTATATATAAAGGAAATCTGTTTCTAATTTTCTTTTCTTCATTCCCTGAAGAGCAATTTAAATACTCTCTTTGTAGTTGTCTTCTTACAATTTCCTTCACGCAAATTTCAAGCTCGAAAGAAGGTAAAAGTAAAAAGGTCAAAGAACTTTCTTCAATCTGAGTCTTTATCTCCTCATAACTATCCATAAGTTCATTAGGGTAAGTCATAAATCCTGATGAACATACAATTATATTTACAAGATCAGGGTTTAGAGTTGTTATTAAATTTCTATATAACTCAATGTTTTTAATAGCATATTCTTTATAACTATATTTAGCTATAAATTGAGAAATATCTCCTATTTTAAGCATAAAGTGCTCATCTAAATCATAATAAATAGCACCGAAATCTATAGCAAATTGTTTAGCAAGACTTGTTTTTCCAGCTCCACCCGGACCTATGAAATGTATAAGCAAGAGGCAACTTCCTTTATTAATTCAGCCTTATTTCACCAATAAATATAGTTTATGTTTTCACCAGAAATCTGTCTCATAGCTGCGATGAGTAATCTTTCAATTATCTTATCAAGAGCTAGATAATTTGGAGGAAAACTCTCTAACGTAATAACATCGGTACTTATTTCCCATAAGTTTTCTTTAACTCTCATACTCTTTTTTATTTGAATAGAATTTATTTTTTGTTGAAGTAAATCAATACAATCATTTATTGGAGCTTCTACAAATCCTACTATCTCATTATCTTTCGGCTTGAGCTCGGATAAATCAATATTTAAAGGCAATAAAAAGATATGTTGAAATTCATTTGCAATGTAATTTTCTGCTATATGGCAAGCCGTTTGTCGAATTCCAATAGAAATTAATTGATTAAATCTCACATCAATTCCTAATTCTTCTTGGCATTCTCTTATGCCATCTTCAATGGTTTCACCTGCCTCATAATGGCCGCCTACAGAGATATCAAGAAAACTTTTTCTGTCGAAAGTATAGTTATCAGAATTTTTTAGCTGAAAATAAACATATTGAGTTGATGGGTTGTATACAAGGCAAGTAAAAACCCTATGCCATAGTCCCAATTGATGCGCTAATTTTTTATCAATAACGCCCATGTATTCGTAATTATCATTAAATATATCAATATCCATGTTATTTTTTAATCGACTATAAAGTTTAAGAACATATTTTATGTGGTTTATAAGATAGAAATTAAAAGAAAGCAATTTTATTCTAGCTGCGCTTTACTCATAAGAGATATAGATTACATTTGAATAAATAGGAAGTTTAAATAATGAAAACAATTGGTTTATTAGGCGGAATGAGTTGGGAATCTACAGCGCTTTATTATCAACAAATTAATAAAATGGTTCACGGTAAATTAGGAAAATTGCACTCTGCTAAAGTAATTATTAATAGTGTTGATTTTGAAGAAATCGCAGCCTTGCAAGCGAAAGGCTTATGGCAAGAAGCTGGCGCATATTTAGCTGAGCAAGCACAAAACTTAGAAAAAGCTGGGGCAGATTGTATTTTGGTGTGTACTAACACAATGCACAAAGTTGCTGCACAGATTGAAGATTCAATTACGATTCCTTTCTTACACATCGCTGATGCAACTGCAAAAGAAATTTTGAGTCAAAACATTTGTAAAGTTGCACTGTTAGGAACAGCTTTTACAATGGAGCAAGATTTTTATAAAGCTCGATTGCAGGATTATGGAATTGATGTCGTTATTCCAAATGAAGCCGACCGAAAAATAGTTCATAACATCATTTATGAGGAACTGTGTTTAGGTGTGATCAACCCAGATTCACAGCAAAAGTACATAGCTATTGTAGAGAGACTCATAGCTGAAGGAGCAGAAGGAATTATCTTAGGTTGTACCGAAATTTGTATGTTGATTGGTGAGGTTGAGTTTTCGGTTCCTTTATTTGATACGACTGCCATTCATGCAAAAGAGGCGGTGAATTTTAGCTTAAATGAAAATAAAAATTCTAATAGCGCCAATCTACATAGGTCTGCTGCAATTGCTGGGAGTATTCTTTAGCAATATTTCAAATATCCTTTGTCATTAATCGTTAAGCCTGTGTCGTCAAATGTAAAGTGGCACATATCCTTCTTATTGTAGTTTTAGGTATTGCTTTTATAGGCACTTAATAAAAAACCAAAATATGGGATAGGACATGACGTTGACGAAAGCTATACGTTTCTATGGAACAGGAACGCCAGAAGTAATGCGCTATGAAGATGTAGAAGTAGGAGACCCAAAAGCAGGGGAAGTACGCCTACGTCATGTGGCAGTCGGTTTAAATTATGCCGATACATATTTCCGTAATGGAACGTATAAAATTCCAATGCCTAATGGCATGGGCGTCGAGGCTTCGGGTGTCGTCGAAGCATTAGGTGAAGGAGTAACTCACCTCAAAGTAGGTGATCGCGTCACCTATACAGGGTTTTTAAATACGTTAGGTGCATATAGCACCAACCGTCTAATTCCAGCAGATGCTTTAATTAAATTACCCGAAGAAATTTCTTGTGAAACAGCGGCAGCCATGACCATGCGAGGGTTGACCGCTGCTTATCTGATGCGCCGTATTTATAACTTTAAAGCAGGCGATTCAATTTTATTACATGCAGCCGCTGGTGGTGTTGGGCTGATCGTTTCTCAGTGGGCCAAATTACTTGGCTTGACCGTTATCGGTACCACATCTTCAGAAGAAAAAGCTGCCGTAGCAAGAGCTTATGGTTGTGATCATGTCATTAATTATAGCCATGAAAATGTTGCCGAACGTGTACGTGAGTTAACAGGTGGCGTTGGTGTAAATGTCGTTTTCGATAGTGTCGGTCAAGCTACTTTCATGAGCTCATTAGACTCCCTAAAACGCCGTGGTTTGCTGGTCTGCGTAGGTACGGCTTCGGGTCCAATCCCTGCTTTTGATCCGGTATTACTTGCAGTCAAAGGTTCATTGTTTGTGACTCGTCCAGCTTTGGCCGATTACATTGCAGATCCTGCCGAGAAAAAAGAACTGGCAAATGAATTATTTGATCACGTTCGACATGGACGAATCAAAATTGAAATTAATCAGCGCTATGAGCTAAAGGATGCCGTGCAAGCTCATCGTGATTTAGAAGCACGCAAAACAATAGGTTCATCAATTTTTGTAATTTGAAGGGATTTCTTATGCAAATTGAACAGCTAACTTGCAATATAGGTGCAGAGTTAAGTGGGGTAAAACTTGCTGATGCTATTTACGACGATGGTTTATTTTCTGAAATTCGCACTCAACTGCTTAAACATCGTGTTTTGTTCTTGCGAGATCAGCATTTAACCCGTCAGGATCATGTCGCATTTGCAGAAAAATTTGGACAGTTAGAAGATCATCCAGCGGTCGGAAGTCATCCTGACCATCCGGGTTTAGTACAGATTTATAAACACCCAGAAAGTCCAATCGATCGTTATGAAAATGCTTGGCACAGTGATGCGAGCTGGCGCAAAGTTCCACCCATGGGATGTGTTCTGCATTGTGTTGAATGTCCGCCTGTAGGTGGCGATACGATGTGGACCAATATGGTCATGGCCTATGAATCTTTACCTGAAGATATTAAGGATAAGATTGCAGACTTACGCGCTTACCACAGCATAGAAGCGAGTTTTGGTGCGGCCATGCCGCTTGAAAAGCGTTTGGACTTAAAAGCAAAGTTTCCCGATGCCGAGCACCCAGTGGTGCGTACTCATCCTGAAACGGGCGAGAAAATTTTATACGTCAACGCATTTACCACCCATTTCAGCAATTATCACACTAAAGAGCGGGTCAGATTCGGACAAGATGCCAATCCAGGCTCAGCCGAACTTTTACGTTATTTAATCTCTCAAGCCTATATTCCAGAGTTTCAAGTGCGCTGGCGTTGGAAGCCTAACAGTATTGCAATCTGGGATAACCGCAGTACACAACACTATGCCGTGATGGACTATCCGCCATGTCATCGAAAAATGGAACGGGCCGGCATTATTGGTGACGCAACCTATTAAATCTACAGATTAAAAAATTCTATCTGATTGAAAATTCATAAAATATAAGGAGATGCACATGCAATTCTTTGACGATTCTTTGCACCCAGAAAATATGGAAAAAGTGGTAATCACGGTTGCGCCGTATGGACCGGAATGGATGCCTGAAGACTTTCCCGAAGATATTCCTGTGACCATGGATGAGCAAATACAAAAAGCGGTTGAGTGTTATGAAGCGGGTGCTACGGTGCTGCATTTACATGTCCGTGAACTTGATGGCAAAGGCTCTAAACGCCTCTCAAAATTTAATGAACTCATCGCAGGTGTTCGTGAAGCTGTGCCTGACATGATTATTCAGGTAGGCGGTTCGATTTCATTTGCACCAGAGAGTGAAGGTGAGGCAGCTCTATGGCTAAGTGACGACACCCGACATATGTTGGCTGAACTTACACCAAAGCCCGATCAGGTCACGGTGGCAATTAACACCACACAAATGAATATTATGGAATTGCTCTATCCTGAATATTTAGAAGGGACTTCATTGGCACATCCGGCGACTCAGGCGGCATATGCGGAGATGACCGTGCCAGCAGGGCCTGCATGGGTGGCCGAACATATTAAGCGCTTATGTAAAAACAATATTCAACCGCACTTTCAATTAACAGGAATGCACGGACTTGAAACTCTAGAACGTATGGTGCGTAAAGGGTTGTATATGGGGCCGTTAAACTTAACTTGGATTGGAATTGGTGGTGGTTTTGATGGTCCAAACCCATTTAATTTCTTTAATTTTATTCATCGCGTACCTGATGGATGTACTTTGACATCCGAATCTTTGCTCAAAAATGTATTGCCTTTTAACACCATGTCGATGGCAATGGGTTTACATGCTCGTGTTGGAAATGAAGACACGATCATTGATCATCACGGACGCCGTTTTTCATCTGTAGAGCAAATTAAGCAAACTGTTCGAATTGCCCATGAATTAGGTCGTGAAATTGCCTCAGGAAAGGAAGCTCGTGAAATTTATCGTATTGGGGTGCAATACAACAGTATCGAAGAAACCCTAATCGCAAATGGTATGGCACCCAACCGTAAAGTAGGGCAAAAAGGCGTTCCTCAGCGTAACTAATGTGACAAGGTCTAATGGAATTTAGACCTCAATTGTAGTGCAGCTTATTTGCATTGATTTTAAAGACGCAATGCTGCACTAGCTAAATAGAAATTATAAAAAATACAAGGAGGTCTTATGAATGCGCATCAGTATTCAGATCAGATGAGCGATGTTGATACGTCAATCAGTATACCTCGTCGTTATGCATGGCTTGTTTTTGCTTTGACATTTGGCTTGCTCATTTCCGATTACATGTCACGGCAAGTATTAAACGCTGTCTTTCCATTGCTTAAAACTGAATGGTTACTGAGTGATAGTCAACTAGGTTTGCTCAGTGGCATTGTCGCCTTAATGGTAGGTTTATTGACTCTGCCGTTATCTTTATTAGCAGACCGTTTTGGACGAGTTAAAAGCTTGGCCATTATGGCGGCATTATGGAGTTTGGCGACTTTAGGGTGTGCACTGGCTGAAAACTATGAGCAAATGTTTATTGCTCGTTTTATGGTTGGTGTGGGTGAGGCAGCTTATGGCAGTGTTGGTATTGCAGTGGTTGTTGCTGTTTTCCCTAGAGAAATGCGTGCAACACTCGCAAGTGCTTTTATGGCTGGCGGTGTATTCGGTTCATTTTTGGGTATGGCTCTAGGTGGTGTTCTGGCACAGCACTTTGGCTGGCGTTGGGCTTTTGGCGCCATTGCTTTATTTGGCCTCATTTTAGCTTTTCTATATCCAGTTCTAGTCAAAGAAAAAAGAATAGCTTCTTCACATCAAAATAAAAATCGTAGCAAAACCCTGCACATTCAAAGCCCTTTAAAAACTTTATATTCAAGTCGTTCAGTTATTGCCACTTACATTGGTAGTGGCTTGCAATTATTTGTTGGCGGCACAGTCATTGTCTGGATGCCGAGTTATCTCAATCGCTATTACGGCATGAGTACCGACACAGCAGGCGTAATGGCAGCGGTCATTGTACTGTGTAGTGCAGTAGGCACAATTCTATGCGGCATGTTATGTGATTATTTGGGCCGTAATTGTCCTGATCGTAAGGTCAGTTTAGCTATTACATACTGCTTGGTCAGTTGTGTACTTTTATTAATTGCTTTTGCTGTGCCTACGGGACGTAGTCAATTACTTCTCATTTGCCTTGGAATGTTTATTGCCCTAGGAACCAATGGCCCATCTAGTGCCATGGTGGCCAATCTCACACATAACTCAGTTCATGGTTCTGCTTTTGCAACGCTCACCTTGGCTAATAATTTTCTTGGCTTAGCTCTTGGTCCTCTGGTCGTTGGCAAAATATCTGATGTGATTGGATTACATAGCGCATTTCAACTGATGCCATTGGTCAGTATTGCAGCCGCAGCCGTATTTTTTTATGCCAAACGCCATTACCACAAAGATATTGCACGCTTTGAGCAGCAAGGAATGACTGAGTTTAAAAATCACTCAAGTAACCAAATACAAAAATGCGGGATGAATAACAAATGATGATTCGGCAATTACACATTGATGTATTTTTTGATTTTATTTGTCCTTGGTGTTTGATCGGAAAACGTCAGTTACTGATCGCTATAAATAGATTTTATCAGCTTCACCCTAGCGTCAAAGTTGTCGTGCATTGGCGAGGTGTTCAGCTCATACCGGACTTGGCAGTTGAAGGTGTACCTTTTCAAACGTTTTATTTGAAAAGATTAGGTAGCTTGACAGCAGTTCGCATGAGACAGGAACAAGTCAATAAAGCCGCAAATAAAGTTGGACTCAAGATCGATTTTGAACAAATTAAACGTATGCCAAATACAGCTAAGGCTCATCGCTTATTTGATAAAGCTTTAAAGATAGGCACTCCTGAGCAGTGCAATATGCTGTTAGAACAACTCTTTGCCGCATATTTTTATGATGGCTTAGACATTGGAAATACCACCACTTTATACAAAATCGCGAAACGTTGTGGCTTCTCACCTGAGCTAATCAAAAATTTACTTATTCAAGATCATCAAGATTTTATCTCTGCAAGTACAGGCGGTAATGGTGTGCCTTACTTTATTTTTGATCGGGCTTCTGCATTAGTTGGAGCGCAATCAGCAGATACACTTTATCAAGCGATGCATGAGGCACTTGTTGTTCAGGGAGAATTAATGTGACTACTCGATTTGAAGTGCCCCTAGACAAAATACCGAATTCAGGCGAACGGGCTTTTTTAAAAGTCGGAGATAAAACTCTTGCGCTATTTAATATTGCGACTCAATTTTATGCAATCGATGACAGTTGTCCTCATCAGGGCGCATCACTATTTAGTGGACGTTTGGAAGGACGGGTGATTCAGTGCTGTGCCCATGGTCTACGCTTTGATTTAACAAATGGCTGTTTAGTTAATTCTTCTCAGCTCAAAGTTGCAACCTATCCCGTAGAAATTGTTAATGAAAAGATATTTATTGTGATGGGTTCTGGGGAAAATCATGGCTAGTTTAGTTTTGAAAAATTTTACCCAGCGTACAAGAGAATTAGCACCAGGCTTTGTGGTCAGTTCGGTCGTTGCTGCTGCTGCCTGTTTTTTATCTGAGCACTATGGTGCCCCAGTCATGTTATTTGCCTTACTGCTAGGTATGAGTCTAAATTTTTTAGCAGCCGAAAGTAAATGTAAGGTAGGTATCGAATTCACCGCACGTACTGTGCTCCGAATGGGTATTGCCTTACTAGGCATGCGTATAACTTTAGGACAAATCACTGCACTAGGGTGGCAGCCTGTAGCCTTAGTCATAACTCTGGTTATTGTAACAATCGCCGTTTCAGTGATTGCAGCTAAAATTTTAGGTTTCCAAAGGTTATTTGGTATGTTGACTGGTGGATCAACCGCAATTTGTGGTGCTTCAGCTGCGCTAGCATTGTCAGCTGCCTTTCCTAATCATCCACAAAAAGAAAAAGCGACCTTGTTTACAGTCATTGGGGTCTCTGCACTTTCAACATTAGCTATGATTGTCTATCCAATGATTGCGAAGTGGTTAGAGCTATCGCCACAAGCTGCGGGTGTCTTTCTTGGAGCTACCATTCATGATGTAGCACAAGTGGTGGGAGCTGGTTATAGCATGTCTACCGAAACAGGTGATACTGCGACTGTGGTTAAGCTCATGCGTGTAGCAATGTTACTTCCAGTGATTGTTTGTGCAGCCATGATTACCCGCATGCAAGGTGCAGATACAATGGGGGAGCGTCCACCATTACTACCTTGGTTTGCAGTTGGCTTTTTAATACTCGCTTGTATTAACAGTACAGGATGGGTGCCAGCGATGGTTCAAAATGGCATAAACGATTTATCACGCTGGTTTTTAGTCATCGCAATTAGTGCTTTAGGAATGAAAACTCAATTAAAAGAATTAGCTTCTGTTGGGATTAAACCAATTCTTCTCATGGTCGGTGAAAGCATATTTTTAGTGGTATTAGTCTTAGCATTAATGCACTTTTGGTTTTAACTTAATTTTAAATCTTTAGAGGAGGTTTTGGGTTATTCACAAAACTTCTTCTTTTATTTAAAGCTGCGTTTGAATCAATTCATCTTCTTTACTCTAAATACACACGTGCTTAATTCAGTAGCGATTTGTTATGACTACGCCACATATTCGGTGACATCCCAAATTGACTAATGAACCAACGAGTAAAAGAACTCGGCATTGAGTAACCTAAAATATCAGACACTTGAGCGAGTGAATAATTTAGATTTTTTAAATAGCGAAATACTAGATCTTTACGTACTTCATTGATTAAATCACTAAAACTCGTCTGCGCCTCTTCTAATCGACGCTGTAAGGTCCGGACATGAATACCATGTGTTTGAGCGACTTGATCAATCGTAGCGCGGCCCATTGGTAAAAGAAGATAAATACTTTTACGAATATCAAAAATCATGGTCGATTCATTACTATTCTGTAAAATATCTAAATAACGTTGTGCATGGTTGGCCATAGCCAGATTTGCTTGAGGATTAGTTGTATCAAGTTCGGCTGCGGTACAAACAATGCCATTAAAGTCACTGCCAAATTCTAAGGCACAGCCAAAAATCCGCCGATGGAGGGTTAAATCACTTGGTGGATTATGGGTGAAGTGAACACTTAATGGTCGCCATTTTTGCATCATGAGTGCTGCACAAAAACGATGAGTGATCCCTAAAGCAAGTTCGGTTGCTTGGCGACTATACCCGCAAGTTGTTGTCACAACTTCTTCTCGAATAACTACTGTATCGTCAATTTCTTCTATATATATTTCAAGTGAGTTATTGAGTAAATTCCTATAACGAACAATCGTTTGTAGTGCTTCTCTCAAAGTATATTGGTAACTTAATAATAGGCTCAGTTCACCAAAATCCGCGATTTCGCGTTGCTCTGCCATATGTAAACCGAAAACATCGCAACTACTCATTTGGGCTGAGTCTTCAAGCAAGGTAATGGCTTTATCTACAGGAATACGTTGTTTGAGATCATTCAATTGAGTTTGGCTAAGACCAACACGTGATAACAAATGGTAGGGGTTAATATCGAATTGTTGAGCAACTGCCAAATAATTTTTTAAAGAGGCCGTATGCGCAAGAGGTACCATTTTATTATCTCCTTGTTCTTAATCAGCCATATTCCTTACGGCTCATCTTTACTTATAACCAAAATATACACATTACAAAAGCTTTTATTTAAGAGCTTAACTGTTAAGTACGCTTAATTTGAAACTTCTTGTTTTAACTTAATTGTAATTACAAAAATTATTTAATGAATTTACGAAATTTTAAAAAGATGTGTCGTCAAATGAAAAGTCCGTGACGCCTTATGTACACCATTAACTGAAATGAGCCTTTATTGTGAATGGAGTTTTATAAAAATCCTTATGCATCCTAGATGGCAAAGTTCACAGGCGTCAAAATGGAAAAAATACAAACCAACGCAACAATTTTAATTATTCCGGGATTACGCGACCACGTTCCCGAGCATTGGCAAACGATTTTAGAGACAAGGCTAGCGAAGGTTCGCTCTGTACCGCCTGTACAAACCAATAAACTCAATTGTGAAAATAGAGTTGCTGCCATACAAGCACAACTCGAAAAAATAAACGGACCTGTCATTTTGGTTGCACACAGCGCGGGTGTGCTGATGACTATACACTGGGCTGCCAAACATCAACGACTAATTCAAGGTGCTCTACTTGTTGCTCCACCTGACTTAAACGAAAGTTGGCCTGAAAATTATCCGAGCCCAGCCGTACTTCATCAAGAAGGATGGAGCCCTTTACCTCAGCAAAAGTTACCTTTCCCTAGCATTTTGGTTGCAAGCACCAATGACCATTTAGCTCGCTATGAAGCTGTAAGTGATATGGCAGAAAAATGGGGTAGTCAACTCGTAAATTTAGGTGCGGTGGGACATTTAAACCCTGCATCTGGCTTTGGGTATTGGCCCTTAGCTGAGCAATTTATTCAACAGTTAGATCAGGTGGGACAACCTGCGTAGTACGAAAAAACATCTGCTTATATAAACCATTTAAAAGCCAATGGATGGCTTTGAGTAATAAGCAATAAATAAGAACAATCATATTTATAGGGAGATAATATGATGAGGCATTACGTATATTTAAATCAAACAAACCAACATATTTTATATATTCAAAAAATAGGTGTTTCATTAAGTCTGATTTTATTCATGTCTAAAGCGAATGCAGCTAGTTTTGATGTTGATAAAGACTGGAAGTTCGATACAAAAACGACATTAAGCTTAGGTGCCAGTTGGAGTACACAAGATCCATCCGTTTCATTACTTTATCGGCCTGATGCAAACAAAATTGGTAAACAAGGCTCAAGCATTGATGTGAATGGTGATGATGGGCGCATGAATTTTAGTAAATATGACACTATCTCACAGATTATCAGAGGCATAACCGAAGTTAAGCTAAATGGAAAACAGCAGGGTGCGGTCATTAGCACTAAATATTGGTATGACCATGCCTATGAGACAGGAGAAGGAGACTTTAAACCCTTTAATGATTCAGCGTGGCCAAGGCTCGCAAAGTTCAAAGAAATTGATTTATGGAATGCCTATATATGGAAAGATTTTGAACTTAACGATGGACGAACCATAAATTTAAAATTAGGCAAACAGACTTTAAATTGGGGGAAATCTCAGTTTTTCCAAAACGGTTTAAACTCGGTGAGTGCATTTGATTTTGCTGCAATCAACCGACCGGCTGGTGATGCAAAAGAAAGAATCATTCCAACTGAAATGTTTTCATTCGATACAAGCATTAATAAAAATCTGAAAATAGAAGGATTCTATCAATTTAAATTTAGGCCTTCAGTTGTTGATGGCAGCGGGACTTTCTTTGAGATTTCAGACTTTGTTCCCGAAAATGCGGGTCCAGTTCTGATTGCTGGAGGGGGTGATAAGTTATCTGATACGGCAGTGCGTTTAGGTAG
This sequence comes from Acinetobacter sp. M5A5_2a, assembly GCF_053345265.1. Taxonomy (NCBI): domain Bacteria; kingdom Pseudomonadati; phylum Pseudomonadota; class Gammaproteobacteria; order Moraxellales; family Moraxellaceae; genus Acinetobacter; species Acinetobacter sp. M5A5_2a. Next base: position 134,364 of record NZ_JBKEZV010000011.1, on the reverse strand, counting down.
TTATATTCCACGTGCAGAGAGCAGAAAAGCAAAGGACAATGGCCAATATGGTATTGCTTTAAAACAGACATTACCAAGTTTAAATAATGCTGAGTTAGGTATTTACTATGCGAATTATCATAGCCGTAATGCAAACTTTGATGGAACGGCAGTAACAGCAACAGGGCCAGAGCACTTTAATACCGCAAGTTATTTTTCTATTTATCCTGAAAATATCAAAATGTTTGGATTAAGTCTGACTGGTAAAGTTGGCACAACAACAGTTTTCAGTGAATTAACACACAAGCCCAATCAACCTTTGCAATTAAACGGTACAGATATTGTCTATGCTCAAGTGTTATCAGAAGGCACACCATTTGCGCCGCCGGGGGAAACTGTTCAATTAGGTCAATATATTCAAGGTTATGTACGCTTACCTGTAACACAATTTTCGGTCGGAGCAACTGACAGCATATTTAATATTTTGGGCGCAAATTCACTGACATGGTCTACAGAGTTTGCCTTAAATCATATTGCAGATATTGCTAATCATCGGATTGGCCGGACAGGAGCATTTGGTCGTAGTGAGCTTTCAACAGGTGCTTATAATCCAGAGACAGGAGCATTTAAATGTACGCCGTATGGTACAGCTCATCTTACAAATACAGAAATTGACAACTTAAATGAACGTTTTTGTAATAAAAAGGGATTTTTTAATGAATGGTCATTTGGTTACCGATTACGTGGCGCATTAAGCTATCAAGATATTTTACCTTCTACAGTTATTACTCCAAGTCTTAGTTTTCGACATGACGTTTATGGTTTTAGTCAAAACTTTCAAGAAGGGCAAATGAGTGTAAGTGCAGCGTTATCTATGACTTATCAGCAAAAGTATACAACTGAGATTGCCTATAATAACTTTTTTGGTTCTAATGAGTTTAGTACTATAGATGATCGAGATTTTATATCTTTAACATTTAAAGCTAATTTTTAGTTCAATTATTTTCTTAAAAAAATTATAGAAAGACCCGTTATAAATGAAATTTTAGAATGGAGGATAACTTTTGAAATTTAGATCAAAAATTGATTGGTGGATTTTATTAATATTTATTGTTATCACGGCCAATATCATTATGAAATTTTATGAAGCAAATCATCATTATTCTTTAGCTTCAAATTTTCCGCATCTTTTCATTTATAGTTTAATTATTTTTGTCATTTGGCTTCCAATTTTTAACACTTATTACGTAGTAGAAAATGACACATTAATTATTAAGAGCTTGGTATTCCGATGGAAAATTAATATTAATGATATTACTCAAATAGAACCTACTCATAATCCACTTTCATCTCCAGCGCTCTCATTAGATCGACTCAAAATTTATTATATGAAAAATGGAAAAATTACTTCAGTGATGATTTCGCCAAAAGATAAAGAACGTTTTTTTCAAGCCATAAACAAAAGACTCCATTAAAGTTGCTTGTTTAATTGCAAACATAAATTACGCTATTTCCATGATGACAAAAAATAAATGGAGATAACCCATGACGACACGTTTTTTACTGCCGATTTTTGGCACTACGGTTTTAATTACATTAGCTGGATGCGCTTCATCCTCTCAATATCCAATTACCGACAGTTATGGGCCAGATCCAAAACTTCCTGAGCCTAAATCAAGCCTATTACCAACCGTTAATATAGCTCCAGCAGAAGGCTGGCCGAGTGGGGTAATGCCAAAACCAGCGGAAGGTTTAAAGGTCAAAGCATTTGCCAAAGGACTTGAACACCCACGCTGGCTTTATGTATTACCAAATGGTGATGTATTGGTTGCTGAAACAGATGCCCCGCCTAAACCAGAAGACGGCAAAGGGATTAAGGGTAAAATTATGACTTTCGTGATGAGACGTGCAGGATCATCTCATCCGAGTGCCAACCGTATTAGTTTGCTTCGTGACACTAATGGAGACGGCGTGGCCGATCAGAAAACGGTATTTCTCAAAGATTTGAACTCACCATTTGGTATGGCACTAGTAGGTAATAATTTATATATCGCCAATACGGATGCACTTGTGCGTTTTCCTTATCAAGAGGGCGAAACTCAAATTACAGCAAGTGGAACCAAAGTATTGGACTTACCGGGCGGTCCTTTAAATCACCACTGGACCAAAAATGTGATCGCTAACCCAGCAGGGAGTAAGCTGTACATTACTGTTGGTTCTAACAGTAATGTTGCTGAAAATGGTATGGATAAAGAAAAAGGTCGCGCACAAATTATGGAGTTTGATATTGCAAGTGGTCAGTCACGTCCATTTGCAACGGGACTACGTAATCCGAATGGTATGGCTTGGCAACCTCAAAGCGGCAAACTTTGGACGGTTGTTAATGAGCGCGATGAAATTGGCAGTGATTTAGTACCTGACTATATGACTTCGGTTCAAGACGGTGCTTTTTATGGCTGGCCTTATAGTTACTATGGTCAACATGTAGATGTACGAGTAAAACCACAAAATCCTGAACTGGTCGCACGTGCAATTAAACCTGACTATGCGCTAGGTAATCACACAGCCTCTTTAGGTCTTGCATTCTATGCAGCTGAACTCATGCCGCAATTTAGAGGAGGTGCATTCATTGGTCAGCATGGTTCATGGAACCGTAAACCGCACAGTGGTTATAAAGTAGTTTATGTACCATTTAGAAGTGGTCAACCATCTGGTCCTCCACAAGATGTTTTAACAGGGTTTTTAAGTGATAAAGGCAAAGCTTATGGGCGCCCTGTAGGTGTGGCAATTGATTTCTCGGGCGCCGTGTTAGTTGCAGATGATGTTGGCAATACCATTTGGCGCGTTTCACCAGTTGCTGAGACGACTTATGAAGCTCCAATGAAATATGCTACTGGAACCCCGCCAGGCACACCATAAAGTGTATTAACGATCATTTATTAGCATGGGCGGCCTTTAAGCTTTATAGAGGCTCGTCCAACTGGCTATTATTTAATTTTTAAATAATTGAACGAAAAAAATACTAATTGGACTTTATAAGCCAACTTCTCAAAAATGAATATGTGAAAACAACAATGATGTTTAAGGATAAAACACATGAATACACATATTCGAATTGCCGTGGTTGGTGGCGGTATTGCTGGTCTGGCATTAGCAAGTAATTTAAGTAAACACGCTCATTTAGATGTCCAAATGTTTGAATCCGCACCTCAGTTTTCTGAAATTGGGGCAGGGATTTCTTTTGGTGCTAATGCAGTCAAAGCGATTGAACTGCTAGGTTTAGCCAACGAATATCACGCAATTGCAGATAAGGTATCTGCACCATTTCAAGATGTTTGGTTTCAATGGCGTAATGGTTATACCGATGAATATTTATCTGCATCGGTAGCGACAGGTGTAGGACAGTCTTCTGTTCATCGTGCAGACTTTCTAGATGCAATTATTCCTCACATGCCTACGCAAAATGTCCACTTTTCTAAACGACTTGAGTCTATTGAAGAACAAGAAGATCAAGTCATTTTACATTTCAATGATGGCAGTCGGCACGAATGTGATTATTTGATTGGGGCTGATGGTATTCGCTCTGTTGCTCGCCAATATGTTTTAGCTACTCATCATTTACCACCTGTTCATCCACGCTTTTCAGGAACTTGGGCATATCGTGGCATCATTTCACATGCTTCATTTAAAGAAGCTTTGCAGCAAATGCAAGGTGATACAGACCTAGCTGATATTCCACAAATGTTATTGGGTAAAGATAAGCATATTTTGACGTTCCCAATTCGTAAGGGTGAGCAAATCAATATTGTTGCCTTTTGCTCAAATCGTGAAGATATGATACTACCAACAGATACGCCGTGGACACGTCCTGTCGATAAAGCTCAAATGCTTTCTGATTTTTCAGACTGGAGCGAAAGTTGCCAAACATTACTGGGTTTAATTGAGCAACCCACCATTTGGGCCTTACATGAAATTGAGGAGCTTTCGACTTATCAAAGTGCCTCGGGTCACGTGATTCTCATGGGCGATGCTGCACATGCCATGTTACCTCACCAAGGTGCAGGAGCAGGCCAAGGTCTTGAAGATGCATTAATCCTTGTGGCCTTATTGTCGACAAAAAACTTACAAGCAGATCAGTTAACCGATGTGTCTTCAATATATGAAAAGCTCCGTTTAAAACGTGCTTGTCGTGTTCAGCAAACCTCTCGTGAGTCTGGCGAAATTTATGAGTGTTATTCAACTCAGTACCCAACGTTTGCAGAAATTGGCGAGCACCTTGAACATCGTTTTGACTGGTTGTGGCAACACGATTTAGAGCAAGATGTTACGGATGCACAGCAACAATTAAAACAGCTAGGAATGGCGACTATTTAAATCATGTGATGCTTTATAAACAATTTGCTAAGGAAAGCAATTATGGAAAAACTAAATGCAAATCAATTGATTGATGAAGCAAAATTAACGCCATTGCATTGGCGAGTGATTTTGCTGAGTGCACTTATTATTATTTTTGATGGGTATGATCTGGTCATTTACGGTGTTGCATTACCTAAGCTCATGCAGCACTGGCAGTTAGATAGTATGACTGCTGGGCTTTTAGGTAGTGTTGCACTATTTGGCATGATGTTTGGTGCAATGCTGTTTGGAAGTTTAGCGGACAAATTAGAATCTTATGGCTTTAGCCGTAAACGCCTTATTATGTTATGCATCATGATTTTCAGCGGTTTTACTGTGTTATGCGGTCTTGCCGATAGTCCAAAAGCGTTTGCAATATACCGTTTCATTGCGGGTTTAGGTTTAGGCGGCGTAATGCCCAACGTTATTGCCCTAATGACAGAATATGCCCCCAAAAAGTTAAGATCTACATTAGTTTCACTGATGTTTAGTGGCTACGCCATTGGGGGTATGGGCTCGGCACTTTTAGGCATGTGGTTGGTGCCTAGTTTTGGTTGGCAAATCATGTTTATTTTGGCAGGTATTCCGTTGGTTCTATTACCGATTATTTGGAAATATTTACCCGAATCGATTGATTATCTAATTCGCCAGAAGAAATGGGATGAGGTACGACATTTACTTCAACAATTGGCCCCAGAACAAAATATAAGTGTTCAGACCAATATTGTTTTACACCAGGAAAACCAACAAGTTGCTGCTCGTCCTTTGGTTGCCTTGTTTACTGAAAATCGTGCCCTAGTTACCATCTTTTTTTGGCTCAGTGTCTTTATGGCTTTACTTATGGTGTATGCCCTAGGTAATTGGATACCAAAGTTAATGGTAGAAGCAGGCTACGATCTATCAACCAGTTTGGTATTTTTACTGGCATTAAATTTAGGGGGAATGCTGGGTGCAATTGGTGGTGGTTTCTTTGCTGATCGTTTTCATTTAGGTAAAGTCATTTGTTCACTATTCTTAGCGGGTGCAATTTCACTTTACTTATTAAGCTATGCGTTACCTATGGTTATTTTATATCTCTGCATTGCTGTTGCAGGTGCAGCTTCTATTGGAGGGCAAATTTTATTACTGGCTTATATGGCTCAGTTTTATCCTTCCCCAATTCGTAGTACAGGCATTGGTATGGCCTTAGGCGTGGGGCGTATTGGCGCTATTCTGGGACCGATTTTGTGTGGTTGGCTTTTAAGTTTGCATTTACCAATTGAATATAATTTTATTGCTCTAGCCATTCCGTGTGTGCTGGCAACCTTAAGTGTTATTGCCATAAGTATTTGTAATCGAACCAAGCGTGTAATGCTAAATTCAAGCATATCCCCATAAGTGTTAAGCATTTTTTATCCCGATAAAACAAACTAAACTCTAAACAAAGAAGCTAAAGTCTTTGTTTAGAGTATTTAAAGGATCAGAACCATGGATTTAGGTTTGATTAAAGTTTTTGTCTGTATTTATGAATCTCGTCATATTAGTAAAGCTGCTGATAAATTAAATTTGAGTCAGCCTTCGGTGACTTATAATTTGAACCGATTACGCCGTCAGTTGAATGATGAGTTATTTACCAGAAGTCGAGGAGGAGTGGAGCCAACAAAAGTTGCACATGAACTCTATCCAATTTTCCATCAAGCGATTTTTAATATTGAATCGGCGATTGCTCAAGCACAGGAATTTCATCCTGAAAACTCAAATAAAACTTTCCGAATTGGACTGTCCGATGCAGGTGAAATTTGTCTATTGCCTAGTCTTATGGCTTTTTTGCAAAAAGCAGCCCCACATATTCAAATTGAAATTGAAGAGATTCGATCAGATAAGGTTGAGCAGTGGCTCATTGATGGTTTTTTAGATCTGGCTGTCTTTAATAGTACGCAGACAATAATGCCGAAAATAGAAACACGTACTCTATTTGAAGAAAGATATGTATGTATTGCCAGAGCTGACCATCCGAGGCTACAACAGCAACTGACTTTAGAGCAATATTTGCAAGAAGATCATGTTGCCATTAAATCATCGACAGGGCATATCCAAGTTGAGCAATATTTAAAAACAATGGATTTGAAGCGACATATTCGTTTAGAAGTCCCGCATTTTAGTGTTTTGCAAGGCGTTTTACAGAGTTCAGATATGTTGGTGACATTACCGTCACGAGCAGCTCGACATTATCTCGCTCATGGTAATGTCCAAATGTTTGAATTACCTTTCGCTATGGATTCTTTTAAAGTGAGCTTGAACTGGTTTAATCGTAGTGATGATATTATTGCCAGAAAATGGCTGATTCAATCTGTCGGTCAAATATTTGAAGTTTTATAAGAACTATTTATAGCTATTTAAAATTTCATTTTCAGATTAAGGGCTTGATCTGAGAAGTTAAAGTTCTTTCCAATTTATTATTAAATTTTGATAGCATTCGCTACATACACAATAAGAACTGTTGATACGAATTATGACTGATCAATTAAGGGCAAAATTTGAAAATTTAGAACTTAACGCAGGTTTAGGGAAAATCAGCGCCTTTATTTCAATGTCACTCAGCTTACTTTGCTTATTTGGTGCTTTATGTTTTTTATTTCCCAGTGTATTAACGACACCAGAACTTCGTCCTCTTTACGCAAAGCACTATAATCTTTTCTATTATGGTTTGATCACTGGCATTGTGATTAGTGCTGGTTTTGGTGCATTTAGCGCGATTGTTCGTCAAAACCGATATGGGTTCTACGGGCTATGTTTTTCACTTGTGGCAGCAGTTTTGGGTTGCGGCGTAATTGAAGCACCAGTTTTACCAAGTGTACCGTTTTATGCAGGTATCGATTATTTTGTACTGACCCTATTCATTTTAGCTTTTGTCTTTATTCCGCTTGAAGGTTTTTTTGCTAAAAATCCTGAACAAAAAATATTAAGAGTCGGTTGGGTGACCGATATGAAATATTTCATGGTTAGCCATGTTGGGATTCAACTATTCAGCTTTTTAACGGTTATGCCAATTCAATATTGGATTACGCACCTGCCTGATAACCCGATTGTGCCTTATGTACAAGCTCAACCAATTTGGCTTCAATTTATTGAGTTACTGATTGTGGTGGATTTTACGGTGTATTGGTTGCACCGCGCTATGCATGAGGTTAATTTCTTATGGCGCTTTCATGCGATTCATCATTCGACTGAATATATGGATTGGTTAGCATCTTCTCGTTTACATGTAATTGAAGTATTAATGACTCGCTTTATTGCGACTTTACCGATTTTCCTGTTGGGTTTTCATACTTCGGCTGTTTTTGCTTATTTAGTTTTTATTTCATTTCACGCTATTTTTATTCATTCCAATGTACGTTTTCGCTTTCCATATTTACGCTGGATTATTGCAACACCAGAATTCCACCATTGGCATCATTCTTCAGAAAAACCAGCTATTGATAAAAATTACGCTGCTTTTATCCCACTCTATGATGTTATTTTTAAAACTGTCTATATGCCAAGCCACTTAGCAAGTGTATATGGAACAGTTGGCTATAAAATTCCAAATAGTTTTGTGAAACAATTTACTTGGCCTTTTAAAAAGTATGTAAAGCGGTTTTTAAAACCTTGGCGTGATCAGTAAATCTTAAGTTTTAGCTTAATAAATGTAGAATGCTTAAATGATATGTTTAAGCATTCTTCTTGGCATCTGCCGCTGCAAAATGAGCCATTTGGTCAGCATACGCTTTTTGAAAAGAAGGGCGTATAGTCGCTCTCTGAACATATGCGAGACAATGGGGAAATTCTGTCAACCCATCAAATTTATTCACCAAACGTAATACGTCAGCCATAACAATATCGGCAATAGAAAACGACTGAGCTAACCATTCACGCTCTGCAAGAAACGACTCCATATGTTGAAGGCGAGACTGAAGAAAGGCATCAAATTGTTTGTGTGCGGGAGTATCTGTCTGAGCATTAGAAAATCTTAATAAAGCCCAAGGAAGACTCGCCATTTCTACTGAATTAAGTGCTGCAAATAACCATTCTATAACTTCATTACGCTGTTTTGGATCTGTAGGTAAAAGTACACGACTACGTTCACCCAAATAAAATAAGATAGCGCCACTTTCAAAAATTGAAATATCACCATCTGTTAACCAAGGAACTTGCCCAAAAGGTTGGTGAGCAAAATGATCAGCTCCTCGCTCATAAAAAGATACGCTATTTATTTTATAGGGCATTTTTGCCTCTTCTAATGCCCATCTTATCCTTATATCTCTTACAAAACCTCGTGGTAATTCTGGAACCCAGTCAAAAGTTGTCAAAATGAAATTATTCATAATAAATTTCCTTATATTTTATAATGATAACTCAAACGTACTTTTGAGCCTGTTACTTATTTTTCATCTAAATTCATCTTGCGATTGAATCTTGATATTAAAAATAGTCTAACGAATTTGAATAGATATGAATGTAGCAATCAGAAGCTAAATTATTTATTTAAGTATTATTTGTTTTTAATTGTTTAAGTCAGCTTCATTTGAGGCTGACTTTTTAACAAATCATTATTTGCTTTTAATATTTTTAAGAATCATTACAAGGGCAATCAGAGCAAGGCCAATAATTAAACTCATATAAATATTAGCACTGTTCATAAGTCCAATTTTACCCACAAAATAACCTGCAAGAATTGCCGGAATACTAAAAGCCAAATAGCTTTCAACAAAAAATGCAGCCATAAGGCCTGCGCGTTCTTCTGGTAACGCAAGCGGCATGACTGTGCGAATTGCTCCCATAAAAGCGGTACCAAAACCTACTCCAGTAATAATAGAGCCTAAAAATAAAACCACTGCGCTTGTAAAATTAATCGCTAAAAATAAAACGGTTGCTCCAATAATGATGGATAAGGTACCCGTGAGCAAAATACGAAAATTTGTAGATTTTCTTAGCGTTAAAATACCTGCTGCACCTGAAAGAGCAAGCGCCATAAACATAATCCCGTTTAACCATGCAGAAGAGGTTTGAAAAATCTTTGCAAGTAAAGAGGGCATAAGTGATAAGAAAAAACCACTGACCATCCAAAGTGCAATGTTAATAGGACTAATGCTTAATAAAGCACTTCTTGCTTGATGAGGAATAGCCATGTTGGGTTTTAAAGAAGCAAGTGCACCCGATCTTTTTTGTGCAGTTTCAGGATTAAAGAAACTTAAAATGAGTTGAAATGCAAAGAGAACACATAAAAGCTCAAAAACGAGCTGCAAGGGTTGTGATGAAAATTGCAAAATAGTACATGTAATAAAGATGCCAGCTGCCATACCGACCATTGGAGCAATACTATTAATCAAGGAGCCCTGATGTTTGCTGAAATCTAAAATTGCGGCTCCTATGGCAGAAACAGCAAGTCCGGTCGCGATGCCTTGCAGCCCACGAGCAATAAATAGCATAGAAACATCTGAGGCAAAAAGGAAAAAGCTCATTGAAACAATTTGCAGAAAAATCGCTGAAAGAATGACAGGTCGACGTCCAATATAATCAGATAAAGAGCCAATAATGAGTAAAGAAGCAAGTAAGGTAAACGCGTAGGTCGCAAAAATTAAGGTTAATGTAACAGGCGAAAATTGCCATGCTTGCTGATACAAGCGATATAGAGGAGTCGGTGAGCTGGACGCGGCCATAAATGTCATGAGCGTGATCGTGTTTAAGGTCAACGCAACTCTTGAATCTAACTGAAAAACAGATCTAGACCGTTTCGAACTTGAATTGTTCATATAAGATGAATAACATAAAAGCGAATATTTAGCTTTTATACATTATTTTTACACTAAAGCAAATCCTTAGCTTTAGTGTATTTTGTATATGCAAATAATATTTTAATTATTTTTATTGAAGTAGAGCTGATTAATGGCAAAAGTTGTTACTGGGTTACGACCGGGCGGCCGTAGTGAAAGAATTCAAACTGCGGTACACCAAGCAGTCAAAGAGCTTCAAAAAACATTGGAGCAAAGCCAAATCACCATACCCATGATCGCTCATGAGGCAGGAGTAACACCTTCAACAATTTATCGCCGTTGGGGAGACATTAATCAGTTATTTTCAGACGTTGCTCTAAATGAACTCAAACCTGATATGGAGCCAAAAGATTTAGGTTCATTTCAACTTGATGTTACCGCATGGGTCGAACAGTATTTTGAAGAGTATTCTTCTGAAGTGGGACAGGTCTTACTACGTGATGTGTTATATGCAGCTGAATCTTCAAATGCCCGACAATGCGAAAGCTTAATTATTCAGCAACTCGATATTATTCAAGCTCGATCAAAACTACGTCATGAACCAACCATATCGAATCAAGAAATTATCGAAGCAGTCATTGCTCCAATGTTGTTTAGAATCTTATTCACTGACCACACCTTATGCTTAGACTATGTCCATATTTTATTAGAGCGGTTATTTAAGGCTCATCCCAATTTTAATTAATTTATAGCGGCCTATTAGTCTAAATATTTAACAAGAAATAGACGCGGTTTCTCATTAAAAAAATATATATCAGTTTTTCTTATTATTTTTAAAATAAATTTTCATAATTTATAATTCATATGTTTTACACAAAATCATTTATTTAATAAATGGTTGGCTTGAGGTGGATAAACAAGTACTCATGGCGGGTTTTATCACTTTTTATGGTGTAAAATTTTAATATAAATAATGGCTTATTTAAAAAATTAACTATTTTTTTGATATTTAAAACTTAAAAATAAAAAGTATTCTATACAATTTAACGCATGATTTTTGAATTTAACATTTTTTAAATTTATGACACAGGGTGTTTTTTATTCTTTACAATGGCTTTTCCTTGTTAAAGCAGCTTGTGGTGCTTGCTTTATATTTTATTTTTTTATCCCCATCGAAAAGGTATTTAGATAATGGATTTCAATACCCTTGACCAAGAAGCAGTACAGAAAAAACAGAAATTTCACCAAATTTTGTATGTACAGGTCATTTTTGCAATTATTTTGGGCATTTTAATTGGTCATTTTTACCCAGAACTTGGCGAAAGTTTAAAACCACTTGGTGATGCATTCATCAAGATCGTTAAAATGATTATCGCTCCCGTCATCTTTTTAACTGTTGTTACAGGCATTGCCAGTATGACAAACATGAGCCGAGTCGGCCGTGTAACTGGTAAAGCTATGCTCTACTTTTTAACCTTCTCAAGCTTGGCACTTGTGGTTGGTATGATTGTGGCAAATATTATCCAACCGGGTAAAGGCCTTAACATTGATCCAGCTACCTTAGTCAACGACAAAGTAAATACTTATGTTGAAAAGGCGCATGCAACAAATATTACCGACTTCTTCATGAATATTATCCCGCAAACATTAGTCAGCCCTCTGGCTGGTGGCGAGATTTTACAGGTGTTATTTGTAGCGGTGCTATTTGGTATTTCTTTGGCTGCTTTGGGTGACCGGGCACGTCCAATTACCGATTTCTTAAATAACTTAACAGCTCCAGTTTTCTACTTGGTTGGTATGTTAATGAAGCTTGCCCCAATCGGTGCTTTTGGTGCAATGGCTTTTACGATCGGTGCATATGGAATCGAATCAATTGGTAATTTATTACTGTTAATCATGACGTTCTACATTACTGCTGTGTTATTTATTCTAGTGATTTTAGGTGCAGTAGCTCGTTATAACGGTTTTTCAATTATTCATTTAATTCGTTATATCAAAGATGAACTTTGGTTGGTTTTGGGAACAAGTTCTTCTGAAGCAGCTTTGCCATCTTTGATGGACAAAATGCAAAAAGCAGGTTGTGAAAAATCAGTTGTAGGTTTAGTCATTCCAACAGGTTATTCATTTAACCTTGACGGTACAAATATCTATATGACTATGGCGGCTCTGTTTATTGCACAAGCTTGTAATGTAGATTTATCAATTAGTGAGCAAATCGCATTGCTTTTAGTGGCAATGGTCAGTTCTAAAGGGGCAGCAGGGGTGACTGGTGCAGGCTTTATTACTCTAGCTGCAACTTTATCGGTTGTACCAGCCGTTCCTGTCGCAGGTATGGCTTTAATTCTTGGTATTGACCGCTTTATGTCTGAGTGCCGTGCTTTAACAAATCTAGTGGGTAATGCATGTGCAACAATTGTTGTGGCACGTTGGGATAAGGCTTTAGATAAAGATCTTCTTGATAAAGCATTAAAGAACCCTAAAGCAGATTAACCTTACAAAAAAATCTGTAGCTAAGGGCAATTTGGGAGAATAGCCCAGCTACAGATTTTTTGTTTAATATCTAAAAATATATTTTTAATTAAGCCATTCTAAAGTTCTGCAACATTACTTATCTTTCAATAAAGACCAGACAGTAATTTAAATCAAGTCGTGAAAAATTATGCTTTTAAGTGATCCTCAAACTCTTCACCTAATTGCATAGCTAATGAATTACCTGCTAACTCACAGGTCACCAAACCATATTCTTTTTTAAAACTAAAAGTAAAACCTTTCCCGTCAGCAAGATTTTTAACTGAATATCCTAACTTTTCTAACCAAATACGAAACGCAATCAAATTTTTAGCTTTAACAACCTTTTTCACGTGAGAACTCCTTCTATCCGTGGCATTACATCTTATTTATTAATAGGGTTTTAATTAGATTTTTTAAAGGGGTAAAACTTTTTTTTATTTTTCAACTTGTAAAAAAGTAAGAAAAGATTTTATTTTTATAAAATCATAAGTGCGTTATATTACTAAAAAATAATAACTTTTTATTTAAAGAGCTATTTTCTTGAGTGTTTTTAAAAAATATAAATTCAACGTTGTTTTTAGAATAATGAGCAAATAAAAAACAGAGTAAATGTAAAAAATAATTACAGGCAACAGGTAATAAGCAAAAAGATACAGTTCTTAAATGAAACCATATCTTCTTTGAAAGCTTAATTTTAGAAATTATCTTTAAGAGCACGCAGGTGGGCGAAGTCTTCAACACTTTCTGCGCGAAGAAAGGGGTTGGTTGCTAATTCAAGTTCAATCGTGCTTGGTAGGGTGATTAATCCTTGTTTACGTAGCTCACGGACTTCTTCAGCTCGTTCTAATAAGGCATGGTTATGCGGTTCTACTGTTAAGGCAAATTCGGCATTTGAAAGCGTGTATTCGTGCGTGCAATATACTTTTGTATGGGTTGGTAATGCTGCTAAACGGCTCAGTGAGTGATACATTTGTTCAGCTGTGCCTTCAAATAATCGACCACATCCCATTGCAAATAAGGTATCACCGCAAAATACAGCCTCTAATTCTTCAATAAAATATACAATGTGCCCTAAGGTATGACCTGGGGTTGCAATAATTTCTACTTTTAAATCATTAAATTTTAGATGATCATCATGTTGTAAGGGGTGAGTAATTCCCGAAATTTTTGTGAGCTCATCACGTGGGCCATACACAGTAATATTTTGGGCAGCAGTTAAATCAGCAACACCCCCGATATGGTCTTTATGCCAATGAGTAAGCCAGATTTGTTTCAAATTTAACTGATGGTTCTGACAAAATTGAGTTACCAGTTCTGCTTCTGTTGGGTCGACTGCAACAGCTTCTTGGGTTTCAGTATCTTCTAAAATCCAGATATAGTTTTGGAGGGCATTCTGCACATCAATAAAATGAATTCTATAACGCATTGTTTTATCCTGAAACTAAATCCAAAGAGTAAATGAATAATGACTAATTCTGATCATACCAGAAAATGGTATTGAGCCATGCACTCAACTGTCTTTAAGAACAGGGTGATATAAAACAAAAAAAGCCCCCTAGAAGAGAGCTTTTTTTTGTATGGATGACTTAACGGAGCTTGGCGAGCCAGTTCCCTAGCGTCTGTACAATCTGTACTAATAGCAATAGGATAATGACTGTTAAAATCACAACGCTAGTATCAAAACGTTGATAACCATACGAAATTGCTAAATCACCAATACCACCTGCGCCAACAGCACCAGCCATGGCGGTTGCACCAATAAGACTGATTGTCGCTGTGGTAAGGTTTAAAATGAGTGAGCTGCGTGCTTCCGGCAAAATAAAGCGAGAGATAATTTGCCAAGGTGTAGCACCCATCGCTTGAGCAGATTCAATAATTCCTTCATTTACTTCAAGCAATGAAGTTTCAATCAGACGTCCCATATAAGGGCCAACATAAATAGTCAATGGAACAATAGCTGCCCACGTACCAATTGAAGTACCTACTAATAGCTTAGTAAGAGGAATCACTGCAATGAGTAAAATAATAAAAGGAAGAGAGCGTAAAGCATTTACAATTGGATTAAGTAAATGATAAATCACTTTATTGGGTAAAATGCCTTCTGGACGGGTAACTAATAAAATAATTCCCTGAATAAATCCCCAAATGCCGCCAAACAAAAGTGCGAAGAAAACCATATGAAAGGTTTCTTGTAAAGCTGTTACGAACTGATCAATAGAAAGGGAACTATGCCAGAAAGGTTGAGTGAGTTCAGTTAACCACTGTACGATTAAATCTCTCATACTTGATCTCCTGATTGAACTACACCCACTTCATTTTGTTCCAAAAACTCAATAGCCTGCTTAATGAGCTGAGGATCACCTAAAAGCTGCACAAACATTTGACCAATGACTGTGCCATTAATTTCAGTCATGTTGGCAAATAAAATATTTAAGCTAATATCGAATTTTTTAATCAGTGACTGAATTACAGGTTCTTGAGCAGAACGCCCTAAAAACTGTAAACAGTAAATACTATGATGATGCTGGTTTTCGAGCTGATTTAAAATATTCACAGGCAACTGTTGATGTAAAACAGTTTGAATGAAGTTTTTAGTGGTTGGATGTTGAGGTTTACTAAAGATATCAATCGTTGAACCTTGTTCAATGACTTTACCTGCTTCCATCACAGCCACATGATCACAAATAGTTTCAATGACATCCATTTCATGGGTCACCATAACAATCGTGATTTTTTGCTCTTGATTAATTTTCTTGAGTAGTTCTAAAACTGACTTGGTTGTTTGCGGGTCTAGGGCAGAGGTTGCTTCATCACATAAAAGAATCTTTGGATGATTTGCCAAAGCACGGGCAATACCGACACGTTGCTTTTGTCCGCCAGAAAGTTCATCTGGATAAGCATCTTTTTTATGCTTAAGATCAATGAACTCCAACAACTCATTTAAGCGCTTTTCACGTTCTACTTTATTGTAATTCAGTAGTCGCATTGGCATTTCAATATTTTCAGCAACCGTCTTGGTTTGTAGCAGATTGAAGTGCTGAAAAATCATGCCAATACTTGCACGTTCCTGACGTAATGAGCGTGCATCCAAAGCGGTGAAATCTTTCTGATTAATAATGATTTGACCTTCTGTTGGTCGCTCAAGTAGGTTGATCAGGCGGATTAAGGTACTTTTACCTGCACCACTATAGCCAATGATGCCAAAAATACTGCCCTCTGGAATCTCTAAATTGATTTGGTCGAGTGCGCGTATGGTTTGACTTTTGAGCTGATAGTGCTTTGAAATGTTTTTAAATTGAATCATATCGTCAGAAGCTATGCTGGAAAGAAAAAACAGGCAAAGAGAGTTTGCCTGTTTCACGTTTCCGCTATTATATTACTATTTAGCTTCTGAGAGATAGCTGATTGGTTGATCTACGTCAACTTTTGTTCCACCAAAACGCTCTGTTACATACTTTTTAGCTGCTGCACTGTGATATAGCTGTCCAACTTTTTGCAAAACAGCATCATTTTTACGTGAATCAGCAGTTGCAAGAACGTTAACATTAAGTCGTGTGCTTTGATCAACAGGCTCATAGAAAATAGAATCTTTGAGTACGTTCAAACCACCTTCCATTGCTAAGGTGTTACCTAATACAACGGCATCAACTTCGTCTTTAATACGTAATGCAGTTGCCATTTGGATTGGTTTGATATCGATCTTTTTACTATTTTCGATGATATCGTTTGGACTGCCTTGAGCTGGGTTAAAATCAGCTTTAAGTTTGATTAAGCCAGCTGTTTGTAATAAAAGTAAAGCACGAGCTTCGTTGGCAGCATCATTTGGGATTGCAATAATTGCACCCTCTGCGAGCTCATCAATTTTTTTATGTTTACTTGAATAGATACCCATTGGTTCAAGATATGTGGTAGAAACCGGTGCAATTTTATCTTGGTTTGATTTATTAAATGCAACAAGATAAGAATAAGATTGGAAAGCATTCAGATCTACTTCTTTGTTTGCAATGGCTGCATTCATAGAAACATAGTCTGTGAAGTTTTTCACTTCTAACTTTAAGCCAGCAGCTTGGGTTTCAGGCAAAGTTGCGATATAACGCCAAATATCAGCATCTGAACCTGTAGAGGCAATTACTACCGTTTGTAATTGGGAGCTATCATTGTTTTGGTTTGTTTGTGGAGCACTTTCTTGTTTACCACATGCTGCCAATAATACTACTGACATACTTAAAAAAAGACTGATCAGCTTTTTCATTTAAAAAAGTCCTGATTGAGGAGATATAGAAAAATAAGTATTGATCTATATCTATATGAAATGGGAGGAGTTGGAATTACAACTGGTTTAAACTCTGGTATCTTTTGGTGGGGTTTCATAATTTGCTTGCATATTTTGGCGGTAGGAGAGGGTAATTGTTTTATAAACAAAAACTGTTTCCCCAAACAGTTAATCCCCAAACATTAGCCAAACGAGTGTTCATAAACTTAGAACATTAAAAAACTCTCTACAGTTATAATGTGTAGAGCAAGTCGCTATGAAAATTATTAAAACAGCAGTGTTTATTGACAGTTCCAACGTTATGCTAATCATATCAATAAAAGTGTGCTTGATATAGGGGGCTTCTTTTTTATTTATTGATATCTTTAGAAATATAATAAAGATTTATACGATTTGCTTATATTGTGTCACATGATAGAAAAGCCTCTATATAGAGGCTTTTCATTAAAGTTTTAAACTTGTGAAGTTTTTAAGCTTTTTCACGTGCAATTGCGCGGTAGCCAATGTCGCTACGATATTGCATACCCGTAAAGTTAACTTGTCCGCATACTTCTAGCGCGTTAATTTGTGCTTCCAGAACGCTGTCGCCTAATGCTGTTACACAAAGAACTCGACCACCAGAAGTCACAATGTGACCATCTTCACGAGTTGCAGTGCCTGCATGGAAAATTTTAGTATCTTCAGGTGATTGTCCGATACCTGAAATTACATCGCCTTTGCGTACGCTATCAGGATAGCCTTCTGCTGCGATTACAATACCGATTGACTTGCGTTCATCCCATTCAGCTTCTTTTGGTAAGTTACCAGCAATACCAGCTTCTACCAATTCAACAAGAGATGACTTTAAACGCATCATGATCGGTTGGGTTTCAGGGTCACCAAAACGACAGTTAAACTCGATCACACGTGGTTGACCTTGCTCATCAATCATTAGGCCAGCATATAAGAAACCAGTGTAAACATGTCCGTCAGCAGCCATACCTTCTACGGTTGGGTGCATGATTTCAGACATAACACGTTCGAAAATGTCAGAAGTTACAACTGGAGCAGGAGAGTATGCACCCATACCGCCAGTGTTAGGACCTTGATCACCTTCAAAAATACGCTTGTGATCTTGTGAAGTTGCCATTGGTAAAATATTTTTACCATCAATCATACAAATGAAAGAAGCTTCTTCACCTGCAAGGAACTGTTCAATCACAACGCGTGAACCAGCATCACCAAATTTGTTGCCTGCAAGCATGTCATCAATTGCTGCAAAAGCTTCTTCGTTGGTCATTGCAACGATTACACCTTTACCGGCAGCAAGGCCGTCAGCTTTAATTACAATTGGCGCACCATTTTTTTCAACATAAGCTTTGGCTGCATCTACTTCAGTGAAAACGTCATAGAAAGCAGTTGGAATGTTGTGACGCTTTAAAAAGTGTTTGGCAAATGCTTTTGAGCCTTCAAGCTGCGCTGCATATTGAGTAGGTCCCCAAATTTTTAAACCTGCTTCACGTGCAGCATCTACCACACCATTAACTAATGGCGCTTCTGGACCAACAATAATAAGATCAACATTATTTTCTTTAGCAAAAGCAATGATTGCTGTGTTGTCTAAAATATCAAGCTGAACATTAAGACATTTGTCTTCTGTCGCAGTTCCAGCATTACCTGGTGCAACAAAAACTTGAGTAACATTGGTATCTTGCGCAATTTTCCATGCTAAAGCATGTTCACGACCACCACTACCTAAAACTAAAATATTCATTTTTAATTTGTTCCTTAACTTTAATCCTTTTTCATCCCCCTCTATCCCTCAAGGTGGAGAGTTAGCTCCATTATTGTGGAAAACCCTCCTGAATGAAAGGAGGGTTAGGGAGGACTAAATTTAAATTAGTGGCGGAAGTGGCGCATACCAGTGAAGACCATTGCAATACCAGCTTCATCAGCTGCTGCAATAACTTCCTCATCACGCATAGAGCCACCTGGTTGAATAATGCATTTAATGCCAGCTTTAGCCGCATTATCAATACCGTCACGGAACGGGAAGAATGCATCAGATGCCATTACAGCGCCTTCAACAACCAAACCAGCATGTTCAGCTTTAATGGCAGCAATACGAGCTGAGTTAACACGGCTCATTTGACCTGCACCTACACCAATAGTTTGGCGGTTTTTCGCATAAACAATTGCATTTGATTTTACATATTTCGCAACTTTCCAAGCAAAGATGAGGTCATCAATTTCTTGTTCAGTTGGTGCGCATTTGGTTACTACTTTAAGATCATCTTTAGTAATCATACCTAAGTCTTGATCTTGAACTAATAAACCGCCATTAACGCGTTTGTAGTCAAGTTGTGGTGCACGTGCGTCAATCGCAGGTAATTCGCCACAAACTAAAACACGTACGTTTTTCTTAGCGCCAGTAACTTCAAGCACGCCATCAGCAATACTTGGAGCAATGATTACTTCAACGAATTGACGCTCTACAATTGCTTGAGCAGTTGCAACATCTAACTCACGGTTAAATGCAATAATACCGCCGAAAGCAGATTCTGGGTCAGTCGCATAAGCTAAATCGTAAGCAGCTTTAATGCCGTCTAAAGAAACAGCAACACCACAAGGATTAGCGTGTTTTACAATCACACAAGCAGGTTTTGCAAATGATTTCACACATTCAAGTGCCGCATCTGTATCTGCAATGTTGTTATAAGACAATTCTTTGCCTTGTAACTGTTTTGCCGTAGAAACTGACGCTTCTTTTGCATTTGCTTCAACGTAAAATGCAGCAGATTGATGTGGGTTTTCACCGTAACGTAAATCTTGTGCTTTGTTTAATTGAGTATTGAACGTACGAGGGAATAAATCAGCTTCACCTTCGGTCTTGCCAACGCGAGCACCTAGGTAAGAAGCGATCATGCCGTCATATTGAGCTGTATGTTCAAATGCTTTAACAGCTAAATCGAAGCGTGTTTCATAAGAAAGTGAACCAGCAGCTTTTAATTCAGTAATAACTGTATCGTAATCTGAAGCATTTACAACAATACCGACAGAAGCGTGGTTTTTAGCAGCAGCACGAACCATTGTTGGACCGCCGATGTCGATATTTTCGATAGCATCAGCAAGTGAACAGTTAGGTTTTGCAACTGTTGCAGCGAATGGATAAAGGTTCACAACAACAAGATCAATCGGATCGATGTTGTGTTCTTCCATTACTGCTTCGTCTAAACCGCGGCGAGCGAGAATACCGCCATGAATTTTTGGATGTAATGTCTTAACACGACCATCCATCATTTCAGGGAAGCCAGTATGTTCAGATACTTCAACCACAGCGATATTATTATCTTTAAGCAACTTGTATGTGCCGCCTGTAGATAATAGTTCTACCCCTAAAGCTGCAAGGTTTTGAGCAAATTCGACAATTCCTGTCTTGTCAGATACAGAAATCAAAGCACGTTTAATAGTCATGATGTTTAATTCAACAATTTCAAGTCTACGGATTAAAACCAATAAGCATAAAAAAATGCCCACGACGTCGTGAGCATTTTATCATTTATTCACTCATCAAACCGTGAGCTTTTAACTTTTTGCGTAAAGTGCCACGGTTGAGTCCAAGAATCTCTGCAGCACGGGTCTGATTACCACGTGTATATTCAAGAACTACAGATAAAAGAGGTTTCTCCATTTCTGCTAGCACCATGTCATATACCTGAGATGGCTGCTCACCTTGCAATTGTGCAAAATAATGACGAACTGCGCGATCCACGTGGATGCGAAGAGCAACATCAGATTGTGCAGTAAAAATAGGAGATTTGCTATTCATGCGAGTTAATCCGAAAATCAAATACTAGCTTGGATAAAGTAGTATATAAATGTGGTCTAAAAATACGGAGTCCTGTTTTAGATCCTAAAACAGTGACTCTAAAACATAAGAACAATTAGCTTGCCATATTTCTTCGTATTGAATAAAAAATAAGCGTAACAATAGTTAAATATTTGTTACAGCTCCCTCAAAAACAAAAAAAGTTAGGCTATGTGCTTAATGTAGAAAAGCACACATGCTTAACAGTATTTTTTTTGGATTGAGAGCGAGGAGTATATGAGTCAAAGCTTTCGTGGCGCGTATCATACCATTGTCTAGGAAAAAGTGAGCAAATTAACTGCATTTTTTTTTATTTTTTTTTCACTTTTTTTACATTTTAGGGGTGGACAATTTCTAATCGATAATTTAGTAGGCTTTTTTTGCTTCTGTTTAGCTCAAATTGGAATCGGAAAGGGGTATTCGAGGGAATGCGCTGAATACCTCGTAAGTTTTCAACAAGATACTGTTGAGGAGTCAATATAATTTCTTCTGTTTTGTTTGACTCTGTTGCGAAACTCAACTTTAAGTTAGGAAGTCCAATGCTTTTATCATTCTGATTAAGCAATATGCCTGAAAATTGCGTATGACTTGTGTCAACTTTGCGGAGTTTTAACTTTTCTATATAAATCAGTTGATATTGTTCAGCTGATTTATTGCAGTGCAGTATTTCACATACATAATTAAATGCATGGCTGACGGTTGGGCTTGCATGCATGAGCTTAGGATTAAACCAAAGAATTTGAAAAGTGAAGACTAAAATTAAAATAAGGTTGGCAGAGCTCCAAAGCGTGTAGTACAGCCAACTATGCTTTTTATTATTGTCTTGTTCTTGTGAAGATGCTTGTTCAGCTAAATTAAGATTTGGTAGAGCGTTAATAGGTTCGTTGTGAAAATAATTTAAGTTGTTGAGATAGGTTAAAAGATCAATATTCGAATTCTCAACTTTTTGATCAAAGATATCTAACACGTGAGAATGTGTCATATATCTAGTTTGCATTGAACCGTTGACTAATGTAGATGAGTTAACCATAACAGGCTGTTCAATATTAATCAGATGGGTGAGTGCATTAAAGCTCGAATCACATTTAGGGCAACAAACCATACCCTGAGCAACAGTTAATTGAGTAAGAGACACTTTATAGACTGTTAAGCATTTAGGGCAGCGGGTTTGTTTTTCATTCATGAGTTAAAAAATCTCAATTTATTGTTTTACGTTTTCCTGAAATGCGACACCAATTTTCTTCGCGTTTTTCGACATCTAATATATCAAAAAATTCAGAATAAACATGTGAAACATCAGCAACTTGCTCTTCAATTACACCTGCAAGTGCGAACTCACCGTCAGATTTAAGTAAATTTGCAAACTCCGGCGCAAGTGCCATTAATGGACCCGCTAAAATATTTGCAACTAAAACATCTGTCTGTTGAGGTTTGAACTCTTGATCAAATTCTTCAGGAAGACCTACATATAGTCGATCTAATACGCCATTAAGTTCAGCATTTTGTTTTGTTGCTAAAACAGCCTGAGGGTCAATATCAGTGGCATATACTTTTTTAGCGCCTAATAATAAAGCGGCTACACCTAAAATGCCTGAACCACAACCATAATCAATGACAATCTTATCTTTAACGTCAGTTTTACCTAACCATTGTAAACATAAGAATGTACTTGCGTGGTTACCTGTACCAAACGCAAGACCTGGGTCTAACTTAATATTAGTTGCATCAGCTTCTGGTGGCTCTAGCCATTCAGGTACGATCCAGAACTTTTCCCCAATTTGAATTGGCTCGTAATAGTCCATCCAAGCGCGTTCCCACACTTGATCTTCAAGTTCTTCATGACGGATAGGAGCGTCTGGAAGTTGAGCTTTTAAGAAAGCTTCTAAAGTATCGACATCAATAGGGTCTTGTTCGTCTTGTTGATAAATGCCTGTCACAATCACTTTATTCCATAAAGGTGTTTCACCTGGTAATGGTTCAAGTAAAGCCTGATCTTCAGCATCATCCAGAGTTACGCTTACCGCACCTAGAGACATTAAAAGTGTTTCTGTGAACTCAACTTGTGCTTGATCAACGGTAATGTGTATTTGTAACCACTTCACGAAAAGGACCTAAAAATTTTATTTAAAGGAGCATTGTAGCTGACTAGACAGTTTTAAAAAAGAAAGCGGCCCATCTTTAATGGACCGACTTTAAAAATACTGAGGGGGCATAGCGGAAAATAAATTGCTTCTTCTATACCTCATGTCGAAACAGATTAAGGAGCAGGGGCTTTAAATTGTAACTTACCATTTTCATTTGGTTGGCAAGTACCATTAAAGATTACGCCGTTATGGTTGTAAGCTACCCATTCACCTTGACTTTTTTTAGTACAAGCTCTCAGCTGTTTTTGCATCTCTGATTTGCTTGACTCAGCAGCATGATGAGCTGTTTTGCTTGATTTAGCCATATGAGTCGATTTAGCAGTATGATTAGTCGCAGCGTGGGTCAACGTTACGCCTGAAAAACAAAGTAGAGATGCGGTTAAGATTTTTAACATAGTCGTTTTCATTTTGTATTCCTTCTTGTCGCGTTAATTTTAAAGTCATAGAAGTGCTGTACATTTTTTATTCTAAGATGAATTTGTTTTAATAACATTCACTTTGTATTGAGTTCATGAAACAAAATGTCAAATCATGTGGCGTACCGTAAATTATGTGAAGATGATTTTGTAATTATGTACATCAATAGACAGATAATTTTGCTATAATGTTCCGTCTTTTTTTTTCTGGTGTTTTGTACTCATGCACTACCCTAAAGTTTATGATGTTATCGTTATCGGTGGCGGTCACGCAGGTACGGAAGCGGCCCTTGCTGCTGCGCGTATGGGACGACAGACTTTGCTTTTGACCCATAACATTGAGACTTTGGGTCAAATGAGTTGTAACCCAGCAATCGGTGGTATTGGTAAATCACATTTAGTACGTGAAATTGATGCACTTGGCGGTGCAATGGCTTTAGCTGCCGATAAAGGTGGTATCCAGTTCCGTATTTTAAATTCACGTAAAGGTGCGGCAGTACGTGCAACACGTGCTCAAGCTGACCGAGTTCGCTATAAAGCTGCCATCCGCGATACTTTGGAAAATCAAGCAAATCTTGATATTTTCCAGCAAGCGGCTGATGACCTGATTGTTGAAGGTGATACGGTTAAAGGCGTTGTTACCCAAATGGGTATTCGCTTTGACGCTAAAACTGTTGTGTTGACTACGGGTACATTCTTGGGTGGTGTAATCCACGTTGGTTTAGAAAAATCAAGTGGTGGTCGTGCAGGTGATCCTCCTTCAATTGCACTTGCTCAGCGTCTACGTGAATTAAAATTACCTGTGGGTCGTTTAAAAACGGGTACACCACCACGTATTGATGCACGTTCGGTTGATTTTTCAGTCATGATTCCACAGCCGGGTGATTTCCCATCTCCGGTTATGTCGTTCATGGGTGATGCTTCTATGCACCCTGAACAAGTAAATTGTTATATCACGCATACCAATGAAAAAACCCATGACATTATTCGTGGTGGTTTAGATCGTTCACCAATGTATACCGGTGTTATTGAAGGTGTGGGGCCACGTTACTGCCCATCAATCGAAGATAAAATTCACCGTTTCGCAGATAAAGATTCTCATCAGGTATTCTTGGAACCAGAAGGTTTAGATACACACGAACTTTATCCAAATGGTATTTCGACTTCGCTTCCATTTGATGTTCAGTTCGAGCTGGTTCGTTCTATTCGTGGTATGGAAAATGCGCATATTTTGCGTCCAGGCTATGCTATTGAATACGATTATTTCAATCCGCAAGCTTTGAAATTCACTCTTGAAACTAAAGCTATTAACGGGTTGTATTTTGCTGGCCAAATTAACGGTACAACAGGTTACGAAGAAGCAGGTGCTCAAGGTTTACTTGCTGGTTTAAATGCCGCACGCCGCGCGTGGGAGCAAGAAGAGTGGACACCTAAGCGTGACCAAGCTTACATGGGTGTATTGGTTGATGACCTCATTACTTTAGGTACTAAAGAACCATACCGTATGTTTACCTCACGTGCTGAATACCGTTTGATGTTGCGGGAAGACAATGCAGATCAGCGTTTAACGACTGTTGGGCGTGAACTTGGTTTGGTTGATGATGTGCGTTGGGCTGCTTATTGTGAAAAAATGGAAGCGGTTGAGCGTGAAACTTCTCGTTTACAACATTTGTGGGCAGCACCAAATAACCCTATGGGTAAAAAATTCGTTGAGATGACGGGTGCTGACTTAAGTAAAGAATGTAGTGCGATTGATTTGCTTAAACGCCCTAATATTAACTTTGGTCAAATTGCCGAACTTACGGGTTCTGAAGTTTCTGAGCAAGTTGGTGAGCAAATCGAGATTGCTGTGAAATATGAAGGTTATATTAACCGTCAGCATGAAGATGTGGCTCAGTTAAAGCGTCTTGAAGAAACCAAAATTCCTACCGATTTTAATTATGATATTGTGTCTGGTTTATCTCGTGAAATTACCCAGAAATTAAAAACGGTTCTTCCGGAAACATTAGCTCAAGCAAGTCGTATTCCTGGTGTTACACCAGCAGCTGTTCAACTTGTAATGATCACAATTCGTAAAAATAATATGATTAAGAAAACAGCTTAATCTTTTAAATGCAAAAAAGCCCAGTTAAGACTGGGCTTTTTTATTTTCTGTTCAAAAATATATGAAAACTTCCTAAGGAAGAAAATAGATTTCGCTTCCTTTTTTTCTTATTTCACATATTTCAAGCAGCCAGTTATATTAAATTCACGTTCAAACAAGAGGGCTTTAACCATGACAATGAAATCAATTCGCTACAATAGAAGTGAAATGGCATGCCAATGCTTATGTTCAAAATAGCGCAAAAGAAAGAGCAGGTCAGTTTTGTAGGGGGAGAACACATTGATCTGAAAACAAGTATAAATATAAGAGCCAATATAAAATTAAGAAAATTATAATTCAAAATCTAAAGAGAACCTTATGGTTCTCTTTTTTATATTTATTTATTCTCAGATTCAATTTCTCGTACAGCATTGTGTACTTGTATAGGCTCGATATGCAGTAACTTCTTGCCAAAACTACGCAACCACCACACCAGTTGAGATGTAAAAGGTACGGTCGCTGTAACTTCTACGATATTTTCTTCAAGTGGAATTATAGTTTGGTCTTTACTTAACTGACTTTCATAGAAAGTTCTAGCAGTTTGCTCTGTCATGGTTAATGTGAGTTGAATTGACTCAGTTGGTTGCTTGTAGTCCACTCTAAAGCCTAAAGCGCCTGAATCGATATAATGATCAATATCAAAATTGACAGGATGTAGTGCTCGACTATCTAAGACTTTTGCTGATTTAAAACGGTGCAAGGCAAATGTTTGAACTTCAGTTTTGTCATGTCGGGTGCAAATTAAATAAATTACCGCACCTTTTTGTACCAAAGCCAAAGGATTTAAAATATAGGTTTTGTTCTCGCCCTGATTAACTCGTGCCCGATAAATACATTCTATTTGTTTGTCTTGGAGTAGACCTTCATAAATTGCTTGTTGAGCATTTCGGTCCACTACAGGCGGGATAAGAGGTTGGCTTGCTGGTACGATGCGTACTCGGTTAATCCATTGCCTAACATTATTTTGTGTAGAGAGACTGCGTTTAGCCAAATCAAACCAAGGCCCCATCTCATCAAGCAGACTTGGTGGAAGTAAGTGTTTAAGATGCTCCTCAACCATCATAAATGTTACTGCCTGAGAGCTAGTCATGTGAGGTAAGCTCTGAATAGGCGCGTCGGATTGCCACCGCCAGCCCTGAGGTACAGCCTTATTGCTTTCTATTGGAAAGCGCTGAGCAATTTGGTTTAAATCACGCTGAATAGTCCTTAAACTGATATCAATACCTTCACGTTCAAGCATTTCTTGTAATTCTCGAGTCCCGATCCATTTACCGGTAGGGAGGCGAGATAAAATCTGCCATTGGCGATATAAACTATTTGAAGTTTCTTTTTCTATTACAGACATAAGCGTAATACATCTATATCCAACTGATTTGGTGTCAACACAATAAAAAATCTTTACACATTTAGCAAGTTTGTCAGATTCGGTTTATAGGTCCTTTTACAATCAATGTTAAGATTTAGAAGAAGAAAGTTATAACAAAGCACCGTAAAAATATTAAAGATATATAAATGGCACTGAAATTGCTTATTTAAAAATGAAATATAGATAAATGATAAGACGAGGTGGTTATGTCAGAACAAGAGCATGAATTACATATAGATAATGATTTTTTTATACAAGAGCAGACGACTAAGGCGATCATTAACCCAACCTCTTTTTTAGAACATATTTCCGTACAAACCAACCTATTTGAGCAGCTAAAATCACAGTTTTTTAATGAGATGCTTGATGATGTAACATCAAATGGTGCGGCTTCTAAAAAAATTGAGCAATGGTTGAGTATCCGTACTTTAGATGAATTAAAAGAATTGAATGCTCAAGCGAAGCAACATTTTCTTTATCACGGCATTACTTTTAACGTATATGGTGATAAAGAAGGTGCAGAGCGAACAATTCCTTTTGACTTAATTCCAAGGGTGATTGAAAAAAAACAGTGGGAGAAAATAGCTTCGGGCTGTGCACAGCGTGTTAAAGCTTTAAATTACTTTTTAGATGATATTTATCATGGACAACATATTTTAAAAGAACAGCTCGTTCCCGAAGAGCAAATTATGGGAAATGATGCTTTTCAGCCACATATGCTTAAACATTCTTTGAAAGGTAAAATTTATTCACAAATTAGTGGAATTGATATTATCCGTGATGGTGACGGAGAATTTTTTGTATTGGAGGATAATTTAAGAACACCTTCTGGCGTATCTTATATGATCGAAAGCCGAAAAATTAGCCAAGAATTGATGCCGGAGCTATGTGCAACCAATAATTTACAGGGAATTGAGCATTATCCAAAACTTTTAAAAGAAATATTGCAGGAAAATTCACCTGCGGACAGACCTTTTATTGTGGTGCTAACACCGGGACGTTTTAACAGTGCTTACTATGAGCATGCTTTTTTAGCACGTGAAATGGAGGTGCCACTGGTTACAAATCGGGATTTATTTGTAGAAAATGATCAAGTTTTTGTCAAAACGATTCGTGGGCGTCAAAAAGTAGACGTAATTTATCGCCGTTTAGATGATGATTTTCTGGATCCGTTAGCATTTCGACCAGACAGTGCTTTAGGCGTAGCAGGCCTTATGTCTGCTTATTTGCAAAAAAATGTTGTTATTGCAAATGCGCCTGGAACAGGTGTGGCTGATGATAAATCTATTTATCCTTATGTTGATCAAATGATTCAATATTATTTGGGTGAAACACCCATTCTAAAAAATGTACCTACTTACCAGTGCCGTAAAGATGAACACTTAGATTATGTACTTTCTAATCTGGACCAGTTAGTCGTTAAAGAAGCACAGGGTTCAGGTGGTTATGGCATGTTAATTGGGCCTAAAGCAAGTTCGTGTGAAATTGATGACTTTAGAAAAAAATTGATCGCCACACCTCATATGTACATTGCACAACCCACCTTGGCCTTATCTGTTGCTCCAACTTTAACTACATCTGGGGTGGCTGAACGTCATATTGACTTACGTCCATTTGTATTGAGTTCACCTTATCGTACAGAAATAGTGCCGGGTGGCTTAACGCGAGTGGCCATGCAGGCTGGCTCTTTAGTCGTAAATTCGTCCCAAGGTGGCGGCATAAAAGATACATGGGTTGTCGAAACATTACATTCCTAATTGTGGGTTAAAGAGGAACTTTATGGTTTTACTCAATTCGAGTGCGCATCAAATATATTGGTTGGGTCGATATTTAATGCGAGTTAAATTTGCAGCCTCTCATTTACCCTTTACACAAGATGAGAAAGCAACAAAATTTGCAGCAGCATTTGGTTTGGTAATAGAAAATGCTGAATTACTAAATCACTATATGTTAGACAAGAAGCAAACATTTTCATTACTGAACCAGCTCGTTATTGCTAAAGATAATATTCAGGAACTAAGAGGTATATTGTCATCAAATGCTTATGCAGAATTAAATAATGTTATTAACATGCTTCAAGCCCAACCTGAGGCTCTGAGAAAAGCTGTTGAACAATGTACTCATATACTAGAAGCGGAGAATGACGATGTTTGTTTATTTCTCCATTTAGGTCAAAAAATAGAGCAATTTGATATTGAACTACGTTTTGGGCAAGATTTATCAGGCCTCGTCTCAGAGCTAGATGTTGTGGTGCAACGGCTTGTTAGCTTAGGTTGGGAGAATATAGATCAAAATTGGCAAGTACTAAAGCATCAGCTAACGTGGGACGCTTATTATACTTTTACACAGCAGCTGGAAAATATGTTTGAGGTCTGATTATGAAATTGATGGTTAATCATCAAACGCATTATAGCTATACTGAAACTGCTCAAAACAGTATTCAGTATATTAAAATGATGCCTCAAACATCACCGCATCAACATGTTATGAATTGGGCAATTAGCGTGCCGGGTGACAAAACGATAAAAAGGGACATATTTAACAATGTATGGATGACAGCTAGTCAGCGTTATCAATACCAACATCTTACATTTATGGCTCAAGGAATCATTGAACTTCAAAATGTAGAGCTAGGTTGTGTAAATCTATTTACACCGACAAATTTGTTTTTGCAGATGACAAGTGCAACCCGATGTGATTTTGCCATGTTGGACTTTGCCAAAAATATTGTGGTAGTCAAAGACCGACAGCATATTGCATTATTAAGTGAATATATCCTGCAGAAAATACTCTATCAGCCTGAAAGTACTTCGGTTCAGACAACTGCAACTGAAGCATTTCACGCTGGACAGGGTGTATGCCAAGATCATGCTCATGTTTTAATTGCGATGTGTCGTGCGCTACAATTACCAGCACGTTATGTTTCTGGTTATCTATTTGATCAAAACTATCCGCACCTTGCCAGTCACGCTTGGGCGGAAGTATTTTTAGAAAATCAGTGGTATTGTTTTGATGTAAGCAATCAGTTGTTTACACCCAAACATCATATCTACCTTGCAGTAGGCCGTGACTATCTTGATGTGGCACCTATTCGTGGTGTAAGAGAGCAAGGTGGGGTGGAAAACATGATGTCTGTGGTTCAGGTGTTGGCATGTTGAATGTAAAGAGAATGAAATGACCTATTGTTGTGCGCTTAGATTGGAACAAGGTTTAGTGTTTATTAGTGACACGAGAACTAATGCAGGAGTTGATCATATTTCTGTGTTCCGAAAATTGCATACTTTCGGCGTTACCGGAGAGCGTTTCATGGCCTTACAAACAGCAGGTAATTTGGCGACAACACAAGCTGTTATAGGTCATTTGCAAAATGCTCTCACTTTGCAGCAAGAACCTAACTTATATAGTGTCAATACTATGTTTGAGGCGGCTGAACTGATTGGTAAAACCTTAAAAAGTGTTTTAGAAGATATTAGTTCAGACACTCAAGAACAAATGAATTATGCGTGTAGTATTTTAATAGGTGGGCAAATTAAAGGCGGTGAAATGCAGCTTTATAATATCTATCCGCAAGGTAATTTTATTTGTGCAACTACGGATACACCCTATTTTCAAATAGGAGAAAGTAAATACGGAAAACCTATTTTGGATCGTGCCCTATATTATGCGATGCCGCTAGATGATGCATTACGTTGTAGCCTGATTTCTTTTGATTCAACCTTGCGCTCAAATGTTTCTGTGGGCTTGCCGCTTGATGCATTGGTTTACAATAAAGATAGTTTCATTATTCCGGTGGGTAAGCGAATTACCGAAGATGATCCCTATTTTTCACAAATTAGTAAACAATGGTCAGATACTTTACGCCGTGGTTTGCAAGAATTGCCAAAACCGACTGATGATTATTGGCGATAAAATTTTTAAAAGCTGATAAAAAAATCCAAGCATGCTTGGATTTTTTTATATTTTATTATTTAACGGCTTTTACGAATAGGGCGATTACTTAAGCGACAGAGTAATTCATATCCTATTGTTCCGTTTGCATCGGCGACATCATCAACTAAGCGGTGTGTTCCCCAAAGTTCGACTTGAGAACCTAATTTAACTTGAATAGCTGTAACGTCAATTGCAAGCATATCCATGCTGACTCTGCCGACTACAGGACATAATTGCCCGTCAATCGCTACATAATTTTGTTTAATATAAGCTCTCGGGTATCCGTCACCATAGCCAATAGAAACTATTGCAATATCCATTTTTTGTTGCGCACAGAAGGTTGAACCATAACCTACATGTTCTCCAGCTTGAATATGATTCAATGCAATCAATTCTGCTGTAAAGGACATGACTGGTTTTAAGTCAAGATCATGTACTGTTTTATCTGCAAAAGGCGAAGCGCCGTAAAGCATAATGCCCGGGCGAACATAGTCAAAATGTAATTCTGGCCATTTATAAATAGCAGCAGAATTACAGCAAGATGCTAAAACTGGATCACAAGCTTGCTTAACCTGTAAAAATTGTTGTTTTTGTTGCTCGTTGAGGGGATGGTCCACATCTGCATTTGCGAAATGCATAGCTAATACACAGGTAAAGCCTTCAGATTTTAAAGTTTTAATGATCTCAATAATTTCAGGAACTTTAAATCCTAAACGGTTCATGCCGCTATTGAGCTTAATCCAGACTTTTAGGCTTTGAGCGATGTATTCTTGCTTATGTTTAATTAACCACTCAAACTGCTGTTGATGGTGAATCACACATTCAAATTTTTGCTTAATTGCAATAGGCATTTCATCTTCAGAAAATGCCCCTTCAATTAAAGTAACAGGTTGTTGAAATCCAAGTTCGCGAATTTCTAAACCTTCTTGTAGGCAGGCGACACCAAAGGCATCTGAGGCATTTAAGGCTGCTAAACAGTCTTTGATTCCATGTCCGTAAGCATTAGCTTTCACCATACTTACAATTTTTGAATTTGCTGCGAGTTGTTTGACACGGTTTAAATTATATTGAAGCGCATGGCGATCAATATAAACTGTTGCTTGGCGCACCCTCATTTACTCCTTTGGGCTAGAGATAGAGCTTATTCTTCATCATCATATTGGCTGTAATACTCAGGAGAGAGATTACTAAATCGGGTATATTGACCTTCAAAGGCAAGACGAACTGAACCAATTGGGCCGTTACGCTGTTTACCAATAATAATTTCTGCGGTACCGGCTTCTTTCGACTCTTTGTTATAAACCTCATCACGGTAAATAAACATAATCAAGTCGGCATCCTGCTCGATCGCACCAGATTCACGTAAATCTGACATTACTGGGCGCTTATTTGGTCGGTTTTCCAGACTTCGG
This sequence comes from Acinetobacter sp. M5A5_2a, assembly GCF_053345265.1. Taxonomy (NCBI): domain Bacteria; kingdom Pseudomonadati; phylum Pseudomonadota; class Gammaproteobacteria; order Moraxellales; family Moraxellaceae; genus Acinetobacter; species Acinetobacter sp. M5A5_2a. Next base: position 102,216 of record NZ_JBKEZV010000011.1, on the reverse strand, counting down.
TTGAGCTGGGAAAGTGCGATAACGGGGCAGTGCATTTCTTTTGCTAAGGCTTTTAAGCTACGTGAAATTTCTGAAATCTCACCCACACGGTTATCACCCATGCCAGGAACTTTCATGAGCTGTAAATAATCGACCATGATACAGCCGATTTTACCATCATGCATTTTGGCAATGCGTCGAGCACGGGCACGAAGTTCCGTTGGAGGTAGGGCAGATGAGTCATCAATATACAAATGCATTTGTTGAAGCTGCAAAATTGTGCCAGTAACTTTGGTCCATTCATCAGCATCTAAGTTCCCCGAACGTAAATGTCCTTGGTGAACTTTACCCATTGCAGAAATAAGACGCATCGCAATTGAGTCTGCTGGCATCTCCATTGAGAATACCAGAGCGGGTAGCTTGTTATATTGTAGAACGCTTTCAACCAAATTCATGGCGAAAGTGGTTTTACCCATAGATGGACGTGCAGCAACAATAATTAAGTCACCAGCTTGCATACCAGATGTTTTATTATCAAGTTCTAAGAAGCCAGTGGTTAAACCAGTAATATTGCCATCAAGTTTTGAAAGCTCATCAAGTTTACTAATTACATCGGCAGTGACGGAGCTAATAGATTTAGGGCCTGCATCTTTTTTATTGTTATTGTGCTGTTCGGCTAGAGAGAAAATACTGGTTTCTGCTAGATCTAGAATTTCACTAACACCTCGACCTTTTGTGTCATAAGCATTTTGTAAAATTTCAGTACTAACTTTGATCATACTACGAAGCGTAGAGAATTCTTTAATTTTGGTAGCATAAGTTTCCAAGTTGTAGAAACTTGATGGTGAATCAGCCATAAGCTGCATTAAATATTCTTCGCCACCAATAGCATCAAGTAAATTTTGTTTTAAAAGCCAATCGTTAACTAAGACTGCATCATAAGGTGAATTTTCTTGTGCGAGTTTTTCGATCGCACGGTAAATATATTTATGGCGAGTCGCATAGAAATCATTTTCTTTTAACATATCACTAACTTGCTCGAAAGATTCGGCAACTGTCATTAGTGCAGCAAGTACAGCTTGCTCAATGGCTAAATTGTGTGGGGGAGTGCGAAACTCTTTAAGTTGGCCTGATTCACTCGTCTTATTTTCTGTTGGAGATGAACGGGTTAAAGAACTGGCATTCGCCTGAGACATAATTAGACCTGATGATAAAGAAAGGTTACGCAAATAGCCTGTGAGGCCGAGAACTATCTTAAAACAAAATTAAATAAACTACCTAATTAAAAAACCAATTAAACTAAAGAACTGATCAGGAATTAATATATCTTATTTTAAAAGTAGGGCACATAAAAAAAGAGCATGCAAAAGCATGCTCTTTTTTTGGTGAGAAATTACTCAGATACGATAGTAACGAGAACTTCTGCAGCAACATCATGATGCAATTGGATTGCGATGTTGAATTCACCAGTGTGACGAAGTGCGCCATTCGGTAAACGAACTTCTGCACGGTCAACTGCAAGACCAGCATTCGTTAAAGCGTCAGCGATGTCACGAGTACCGATAGAACCGAAGAGTTTACCTTCGTCACCAGCTTTAGCAGTGATAACGATATTAACTTCATTCAATTGTTCAGCACGTGCTTGAGCAGCAGCTAAAATTTCAGCTTCTTGCTTTTCAAGTTCAGCACGACGAGCTTCGAAAGCAGCAGTGTTAGCTTCAGTAGCTGCAACTGCTTTACCTTGAGGGATAAGGAAGTTACGGCCGTAACCAGCTTTAACTGATACTTTATCGCCTAATTTACCAAGGTTTTTAATGCGTTGTAATAAGATAACGTCCACAGATCACCTCACTTATGGTTGTCAGTGTACGCAATCAAAGACAAGTAGCGAGCTTGCTTGATAGCAAGTGCTAATTGACGTTGATAACGAGCTTTAGTACCAGTGATACGGCTAGGAACAATCTTGCCGTTTTCAGTGATGTACTGTTTTAAAGTATCGATATCTTTGTAGTCGATGTACACAACATTCTCAGCTGTAAAGCGGCAGAACTTGCGACGACGGTAAAAACGTGCCATTGATGTTCTCCTTATTCAGCTTCGTGAGTAACTTGCTGTGCTTCTTCGCGTTGAGCTTTACGCGCACGCTTTTCTTCAGCACTTTTAGCAAGCAATGACTCTTCAGTGATTGCGTGTTCACGACGGATGATAAGGTTACGAATGATCGCGTCGTTATAACGGAATAATTCTTCTAGCTCATCAAGCGTAGTTTGACCACATTCAACATTCATAAGAATGTAGTGTGCTTTGTGAATTTTGTTAATTGGGTAAGCCAATTGACGACGGCCCCAATCTTCTAAACGGTGAATTTGACCTTCAGCTTCTTTGATCTGAGAGATATAGCGTTCAACCATACCTACAACTTGATCGCTTTGATCTGGGTGTACTAAAAGTACGATTTCGTAATGACGCATTGTCAGCTCCTTACGGTTTAAACAGCCCCTAATAAATAAAAAATTAGAAGCAAGGAGTCATAACTTAATAAGTTATGTCGCAAAATTTGCGAAGGCTGAATTATAGGTAAAAATTCGACTAAAAACAAATTTTTTGATGAGAAAAGTAAAATTTCTTTACTATAAGGAGGAAATCCTCCCTTATTTAAAAGAGAGGAAGATTTGGAGCAGGGGATTGATAGGTAAAGCTAAAGCTCAAACTTAACAAGGTAATTAATATGACCGAGTAAAGGAAAAAACGTTTAGCCCAAAGTTGGTCATTTTCAGCTTTAAATCCAATAATTGATAAATATAACCAATATGCTGTTAATGCATTAAAGGTTACTAGGAAAAATATATTGGTATAGCCAAAACAATATAAACCATTCAATACGGCTGCAAACAACAGAATATAAATGACACACTCTACTTTCGTGCGATAAATAGAACGTGCAACTGGCAGAATGGGGATTCCCGCATTTTTGTAATCGTCAAAACGATAAATAGCAATTGCCCATGAATGTGGCATTTGCCATAGCGCATAAGCCAAAAACAAAAGTAAGGCGGCTACATCAAAATGATGAGTTACTGCTGTATAACCAATAACAGGAGGACTCGCTCCGGAAATACTACCAATTACGGTTTGATGGATTGAGGTACGTTTTGTCCACAAACTATAAAAACCGACATAGACAATAAAACCAATTATTGCAAACAAGAAAGCGTAAGCATTTACACCGAACCACAAAATACTAAAACCGATAAATCCCAGAACAAATGCATATATAAGTGCAACAGTAGGAGAGATGGTTTTTTTGACCAATGCACGGTTTTGCGTGCGCTGCATTTTGATATCGATATCTTGGTCTATAACATTATTTACAACACAACCAGAAGCTACAACTAAAGTTGTTCCAAGTAAGGTGAGTAGTAATAATAAGATGTCTATAGAGCCTTGGGCGGCTAAGAAAAAGCCGCCCAAGGTGGTAATGAAATTACCGAAGAGAATTCCTGGTTTAGTCAGGAATAGATATTTTTTCAACATGACAATCAGTTTAGATCATCATATTGTAGTGAAGGTAATTCATAATCCACACAGAACCGATTAAAAGTACAGCGATACATAAGATTGTGTAGATGAATGCAATCATATTCCAGCGTTGTTCAGATGATGTATTCATGTGTAGGAAGTACACAAGCTGTACAAGAACCTGAGCAATGGCAGCGATTGCAATTACTGTAACTAAGATGCCACGACTGAAACCACCCGCCATCACCATCCCGAACGGGATGATGGTGAGAATAACAGAAAGAATGAATCCAACAGTGTATTGCTTAAAGTTACCGTGTGACGCACCTGCAGCATTATGGTCATGACTACTCATTAGAGAACTCCCAGTAAGTAAACGACGCTGAATACACAGATCCAAACGATGTCAAGGAAGTGCCAGAACAAGCTTAAGCAAGCTAGACGACGTGTATTCGGTAATGTCAAACCTTTAGTTTTGATTTGATACATCAAGACCAACATCCACACTAAACCAGAAGTTACGTGGATACCGTGTGTACCAACCAAAGTAAAGAACGATGATAAGAATGCACTGTGAGTTGGACCATGACCTTCTTCGACAAGGTGATGGAACTCATAAAGTTCCATTCCAATGAACGTTGCACCAAAAAGGAATGTAATGAATAACCAAGTGATGACTTGATTTACATTCTTTTTATAAGATGCAAGTACAGCAAAACCGAAAGTTACCGATGAAATCAATAAGGCAAATGTTTCAGTTAACACGTAGCCTAATGAGTCATGGAACAGGTCATATGCACTTGGAGTTCCTGGTGGAATATGACTGCTTAATACAGCGAACGCAATGAAGAGTGATCCGAAAAGAATCAAGTCACTCATCAAGTATGTCCAGAAACCAAAGACCGTTAAGTCGGTATCATCATGTTCATGATGACCATCGTGGCCGTGGTTGTCGTGATGAAGTACTTCAGCCATTTCCTTAGTCCTTCTTCAAGTGTTTTTCAAGTAAAGCATAGCGTTCGTTTTCAATACGCTCAACTTCAGCAGCCGGAACATAGTAATCAACATTCTTAGTGAATGAGCTTACGATCAAGCTAACAACAGCTGAAACGAATGAAACAACAACAAGCCACCAAATATGCCAGATGAGTGCAAAGCCAAGAATCGTAATGAACATTGCAATGACAAAACCAGCAGCACGATCAGTCGGCATGTGGATGTCTTCATATTTAGTGTTACGTGCGTATGCTACACCATTTTCTTTGTCAGTCCAGAAACGGTCAATACCGCTTGCATCTGGTTCATGCGCAAAGTTATAGAACGGAGCAGGGGAAGAAGTCGCCCATTCAAGCGTACGTGCATCCCATGGATCGCCTGTAAGGTCCATGTTGTCTTTGCGTTGTAAGAAACCAACAATGATTTGCATTAAGAAACATGCAATACCAATCGCAACGAGAACAGCACCAAATAATGCAATTGCAAGGTAAGGATCCCATTCTGGGTTGTCATATGTATTCAAACGACGAGTCATACCCATGAAACCAAGGATATAAAGTGGCATGAATGCAAAATAGAAACCGAAGAACCAGAACCAGAACGCAGCTTTACCCCATGCTTCATTGAGCTTCCAACCAAACATTTTTGGCCAGTAGTAAATGATGCCGGCAAACATACCAAACACCACACCGCCGATAATTACGTTATGGAAGTGAGCGATCAAGAATAATGAGTTGTGTACAAGGAAGTCCGCAGGTGGAACGGCCATAAGTACACCAGTTAAACCACCGATACCAAATGTTATAAGGAAGCCAAGCGTCCACAACATTGGAGTAGTAAAGGTGATGCGACCTTTATACATGGTGAATAACCAAGAGAAGATTTTCACACCAGTAGGAATCGCAATAACCATGGTCATGATACCGAAGAACGCGTTAACGTTCGCACCAGCACCCATGGTAAAGAAGTGGTGAAGCCATACAACGAACGCAAGAACAGTAATCGCGATAGTTGCATACACCATAGACTTGTAACCGAACAACGCTTTACGAGAGAAGGTTGCAACGATTTCTGAGTATAGACCAAATGCTGGTAATACTAAGATATATACTTCAGGGTGACCCCATGTCCAGATCAAGTTCACATAAAGCATTGGGCTACCGCCAAGCTCATTTGTGAAGAAATGGAAGCCGAAGTAACGGTCTAGAGTTAACATTGCAAGTGTACCTGTTAATACAGGGAACGATGCAATGATTAATACAGCCGTACAAAGTGAAGTCCACGTAAAAATAGGCATATCCATCAATTTCATGCCAGGTGCACGCATTTTGATGATGGTAACGAAGAAGTTAACACCAGATAAAAGCGTACCTAGACCAGAAACCTGAAGTGCCCAGATATAGTAGTCAACACCTACACCAGGAGAATATTGAATGCCAGACAGAGGAGGGTAAGCCATCCAACCAGTCGCAGCAAATTCACCTAATACAAGTGAAAGCATCATCAAACCAGCAGCACCAGCGAATAACCAGAAGCTTAAAGAGTTCAATAATGGGAATGCAACGTCACGAGCACCAATCTGTAAAGGTACAGAGATGTTCATCATACCAACAACGAGACCCATTGCTACGAAGAAGATCATAATTACACCGTGTGCGGTGAAGATCTGGTCGTAATGGTCTGGATGTAGATAACCTTCGCCGCCGCCTTTAGCGAGGAAAAGTTGTAGGCGCATCATAATTGCATCGGCGAAACCACGCAAAAGCATGACCACAGATACAAGAATGTACATGATACCAATTTTTTTATGGTCTACCGTAATAAACCACTCATTCCACAAATATCCCCATTTTTTGAAATAGGTGATACCGCCAAGCACAACAATTGCACCAAGTGCCATAAGGACCATGGTGACAAGCACGATTGGCTCTGTCGGGATAGAGTCCCAACCCAGTTTACCAAAAATCATATCCATGTCTTATTCCCCTTGAGCAGCGTGTTCAGCTGTTGCATGCGCAGCAGAGTGGTCAACACCATGATAGTTACTCATATAATGGTTGATAATTGTTTCAAACAATTTTGGTTCAACTGAAGAGTAATAAGTCACAGGGTGTGGCTTAGTCGGGAACGGTTTCATAGCTTCAGCTTTAGCAAGCGCTTCTTCGTCACCAGCAGCTTTAGCACGATTTACTAAATGCTCGATTTGGTGCTTAGAACGATCGCCATCACGTAAGGTTGCTAATTCAGCTTGGTCAAGCGTAGTTTTTTGAACTGCTTCTGGATTAATAGTAGAACCATTACCTGCTTTTACAGCTGCTACCCATTCGTTGAACTGTTGCTCTGTAACACTATGCGCCTTGAAACGCATTTGAGAGAAACCGTAACCTGAGTAGTTAGAAGAGAAACCACGATATACGCCAGGTTCATTTGCTAACAAATGAAGATGAGTTTGCATACCTGCCATTGCATAAATCTGGCCGCCTAACTGTGGAATGAAGAATGAGTTCATTGTAAAGTTAGAAGTGATTTTAAAGCTTAACGGAGTTTTTTCAGGGAAACGTACTTCGTTAACTGTTGCAATGTTTTGTTCAGGATAAATAAAGATCCACTTAAACTGCTCAGCAACAACTTGAATAGTTAAAGGTGCTTTATCTGATTCTAAAGGACGGTATGGGTCATACTTGTGGGAACCCCACCAAGTTAACCAAGCTAAAATACCAATAATAATGACAGGGATACCCCATACTACAACTTCAATTGTAGTTGAGTGTGCCCATGTAGGTTTATAGTCTGCATCTTTATTTGACGCGCGATATTTCCAACCAAACCATAATGCCATGATGATTGAAGGAATCACCACAAGTAACATTAAATAGATCGCAGTCATCATAAGGTCACTTTGACCTTGACCAACTGGACCTTTAGAGTTTAGAAGTACCATATCACCACCACACCCAGTCAAAAGTGCGGCAAGCGTTGATAAAGACAATACAGCTAAAATCGTTTGTCTCATTTTACAACCTCGGTGAAGAGTCCCATTCCCTAATTAAATATGGGATAGCGATTAAAGTGTCGCATGATTGAGAACGCTAATCCTTAAATTTAGACTTCTCAATTATATGACACCGCTACGTTGTAGGGCATTATGCCTCATATCGACAAACTAAGCTATACATAAAGTAGCCTGAAATAATTGTTTTAAAACCCGATTTTTTTTGTAGGGTATCTAATCTCTACAGAGCTTTTATTTAAATATCAACTCTCTATAGAAAAAAGGAGGCGGGGTGCCTCCTTTTTTTTTAGACCTTAAATGAATGAGTCATTCGCTATCATTTGATCACTTTTGTTCTTGCAATTTTGTCATGTAGCGCTTGTCGCTTTTGCCCTAATGCAAAAGCATAGTCAATAATTGTACTAATAGGCATAAACAGCAAGTTGAGTATGATGAAAACAATGCTTCTTAATAAGAAGATGCGAGTTAAATTAACTTTACCATTGCTCTCGGCATCTACAATTTTAATTCCAACAATTTTCTTACCTATACTTTGCCCAAACTTTGTTAAAAGAAAGGCTTGAATTGCAAGCATGATTACGACGTAAACAAGCATAGAATGCCAAGCTTCTATAGGGATTAAAGTGAAAAGCTGGTGTTGTAGTTCTGCTGCTTTAGTTGAAGCAACTTCAGTTGATTGCATTTGTTTTTGCAATTCAAATAATTGCTTATACTGAGATTCATTAAAGAAAAAAGAAGGAATTGCAGCTATTGGTAACCAAAGCAATAAATCAATAATTTTTGCTAAAGCTCGAGATTGAATGGAGGCAAGTTCGTGAATTTTAGGCTCTACACGAATTTGACGAATCGTTTCATTAGGTGAGCTGTTTGTGTTTGTGACAGGTGCAGAATAACCGATAGGTTGATATACAAGTTTACCTTGGGTTAATTCTCCTAAAGCTTTCCATTCTGTCATGCCTTCATGCCAAGCTAAATCAGTTAACAAAATTTGTTGGCTAGCCAACATTTGATTTACTTGCTCTAAGGTGTAAGGCCCAGCTTGTTGATTATTACGTGCCAAGTAAATTTGCATAAATAAAAATTCTCTGTTCTAAAGATGAAAAAAGACCCACGGATGGGCCTTTTTTTATAACATATTAGATTTGTTTGATTTTTTCTTCAGCAAGGAAGAACCATGTATCTAAAACTGAGTCTGGGTTAAGAGAAACAGACTCAATACCTTGTTCCATTAACCACTTTGCAAGATCGGGATGATCTGAAGGACCTTGACCACAGATACCTACATATTTACCCGCTTTACGGCAGGCATGGATTGCCATTGAAAGAAGTGCTTTAACTGCTGCATCACGCTCATCGAATAGGTGTGAAACAATACCTGAGTCACGGTCAAGACCTAGTGTTAACTGAGTTAAATCATTCGAACCGATAGAGAAACCATCGAAATGCTCTAGGAATTGTTCAGCTAATAGGGCGTTAGTTGGTAATTCACACATCATGATTACTTTTAAGCCGTTCTCACCACGTCTCAAACCATTTTGTGCTAGTAACTCAATAACGCGTTTTGCTTCAGATACAGTACGTACAAAAGGAATCATGATTTGAATATTGGTTAGACCCATTTCATCACGAGCTTTCTTAAGTGCACGGCATTCTAATTCGAAACAGTCACGGAAGTTATCAGATACATAACGGCTTGCACCGCGGAAACCGAGCATTGGGTTTTCTTCTTCAGGCTCGTATAACTTACCGCCAATCAAGTTTGCATATTCATTTGATTTGAAGTCAGACATACGAACAATAACTGGCTTATCACCGAATGCAGCAGCAAGAGTCGCAATACCTTCAACCAATTTTTCAACATAGAAATCTACAGGTGAAGCATAACCAGCAGTACGAGTCAGAACTGCAGCACGAGTTTCACGAGGTAGGCTATCAATGTTGAGCAGGGCTTTAGGGTGCACGCCGATCATACGGTTAATAATGAACTCAAGGCGAGCAAGACCAATACCTTCATTTGGAATTTGAGCAAAGTCAAACGCTCGGTCTGGGTTACCTACGTTCATCATAATTTTGAACGAAAGCTTAGGCATAGATTCAATTGAGTTACGTTGAACTTCGAAATCTAAAGCGCCTTCGTAAATGAAGCCAGTGTCACCTTCAGCACAAGAAACAGTTACTTCTTGACCATCAGTCAATACTTCTGTTGCGTTACCACAGCCTACAATAGCGGGTACACCAAGTTCACGTGCAATAATTGCCGCGTGACATGTACGACCACCACGGTTAGTAATAATTGCCGCGGCACGTTTCATTACCGGTTCCCAATCAGGGTCGGTCATATCTGATACAAGAACGTCGCCTTCTTGAACTTTGTCCATTTCTTTAATTGAGCTAATAATGCGGACTTTACCAGAACCAATACGTTGACCAATTGAACGACCTTCACAAAGAACAGTGCCTCTTTGTTTAAGAAGATAGCGCTCCATTGTGCCTACATTTTGACGGCTTTTTACCGTTTCAGGACGAGCTTGAACAATATAAATTTGACCATCATCGCCATCTTTCGCCCATTCGATATCCATTGGCGCACCGTAGTGCTGCTCAATAATAAGCGCTTGTTTAGCTAGCTCTTGTAACTCATGATCATTTAAAGCAAATTGTTGGCGCTCTTGTTTCTCAACATCAACAACTACAACAGATTTACCAGCAGAACCTTCTTCACCATAAATCATTTTCTGGTGTTTTGAACCAAGGTTACGGCGTAAAACTGAATGTCTACCTGCATTTAATAGTGGTTTAGATAAGTAAAATTCATCTGGGTTAACTGCACCCTGTACAACCATTTCACCTAAACCATAAGATGCTGTGATAAACACAACTTCGCGGAAACCAGACTCGGTATCAAGTGTAAACATTACACCCGCAGCGCCAGTTTCAGAGCGAACCATACGCTGAACGCCTGCAGAAAGTGCAACGACGTCATGGTCAAAACCTTGATGTACACGGTAAGAAATTGCACGGTCATTATATAAAGAAGCAAATACTTCTTTAATCGCAATAAGAACGTTATCAATACCGCGAATATTCAAGAAAGTTTCTTGCTGACCTGCGAATGAAGCATCTGGTAAATCTTCAGCAGTTGCAGATGAACGAACGGCAACCGCGATTTCTGGGTTGCCGTTAGAAAGTGTTGTAAAAGCGGCGCGAATTTCTTGTTCTAGGCTTGCAGTGAGTGGAGTCTCTACAATCCATTGACGAATTTTAGCACCTGTTTCTGCAAGAGCATTTACGTCATCAACATTGAGTTGAGCAAGTTCTGCTTGAATTCGAGCGTTAAGACCGCTTTGATCTAAGAACTCACGATAGGCATCAGCAGTAGTTGCAAAACCGCCTGGTACCGATACACCAGCATTTGCTAAATGACTGATCATTTCACCCAAAGATGAGTTTTTCCCACCTACGAGTTCGACATCGTGTTTCCCTAATTTTTCTAGACCGATTACGCGCGCTTCCAAAGTTTTCACTCCACTTTTGCAGTATTAATGTCTATCTTGGCATGAAATTATAAAAATAAAGTGCTTAGTTGAGAATTATACTAAGCGACAGTCATGTAAGATCAGTTTACTATAAAGATTATATAGTACTAAGACAAATGTTTAAGGAGAATTTTAATGTCAGAAAGTAAACAATTTAAGCGAAGCGTTTTTTTTATTTCTGATGGAACTGCGATTACTGCAGAGACTCTTGGACATTCGTTATTAGCACAATTTCCCAATGTAGATTTTGATATTCATATCATGCCGTATATTGCAACCGAAGAGGCTGCAATGGAGATTGTAGTCGAGATTAATCGATGTCAAACCAAAGATGGTTGTCTGCCTTTAGTATTTGATACTTTAGTTGATCCGCATGTGCGAGAAATCATTAATACTGCTAAAGCAGTTAATCTTGATGTATTTGAAGGTTTAATCAGTAAATTAGAACAAGAACTAGGTACGCCACCCACCACATTGGTTGGACAGACACATGCCGTGACTGATTCTGAGTCTTATAAAGCCCGTATTGATGCTGTTCATTTTGCGCTTGATAATGATGATGGAGCGCGTACTCGCCATTATGATAAAGCTGATTTAATCTTAATTGGAGTTTCTCGTTCGGGGAAAACGCCGACCTCTATTTACTTATCGCTTCAATTCGGTATTCGTGTTGCAAACTATCCATTAACAGAAGAAGATTTGGATGATAACCGTTTACCAGCAGTACTAAGACCACATCGTAATAAATTGTTTGGTTTAATGATTGATGCTGAGCGATTAGTTGCGATTCGTAGTGAGCGTAAAGCTAACAGTCGTTATGCAAGTTTTAGTCAATGCCAAATGGAACTTAGAGCAATTGAAGGAATCTATATTTCAGAAGGGATTAAATATTTAAACGTGACTGAAATGTCGATTGAAGAAATTTCAACGCGTGTTTTGCAGATGACAGGATTAAAACGTCGTATTGGTTAATTTAATCAACTGCTTATTTTAACCATTCGATTTATGTATATTAATTTATAAATAAATTGAGTGGTTTTTTAAAATATAAATACAATAAAAATAAAAGTTTTAAATATAAAACCAAACATTATTAAATGTTTTTTATTGGTTATAAACCTGTACTTCTTTTGCAACTCATTTGTAAATTTAAATAATACTATTGAAAAGAAGTGTATGTATTTTATTGTGCTGAAAAATGGTAATTGTTTAATTTTGCTAAATATTTTAAAAAAACAATCAAAAAAAATCCATATTTCAAAAATGTTAACTAGATCACACTATTTTGCTGTTGTGTGATTATTTATTTATTTTTAATTATACTTTCCCACCTCGATATGGGACTATCCGATTATCAAAATGCTAAAAAAATGTGTTTTTTCATTGGTATACATCTTGCCTCTCAATTTATATGCTGCTCAAGTGGATGAATTGAGAGAGCAAGCTATTCACACTTATAAAACTGGACAAACTCACCAAGCAATATTTCAACTGGATCAATTGCTAAAAACTTATCCGCATGACCAAAAATTGCTAGCTGATTATTTAGTTGTAATGTCAAATGAAAAAAATGATCTAGTAACTTTTTCTCAGCATTTAGCAAATATTAATCCGGTTAATTTTCCACAATATGGACAGTTACCTTTAATACGTAATTTTCGTGATTTTAAACACTTTAAAAATGCGATTGATTGGTCGAATAAATTTAATATTCAAAAAACACTTGATGGGCAGATTTTGTTAGCAGTTTTATATGCTGAAGCTCAGGATGTTGTAAAAGCCAAAGCACAGTTAGCAAAAATTAATAGTAAAAATTTGAAGACTGATCAACTCGTGCAAATAGCTTATGCCTATCGTCTTATCAATTTACCTGTAGATGCTTTATCTGCAATTGAACAAGCATATAAGCAGCAGCCCAAGTCTTTTGCAGTTTTACAAGAATACAGTTATGACTTAGCGGCTGTGGGGGCTTATAACAAGGCGCAGCAGTTATTGCTTGCTAGCGATAAAAATGCAGAAATAGAATCGTTACAACACTGGCTACAAGTCAGTGAGTTTTCTCAACGTGTAAATAACGCAATTGCTCGCTATAAATATTTAAATCGAGAAGGCATGTCCGATAGTGAAGGCTTTGCTGAACTTGATGCTGTGTTGAAGCAAGGCGAGCAAATGCAGCCTTTGATTCAACCGTCAGACCCTAATTATTTAAGATTCCATTATGACTATATATATGCGTTAGATTTCCGTGGACGTACTCGTACAGTTCTGGATCAATTTACTAAATTAAATATACCTTTAGAAAAACTACCTGCCTATATTCGTCATGCAATAGCTGATAGTTATTTAGCTGAAAGACAGCCACAGCAAGCTGAACTTGCCTTTAAAACCTTGCTTACTGAAAAAAACTATCCAGATATGACGGTATATACTGGACTCTACTATTCATATATTGAACAAGAAAAATATAAACAAGCTGAACAATTTTTGAGTGAGGTTGATCGACTTGTTCCGATGTATAAATATAGTCAGGCAAAAGGGGTGGATAAAACAAGTCATCCCGACCGTGATGACTATATTACTTTACAGGGCATGCATTTCGCTTATGCGAATCATCTTGATCAAGCAGAAAAGCATTTTCAAAAACAAGTAGATCTTGCACCTGCCAATGAAGGCCTAATTAATAATCTGGCTCGTGTTGAGCGTTGGAGAGATAAACCTCTACAGTCAAAGCAAACTATTTCTCGTTTAAATGGTTTAACACCAGTTGCCAAAGATACTCGAATTAACCAGATGCAAAATGCTCAGGCTTTAGGGGATATTCCAGAATGGCGTAAAAATACTGAAAGTCTTTTGGAATATTACCCTGAAGATGGTGGAGTAATTAAAAGTCGAAAAGAATTAGATGACCGCAATAGACCGACAATTTCTCACTCAACTACTTGGGGACAAAGTAAGGCAGATAGTAGTAGCGATTCTGTGAGTGGTCAGAATGGTTTAAAAGACCGCGAAATGGAAACCCGTGTTAATAGTCCATGGATCAAAGATAATTATCGTTTATTCGCTTGGCATCAAGATCGTTACGGAGAATACCGTTTTGGTGATGTACATGACCAACGCTATGGTGTCGGGGCTGAGTGGCAAGCAAATCGTAAGGCATTGTCAGCGATTTTGTCGCAAAGTACAGATGGTGGGCAAGCAGGTGTTCGTCTCGATTGGTCGCAATGGTTAAATGACCATTGGCAGTATCAATTGCAATATGACAGCCAAGCTAATATTCCATTACAAGCAATTGATGCTGGTGAAGATGGACAAGCTTACCGTGCTGCTTTGACATGGCAAAAAGATGAGTCACGTCAGATTGGGGCGAGTTATGGCCTAACTGATATTAGTGATGGTAATAAACAACAAGAATTTTCGACTTTTTGGCGCGAACGATTATTTGATGCACCGCACCATATTACCTATGGGACCGTTCGTGGATTTTATGGCAGCAACAGCCAAGATCAGACTGCTTATTTTAGTCCCAGCAACCATTACAGTGCTGAGTTAAATTTAAGTCATGACTGGGTAACTTGGCGAGAATATGAGCGCTCATTTAAGCAGCATTTTGAAGCTGGAGTGGGGCTCTATAAACAAGCAGATTACTCGGCTAGACCAACATACTCTCTGCAATATCAGCATCAATGGCAGCTCTCGCGGACTTGGCAGCTCAATTATGGAATTGGTTGGCAATACCATCCATACGATGGTCATGATGAACAGCATACCTACGGTATTTTCGGATTTGAAGGGCGTTTTTAATGAATAATATGATGTCAAAAATGTTGAGCTGTGTGTTTGCTTCAACATTATTACCCGTACAATTTTCTCATGCCCGCATTGAAACTGAACTACCAAAAAATCATACGGTTTCTTTAACTTTTCATGATGTGCGAGATGATGTCTTAAAGGAGGGTGACCGAGATGTTTATGCGATTCAGACAAAAAATCTGGCACAGTTTTTAGATTGGCTGAGTCAATCTGACTGGAAGCCGATACGTTTAAAAGACATTGAGGAAGCTCGTAAGCAAGGTAAAGAATTGCCTCATAATTCTATTCTACTTACTTTTGATGATGGGGCTTTGAGTAGTTATAGCCGAGTATTTCCATTACTTAAGCAATATCAGATTCCGGCAGTTTTTGCTCTTCCAACCAGTTGGATAAATGGCAATACGCAGGCAGGTTATGAAGCCTATGGTCAAGGTAACTTGGTGAACTGGGCTCAAGTTCGTGAAATGCAAGCATCTGGTTTAGCTGAGTTTGCAAGCCATAGTGATGATTTGCATCATGGCGTATTGGCCAATCCTCAAGGCAATGAGCAACCCGCTGCGACTTCGTATGCATATTTAAAATCGCAATCACGTTATGAAACGGATGCAGAATATCAACAACGTATTTTGCAAGATTTGAAAAAATCTTACGCCGTTTTGAAAAAAGAAGTCGGTGTTAATCCAAAAGCAATTATCTGGCCTTATGGCGCCGTGAATGAGCAACTGGAAAAACTGGCGCAGCAGGCAGGTTTTGATTTTTCTTTCAGTTTGGGTCGTGATGGTATGAATCGAGTGAGTGATTCAACATTTAAACGAAGCTTGGTTATAAATAACCCTACAGCTGAACAGCTCACTGAAGGCATGTTAAATATTTTGAACTTTGAAGAGTCAGATTTATTTAAACAGCCTCGTCACTTTGTGAGTATGGATTTAAAGCAGTTAGCAGCGCCACAAAACACGCAAACAGATGAAAAATTAGGGCAGTTGTTATCAAAACTGTATAGCTTAAAAAATAATGCCTTGATCTTAAAACCTTTGGAAGATAAAGATGGAGATGGGCAATATGATGTTGCTTATTTCCCTACAGATAAAATGCCTGTTCAACAAGATATTTTAAACCGTAGTTTATGGCAGGCTCAAACTCGTGCGGGCCAAGCTGTAATATTAGAGTTACCTGCTTATCCTCAAAAAGATAAGCCATTTTTAGCAGTAGATTTGGCAAAAGATATTGCACGCTTAAATAGTAATTTAAGTGGCATTCAGCTTAATGCGGGCACATCTTTAAATTGCGAAATGCAAGCCGTAACCGCTCAAGAGAATAGCTGTATTGAACAATCAAAACATCTTGCTCAACTCAGCCAACTTACCAAAAAAGCTGTAAAGCCTTATTTAAATATGAGTAACCAAGGGCAGTTTATTTTATTGCTTACTCCTGATTTAGATCATGTAGAAAATCTACCAGCACTTTTAAAAACTCTTTTATCGCAACATGATTTGGTCAATTTAAAGTTCGATATGATTGGTAAGAAAAAGCAATTTAATCAGGTGTTAGCACTTTTAAATACGCTTAATGAAAAAGATAAGCAAAGAATTATGCTGACTTTAGTGTTGCCAGAAAATGCTTCAAAGACCAATTGGGAAGAAGTACAGCAAGGGCTCTTTTCGATTCAGCGAACAGGGATTCAGAAGTTCGGGATTGATGGCTATAGTTTTGAAAAATCAAAAGATGTACATCAGTATTTATATAATCCGATTAGTCTGAATGCTAGCCCTGTCATGTATCAGCCTTTTACTGGATTAGTAGAGGGGAAAAAGTAATGAGAGTATTACTCGATATTCTATTTGCTTTTGCCTTTTTATATCCTTTACTCATGGCTTGGACATGGATGGTAGGAGGGCTTTGGTTCTTTTTTAAAAGGGAATACCGCGAACAAACGCTTCCCGAACCAACCAGCGAAGGGTGCAGTATCATTATTCCGTGTTTTAACGAAGAAGCTCAGGTACGACAAACCATTCGTTATGCACTGCAAACTAAATATCCTAATTTTGAAGTGATTGCAGTCAATGACGGAAGTAGTGATAGAACAGCTGAAATCCTTGATGAATTGTCAGCGCAAGATTCACGACTTCGTGTGGTGCACTTAGCAGAAAATCAGGGTAAGGCTGTAGCTTTAAGATCGGGAGTACTGGTCAGTAAATACGAATATCTTGTTTGTATTGATGGAGATGCATTGTTACATCCGCATGCTGTACTTTGGTTAATGCAACCATTTATTAACTTCCCGAGAATTGGTGCGGTAACGGGTAATCCACGCATTTTAAACCGATCTAGTATTTTAGGAAAATTACAGGTTGGCGAATTTTCTTCGATTATTGGTTTAATTAAACGTGCACAGCGTACATATGGTCGTATTTTTACAGTGTCTGGTGTGATTGCCGCATTCCGTAAAACAGCGCTCGTTCGAGTCGGGTTTTGGTCAGACGATAAAATTACTGAAGATATTGATATTTCATGGAAGCTACAGCTGGACCATTGGGATATTCAGTATATTCCACAAGCGCTTTGCTATATCTATATGCCCGAGACATTTAAAGGTTTATGGAAACAGCGCCTTCGCTGGGCACAAGGCGGAGTAGAGGTTCTTTTAGAATATATTCCACAAATGTTCAAATTGCGCGTACGTCGTATGTGGCCAGTCATGATTGAAGCTCTTGTTAGTATTATCTGGTCTTATGTGATGATTATGATATTTACTCTGTTTTTTGTGGGATTGTTTGTTGAGTTACCTCTGCAATGGCAGATCAAAACGCTTATGCCACAGTGGTACGGTGTAATATTAGGCGGAACATGTCTGATACAGTTTTTGGTTAGCTTGTGGATTGATCAGCGCTATGACCGTGGACGCTTCTTTAGAAACTATTTTTGGGTAATCTGGTACCCGTTATTTTTCTGGCTGCTTACTTTATTTACTAGTGTTGTGGCGGTACCAAAGACTTTATTTAACACTAAAAAACGTGCCCGTTGGGTGAGCCCAGACCGCGGCTTCCGTGGAGATAACCCATGAAACCTGAAGAAAATAAGGATATAGAGACTTTAGATATCCCCGAATATATTGATCAACCTGAATATGTGAAAAATAAAACAGCAAACTATACATTGCAAACTATTGGGTGGATTTGTTTGATGTGGTTGCTTTTCCCGTTGGTTTCACTGTTTTTATGGGTTTTTGAAGGGCATCTAATTTATGATTATGTCTGGGTCGATCATTTATCAGAAGTTAAGACCTTACTTCACTTAGCATTACTCATTGGAATTAGCGCGCTTATTTTAATTTTGTGGGCGAGTTATAACTGGATTAGGTTCAGTGGTGAAGACCGTCGGACTAAAGCACCGAATAGTTCTGTTGAGCTGCTAGCTGCCCAATTTTTGGTCAGTCCCGAGATTTTGAGTGAATTGCAAAAGAAACAACGCATTATTTTGCATTACGATGATCATGGCAATTTGCAAAAATATGAGTAAATGAGAAAAAGCATGGCCTAAAGCCATGCTTTTTATTTTTATGTAGTTATTCTGATAATGATGTCGACGGGTTGCTCTACACCATCCATGCTTTGAATTGATGTATTGGTTACCTTAACAATAGGCCAAGTTTGTAATTTACAGTTAGATTTTTGGAGTGCAGCATAATAACTATCAGATTTAAAAAATACTTTTTTAGTCGTTGCAGTATTGGGTGTTAAAAGGCGCTTAAGCCATGTTTCATTTACTTGAGTCTCAAGAAAACGTAAGGCCAAAAGACTTTTTACACGATTGTTAAATAATCTCCGGTTTTTAATAATGAGTGGATGCGTAATTAACTTGTGTGTGCCCATTTGACTATGGGGCAAAATAAAGTGAGGTGTAATTTGAAATACAGTCACAAATTTTGCTTGTTGGCAGATTTTTTCAAGATGGGTCACGGTATCTTGATTTGTACCAATAATCGCGACAGATAAATGTGAAAAATCAAACTCTTTAATTGAGGTTGACGGAATAACTTGACCAGCAAAGTCTTCAAAATCTTGAGCCGTATTTTGAAAAATTACTGATTTTGAAGCGTTATTTTTAATATTAATACTCATTTTCCAAAAGTCCTTTTGGTTTTTCAATCATGATGTTTTTATCGTTTTAATATAAATAACCAAGCAGGAAGTTGGGGTAAAGTCTTTTCAGATAGATGGTCATCCCATACTCGAAATCAATTCAAGTATGGGAAAGTGAAGCAGAGTTTTAATGTTCTGTTTTTACATTCATGAGTTGCGTAAAACTATCTAGACGCTTCGTTGTGTCGTATATATCACATGTAAAAATAAACTCATCAACATCGTATGTCGTTAAAAGTTTTTGTAAACCAGTGCGAACAGTCTCAACCGAGCCAATTTGTGCCATTGCATAGAAGTTTTCAACAGAAAGCTGTTCTGCTGTATTCCATAGTCCCTGCATTGATTCAACTGGTGGTTTAAGTTTTAAGCTTTCGCCACGAATTAAGCCTAATACACGTTGATATGCACTTGTTGCTAAAAACTGTGCTTCTTCATCAGTCTCTGCTACCACAACAGGTACACCCATTGAGACATAAGGTTTGTCTAAATAAGCAGAAGGCTCAAAGTTCTCACGATAGAGTTGGATGGCTTGGCCTAGCATACGTGGCGCAAAATGCGACGCAAATGAGTAGGGTAGACCAAGTTTTGCAGCCAATTGCGCACTAAAAAGGCTAGATCCAAGTAACCAAACAGGAACATGTGTATTTTGCCCTGGAGTTGCAATAATCTTTTGTCCTGCTTGAGGGGCGTCAAAATATTTTAAGATTTCGACAACATCTTTTGGAAATTGATCTTCTGTTTCTTGATGCCCACGACGTAAAGCTCGCATAGTGAGTTGATCTGTACCTGGAGCACGACCTAAACCCAGTTCAATACGATTTGGATATAAAGTAGCAAGTGTTCCAAATTGTTCTGCGACAACTAAAGGAGCATGGTTAGGAAGCATAATTCCGCCTGAACCTAAGCGAATATGCTGTGTATGTGCTGCAATAAAACCGAGTAAGACAGCCGTAGCAGAGCTCGCGATTCCATCCATGTTGTGATGTTCTGCAAGCCAGAAACGTTCATAACCTAGTTTTTCTGCATGTTGTGCTAATTCTAATGCGTGACGTAACGAAAATTCGATGGTTTTATCATTACGAATAGGAGCAAGTTCCAAAATTGAAAACTTGGTATCTTGAAGTGATCGCATGCGATATTCTCGAATAAGGGTATATCGAAATACTACGATATATAGGGATTAATGTATATCGTTTTTTTTCGATATTAGGTTTTGTCTCTCAATAAAAAAGCACCCGAAGGTGCTCTTTTGATTCATATGTGAATTAGCGGTTTTTGTACCAGCCGCGATGTAAACCATTGTCATGACGACGATGGCCACCTTTACTATAGTAACGACGGTCACCATCGTCATATCTACGATCATCTCGATCATAACGACTACCACGATCATAGCGATCATTGTAGTTACGATCTTCAGAAACTTTACGACCTAGCGCTGAACCACCCGCAGCACCTACCGCAGCACCAATGTAACCACCGTTGGTACCGCCCATGTTTTTACCGACTGTATAACCAGCTCCACCACCTAAAGCACCGCCAATTGCAGCTTCTGTACGATTGCGACGGTCACTCGCCGCTGCTGCACCACCAGCACCACCTAAAGCTGCACCAATTGTTGCGCCTGTTGTGCCACCCATGCTTTTACCAATTGCTGTACCAACCACACTACCTAACGCAGAGGTTGCAGCAACACGGGTACCATTATCTGCATGTGCAACTGTCACCATAGACGATGTTGCAATTAATGCACTAGCTAACCAAATATTCATTTTCATCTTGCAGCTCCATGTCCTTTTTACTGAGAAGGACAGTATTTTTATCTTGAGATAAATGTAATCAAAAATTTCGTGATAATTATGGAGAACCCCAAAGGCGATACGCTAGTTTTGTGTCTGTTTGTATTGTTTCTATTAATTTGTGGATAAATCCTGAGCAAAAGAGAGATGGTGAATATTTGTTGATCCTAATAAAAAAGCACCCGAAGGTGCTTAGTAACGTTTCATCAAATTTGATTAGTGATGACGACGGTGTTTTTTCTTCCAGTGCTTAGAAGATCTGTCAGCATCACGGTCTTTAGAAATCTTATTACCTAGAGCAGAACCACCCGCAGCACCTAACGCAGCGCCAACGTAACCACCATTTGTACCGCCCATGCTTCTACCAACGGTATAACCAGCACCACCACCTAAACCACCGCCAATTGCAGATTCTGTGCGGTGACGACGGTCACTTGCAACTGCTGCACCACCAGCACCACCTAAAGCAGCACCAATTGTTGCGCCAGATGTACCACCCATGCTTTTACCAATTGCAGTACCAGCGACACTGCCTAAAGCAGAAGCGGCTGCTACATGTGTTGTATTGTCAGCATGAGCTACAGTAACCATAGAAGTTGCTAAAACAGCGCTACATAACCAAGCATTTAATTTCATTTTTTACTCCGTGTCCTTAGCAGCAGGACCCTATATCTTTTGTTACGGCAAATGTAACAAAACACGTTTCTTAAAATATGGAGAACCATCAATTCATTATTGTAGTTTAGTGTCAGGTTTGTATGTTTTCTATTAAAATAGAATGTTTAATACTCATATAGATAAATATGAGTCTCATTTAGTTTTAATGAGTTCATTATTCGCCATCTGAACAGAGAAAATTGATCAAAGCTCTTGTAGCAGAAGACATATGTTTATGTTGTGCGTACAGTAAAGAGAAGGGACGTGTGTGACCTGCATAAGCCTCGAGTAAAGGTTGTAATTTTCCTTGTCGAATTTTTTCATTAACAATAAAGCTATAACTCTGACATATCCCTAATCCACTTTCAGCAAGAGAAACTACGCCTAAAATATCTTCTTTTACTAAAATCCGATTTGTTGGTGTCCACTGAATTTCTTGATCTACATCTTTAAATAACCATGGGGTTATCTTGCCACTACTTGGTAATTCAAAAGCGATACATTGGTGATGATTTAATTCTTCCAAAGTTTGAGGAATACCCATACGTTTTAAATAATTAGGTGAAGCAACAAGTTGAAGAGGGGCAAGTTCCAGCGGTCTGGCTACAAGAGAGCTATTAGGAAGATGGCCTTGGCGAATTGCTAAATCGAAACCTTCAGCAATTAAATCAACATTGCGATTAGAGATGCTGATCTCAATTTGAATGTCTGGATATTGCAAAAGAAATTTTTCTAATAAGGGTGGTAAGCGATAGTGTCCATAAGTTGTAGGAACGCTTAATTTGATTTTTCCAGAAATTTGCAGTTGTTCACCTTGAACCACACGTTCTGCATGGTCGATTAGCTGAAAGGCGTGCTGCATTTTCTCATAATAAAGTTGACCTGCTTCAGTCAAGCTTAAATGACGAGTGGTCCTTCTAAAAAACTGGATACCCAACTTTTTCTCTAGCCGTGTAATTGTTCTACTAATGACTGAAGGTGTGGTAGACAAATGAATTGCAGTTGCACTAATAGAAAGCTTTTCAGCCACAATTAAAAACACTTCAACATCGGCAAGATGGTCAAATTGACGAGACATTTTGTCCTCAAACGCAAAAAAGATTTGTAAATGTGGTTGTTTTTCTACCTTGCTGGCAAAAATAGAATATATCTATCCTAGTTATAAATCCAGCATAAGGCTGGAATGAAGGTTGAATAATGAAATCTCTAAATAAAATAATGCTTGCAGTAGTGACCGCTTCAGCAGCATTAAGTGCAAATGCTGCTCATGTATTAGTTGTATTGTCTGATGAAGGGCAGTTAGAGCTGAAAAATGGTCATATTTTTAAAACAGGCTTTTATTTAAATGAGTTGATGCAGCCTACAAAAATGCTTTTAGATGCAGGGCACACAGTAACTTTCGCTACACCAAAAGGAAAAGCCCCGACGTTAGATGAGTCATCAAATAGTGCGATGTACTTTAATCAAGACGAAAAAGCATTAAAGCAATATGCGGGTTTATTGCATGATCTAAAGTTAACATCGCCTCAAGATTCTCCAGTTTTGAGTTTGTCGCGTATTGAGCAAATTGGCATAGATCAGTTTGATGCTATTTATATTCCAGGTGGGCATGCACCTATGCAAGATCTATTAAAAGATAAACAGCTTGGGAAAGTTTTGACGGCTTTTCATAAAGCTAAAAAACCTACAGCTCTGGTTTGCCATGGCCCTATTGCATTGATGTCTACTTTACCGAATCCTTCTGAAGTCGTTCAGCAACTTGAGCAAGGCAAAACCGTAAAAACTGGCGAGTGGATTTATAAGAACTATCGGATGACTGTGATTAGTAACCAAGAAGAAGAACAAGCAAAGGCTTTGTTAAAAGGTGGTGAAATGAAGTTCTATCCACAAACGGCATTACAGTCAATTGGTGGTAAATATCAAAGTAATACGAATGCTTGGACTCCAAATGTAGTGGTGGATCGTGAACTTATTACGGGACAAAATCCAGCCTCGGCTGTTCTGGTGGGTAAAACATTATTAGAAAAATTAAAATAAATAGACATGGTAAAGAGGTTTTATGAATAAAGCCTCTATTGCCGGATTGGGTGAAAAAGGTGACGTATTAATTTCTATAAAAAAGCTAAATTAGAGGCGAGTAAATAAATCTCATCTGAAATCATTATATTTATAAGTTGCCACTTACTGTGAAAGTTGATGAATTGGCTGATTATATATGTCATTTGAGCGGCATAATCTGTAAACTATGCGCTATTTTTACGATTTTGCTTATCTTCTATATTTACATAGCGTTCGATAAGCTTTTTGGACTTTTGAGATATTTCCTCTTATGAAAGCGTCACTCCGTTTACGACTTGATCAACTCTGTGATCGACATGAAGAACTTACCGCGTTGCTTGCAGATGTGGAAGTCATCTCCGATAACAAACGTTTCCGTAAATTGTCTCGTGAACATAGTGATTTATCTGAAATTACCGAAGTTTGGGGCAAATACCGTCAAGCAGAAGAAGATATTGAAACTGCTGAAATGATGAAGTCTGACCCTGACTTTAAAGATATGGCAGATGAAGAAATTCAAGCGAATAAAGAGTTGCTTGGAGAGTTAGAAAGCCAGCTCAATATTTTGATGATTCCAAAAGATCCAAATGATTCTAATGCAGCTTATTTAGAAATTCGCGCCGGAACGGGTGGTGATGAGGCTGCAATTTTCTCTGGTGACTTATTCCGCATGTACAGTAAATATGCCGAGACACAAAATTGGCGTATAGAAGTACTTTCTGAAAATGAAGGTGAGCATGGCGGCTTTAAGGAAGTCATTTGCCGTGTAGATGGCGATGGTGTGTATGGCCGCTTGAAGTTTGAAAGTGGTGCGCATCGTGTGCAACGTGTTCCAGCGACTGAGTCACAAGGTCGTGTTCATACATCGGCTTGTACAGTTGCGATCTTGCCTGAGATTGATGTCGATACAAATGTCGAGATTAACCCAGCAGATTTGCGTATTGATACTTACCGCGCATCTGGTGCTGGTGGTCAGCACATTAACAAAACGGATTCGGCGGTACGTATTACCCACATTCCAACAGGTACAGTTGTTGAATGCCAAGAAGAACGTTCACAGCATAAAAACAAAGCCAAAGCGATGGCATTGCTCGTGTCACGTTTAGAAAATGCGAAACGTGCGGCGGCGGATGCAGCAACTTCTGAAATGCGTCGTGACTTAGTGGGTTCTGGTGACCGTTCTGAACGTATCCGTACTTATAACTACCCACAAGGTCGTATGACTGACCACCGTATTAACCTCACTTTATATAAGTTAGACGCGATTATGGAAGGTGATTTAACTGAATTACTTGATAGCTTACATCGTGAATATCAGGCAGATCAGCTTGCAATGCTTGCACAGGAAAATGGCGGCTAATGAATATTGCTCAAGCGCTTGCAATTCGTGGTGAGCCTGACAGTTATGAACGTCAGGAAAATGCTTGGTTACTTGAGCATTTTCTAAAAATCAATTCGCTTGAATTAAAGTTTAAACTTGAGCAAGAGTTAACTGCCCAACAAGAGCAAGACTACTTGGCTGGGCTTGAACGTATTCAAAATGGTGAACCTTTAGCTTATGTAACAGGTTCACAGCCATTTTGGACACTCGACTTAAAAGTGACTTCCGATACTTTAGTGCCACGACCTGATACTGAGGTTTTGGTTGAAACCGTTTTAAATCTAAATTTGCCAAAGAATGCAAATATTGTTGATTTGGGAACGGGCACAGGTGCGATTGCACTTGCATTAGCGAGTGAACGCCCAGATTGGTTCGTCACAGCAACTGATATTTATGCACCTACTTTAGAAGTTGCAAAAGAAAATGCGCAAACCCATGGATTACAACAAGTGAAATTTGCTTGTGGTGCTTGGTTTGATGCTTTAGACAAACAGCAATTTGATTTAATTGTTTCTAATCCGCCGTATATTGACCCTGAAGATGAACACATGCAGGCACTGGTAACAGAACCACGCCGTGCATTGGTCGCAGACCATAAGGGTTTGGCTGATATTGAAATTATTATTGCCCAAGGAAAAAACTGGTTAAAACTACAAGGCTGGATTGCACTTGAACATGGTTATGATCAGGGACAGGCTGTTCGAAATATATTTGCTGAGCATGGTTTTAGTGAAATTAAAACCATTCAAGACTACGGCCAAAATGATCGAGTCACTTTGGCATGCTGGATTTAAAGTTATTTTTGTAGCGTATCGCGCCAACGTAATAACCAGTTTTCTATAAGTTTCATTAAGCTATCGGTCAATTTACCCAATAGGGCCAATAAAATAATTGCAATAATGACAATATCAGGGCGAGATGTTTCTCGACCATCACTGAGTAAATAACCGATTCCTTGAGTGGCTGCAATCAGTTCAGCTGCAATCATAAACATCCACGATAAGCTTAAGCTGTTGCGTAAACCGGTTAAAATTCCCGGAGATGCTGCCGGCAAAATAATAGATACAATACGTTGAAAAGCATTGAGCCGATAAACTTTTCCAACTTCAATAAGCTTTCTATCTACGTTATGAATCGCTGCAACCGTATTGGTATAGGTTGGAAAAAAAGCACCGATTGCAATCAGCGTAATTTTAGAACCTTCATCAATTCCTAACCAAAGTAATAACAATGGAATCCATGCAAGACTTGGAATTGATTTAATTGCTGAAAAAGTTGGTTCCAAATACGCTTCGGCTTCTTTACTTAATCCAACCCAAATTGCAAAAATTAACCCTAAACCACTCCCTACAATGAAACCTACTAAAACACGCCATGTACTAATATAAATATGGGCAAAAAGATCACTATGAGCTAAATCCAAAAAAGATTGCCACAAACTACTTGGCGCGGGTAGTAAATAAGCATCGACGTAGCCATTTCTGACTAAAAACTCACAACCCACTAAAAAGATTACGGGAATGAGCAGTGCTTTAAACCAACGTGTAAATTTATTGTTTAAATGCTTTTTCTGAGATTTTAAAGCTTGCTGAGCTAAGAAATGATTTAGCTCAGTTTTGTTAAATGAATCACTCATATATTATTTCACGACTTTTTGAGCAAAACGTGGGTCTAACAACTGGTCAACCACTTGATTGACGTTGGTGCCTTTTCTGACCAAGTCTTCTTCTGTCAAAATTTTCCCCGAACGTTTCAGTGCTTGTGCTTGAATTGCCGATGGAATGCTTTGATCAAAGTTGGTTCGGCTCAATTGTAGTTTAGCCACAGGTAGGGGGAGTTTTGATTCTTGAGCTAAAAGTGCTGCCACTTTATCAGGATTAGCTTTTGCCCATTTTCGGGCTTGTTCGTAGGCTTTAATCACTGCTTCAACTGCTTCAGGACTTTGCTTTGCAAAATCTTCTTTAACACTCAGTACGCTATAGCTGTTAAATCCAACATTACGATAAAGTAATTTGGCGCCTGATTGAATTTGAGCCGCAGCCATTAACGGATCAAGCCCAGCCCAAGCATCTACTTGACCACGTTCTAATGCAGTTTTTCCGTCAGGATGTTGTAAATGAACCAGTTGTACATCGCGTTTACTTAGGCCTACTGTGTCTAGCGCTTGTAGTGTAAATAAGAATGGATCGGTTCCTTTGGTGGCTGCAATTTTCTTACCTTTTAAGTCTTTTAGATTTTTGATTGGTGAGTCTTTTGCTACCACAAGAGCGGTCCATTCTGGCTGGCTTTGTACATAAACAGTTTTAATTGGGCTGCCATTCGCTCGACTTAATACAGCTGCTAACCCAGCGGTAGACGCAAAATCGATGCTATTGCTGTTGAGATATTCTAGCGAGCGGTTACTGCCTTGGCTAAAAACCCATTTAATTTGAGTATTTGGAAGTGCTTTCTCAAGAAGTTTTTGATCTTTTACGACTAAACTGGTTGGTGCATAGTAGGCATAATCAAGTTTAAGTGTGGTTGGAATTGCTGCAAAGGCAGATGATGCAAATACAAACCCCAATGTTGATGTCAGCAAAGTCTTTGATAGAGATAATTTTGATTTTAAAGACATAATAAAAATAGAACCAGAATAAATAATAGATCATCCTTCCATGGGTTTGATGGCTTACAAACTTAGTTATTTTGATTTATAAATCAGATTGAAAGATAAAAGTTTAGATAAAATCATAACTCACTGTTTTTATAGTGATAATTGAGTTTGAAGTAATGTACTTATCTGAAATATTGAATTTAGAAGATATAAATATCATAAGCTTAAGCATTATTTCTTAAGCTTGTGATATTTATATTATTGCTTGTGTGAAGTTAAATTATTTCGATAAGCCCCTGGGCTGACGCCAGTCCATTTTTTAAAGGCACGGTGAAACGCGCTTGGATCTTGGAAGCTTAAGTCTTCACTAATATCTTGAATTGAATCGTTGGTTTTACTTAAACGTTCAACAGCAATATCACAGCGAATTTCATTTTTAATTTGCTGGTAGCTGACACCTTCATGCTTTAGTCGGCGTTGAACTGTAGCTTCAGAAATATTGAGCTGTTGTGCAACATCTTTAAGTTCGGGCCATTGAGCAGGATGAAGTTTCAATAAATGGCGGCGAATAAGAACACTTAATGCATTTTCATTTTTAAAGCGAACTAAAAGATTTTGCGGAGTTTGCTCTAAGAAATCATAAAGTGCTTTTTTATCTTTTTTAATTTTAATATCTAAATAGTGAGCATCGAATTCAACTTGATTTATCTCGGCATTAAATTTTATATCTTCACCAAAACGTACTAAATAGTCCTGAATATCTTGGGGTTTAGGGCAACGTAGCGATATATTATTCAAGCCAATTCTTTGATCCACCAACCAGCACATGAGTCCATGCACCAACATTAAAAAGGTCGCGTAGGTAAACATACGTTTGGGTTTTTCACGATCACGAATGACCAAATAGGCTTTTTGCTTGTCCCGAATTAATTCACCCTGTAGATCATCCAGAACAAAATTAAAAAATTTCAAAATATCGTAAAGGGCCTTTTCTAAAGTTTCCGCCGTACTGACAAGTTTAGTAAGTAATTTATAGCTACCTCGACGCATAGGATGGCTATCCATACCAAAAAACTCATCGTTCATGGCATTGGCAAGTTCTATCCATAGTTGCGCATATGTCGTAACAGGCACACGTGCCTTGGGAGACGTAAGTAATTCAGCAGGAATTCCCGCTTTATTTAGAATTATTTGAGTATTTAGCCCTTTGGCATAAGCAGCACCCAGTGCTTCATGTACCAGTGCAATCGAAATAGTTCCTTTACTTAAAGAAGATTGGACAACCATGTCAAAGACTCATATTTTCTTCATATATTTCGAGTGAAATATTTCATATTTAAAATTTGGATTGATCAAAAGCTGCAAACATTTTGAGGCTTTTTGAAATTGTATCGGAAAACAACAACTTTTACTCTCACTACTAAGTTTAAAGAACATTTCTATAGGACGTTACATAATGAAAATTCAAGGGAAACATTTCGTGATTACAGGTGGTGGCTCTGGTTTGGGTGCTGCTACAGCTGAATATTTGGTGCAACAAGGTGCCTCTGTCACATTGGTAGACATGAATGTAGAAGCAGGCGAGCAGCAAGTAAAACAATTAGGATCAAAAGCTGACTTTGTAAAACTTGATGTAACCGATGAAGCTGCTGCTGAACAGTTCTTTAAGGATGTATTGGTCAAGCATGGCAGTTTGCATGGTTTGGTTAACTGTGCGGGTATTGGCCCTTCGGCTAAAGTTGTGGGCCGTGAAGGTGTACATGATTTGGCGTTATTTTCAAAAACTCTGCAAATTAATGTGACAGGTACATTTAACATGCTGCGCTTTGCGGCAGATGCGATGAGTAAAAATACAGTTGAAGCAGGGGACGAGGACAGAGGTATAATTGTAAACACAGCCTCAGTTGCAGCATTTGATGGTCAAATTGGTCAGGCAGCTTATTCAGCATCTAAAGGCGCTATTGTTGCCATGACATTGCCAATTGCTCGTGAGCTTGCGCGACATGGCATTCGAATTATGACCATTGCACCGGGAATTATGGAAACTCCGATGCTTAAAGGTATGCCACAAAATGTTCAGGATGCTTTGGGACAAATGGTGCCATATCCGTCTCGTTTAGGAAAACCCGAAGAGTTTGCTCGTTTAGTTGGGCATATTGCTGAAAATTCATATTTAAATGGTGAAGTCATCCGTTTGGATGGTGCAATTCGTATGGCAGCAAAATAATAAAAATAAGGACGTTGAAATGATTTTAAGTGCTGAACAAAGTATGGTTCAGGAGATGATGCGTGATTATGCGCAAAATCAGTTAAAACCTACAGCTGCTCATCGGGATAAAACCCATGAGTTTCCTGCTCAGGAATTAAAAGATTTAGGTGCTTTGGGGGCAATGGGTATGACCGTTCCAGATGAATGGGGTGGTGCAGGAATGGATTATGTATCTTTGGTGCTCGCAATTGAGGAAATTGCAGCAGGTGATGGTGCTATTTCGACAATTGTAAGTGTTCAAAACTCATTGGTTTGCGGTATTACACTGGCATATGGTTCAGAACAGCAAAAACAGACCTATTTACCAAAATTTGCATCGGGTGAATGGTTAGGATGCTTTTGTTTAACTGAGCCACATGTTGGTTCTGACGCCAGTGCGATTTTATGTAAAGCTGAGCGAGATGGGGACCAGTGGGTACTTAATGGCGTAAAGCAATTTATTACCAGTGGTAAAAATGCTCAAGTAGCTCTGGTGTTTGCAGTAACTGATAAACAAGCGGGCAAAAAAGGGATCTCTTGTTTCCTTGTACCAACCAATACACAAGGTTACTTGGTAACTCGTATTGAAAACAAAATGGGCCAACATGCTTCAGACACAGCGACCATTACCCTTGAAGACTGCCGAATTCCTTTAGAAAACTTGGTGGGACAAGAAGGTGAGGGTTATAAAATTGCATTATCTAATTTAGCTGCCGGTCGTATTGGGATTGCTGCTCAATCGGTTGGTATGGCACGAGCTGCTTTTGATGCTGCTGTGCAATACGCAAATGAGCGTAAAGCCTTTGGCGTAGAGTTAGTCCAGCATCAGGCGGTAAGTTTCCGTTTAGCTGATATGGCAACTCAGATTGAAGCTGCACATCAGTTGGTTTTACATGCTGCAACTTTGAAAGATGAGGGATTACCTTGTTTAAAAGAAGCCTCAATGGCAAAGCTGTTTGCTTCTACAATGGCTGAGCGAGTTTGTTCTGATGCAATCCAGATTCATGGTGGCTATGGCTATGTGAGCGATTTTCCTGTTGAGCGAATTTATCGGGATGTTCGTGTAAGCCAGATTTATGAAGGCGCTTCGGATATTCAACGTTTAGTGATTGCTCGTGAAGTTACCCAAGTTTAAGGATTAGCTTTTTAAATAATGAAATTCATTGCAAAAAACCGCAATTGTTATGCGGTTTTTTGCAATCGAAATTTTCTGGTTTTAATTTGATTCAATACATTTCGAAAAGTTAAAAACTATATTTTTATGATTAAAGCTGAGCTTTAACTTGCTCACCAATTAAATAAAATGTTCCGCCAGCAATATAGTGCAAGCTTCGAAGCTCTTTTGGTGCATCTTGAAAGTGCCAATGCCCGTCTTTAAATACTCGAGTGTCGGCCCAAGCACCGACAACAGAACCAATAAATAAATCATGAGCTGACTGATTATGCGGTTCAGGAATAAGTTTACATACGAGCCATGCGATGCAACCAAATACTAATGGGCTGGTAAGACCTTCTTGATAAAAGAGCTCGACACCACAATGTTCAAGTTTTTGCGGGTCGTCTAACTTGCTAATTGTACCAAGTTGATGGGTCATATCGAGCTGCGCATAGCAGGGAACTTGTAGTGTGAAATAACCACTTTGTTCAACAAGCTGACGAGTTTTAGTACTTTTGTCGAGAACAACGCTTACTTTGGCTGGGGTGAGTTCTAATGCACATGCCCAAGCGGCTGCCATTACATTTCGGTCATCTCCATGCTGAGCAGAGACAAGTACAGTTGGGCCATGATTTAACAAACGATAAGCTTTTTCTAACTCTACAGGTGCAATATATGATTGGGACATATTTAGCCTAAGTAATAAAGAAAATAGATATTTCTATTGTTGCAGAAAGCTTGAGAGAAGTAATGTGGTGGATAAAAGTTTAAAGAATAAAATGCCGTTTTTATTTTATACCTTTCCTAATGCCTGACTTAGTCATAAAATCATTTGGCTTCTAAGTGAAAGGATTAACGCGTGACCGAGCTTCAAGATATCGATTTTGTAGAGTTAAGTGATGAAGAAATGCATCTCTATAGCCGTCAGATTTTACTTGATGGATGGGATATAGAAGCTCAGGAAAAACTCAAACTTGCCAATGTGCTTATTGTTGGGGCTGGTGGAATAGGATGTAGCAGTGCAGAGTTACTAGCGCGAGCAGGGGTTGGGAAAATTACACTCATTGATGCCGATACCATTGAGATAAGTAATTTACAACGTCAAATTGCATTTGGTCATGAAGATATTGGCCGTTATAAAGCTGAAGTTCTTGCAAAGCGGTTACAGAAAATTAACCCTTATATCTGCGTTGAGTACTACAACGAACGTTTAGATGAACATAACATTGATAGACTTGTTGAACACCAAGATGTGGTATTGGATGGGTGTGATAACTTTACAACGCGCTATTTGGTAAATGCTGCTTGTAAAAAGCATCAGGTCGCATTAATTAGTGCTTCAGCAATTGGTTTTCAGGCACAAATGTTTATGGTTGAAGGTGATTCAGCTTGTTATGAATGTTTATTTCCTAAAGAACAGCATAGCAATGAAGGCCTACGCTGTGCGGAATCTGGGGTGCTTGCGACTACTCCTGTAATGATAGCGTCATTACAAGCACATCACACTTTGCTCTATCTAGGGCTCAATTCGACCCCTTTAAAACAGAAACTATTATTGTGGGACGGCTTAAACATGACACAACGCATTGTTAATTTTGATAAAGATGTAAATTGCCCAGTTTGTCAGGCAAGTTAATCAGTAAATGAAATAAAATTTGCTACACTCAACCTGAATGATTTGGTTTTGAAGAAATATGAAAAAAAATATTTTGTTTGATGGGCTACGTTCTGTCGCCCGTATTGGTGAAACAGCAGTGGTTGCCGCCAAAGCTGGGATTAAATACGCAACTGAAAAACCAAGTAATGCCAAACTCATGCGGGAAACCTTTGAATCTCTTGGCTCGACTTACATCAAACTTGGTCAGTTTATTGCGAGTACTCCATCGCTTTTCCCTCGTGAATATGTAGAAGAATTTCAAGGTTGTTTAGACCAGACACCAACACTGCCATTTAGTTATATTCAAGGTGTACTTGACTCTGAGTTTGAAGGGCGCGATTTAAGTCAGATTTTTAGCTATATTGATGAAAAACCATTAGCTTCTGCTTCAATTGCTCAGGTTCATGCAGCTAAATTGACCACAGGCGAAGATGTCGTTATTAAAGTACAAAAGCCTGGTGTAGAAACCATTTTATATACTGACTTAAGTGTGGTGCATTGGGCTGCCAAATTGCTTGAGCGTGCAGTACCTAAAATCAAATTCGCTGCTCTTTCTGAAATTGTCGATGAAATCAAAAGTCGTATGGTGCGTGAAGTTGATTTTATTGAAGAAGCACAAAATCTAGATGACTTTATTGAATATTTGAATGTTTCTCAGAACCACGCTGCGACTGCACCTAAGGTTTATCATCAATTTTCTACACGCCGTGTTTTAACCATGCAACGTCTATATGGTGTGTCTTTGACAGATTTTAGTGTGGTGAAACAATACGCCAAAGATCCATCACAAGTGCTGATTACTGCAATGAATACATGGTTCGGCAGTTTGATGTTGTGTAAGAGTTTCCATGCAGACTTACATGCTGGAAATCTAATGCTGCTCGAAGATGGCCGAATTGGTTTTATTGATTTTGGTATTGTGGGGCAGTTAAAGCCAGAAGTCTGGACAGCGTGTATGGCCTTTATGGATGCATTGCAAAAAACTGATTATAAAGCGATGGCCGAAAACATGCTGAAAATGGGCATGACGCATAACAAAGTTGATGTGGATGTATTGGCACAAGATTTGGAGCGCTTATTTAATGGTGTATTAATGGCAGATCCACAGCAAATTCTGTCTACCAATCCTGCCGATTTAAACGACATTATGATGGATATGGTGGGTGTTGGTGAGCGCCACGGTATTAAATTCCCTCGAGATTTTGCTTTATTATTTAAGCAAATGCTTTATTTCGATCGTTTTATGCGCGTACTCGCACCATATACCGATATTTATGCAGACCAACGTTTGAAAATGGTTCAAAATATGGAACCTGCTTCGTTGTTAAAGCACTAAGGTCAGTTTAAATTTATGGATGCCATTATTATTGAAGGCTTGAAAGTTGAAACGGTCATTGGCTGTTTCAACTGGGAAAGACAAATCATTCAACCTTTAATGTTGGATTTAACCATCCATAATGATTTGAGCCGAGCTGCACAGTCTGACAAACTTGAAGATACACTCAATTATGCACAGATTTGTGAGTTATCGGCTCAAACTATTCAAAAAGCCAAGCCCGAATTAATCGAACATGCAGCACATCTCGTTTTGGAATGTTTGTTCGAAACTTTCCCAACGATTGAAAAAATTACCATTACCATCCGTAAGCCCGCCATCATTGCAGAAGCTAATGCTGTAGGAATTCGTCTTGAACGCACCAGAAACAATTTTTGCGCTCGCTCTAGCGAGTAATTTAGACGCAGAACAACACTTTACTTTTGCTTATACGCAATTGGCAACATTGGGGAAAGTGCAGTTTTCATCGGTTTATCAAATTCCATGCCGAGATGGCATTGGAGATGATTACTGGAACTCAGCATGTCTATTAAAAAGCTCTTTAAATCCTTCACAAATAGAAGCTTTCTTAAAAAAACTTGAATCAGACACAGGGCGTGTCCGTCCATCGCATCATATTTCTTTAGATGTAGATTTGATTGCATGGGGAACTGATCTCGACCATATGCAATTTAATTCTAAAAAATTACCTTTGGCGTTAGACGTAAAAATTCCTTTATATGAATTATGGAATTGTGAAACCCTACAGTTTGAAGCAGTACTTTATCCGGTAGTCAATTTTAAACTTTAACGTCTTTTACTCTATATTTTACGCAAATTTTACGCGGGCTTTGAGTTCCTCAATAGAGAATTTACGAGCATTTTACCGATACTGAAATTCACTAAATTAGTGTTATTTCAGGACAATAAAGATGCTTATAAATTCTCAAATGCGCATCTTGCATCAGTCTGGCATTGTCTTATGCGGACTTAAAAAAAATGATATTTCTTTATTTCTCCTTATTTCCAGTTTGGCAAGTCAAGCCATGGGATTTAGAGGAGAATAGCCATGCTAGAACTTATACTTGTTTTATTTATTGCTATTTTTCTAGCATGGTGTCTCAGTAAATATTTATCCAAAGTGATGGCAAATCAGCCGATGGTTGGTGATGGATTATTTCGTTGGATTGAAAATCCTGTTTACCGCTTGTTAGGTGTATCTCCACAACAACAAATGAACTGGAAACAATATTCTCTAGCATTTGTTGTTAGCTGTATTTTTCTTGCGGTGGCTATTCTTGCTATTTTTATGACGCAAGCATGGCTACCATTAAATCCTAACCATGCACCAAATATGAGTTGGGATTTAGCGCTACACACAGTTATTTCATTTTTAACAAACACCAACCAACAGCATTATTCTGGTCAGGCTCAGTTATCTTATTTGTCGCAAATGACAGGTATTGTGGGCCTGCAAGTCATTACTCCAATGATGGGGCTGGCTTTGGTTGTCGCAACTTTAAGAGCGTTCTTTTATCAGCGTCCAAGCCATATCGCAGCTGACGTTGCCGAGCAACCAGATCAAATTTTAATTGGTAACTATTGGGCAGATGTAATTCGTCCTACAGTACGCTTTTTGCTTCCACTCTGTTTTGTCTGGTCATTATTGCTCAATAGCCAAGGTGTACCAGCGACTTTCCAAGGCGGGCCAGAAGTACAACTTATTGATAAAGCCAACACTGTAGAAACTCAAAAAATTCCTTTGGGACCAGTTGCACCGATGGTGGCTATTAAGCAATTGGGTAGTAACGGTGGTGGATGGTACGGTCCAAATAGTTCTGTGCCTTTAGAAAATCCAACACCACTGTCTAATTTATTAGAAATGATTGCGATTTTACTCATTCCAATCACAGTAATTTTTATGGTTGGGCATTTTACTCAGCGTAAAAAGTTTGCTTACTTTGTGTTTGGTAGCATGCTTTTTATGTCGATTATTTCAGGTGCAGCAGCCATCTGGTCTGAAAGTATGTCATCTACAGCATCTCAACTCGCCGTAATGGAAGGTAAAGAGCAACGTTTTGGACCAGCAGCATCAGCGGTTTGGGCAGCTGTCACAACTCAAGTAAATAATGGTTCGGTCAATATGATGCATGACTCTTCTGCGCCGCTTACTGGTCTGGTCGAACTCATTAACATGTTGATTAATGCCATTTGGGGCGGCGTAGGCTGTGGTCTGCAACAGTTTATGATTTATCTATTACTTGCAGTATTTATTGCCGGTTTAATGACAGGTCGTACCCCTGAGTTGTTTGGACGCAAGATTGAAGCCGCAGAAATTAAGTTACTCGCGATTATTATCTTGATTCAACCTCTCGTTATTCTTGCCTTTACTGCATTAACCCTCAGCATTCCGGGTCTATCAGGCATCAGCAATTCAGGACCGCATGGTATTAGCCAAGTGTTCTATGAATATGTTTCTGCCTTTGCCAACAACGGTTCAGGTTTTGAAGGCCTTGGAGATAACACCGTATGGTGGAACGTCACTTGTAGTATCGCTCTTCTTTTAGGACGTTTCCCGACATTAATTTTACCATTAATGATTGCTACGCGATTAGCTGCAAAAAGGAAAGCACCTGAAACAGCAGGAAGCCTCCAAGTTGAAACTCCAACTTTTGCCTTAACGCTGATCACGATTGTGGTGTTGCTTACCTTATTACAATTTATGCCAGTTCTTGTCCTTGGGCCAATTGCCGATCAACTTTTGTTGGTTAAAGGCTAAGGAGGCGAGTGAAAATGAATACACAAACTCATGTAAATAGTCATAAAAAAACCATGACAGTACCAAATTTTGAAGTTTGGAAAAATGCATTCGTGAAATTGCTACCACAACATGCAATTAAAAATCCTGTGATGGCAATTGTATGGCTTGGCACAGTGGTTACTGCAATTAGTACCATTTTGGGTTACACCACACTGTTATTTGGTTTGGCAGTAACAGCTATCCTGTTCATTACCATTTTATTTGCCAACTATGCCGAAGCTGTTGCAGAGGCTAGAGGTCGTGGTCAGGCATCTTCATTGCGTGCAGCAAGAGAAAACTTAACTGCTCGAAAACTCAATTCTTTGACCGACCGTCAAGCGACTCAAGTTGCAGCAACTGAGCTTCACTTAAATGATTTTATTGAAGTTCATGCAGGTGAACTTGTTCCAGCCGATGGTGAAATTGTAGAAGGTTTTGCCACTATTAATGAATCGGCTGTTACAGGTGAGTCTGCGCCTGTGTTACGTGAAGCTGGAACTGACCGTTCAGGTGTTATTGGTGGGACTAAAGTACTTACAGATCGTATTGTCGTTCAGGTTACTGCTGAATCTGGCCAAAGTTTCTTGGACCGTATGATTGCTTTGGTTGAAGGTTCAAATCGTCAAAAAACACCGAATGAGATTGCACTTGGCTTTTTGTTAATGGTGATGACACTCACGTTTTTAATTGTCGTGATTAGCTTGCCGTTTATTGCCAATTATTTGCATGTTGAACTTGATCCAGTCGTGCTTGTGGCGCTATTGGTCTGCCTAATTCCAACAACTATTGGGGGCTTATTACCTGCGATTGGTATTGCGGGGATGAACCGTGCACTCAAAGCCAATGTTTTGGCGAAATCAGGTAAAGCGGTAGAAGTTGCGGGTGACATTGATGTGCTTTTACTCGATAAAACAGGAACCATTACTTATGGTGACCGTCAAGCGACTTCTTTTTATCCTTTAACTTCGGTAACCGAGTCTGAGTTGAGAGCTGCTGCTTGGGTAAGTTCACTTGCTGACCCAACACCAGAAGGGAAGTCGATTGTTAAGTTAGCAAAAGAGCAAGGTTTAAAACAGCAAGAACCTGAGCAAGCCGAATTTATCTCTTTTAGTGCTTCGACTCGAATTTCTGGTGTGAATTTACCGAGTGGTGACCAAATTCGTAAAGGTGCTTTAGATGCGATTTTGAAGTTTGTAGATGAAGATTATTCTCAAGATTTAGAGTTAAAAGCACGTGTTGAACAAGTCGCTAAAAAAGGTGCAACACCATTGGTTGTAGCAAATCAACATCATGTATTGGGCGTGATTGAACTCTCAGATGTGATTAAACACGGCATTAAAGAACGTTTTGCTCGTTTAAGAGAAATGGGTATCAAAACCGTAATGGTGACGGGTGATAACCCGTTAACTGCTGCTGCGATTGCTGCTGAAGCTGGTGTAGATGACTATATTGCCGAAGCAAAACCTGAAGACAAACTGGCTTGTATTCGCACTGAACAACAGCAAGGTCGTTTAGTTGCGATGGTCGGTGATGGAACCAACGATGCACCTGCATTAGCTCAGGCAGATATTGGCTTAGCCATGAATTCTGGTACGCAAGCTGCGAAAGAAGCAGGCAATATGGTCGACTTAGACTCAGACCCGACCAAACTGCTGGCTGTGGTTGAAATTGGTAAACAGCAGTTGATTACTCGTGGTGCTTTAACAACGTTTTCGTTAGCAAATGATGTGTCGAAATACTTTGCAATTTTGCCTGCATTATTCGCCGCAGCGATTCCACAAATGCAGGTTTTAAATGTGATGCATCTGGCGAGTCCAAGTAGTGCGATTTTATCGGCATTAATCTTTAACGCGATTATTATTCCGCTATTAATTCCCATTGCTCTTCGAGGTGTGAAATTTAAACCTTCAACTGCAACTCAATTATTACGTCGAAATATGTTGATTTATGGTGTGGGTGGTGTGGTCCTACCATTTATTGCCATTAAAGCGATCGATGTGGTGATTGTTCAATTATTTGGTTTGTAATCTGGAGTTTGAAATGAAAACTTATGTACAAAATTCAGAAGCAAATTTGGGTCAGACCTTAAGAGCATCGTTAGGATTATTAATTTTTACTCTAGTAGGGTGCGGTGCTGTTTACAGTGCTATCGCTACTGGCGCTGGGCAGGTTTTATTCAATAATCAGGCCAATGGTAGTTTGGTCGAAATAGATCACAAAGTTGTTGGGTCAACTTTAGTGGCTCAGCCATTTGTCGGGAATGAATATTTTCATCCACGCCCTTCGGCAGCAAATTATGATCCCATGGCAATGGCGGGTACAAACTTGGCTCGTACTAATCCTGAGTTACAAAAGCAAATCGATGCTCAGGTACTCGCAGTGAAAAAACAAGATCATACAGGCAATACATCTATTCCAAGTGATTTGGTGACTAAATCTGGCAGTGGTATCGATCCACATATCAGTCCCGAAGCCGCTCAGTTACAGGTGGCTCGAGTGGCTCAAGCACGCCATTTAGATCTTAAAGTTGTAGAAGAGCTATTGCAAAAGCATATTGAACCGATGCAGTTTGGTGTATTGGGGCAAGCTCGTGTTAATGTATTAGAGCTCAATATCGCTTTAGATCAATTACAATCTACACATTAACTTAAAAATAAAGTTGTTAGTTTACCGGATGATATCAAGTGCAAAGCAATCGCGAAAATCAGGCTGAGGCCTTATTAAATCATGTCAACAGATATCAAGCCGGTCGACTAACAGTCTTTCTCGGTGCAGCGCCTGGTGTCGGAAAAACCTATGCCATGCTCGCTCGTGCCAAAGAGTTGTTTCAACAAGGTACAGATGTTGTTGTTGGCATTGTTGAAACCCATGGGAGAACAGAAACTCAAAAAATTTTGGAAGGTTTGCCTCAAATTGCTAGAAAGGAAATGCAATATCAGGGACACACTTTAGAAGAAATGGACTTGGATGCTATTTTACTTAGGCATCCGGAAATTGTTTTAGTTGATGAGTTGGCTCATCGAAATATACCAAATAGTCGTCATGAGCGGCGTTGGCAAGATGTCAATGAATTGCTAGATGCAGGTATTGACGTATTCACCACCATGAATATTCAGCATTTAGAAAGCCTAAATGATGTGGTGTACCAGATTACTGGCATTAGGGTAAGTGAAACTGTACCAGATAGAGTGTTTGATCGTATTCGAGACATTCGTTTAATTGATTTGCCAGTCAGTGAACTCATTGAAAGACTCCATCAAGGAAAAGTCTATGTACCCGATCAAGCGAATCTGGCATTACAAGGCTTTTTTAGTGTTTCGAACTTAACTGCACTGCGTGAATTGGCAATGCAATGCGTTGCGGAACATGTCGATTCAGATTTAAAAGAGAGTTATGCCTCTAAAGGTTTGAAATCTATATCGTTGCAAAACGAATTAATGATTGCGATAGATGGGCAAGGTTCTTCTGAATATTTAGTACGGGCAGGTTGTCGTTTAGCAGAACGTTATGGGGCTACGTGGACTGTAGTAAACGTTGCTAAAAGCTTGGACTTTGGGCAGAGTTCAGGAAATTCATATAAAAAAGAATATATTGAGATTGATCGTGCATTTGAACTTGCTCGGCAACTTGGTGGTCGAACAGAAGTAATATATGGCCATCAGGTTGCATCTGTTTTAATGGATACTGCTGTGGATAGGGGAATCTCAAATCTGGTCATTGGCAAAAGTATTTCGCCGTGGTGGTTAAAGTTATTTAAGAAAAATTTAGCTCAACAATTATTGAACCAAGAAAACTCAATTGCTTTAACCATTTTGCATCCAGAACAGGGCACCAAAAAGACAACTCAGCTTGAAAAGCCATCATTTTTATCACTCAAAGAAAGTATTTTTGTTTTAGCGGTTACATGTGCCAGTATTTTTATAGCGCACTTTGCTGAAGTTTTATTAGGGATTGAAGACTTTTCTGTCATTTTCATTATTTCAGTTTTAATTGTCGCCACTAAAACCAGAATGCTCGCTGCGGTAGTGGCAGCTCTTATTTGTTTCTTGGCTTATAATTTTTTCTTTATTGCACCGCGTTTTACTTTTCAGATTTCAGCACATCAAGGTGTGGTTACCGTTGTTGCTTTTTTTGCAGCAGCTTTAATCGCTGGGCGCTTGGCTTCTCAATTACGTCAGCAGGTTTTGTCTTTAAAAGCTGCGAATGCCTACACTACGGTGATGCAAGATTTGGCGCGCAAACTTTCTCGTGCAGTGAACCTTGAAGAAGTCATGCAAACAGGACGTATGACCTTAGAAACACAACTTCAAACTAAAGTATGGATTTCTATTCAAGATAGAGTGATTTCATCTGACATAGAGCTAAACGACAAAGAAAAAGTGGCAGCAGATTGGTGTTTGAAACATCAACAACCATGTGGGCGTTTTACAGATACGCTTAGTCAGTCAAACTGGTGGTTTTTACCTCTTTTAGAACAAAAAAATAGCCTAGGTATTGTGGGAATTTACTTTAAAGATGAAGTTGTTTCTTTAAATTTTGAGCAAAAAAAACTGACTGAAAGTGTAATTGAATATATTGCGCAGGCAGCACTCCGGACCCAACTGGTGAATGAGCTTGAACAAGCAAAAGTAACGAGTGAAACAGAGCGATTACGTTCTGCTTTATTATCTTCAGTATCGCATGATTTACGCTCACCACTTGCTTCTATTATTGGAGCTGCTGATACGCTTGCTCATTTTAAAGCAGATATGTCAGAGCAAGATCAGCAAGATTTACTCGAAACCATTCATTTAGAGGGTGAGCGCTTAGATCGTTATATTCAAAATTTGCTTGATATGACACGTTTGGGGCATGAAGGCTTATCTTTAAAAAGAGACTGGATTGGTGTAGATG
Organism: Acinetobacter sp. M5A5_2a; assembly: GCF_053345265.1. NCBI lineage: Bacteria > Pseudomonadati > Pseudomonadota > Gammaproteobacteria > Moraxellales > Moraxellaceae > Acinetobacter > Acinetobacter sp. M5A5_2a. The sequence goes on along the minus strand of NZ_JBKEZV010000011.1, from coordinate 60,664 downwards.
AATTAATTGGTTCGGCAACCCGCCGTTTGAAGCGTTATAAACCAGATACTCAAGTGTTGGTCGAATTACCTGAACAAACCATTAGTTTATATGTTCATCCAGCACTGGTAGAGCAAGCTATTTTTAATGTTTTAGAAAATGCTGCAAACTTTTCACCTCCAGATGAACCAGTCATGATTCGGGCTTCTCTTTTGTTTGAAGATGAAGTGAAGATAGAAATTGAAGATAGAGGAGCGGGGATTCCTGAAGATGAAAGAAACCGTATTTTCGATATGTTTTATACTATGGAACGTGGAGACCGCGGAAAATTCGGTACAGGTTTAGGACTGACAATTGTGAAAGCGATTATTGGTGCTCATATGGGTACAATAGAAGCATTTTCAGGTCGCCAAAATAAAGGTACTTTAATTCAAATCAAACTACCCATTCATCCAGTAAAAGAATAAGTTGTAAAGTCATGATAAGTTCAGAAACATCACCTGTAGAAACACGTATTGTGATTATTGATGATGAGCCTCAAATTCGTAAATTTTTAGACATTGCTTTAAGAACACAAAAATACAAAACCACGCTCTGTGAGACTGGTTACAAAGGTTTGGAGGCTTTGGCTACACAAGGTGCTGATTTAGTTATTTTAGATTTGGGTTTGCCAGATTTAGACGGTAAAGAAGTGCTTCAAGAGTTACGTAGTTGGTCGAATGTTCCTGTGATTGTTTTATCTGTACGTGCAGATGAATATGAAAAAGTTGCCTTGCTAGATGCGGGTGCAAATGATTACATGACCAAGCCTTTTAGTGTACAAGAGTTATTAGCGCGCATACGAGTCATTTTAAGAAACCAACCCATTCAGCAAGAAGCTCATGTTTATGATGATGGCTACCTTAAAGTAGATGTTATGCAACGTTTAGTGTGGATCGAGCAACAGCCAATTACTTTAACTCGAAAAGAGTTTCAACTGTTGACGCTGTTAATGCGCTATCAAGGGCAGCTTTTAACACAACCTCAACTGTTAAAAGAACTATGGGGACCAACCCATCAGGAAGATACTCATTATTTACGTATTTTAGTGGGCAAGTTGCGCGGTAAACTTGGGGATAATGCAATTCAGCCACGCTATATTGCAACTGAACCCGGTGTTGGATTACGTTTTTTAGCTAAACAGAAAAATCATTAATTACATATAAAAAAACCTTAGGGAATTTCTCCCTAAGGGTTCGCTAAATACAGTGTTTCTTTATTTTTATGTCATAGTATTTTTTTATTTATATATCCCAATGTTGTTCTGCTTCAGTCATTTGACTGTAAATATTTTGATATTCAGCCTGTTTAACTGTGTACCAATGCTCTACAAAGTCTGCCCCTAAATATCCTTTTAAAATAAGACTCCCTTTAAATATTTTTAATGCTTCTGGCTGATTGTTGGCTAATAGAATGTGCTCATCAGGAAATTTTAAAAGATGTGCAGGTTTTGGTAGCGGTAATTTATGAGATAAGCCGTAAGACACACCGGCTAAAATCGTAGCTGTAACCAAATAGGGGTTACAGTCGGCTCCAGCAACACGATATTCTAAGCGTTGATTTTTTAAATCTGAACATGGGATTCGAATTGCGACATTACGATTATTGGTACCCCAATTTGCTTCTAATGGTACATGGTGCCCAATTTTAAAGCGTCTATAAGAATTAATATTGGGCGCTAAAATAGCCATAGATGCAGGCATTAATTCAATTAGGCCACTAATCGCGCTGAGTAATTTGGCCGAAGGTTCATCTTTTTCTACTTCTGAACTAAATACATTTTCATGGTACTGATTGAGCAAGCTCATATGAAAATGCATGCCACTACCAGCCTTTGCCAAGTTGGGCTTTGCCATGAAACAGGCAGTTAAGTCATGCTTTCTTGCGACTTGTTTTACAATTCTTTTTAAAGCATTAATTTGATCGCATAGCTTTAAAATATCATGAGTGTGTTGAAGGTTTAGTTCGTATTGTCCAGGTGATGACTCTGCAACAATAGCGGTAATTTCAATAGATTGTAGTAGGGCGGCTTTTTCAACTTCTTCTAAGACTTGTTGATAGTTATTTGGTGCATCTATGTCAAAACATTGGTTTTCCAAACATGTTTCAGTTTGATGGTTGGGTGAGAAAAGATAAAACTCCAGTTCAGCAGCCATAACAGGAAAATAATTGTTAGCGTGTAACTGATTTAATAATTTTTTTAATATATTGCGTGGTTCATATCGACAATCTGAGCCATCTTCTTCTTGCATTGTGAGGAAAAGTTGAGCATTCAATTCAGGGGATAAGGCACTTGGTTGCAAGCTGCCTAAAATGGGCAGGCAAAGTCTGTCTGGTTCACCAATATATTTTCCTAGGCCTGTCTCTTCAATAACTTTTCCATCAAGACTCATTGCATAAACAGAAAGTGGAAAATAACATCCGTTGCAGAGATTTCTCAAACTTTTAACATCAATTCGTTTGCCACGAATATGTCCGTTTAAATCATGTAGGCAAATATCAATATGTTGAGTATGAGGATATGAGTTTAAATATTCATCGACTTCTTTCAAAAATAAATCGGGTTGGAAAGTACCGGCTTGTGTCGGTGGAGTAAAATCGTCTGATATTTTAAAAGCCTTAAGGTGAGAGCCTTGTAAGTTTAAGTTTGGATAAATATGCGTACTCATTATAAAAACCTTGGTGGTTATTTAGCTAAAATCCTACCGCAAGCTGTGAGGTTAATAGCATAAAAAAAGAGTAAAATGATTAAAGAATGATTTTTAGAATATTTAGATTTTTTGTATGAATAATCAATTGTTTGAGTCTGATTTTTATAATTAAAAATTTAAGTAAAATTAGCGTATAAGGGTAGTCTAAGAGTTAGCAAATTTCTTAGAATTCTATTTTTAGATTAAATAATGTTAGGAATTATGACCTTTCAATTTGGTGAGATGGTCAAACTGATTTAAACTTAAAGACTTATCCAGTGAGTCACTTATTTTTGAAGTCTTGAATAGAGCAAGACCTTTTAAGGTATCTACTGGAATTTTATTTTTGCGTTTTTTTACATTTATTTTTTGAGTTCTCTTAATATGAAAAATATCGGTTTAGCCATTCTAGCCATCAGCCTTTCAGGTTGTGCTGCAATGAGCGTAGAAGAATGTAAGACTGCGAATTGGTCATTAGTGGGTGAGAAAGATGGTTCAAAAGGTTCGTCGCCACGTTTAGATCAATATTACAAAGCATGTGGAAAAGCCAATATTGTTCCAGATCAAAAGTCATATGAACGTGGGTATAAAGAAGGTCTAGGATATTATTGCCAGCCAACAAATATTTTTTATAGCGCTTTAGAGGGTAGTGGCAATATCAATGTGTGCCCAGTTGAGCAGCGTAATCGTTTAAGACCTTATTATCAGGCAGCTTCCGATTACTACAATGCAAAAAATGAATATGACCGTTATGACGAAAAGTTTAAACAATATTCTGATAATGCTTACAATGAAAAGTTGAAGCCAGAAGAGCGTGAACGTTATCGTAAGCTTTTAAAAGAATTACAAATTGATCGTGACCGTATTAATCGAAACTATTGGAATTCAATTCGGGATATCGAACGTTTCAAATATGATCATGGCTTAAAATAATATTTAAAAAGGATTGATCTCAATCAGATCAATCCTTTGTTTTTTTAAAGATAATAACTGGTTTTTGTCATTAACTTTGAAATAGCAGTCATGGTGATTTTTACTGCATATGGTAATTCAACACCACCTGCTTCAAGTGCAGTATGACGGTGATGCAATTCATCTTCATTCATTTGCTCTAAAATTTTACGAGAGCGATCATCTTGAGCTGGTAGCTGTTTTAAATGATCTTGTAAATGAAGACTGACTTGGCGTTCGGTTTCAGCCACAAAACCTAAGCTATATTTGTCACCCGCAATACCCGCAAGCGCACCCATGCCATATGAAAGCCCATACCATATTGGGTTTAATAAACTGGTATGACTATTTAACTCTTTTAAGCGAACTTCACACCAAGCTAAATGATCTTGTTCTTCAATTGCTGCTTGTTGCATTTCTTTGCGTACATTTGGTAATTTTGCAGTTAATGCTTGTCCATGATAAAGGGCTTGTGCGCAAACTTCACCACTATGGTTAACACGCATTAAGCCTGCGACATGGCGAGCATCTTCTACACCTAGTTTTGCTTCAACTGTTTCAGCTGGATTTTGGCGCTGTGCTGCTGTTGCACCCGGAACAAGACTACGTAATGCTTGATCAAAAGAGTTAATGAGCTGATCAATTCCAGTATAGTGGCGCATAAATTAGTCCTCCAAAGAAAGATGTGCTGTGGCAAGCATTGGTTTTAGTCGTGCTAGAAGCCAAATACTAAAGATTGCACTAAGTACAGCTGTAATAATAAAAAGTATTTTAATATCAATTTTTAAAACACTTAAGATTAAGATTGAAAAAATTGCAGAAGAAACCATAAAAACGGCATTTAAAATGTTATTAGCCGCAACAACACGGGCACGATGTGAGCGCGGAGAATAAGCCTGCATCATGGCATAAAGGGGAACAATATAAAAACCGCCACTAATCCCCAGTAAAGTCACTGCTAACATTACATGATAGTAAACCCAGCCTTGAGTAAATATATCTTTTAAAGTGAGTAATGCACCAGTTCTTTCGGGTACAAAAGCTAAACTGGCAGCAAGGTAGAGCGCAAAAACAGTAAGGCCAATAGCACCAATCGGCACCATTTTAATATTAATTTCTGAACCACCAATTTTACGGCATAGAAGTGACCCAACACCAATACCGACTGAAAAGAAAGTAAGCAAAAGGCTGACGACATTTTCTGAAGCATGGAGATTTTGCTGGGTGAGCTGTGGAATTTGAGTTAAATAAGTGGCTCCATAGAACCAGTACCATGAGTTACCTAACAAAATAGTGAACACTAAAGGTAAGCTTTTGGCATATTTAATGGTTTGAAAGCTTGTACGAATGAAATTCCAGTCAATCTTTAAATCGGGAGCAGCAACTTTTTGAGGTAAAATGAACCGACTACATAAATAGCCAATGCAAGCAATAATCACAACAGTAAGACTAATCCACAATAAGTTCCCATGTGATGATGCAATTACAGCACCACCTAAAATCATCCCAAATAAAATTGCCATTGAAGTGCCCGATTGAAACAGAGCATTACCAGACATTAACTCTTGTGGTTTTAAAATTTCAGGCAAAATTGCGTACTTGATTGGGCCAAAGAATGTTGAATGTGTACCCATTAAGAATAAAGCAAGAAGAAGCAACCATAAGTGCCCCAATAAAAAACCAGCAGAACCAATGAGCATAATAATAATTTCTAAAATTTTTATGCCACGGACGAGTTGTGAACGCTCATATTTATCTGCAATTTGTCCAGCAGTGGCCGAAAAAAAGAAATAGGGCAAAATAAACAAGAGAGCCGCTAAGTTATTAAGGGTACTTACTGGGGCAGATTGTTGCTGAATCAAACCATAGGTAATCACTAATAATAAAGCTTGCTTAAAAACGTTATCATTTAATGCGCCAAAAAACTGGGTAAAAAACATCGGTACGAACCGACGTGATGTCATCAGGTGCTCATCTTGTTTCATCATGTGCAAACTTCATTGTGTTTTATAAAAAAATGTGACCGATTGTTAATTTGCATCGAAAACCATGTATGATATTTTTTAACGCTTGATTAAATGAAAAATCAATGGTTTTGAGTGAGTTTTACACTCACCTTGGTGCGTTTTATTAAAAAATAAGTCTAGAGTTTTCTATGCCTTCTAAAATTAAGTTTAAACAGTCAACTCTCACCCATTCTATGCATTTAATTTTAAAAATGCAGGGGATTCCTAAACTTATTTGTAGCAGCTTGTTGTTAAGTGTTTGTGTAACGCCAAGTTTTGCTCAAACTTCTGTTGCAGCTAGTTCATCAACTGCAAGCCCAACTGTGTCTGATACTTCAGCAGAACAATTAGCGTCAGTGGATCAGCAAAATACTGCTCCAATTACAGATATTGCTACACTTGTGACTCAAGCTCAGCAACAACAAGATAGCTTGGCTATATTGCAACAACAAGAACAATTTCCAAATCAAATTAACGAATTTAAGCCAATTACACTGGATAATCTCGAAGATTTACCAGATATGCCTGTTGACCAAAACATGGCAAATGAAATTTATAGGGTAGCGGAAGAGGCTAAAAATGAAGCGCAGAGTTTTCAAAATGGGACTCAGAAGCTACCTGAAGTAACGGTAAGTGATGCAACGCAGTCTGAAGTACAGGAAATTAAACAAGCACCTGTAAATATTGACCAGCTTATGCAAGAGATTCAATCTGATAGCAAGATTGTAGTCGAAGCCAATGAAACAGGAAAAACCTTACCAGAGTTAACGCCAGAGACCGATGAACCACCTGAACAAGCTGGTTTCTTTAAGCGTATTTTAAATAAAGTGCGTCCGCCACGTGCAATTCCAATGGAACAAGTACCGCGTATTAGTGCAGAAGTAAGTGGTGCTTCAGATTTGCTGGCTAAAAACATTAAAGGTAAGTTATCGACATTTACTCAAGAGTCATTTGAAGATTTCAATGCTGCTTTACCTCAACTTAGAACATTAAGTAATCAAGCAGCACAGGCGGTTGGTTATTATAATGCTGAGTTCCGCTTTGAAAAATTAAGTTCGAGTCGGGTTCGTGTAAATGTTACACCTAATGAACCAGTACGAATTAATGAGCAAAATATTGAATTTACTGGTGCAGGTGAAAAGCAACCACAGTTTCAGGTTATTCGTTTAGTTCCTGATCAGGATGTAGGTGACATTTTTAACCATGGTTTATATGAAACCACTAAAAGTCGTATTGTTGATGCCGCATCTAATAATGGTTATTTTGATGCTTACTGGCGTTTGCATGATGTGAAGGTGAGTCAGCCAGAAAATAAAGCTGATATTAACTTACGCTATGAAACAGGTGAGCGTTACAAATTAGATAAGGTTGAGTTTCGTATGAGTGATCCATCGAAACCTTTGCCATTAAATTTGAATATTTTAGAAAGTATGGCGCCGTGGAAAGAGGGCGATGACTATGCATTTTGGCGGGTAAATACTTTAGCAAATAACCTAACCAACTCACGTTATTTTAATTACACTTTAGTTGACTCTGTTAAACCAGATCCAATTGAAAAACGACTTGAGCTACCACCAGATTTACAGGCTTTGGTCGATGAACAAAACATTGATGTTGATGAGTCTAACTTACTTTCACCTGAACAACGACAATTGGCTAAAGCACGTCAATTAGCCACGTCTAATAAAGAAGTTACACAAAATGTAGTCGATGAAAAACAGTTTGCCGGAACCCAAAGTAACCAAGAAGCTAAGGCTAAAACAGCCATGTTGCAAAGTGCGCCCGTTCAGCAGGATGAACAAGAAACTGAACAGGAACGCCTGCAAGCACAAGCACGTGAAACTAAAAGAATTCCAGTCATTGTGACTTTAAATGCAGATAAGCTAAATAGTTTAGAAACAGGTGTTGGTTACGGTACCGATACAGGTGCACGTTTACGTAGTCAGTATCGCCGTTCTATTGTCAATAAATATGGTCATTCTTTTGATGCCAACTTGGAAGTCTCACAAATTCGTCAATCTATTGATGGCCGATATAGTATTCCCTATAAACACCCATTAAATGATTACTTTAACATTGTGGGCGGATATGAGCGTGAAACACGTGATGATATTGGTCCAGATGTAAGTTTACTTACTGAATCCGCTGTTGTTGGTGGAGAGCGTATCATTAAACGTCCGTTAGGGAACTGGCAACATACTTTTGGTGTCCGCTATCGTTTAGACCGTTTAACCCAACAGGGTAATGTTGATATTTCTGAATTACCAGATGCTTTTAAAACTGCTGCATCAGAGCAAGAAGCATTATTATTTAGTTATGAAACTTCTAAAACTTCTAGTAATACACGTTTAAACCCAACTAAGGCTTTTAAACAAACCTATAAAGTAGAATTAGGTAGCGAGAGTTTACTGTCCGATGCCAATATGGCAATAGCAAGTGCGGGTTGGAGATTTATTTATTCTCTTGGCGAAAATGATGATCATCAATTCGTTGGAAGATCTGACCTTAGCTACATTTTTACCGATGATTTTGACAAAGTTCCATACAATCTTAGATTCTTTACTGGTGGTGACCAAACCATTCGTGGCTTTGACTATAAGAGTCTTTCCCCAGAAGTAGATGGATATAAAATTGGGGGACAAGCTTTGGCTGTTGGTTCTTTAGAATATAACTATCAGTTTAAGGACGGTTGGCGAGCCGCTGTTTTCTCTGACTTTGGTAATGCCTATGATAAAGACTTTAGTAATCCAGCAGCTTATAGCGTTGGGGTTGGAATTCGTTGGAAGTCTCCAATTGGGCCAATCCGTTTAGATGTCGCTTCGGGTATTTCAGATGAAAACCATCCGATTCGTTTACATTTCTTTATAGGCCCACAACTTTAAAAATAAAATTTTATTAGGTTTATTTTATGGCGGAAGTAGAACAGCAGCCCACTTCGGCACCTGACTCACCTAAGAAGCGACGCATTTTGCGTAGCTTCTTGCTGACGATATTGATCATATTTTTATTATTAGCGTCTTCGTTAGTGATCATGATGTCAACAGATCGCGGAAGTCGTTTTTTATTAGATCGGGTTTTAGACGCTCAGAAAATAATTAAATATGAATACGAAGGCGGGAACTTATTGCGCGGAATTATTCTTAAGAATGTTTTGGTGCAATTAAAGGACGTTGATGTTTCATTAGATAGAGCTGACGTAGGCTTAGGCTGGCGCTCTTTATTATTAGAAAAAGAAGTGCATTTGAGCCATGCGGATGTGCGTAACTTACGTATTATTAATAAAACTCCGCCTTCTGGTAAGGCGTTTGAATTTAAGCCTATTAAGTTGCCATTTGTTCTACGTGTTGATGAAGCCGATGTTGATCATTTAGAAATTAAACTAGCAACCTCAGATGTAAGTTTTCATGATGTTCATTTGCAAGATGCACTTTGGTCAGAGACAAAACTAGAATTTAAAAAATCCAGTATGGATATGGGATATCTCTCAGTTCACAACGCCACAGGAAAAATGGATTTCAGTGGTAAATATCCATTAGATGCAACAGCAGATTTAAGAATCCCATCTTTAAAAAGTTTAAATATTCAAGATATTAAAGTCGCAGCTCGCGGAAGTTTAGATACTTTAAAAGCTGGTGTTGCAACAACAACTCCCGATTTGTTAACAGGTTGGGTGGTATTGCATCCTGTTCGTGATGAAGTTCCAATGCAAGGCGAGTTATTACTTAAAAATTATCACTTACCTTTATTGGTTGAACAAAAATTATTTGCAAAAAATGGTGTGATCAAGTTTCAAGGTGATATTAAACAACTTAATTTGGCAGTTGATACAGATTTAAAGGGTGAGAATTTACCTGAAGGTCAATACAACGCTTTAATGAATACTGACTTGGTTCATCAACTTAATATTACCGATTTTAATGGCCAAGTCATGAAAGGTGCTGTTAACCTTAAAGGTTTGGTGAATTGGAAAGATCATGTTACTTGGGATATCAAAGGCCGTTTAGACCATATTAATCCTAAAGACAAAGCAATTCCTCAGGTTGTTCAAGACTTTTTACCGCCAAGTTTAGATGCTGCTGTTGCTTCAACTGGTTCTTTGGAAAAAGGGACTGAAGTATTTGCTAATGTTGATTTTGACCATTACGAGTCTTGGAAACTTAAGTTTAATCAGGCTCCAGAAAAAAATAATAAACCTCAACCGATGCTCATGAATGTAGCTTGGACGAAAATAGACCGTGCAATGCCTTATATTGGATGGTTAAGCAGTGACAGTGGTCAGGTTGATTTAACTTTACGTGATGGTCAGCAAGATATTAAAGTTGCTACAAAAGTATATCAGCATGAAAAAACTTTATTGCCAGCAGGACAATATCTAGCCAATCTTAATATTAAAGATAATGTTTTAAATGTTCCCAATTTTAGTTTTACTGCTGAAAAAGGTAGTTTAACTGGCCAGGCTAAAGTGTTGCTTCCTACCGAAAAACGTCAGTTGGTTTGGAACGCATTGTTAAATGCAAAAGATTTTAATCCACAAAGTATTCATGCAGCAGCACCTGTTAATCTTTTAAATGGTTCGATTAAAGCGAATGGTTTTGCTAAACCAAACCAGCAAATCATTCAATTTGAGAAAATTGATTTAACTGGTCGACTGGCTCAAGCAGGTCAAGAGACTGTAACTTTAGGCGGTAAAAGTACAGCAGCATTATTATTCAATGATGTGAAAGCTGGTGGTGGCTTTAAAGGTTTTGCAGTTAATTATGATGGATCTTTAAAAGCCTTAAAACAGGCAAATGGTTTATTGAAGTTTTCTATAGCCGGTACACCAGATTTTATTCGAATTAATCAGTTACAGCACGATGGCGTCGCTGGAAAAATCTATGCAACAGGTTCTGTAAATTTAAAAGATGGCATTGCATGGGATATTAATAGTTCATTGGTACGTTTTAAACCCCAATATTTTACCTCAGCGGTAAAAGGCGAAATTTCAGGGAATCTGAAAACCCAAGGGGTTTGGTCAGACCATTTGAAACGAATTAATATTCAGCAATTGAATCTTGCAGGCTTTATAAATAATAAACCTGTTCGAGGTAAGGGTAATTTATCTTTATTGATGGACTCTAATCAAAAGGGCTTTTTTCCTCAGCAGTTTGAAGCCAATAATTTATTTTTAGTGTATGGGCAGAATCAGCTACAAGCGACAGGTAATGCACAAAATCTAAAAATCAAGCTCAATGCACCTGCACTCTACGAGTTATATCCGGGGTTGCGTGGTCGAGCTTATGGTGATCTAAATGTACAATCGCAGCCACGTTTAAAAGCAACAGCAAATATCGCAGTAGATAACTTTGCATTTAATAATTTAGTAAGTGTGAAGAGGTTGAGTATTCAAGGGGAGCTTCCAACATCGGAAACAACACCGACTCAATTAACCGCAAAATTAGATAATTTGCGTAGTGGAAATAGACAAATTCAGTCTGCCGAATTGAATTTAACTGGAACAAGAAAAGCGCATCTATTGAAAGTACTCGGTAATAATAGTATTTCCAAATTCTACGTTCAGTTGGCAGGTGGCTTTAACCAAAATAATGATTGGTTAGGTCAAATTCAAAAAGGAAGTTTTGATTCAAGACGAATCCGTCTGGCACAAAATCAAAATGCTCCAGTGATTTTTTCTTCGGCACGGTCTGAGTTATATGTAGGTCAACACTGCTGGCAAAGTGCGAATAGCCAGCTCTGCTTTGACCAACCAGTACGGGTAAGTAAAGCACGCGGTAATATTTCGTTTGTAACTCAGAACATGGATTTAAGTGACTTCGCGGCATTTATGCCAGAAGGCTTAGCGATGACTGGACAATTAAATGGTTATGCCAAGGCAGCGTGGGTAAATGGAGGTAATCCAAAACTTGATGCACGTTTAATTACGCGCAAAGGTGAAATTGGTTTAGCTGCGGAAGATCCTCAAGACCCTGCAACCACTCTGGCTTATGATGAACTAAGTGTTATTGCAAAAAGTGTATCAGAAGGTCTATTGTTCCGTGTTGATGTTAAAACACCTGATATTGGTACAGGATATGCGAATGTTATTATCAATCCATTCCAGCCATCAATGCCAATGCATGGTGAGGTCGCTTTTAATGATGTTCAATTAAAAGTCTTGAAACCATTTATTCAAGATGTCCGCACACTAAGTGGAACTTTAGCCTTGGCTGGTAAAGTCAACGGTACATTAACTCAGCCACAGTTTACTGGTGAAATGCGTCTGAAAAATGGTGCAATCAGTATGATTTCGCTGCCAGTTAATTTAACTAATGTTCAGGTTTACTCATCAATTCGTCAGAACATGGCAACAATTGATGGCGCGTTTAACAGTGGTCAAGGTGTAGGGCTTTTAAAAGGTAGTTTTGAATGGAAAGATGCACCACGTCTTCAATTAAACCTCAAAGGTGATAATTTACTTGTACGTCAGGCGCCATTAATTACTGCAATTGCCAATCCAAACCTTACACTTGATATGTATCCTTTCGATAAGCGTTTAAGCTTAAAAGGGTCAGTAGATGTTCCTCGTGCGCGTATTTCAATGCCAGAAACAACAGCACCAGTCATTAATACTTCATCAGATGTCCGCATAGTTCGACAAGGCCAAGACCCGCTTGCAATTTTACGTGCTGCTAAACCTTGGGATATCCGAGCTGATATTACTGTTAATATTGGAAAGCAAGTAATATTCCAAGGCTTTAACAGTAATATTCCTTTAGTTGGTCGTTTAAATTTAAGTCAACGTGGCTACGAGACTGCAATGAGAGCTAACGGGGCAATTGGTGTCAGTCAAAAAGTGAAAATTGAAGCCTATGGACAAAGTCTAGATTTGAACCGAGCGATTGCACGTTTTAATGGTCCATTGGCAAACCCGACTTTAGATATTGATGCCAATAAAAATGTTCAGGGTAGTATGGTTGGAGTACGTGTTACAGGTACTGCGACATCGCCAAACATTCAAGTTTATAATGATGCAGGACTATCTGAGCAAGAAGCATTAAATGCGCTTGTTACAGGGCGTATTAATGAAGGTTCGAGTGGTTTAAGTAATGCAGAAGGCTTTAAATCTGATGTAAATAACACCATTGCTGCTGCGGGTATTAGTATGGGCTTGGGTGGAACACGTGCCTTAACTAACCAGATTGGACGTACTTTCGGTTTGAGTGGCTTAGCTTTAGATGCTCAAGGAACAGGTGATGATACTCAGGTGAGTTTAACTGGCTATATCACACCGGATCTGTTTATTCGTTATGGTGTCGGGGTGTTTACTCCAGTCAACAAGCTTACGTTGCGTTATCAAATGAACCGCCGTTTATACCTAGAAGCAAGTCAATCTTTAGAAAGAGCGATCGATTTATTCTACAACTGGCGTTTCTAGTAGATGGAAATTAAGCATTATAAAAGTACGTTAGTACTGTGAATGCCTTGATTGGTTTCAATCACTAATAAATAAATTAAAAGCTCACTTCAAGTGGGCTTTTAATTTAATAACACCTTCATAAGATTTAAAAAAGTTAAATATTTACTATATAAACCATCGATTCTCTTAAAAGTAAGCCAACCTTGAGTAGACTTCTGATTAAAGAAAATTCACTTGAAAATTGTTGTTTTATAAATTAGTTTTCAGAAACATTAAATGAAATTACATTGATAATACCTTGTTGATAAGTGCAAATAAGGTGAATTTTTCAAGGAAATAAACGTGAAAATAGATACTTATGTTGAAATAAAATATGGCAAGGACAACGATACAAATATTAAATATCGTGGGCTAATTCACAAGTTAACAGCAACATTGTCATTAACGCTTTTGTCATTTGGATGGTGTTCCGCCGTAAATGCCGCACAGCAACAAATCGCTTTAGTGGGGGCATGGACATCTATCCCTGATGCACCGCTTGTGCAAAAACCAAAACAAGCCAGTGAGGGTTTGTACCAGCTTCAAGTGAATAGCGATGGGACTTTAACTCCTGTTAAAGTGTTGAAAATGAAAAGTCCTTCTTGGGTTGTAAAATCGAAAGATGGCCGTTTTGCCTATACCACTAATGAAGAAAATGAAGGAGCGGTGACTGCTTTATCAGTTCAAAATGGTAAGGTAGAGGTGTTGAACACAGTGAATAGCCATGGTGGACATCCAACACATGCATCAATCAGTTTAGATGGTAAATTCTTATTTGTGTCGAACTATTCGGCATTCGATAAAGGTCGTGGTGGGGTGGCTGTTTTGCCAATTTTGCCAAACGGCCATTTGGGTGAAATGGTTCAAAATATTGTTTTCGCGGAAGGTTCTGGTCATGTCAAAGGTCGTCAGGAGAGTGGTCATGCACATTCGACAACTTTCAGCCCAAATGGTAAGTATTTATATGCTAGCGATCTTGGAAATGACAAAGTCTATACCTTTCGTTATAACCCAAATAAGCCTCAACCACTCGAAGCGGACAGCAGCCGGGATGTGACTTTGACCCATGGTTCTGGTCCACGTCATATGGTCTTTTCACCAAATGGCAAACATGCTTACGTTACCGCAGAAATGCGGAGCGAAATTGTGATATTTAATGTGCAAGATGGTCATTTGAAAAAAGTGGCTGAGCTAAAACTAATTCACGAAGACAAAACACCTGAATTTAAGAGTGCGAGTGGAATTATCCTCAGTCCAAATGGCAAATATGTGATTGCTGCCAATCGTGGTGCAGACAACAAACTTTTGGTATTTAAAATTCAGCAGAATGGATTGCTAGCTAAACCAGTAGTTTATAAAGCTAATGGAATTGAACCACGGGCTTTCTCCTTCGATGCATCGGGTAAATATCTTTATGTAACCAATGTTTTTACTAATAACATTAGCTTGTTCCGTTTTGATGCCAACAAAGGCACATTAAAACCCGCTGGTGATGCAGCAAAAATATCAACACCTACTGATATCAAATTTTTTAATTAACTCAAACTAGCATTTCTAATGCTTGATATAAAAAAGACCGAGGGGGAAATCATCTCGGTTTTTTTGACTGTTTTTGCAAAAATGATGATTTTCCGTATGATATGGGCAGCAATAATTAGTGTAGTGAAATGATGAAAAAGATTTTATTGATTGCAATGAGTTTGTTCTTTGTCGGTTGTTCAGAAAAGAAGCCTTTAACACCCGAAGAGCAGTGGCATGGCTTTTGTACTAGCGTAGGAAATGCAGCGAGAAGTATTGTTTTTGATCGTCAGCAAGCAATTGAAAAAACTCAAGCAGTTGAGCATGCAAATAAGATTGAAGATGACATTACGAAAAAATTTATTCTTAATGTTATTGAAAAAGTTTATGCAATTCCAAAAGAAGAACTGACTAAAGATTCTCAAGCACTCCAAGAAAAAGTTAGAAAGCAAGCAATGGATGAATGTTTGGCAACGCCTCATGACAAAATGCCAAAATATAAATCGTTCTAATTGAGTACGGTTATTGAATTTCCTCTCATGTAAGGCATTTTTGCTTAAAAATAGCCCAGATTTGGCTAATTCGCTCATTATTTGCACATGGGTATTTAGATACAAAATAATGGGCATCACGGAGAAACACCCCGTTTTCATTAACTTTTACCTTGAACTCTAGTAAACTTTTATAGTCCATATTACTTGTGAAGCTTTTTAAGAAAGCAGGAATTTGCAAGTAATTTTTCAAAAAAAGAGGAATGAACACCGTGCTAGAAGCTTACCGCCAACACGTTGAAGAACGTGCCGCACTCGGAGTCCCACCGAAGCCACTTGATGATGCTCAAACAGCTCAGCTTGTTGAACTATTAAAAAATCCACCAGCAGGCGAAGAAGCGTTCTTGGTTGATTTGCTTGAAAACCGTGTTCCTGCAGGTGTTGACCAAGCAGCTTACGTAAAGGCAGCGTTCTTGGCAGCAATTGCAAAAGGCGAAGCAACTTCACCACTCGTTTCTAAAGAGCGTGCAGTTTACTTACTTGGCACGATGCTTGGTGGTTATAACGTAGCACCACTTGTTGAGCTTCTTGACAATGCTGAACTTGCAAGCCTAGCTGCTGAAGCGTTAAAGAAAACACTTCTTGTATTTGATGCATTCCATGACGTAGCAGATAAAGCAAAAGCGGGTAATGCCAATGCTAAAGCTGTTTTACAATCTTGGGCAGACGCAGAATGGTTCACAAGCCGTCCTGACGTTCCAGAAGAAATTAAAATCACTGTGTTCAAAGTAACTGGTGAAACAAATACTGATGACTTGTCTCCAGCACAAGATGCTTGGAGCCGTCCAGATATCCCATTACACGCAAATGCAATGTTGAAAAACGAGCGTGATGGTATCAATCCTGAAAAACCAGGTGAAGTTGGTCCATTAAACCAAATCAAAGAACTCATCGCGAAAGGCAACCAAGTTGCTTATGTTGGTGATGTTGTTGGTACAGGTTCAAGCCGTAAGTCTGCAACTAACTCTGTACTTTGGTTCTTCGGTGACGAACTTCCACACATTCCAAACAAAAAAGATGGTGGTGTGTGCTTAGGTTCTAAAATCGCTCCAATTTTCTTTAATACAATGGAAGACGCAGGTGCATTACCTGTAGAAATCGACGTTGCTAACATGAACATGGGCGACGAAGTTGTATTGAAAATTGACCACGCTGCTGCAAAAGTTACTGCTTTTAAAGATGGCGTACAAATTTCAGAAGCAGAACTTAAAACTCCAGTACTTTTAGACGAAGTACGTGCTGGTGGTCGTATTAACTTGATCATTGGTCGTGGTTTGACAACTAAAGCACGTGAAGAATTAGGTCTTGCACCTTCTACTTTGTTCCGTACACCTGTACAACCTGCTGACACTGGTAAAGGCTTCACGCAAGCTCAGAAGATGGTTGGTCGTGCATGTGGTTTAGCTGAAGGTCAAGGTATTCGTCCGGGTACTTACTGTGAACCTAAGATGACTACTGTTGGTTCTCAAGATACAACTGGTCCAATGACTCGTGACGAGTTAAAAGACTTAGCTTGCTTGGGCTTCTCAGCTGACTTGGTAATGCAGTCTTTCTGTCACACTGCTGCATATCCAAAACCAGTTGACGTAACAACTCACCATACATTACCTGACTTCATCATGAACCGTGGTGGTGTATCTTTACGTCCAGGTGACGGTATTATCCACTCTTGGTTAAACCGTATGTTACTTCCAGATACTGTTGGTACTGGTGGTGACTCACATACTCGTTTCCCAATCGGTATCTCATTCCCTGCGGGTTCTGGTCTTGTTGCGTTCGCAGCTGCAACTGGTGTTATGCCACTTGATATGCCTGAGTCTGTACTTGTTAAGTTCAAAGGTAAAATGCAACCTGGTATCACTTTACGTGACCTTGTACATGCAATTCCTTACTACGCAATTCAAGCGGGTGACTTAACTGTAGAGAAGAAAGGTAAGAAAAACATCTTCTCTGGTCGTATCCTTGAGATCGATTTATCAGAAATGGAAAATGACTTGACTGTTGAGCAAGCATTCGAACTTTCTGATGCATCTGCTGAACGTTCTGCTGCTGGTTGTTCAATCACACTTTCTGAAGAGAAAGTTGCTGAATACTTACGTTCTAACATCACCATGTTGAAGTGGATGATCGCAGAAGGTTATGGCGATGCTCGTACAATGGCGCGTCGTGCTGAAAACATGCAGAAGTGGTTAGACAACCCAAGCCTGTTAAAAGCTGATGCTGATGCAGAATACTTAAAAGTTTACGAAATCGATCTTGCTGACATCAAAGAACCTATTCTTTGCTGCCCGAACGATCCAGATGACGCGAAACTTCTTTCTGACGTTCAAGGCGACAAAATTGATGAAGTATTCATCGGTTCTTGTATGACTAACATTGGTCACTTCCGTGCAGCTGGTCAGTTACTTGACAAAGTACCTAGTGGCTCATTGTCTACTCGTTTATGGTTGGCTCCACCAACACGTATGGACGAGCACCAATTAATGGAAGAAGGCTTGTATAACATCTATGGTCGTGCAGGTGCGCGTACTGAGATGCCAGGTTGTTCACTTTGTATGGGTAACCAAGCACGTGTAGCACCGAACACAACATGTGTATCGACTTCTACTCGTAACTTCCCGAACCGTTTAGGTCAAGGTGCAAATGTTTACTTAGCATCTGCTGAGCTTGCATCTGTAGCTGCGGTTCTTGGTAAATTACCAAGCCCAGAAGAATATCAACAGTATGCGTCGCAAATTGACAGCGCATCTGCTGAGATCTACAAATACTTAAACTTCGACAAGATGAGCGAATATACTAAAGAAGCTGATCAAGTTGATACTAAGAAAATCTCTGCTGCTCAATTGACTTAATGAGCTAGGATCAAGAAAAGCCGAAAGGCTTTTCCCTAGCGCAAGAGCAAATCTATGATTTGCTTGAGAAAAAAGATAAAATAAGGGCTGATTAATCAGCCCTTATTTTTTATAACAATGAAAAGCATTTTAAATATAGAAAAAAATATTTTTGAATTAGAAAATATTTTGAATAAAAAACAAAAAATTGAAGAGTTGGAAAGCTCAATTCAGCAATTATTCTCCATAATATTAAAAGATTATCCTTATCTAAAATTACCGACGTTTTCAATAATTCCAACAAAAGCTCTAGAGTTTATTGTTTGGTATCAAGACCCGAATGCCATTACTGAAACCTTATTAATTAAGCAAAATAGTTTTGATGCATATTTATGGAGATGTGATGACGAAAAATGGTATTTAGATGATTTATATTCTGAACCGTGCGAAATCGCCTCTAAATTAATCAAAAATATACCTGTTTTTTATTCAATTCCTGAGAATCCTAAAGAGGTGAAGCACTTGCTTGAGGTTGGAATAATGCATTTTGATATGAATGTCTTGCCAAAATTTTCAGAAATAAAGCCAATGGATTGTAGAGAGGTGCTGACATGGGATGATCGTTTTTTGTTGGTGGGAACTCGATTAAATAATCTTAAAATCTACAGTGTTGAAGAATGGCAAGCTTTGATCGATAGAGAGAATTCTTATTTAAATTAAAATTAGGCAAAAGATTTTTAAGATTAAGAGATATCTATATTGATGGTAATATTATTTATACATTCGCATTTAAATTTAGAGAAACATTCCTATTAGCATAAGAATGTTCCTCCATATTTATAAAATCACCAATAACCTAACACTTTCCACTAAAGTCCGCCAATCACCACAAAGATAATGATGTTAACGACACTCATAACAAAGCCAGCCTTCCACCATTCACTCAGAGTGGTGTAACCCGAACCGAACACTACTGGGGAAGTGCCAGTCGCATAATGGGTTAAGGTCATCATAATACTTGAAGCCGCTGCCATCATTAAGGCAAACAACATTGGCGGTGCGCCGAGTGCAAGTCCAGCAGTATAGAAGGCTGCGAACATCGCGGTAATATGTGCCGTAGTGCTAGCAAACATATAATGTGCATACAGATAGGCAAGCATTAATAATAGACAAGCAGGCATCCAGCTTAGACCTAAATGACCAATACTGGTTTCTAAGACACTAGAGAACCATGTAATCAAGCCAAGCTTATTTAAATAAGTTGCCATCATGACTAATGCAGCGAACCAAGTAATGGTATCCCACGCGCTTTTTTGAGTCAGGATATCATCCCAAGTTAAAACACCTGTAAGTAGCAATAATCCTAAACCAATAAAGGCAGTTGTAGTTGGGTCAACAGCCCAAGTAGAGCCAAAAATCATGGCAGGAATACCCGCCCATAGCATCAATAAAATACCGAATACACCAAGCATGATGATTTCATTTTTACTGACTGGGCCCATTTCTTTTAATTTAGTTTTAGCAAACTGAGCTGCGTTAGGTGTTTCTTTGACTTCGGGTGGATACATCAAATACATAATCAAAGGCATGATGATTAAAGCAATCAAACCAGGCAATAACATCGCCAGTGCCCAAGTGCTCCAACTTAATGAAATTTCACTATTGGTCGCCTTTGCCACTAAATCAACTACTAATGGGTTAGGAGCAGTTGCTGTAATGAACATTGCAGAGGTAATCGGGTTGGCTTGGTAGTTAACCAATGATAAGTATTTTCCCATCCGACCTTCAGTGCCTTTAGCAGGATCGGAGTCATAACTAGTAGAAATTGCCAGTACAATCGGGTGAATAATTCCACCACCACGTGCCGTATTGCTGGGTGTTACAGGGGCGAGAATGAGTTCGGAAAGCACCATGCTATAGCCGATACCAATGGTTTTTTTGCCCCAAACTGCGATAAATAAATAGCCTAACCGTGCACCTAATCCAGTTTTTTGCAAACCTTTAGAGATCATGATGGAAATACCAATCAACCAGATTAAGGGATTTGCAAAGCTACTAAGGGCATCTTGAATGGCTCCACTTGGGCTGTCATTGGTAACACCTGTCACAGCGACTAAGGTGATAGCAATAATCGCAATTGCACCAATTGGCATAGCTTTACCGATGATTGCGGCAATCACACCTACAAACATCGCTAATAAATGCCATGCATCAGGATCAACACCTGCGGGTACAGGAATCACAAACCAGATTAACAATGTAATAAATAAAGAAATAAGTGTAGGGAGGGCTTTAAATCCCATGTAATTTCCCCTTGTTTTCATATGTTTAAAAAAAATAAAGTTCTTTATGAGTGAATCGCTAAAGAAAATAAGTATTAAAGTTCTATTATCGATTAAATGATACAAAAATTCAAAAAACTTAAAAATAACGAGTGGGAAGTGCTAATTTTCATCTTAATAAAAGGGATGAAATTTTTGTGTTAAGAATTTCTTTGGTTTATTTAGTATTATTAAGTTTTTCTGAAATTTTGGCTCTGAAATTGATTCCAAAATTATAAATTCTCTGTATAGATATCAGCCTAATAAATAGTACCTAGTATTGTTAGTTTTAGAAAAAGCTATAAAGATATCTAATTAAATTAATATATTCTAATACTAATTTTTAGAAAATATTAAAGATCAGAAAATAAATTATATATCTAGATTAAGATATAAAGAGTGAAAAAATTATTTAATAAAATAACTTATATATAATTTTGGATAAAAAATAGTCTTCTGGAGCTATTGTTTTTATTGAAAGTGTGAGATGAGTCATGAGTTTATTTGAAAACACTAAATAAATCATTTTTTAATTTGATATATATAAAATTAAATATAGTACTAGAAATTAACTGGTTTTTTGTTTTAAAATAATTAAACGAACTTAAAAATAATTAAAAAAAATATGGGTATTTTATATAGGGAATTTAAGAATGCTAAAGACAATTGTTGAATTTAAATTTGATGATTATCAACGATATGATCAAAAAACACACTCCGATGAAGAAGGTGTTTTAGTTCAAAAAACTGAAGATATTGCACAATATATTTTTAGTATTTTGAAAAATAGATATCATTTAAATATAGAGCTATATAGTGAAAACTGGGGATGGCAAATTGAAATTCCTTTGCCCGAAATAACCATGTATCTTGGAATCAGTGTCTATGAAGAATATAGTAATGGATTCGCAATTTTTATTTCTCCAAATACACCTATTTTAAGAAAGTTTTTATTTAGAAAGCTTGATATTACTCACCACATTATGTTGCTGCAAAACTATATTAATCTTATTTTGAAATCACACCCAGGCATCTATGATGTGCAGTGGTGGGAAGAAAATGAATTCCGATGTGTAGCGATGACTTGACCTGAGAAAAAAGTAGAAAATTTTAAATGCCCAAGTGAGTGAAGGAAAATTTATTAAAGACTATATTGGTGAATAGAGGGCGAGAGCTTACTATATCTTTAATATCAAGTGGTCAGATCAATATGCAAAATTCAGCTTGGAAGGGATTGCGTAAGTTTTTCTATAATAATCTTCATAATCATGACTATGAAACTACGGTAAGTAGATGTATTAATTATTTTTTAGTTGTTTTAATTGTTGGCAACGTCGCTGCCGTTTTGTTAGAAACAGTAAATGATTTGTACACAAGCTATCATGTTTGGTTCGACTATTTTGAAGTTATTTCAATTGCAATTTTTAGTATTGAATATCTATTAAGACTATGGAGTGTTGCAGATCGAGATACGACACAATCTGCATGGAAAATCCGCTTGAACTGGATGAAAAGTGGGGAAGCAATTATTGATTTGATGGCAATCTTACCTGCTTATCTCAATTTCTTCGTACGAATCGATCTTCGTATGCTCAGAATATTACGTTTACTTCGTTTATTAAAATTGACGCGGTATTTTATCTCACTACAGATATTGTTATGTGTGATTAAGCGTGAGAAGGGTTCTTTTCAGGCAGTTATCTTTATTTTAATTATCATGATTATTATGACTGCTTCTGGAATTTATGTGGTTGAAAATAAAGCTCAGCCAGAAGCTTTTAGTTCAATACCTAAATCTATGTGGTGGGCGGTGGTTACTTTAACCACAGTAGGTTATGGCGATGTCACCCCAGTGACCAGTTTAGGAAAGTTATTAGGCGCACTCATTACCATTTTAGGTGTTGGTATTGCAGCGTTACCAGCTGGTATTTTAGCATCGGGGCTTGCAAATGAACTCAATCAACGGAATCAAAGGCTAGAGCAAGAGTTTCGTGAGTTACTTCAAGTACGAGGGATTGATATTTTACATGACGAAGCTGAAATAGAACGAATCCGTCAAAAAGTGGGATTGCCAAAAGAACAAGCGCATAACCTGATTATTCAAATTATGCGTGAAAAAGTATTAGAGGAAGAAGAGTCGGTTAGAGAGACAAAATGTTATTGTCCTCACTGTGGCGGTAAGCTAACTGACTAGAAATAATAAGTTAGCCTCCTCTTTGATTAAATTTTCTTACGTGCTTTTTCTACTGCAAAGGCAATAAGTAAAATGATAAGACCACCGAGGCTCAAGACAAAACCGACCCAGATTGGCGCGATCCAACCCATTTGGTGACTGAGTACCCATCCACCTAGAAATGCACCTAATGCATTGGCCATATTAAAGGCAGAGTGGTTGAGTGAAGCTGCTAATGTTTGAGCATCGCCAGCGACATCCATTAGGCGAGTCTGTAATGCTCCACCTAATCCCATTACGGTAAGACCAATCAAAAATAATGAGGCAATACCAGTATAAATATTACTCATTAAGAAACTAGCCACCACAAAAGCGATAGCTGAGCTAATGAGTACACCTACAATCGTTTTATTCAGATTTTTATCAGCAAGCCATCCTGCGGCTAAGCCACCAATAACCATACCAATACCCCAAATAGCCAAAGCGATAGGGATGATTTGGATATTCACTTGTGTATATTCAGTCAAAATAGGTGAAACATAGCTGTAAACAGAAAACATGCCACCAAAACCGATTGCACCTACCGCTAGTGTTAACCACATGTTGATATTTTTAAGGCCAGCTAATTCTGTTTTTATGCTTGCTTTTGCTTGGACTGGAATATTGGGTACAAAGAAGCCAACAGCAATTAAGGTGAAGAAAGCGATAGTCGCTGAAAATTCAAAGCCTGCTCTCCAACCAAAATTTTGACCTAACCAAGTTGCCAAAGGTACACCAATCACAGTTGCGACTGTAAGACCCATCATCATTTGGGCAACAGCAGATGCTCTTCGTGAAGGACCAGCTAGTTCAGCTGCCACTAATGCTCCGACACCAAAATATGCTCCGTGCGGTAAACCTGCAATAAAACGTGAAACTAAAACAGTTTCAGGTGTATGGGCTAAAGCAGTACAAGCGTTGGCGATACCATAAAAAAGCATTAAGCCAAGTAATAACGTTTTTCTAGGAACTTTGGCACCAAGAATAGCAATAATGGGAGCACCAATAACCACACCTAATGCATAAGCACTAATAAAGTGTCCAGCTTCTGGTACTGTAATTTTTAAGTTATTGGCAATTTCCTGAATCAGTCCCATTGCGACGAATTCGGTAGTTCCAATACAGAAACCACCTACAGCGAGTGAGAAAATTGCTAAAAATAGTGAATAGCGTTGATGTGTAGATAGAGGAGATTGCGGGGACGCCATAATAGGTTAAGAAGAGACTCAAAAAAGAGAAGTATAAGGGAAAAGAGAACAGAATAATAAAAAACTAAAATTAAGACTGCCGAGGCTAAATGCAAAACCAACTAGATAGGAACGATTCAATCCATTTGGTGACTAAGAACCCAACCAGTTCCTTTTTGAATAAAAGATTAGGGAATTTTAAGTTTGAACATTAAATGATAATAATAATGATTTTTATTTATGTATACTATAGCTGCGTATCTTTTGTCTGAAATTTTTTAACTTTGTGTACAACAGGATTTTGTAAGAATGAATAAATTTTTAATTGTGCCTCTTGCATTTATATGTACCACAGGCTTTGCTCATGAGCCCTATGTAGCGCCTTTAGCTTATAAAACAGAACAAACTCAAGTACCCGTAATTGCAGGTTATGCCGAAGAAGCATTAAATAGTGAGTATGCTTTAAAGGATGCCAAGCTTACTGTAATTACTCCTAAAAATGAGCTTAAGACGATTACTGCGGAGGCTTTGCATAAATCGGCCACAGTTTTTGATGTCGATTTGCCAGAAGAGGGAACTTATATCATTCAGACACAAGCAAGTTATCCTTTAAAATATGTATATGACCAAAAAACATGGCATTTATTTTTTGATATGCCAGCTGATAAAGCCCCACCGAAAGCAGAACGTGAATATTTAATTCCAGCTGACATTAAAGCTAAAAATATTAAAACAGAGGAAGTAACAAGAGAGTGGGTATTACAAAGTTATCTTTCTAAAGGAAAAGTTTCAGATATTCAATTTCCAAACACACCGATTAAAGTTAACTTTTCTGTACATCCCAACGCAATTAAAGTTGCTCAACCTGTTAAATTAACCATAAGTGAGAAAGGAACTAGTCTCGCGAATGCTGAAATTAATTTAAGAGAAAAAGGCGCGACTGATAAACAAGTGCAGCAGTTTAAAGCAGATAGCAACGGTCAGGTTGAGCTTAAATTTCCAAAGGCTGGAGAGTATTTAGTAGAAGTAACAGCTCCACTAAATTTAAAGGTAAAACCTAAAAATCAAAGTTATACGATTATTAGCTTAAATGTGTGGGCGCAGTAATTATTAATTTTTATAAGAAATAGACCTAGAACGGGTCTATTTTTTGTTTTTATAAAATTCTTTTCGATTTCAATTAAGCAGTAATTGTAAGCTACACAGTTGTACCTTCACCTTTAAATTAAAAAAATTCATCTGATAGAATAATTATGAAAAATAATTCATGTTGAGACAAATTAATTAATTCCATGGTAAGATGAATAGTATTCATTAATGAAGATTTATCTACAGTTATCCTATTTGTTGAAAGGCAAAGATGAGATTAAGACATTCATAGATAAATCTCTTTTTTAGGCTTGGGCCCATGTTAGAAATACGCCACCTTAAAACCTTAGTTGCCTTACGTGAACATGGTTCATTAGTTTCTGCTGCCAATGATCTTTGTTTAACACCCTCGGCTATCTCTCACCAATTAAAAGAATTAGATCATTGGTATGGGGTAGAGGTGGTGAATCGACGTAGCCGACCTGTTAGCTTTTCTAATGTTGGGCAACGCTTACTTAAGTTAGCTGATGATGTTTTACCGCAAATTCAGATTACACATAGTGATATTACTCGTATTGTGCATGGACAGACAGGCAGAATTATCTTTTCATCTGAATGCCATAGCTGTTTTGACTGGTTGATGCCGTTATTGAATCAATATCGACATCAATATCCAGATGTTGATTTAGACTTTGCTTCTGGATTTGAAGCGAATCCACATGAGCTTTTACAAAATGCTGAATTTGATTTGCTTATTACAGCCGATCCAATTGCATTAAAAGGAATTGAGTATTTTCCTATTTTTGAATATGAATCGCGTTTGGTGCTATCCAACACGCATCCATTGGTTCGTGCTGAAAATATTACGGTTCAAGAGTTAGCAGAAGAAGTTTTAATTACTTATCCAGTTGATAAGCATCGTTTAGATATCATGTCGAAACTTTTCATTCCGGCAAATATTCAGCCTAAGCAGATTCGAACAACAGATTTAACCCAAATGCTCATTCAACTTGTTGCAAGTGGACGTGGCATTGCTGCTTTGCCTGATTGGGTAGTAAATGAATATGAACAAAAGGGATGGGTTACGAGTCGCCGTTTAGATTGCGTTTCACCTACAGGCTTACGACGGACGTTATATGCGGGCTATCGAACTGAAGAAAAAGAAAAAAGTTATTTTGAAGGGTTCTTAAAGCAGTTAGAAAAGTTCTCTTTAAAACGAACTTCGTATTATTCTAGCTAGAGCAATTCATTTAGCCTAAGTATAAAAAAGGTACCTAATGGCGCCTTTTTTAATATCGAAAAAATTTATTTACCGATAAATAGCGAGAGCAAGCCTGCTGCAATAAGAGGGCCGACAGGTACACCACGGAGCAAGGCGACGCCAGCAACTGTGCCAATTAATAGACCTGCAACAACATCAGGCTGACTCGACATAAGTTTTACACCGCGGCCACCTAACCATGCGACTAACAGACCGATTGCAATGGCAACCAGTGATTTAATACTAACAAAGGACTTTAAAATACTCTCTCCACTCAGTTTTCCACTGGCAATGGGTGTGAGTACGCCAATGGTTAAAATAAGAATTCCTAAATTAAGACCATGTGCTTGAATAAAAGGGAAAAACTGATTTAAAGGCGTAATTTTAACGACAATTAACACACCTGCTGCAATGGTTACAGCTGCATTTTGACTTAGTAAACCACAGATAAGTAGAACTAGAAGGACAACTAAATTAACATCAAATTGGGCAAGCATGGGAGCGGTGTAGGCAAGTAAATAAAATGGAATTGTATAATATTTAAGGGAAGGAATGTGAAAGCTTTAAAAGATTCAACAGATCTTGGATTTTATCTTTAATAAAATTTTATTGTATATTGCTCATTGATAAAGAGTTTTAATTTTCGGTTACGCTTGGACACAATGTTATATAAATTAACAAGTTAAATCTTATAGTTTTTCGAAGTTGTGTTATAAAAATAGTCATTACTCATGAACATAGGATAATGACTATGGAAATTGTAGATATCAAAATTAAAGATCAGTTTGATCAGATTCATGATGCCAAGGCTCAATTAAAGCAAAATTTAGTTGAGCACGAAAATGAAACTTTAAAGCTAAGCCAACGTATTGAACATATTATTGTTGATAATGAAATTATTTTACCTACAACTGAATTGCTATTCGAAAGTGAACAGAACGAAAATATTTATCGAGTAGTTGAAGAATAGAGCGTAGTTTAATGAACAAAATGCAAAGAGTAGTGAGTAGGAAGTTGAAACTGCGTTAAAATGAGTGTTTTGTTCTAAAGAGAAACTCCATGCTGCTGGAAAAAATTTTACAATCACAAGGGTTTGGTTCACGTAAATATTGTCAGCAGTTAATAAAAAATGGTTCTGTAAGTGTTGATGGAGAAGTTGCCGATGATCTTAAAAAGCAATTTTCTCTTGAAAATTTAGAATTCTCGCTTTTTGGACAAACTTACCAATATCGAGAACAAGTTTATATTGCATTAAAAAAACCAAAAGGTTTTGAATGTTCACATCAGCCTCAGCATCATCAAAGCGTTTTTAGTCTATTACCTGAAATCATGATTCATCGAGGCGTCCAAGCAATTGGACGTTTAGATCAAGACACAACAGGCTTACTTTTATTGACTGATGATGGTAAATATCTTCAAGCTTTAACTCATCCTCGTAAACATGTTCCAAAGGTTTATCATGTTACGACTCTCGATCCAGTGACACCTGAGCAAATCGTAATGTTATGCGAAGGTGTCAGCTTACATCAGGAAAAAGGCATTTTTGCTGCAACCGATGTAGCAATGTTGGAAACTCACAAATTAACGATGACCATTCATCAAGGTGTTTATCACCAAGTCAAAAGAATGATTGCTGCTGTAGGAAATAAAGTAGAAGCATTGCATCGCCATCAAGTAGGTCAATTGGTTTTACCTGAAATAGCAGATGGGGAATGGATTTATTTATCAGAGCAGCAAAAGCAGCTAGCACAAAATATTATTTAAGAAAGCAATGGAATGTCTGGAACTCACTATCCCGAATGAAGCCCATTTGTTCATATAGACGATGAGACTCATGGTTATTGCTTTGAGTTTCTAGGCTAATGCGTAGGGCATTTTGTTGTTTTGCAAATAAAATGGCAGTATCGATTAACTGTTTGGCGGAGCCTTGGCGACGAAAAATTGGCGTAACATATACATCATCTAAAATATAATATGTTGAACAAGCAACTGAAGAAAAACCTAAATAGAGTAGAACGAATCCGGTGATTTTTTCATCTTTAATGTGAATAAAAAAAACACTTTCTCTATTCTCAAAACGTTGTTTAAGAAAGTAAAGTGATTCATTAAAATTAGAAGAAGCCCCATAAAACTGGCGGTATTCATCAAACAAAACGGCGAGTTGGTCTAAATCTTCAAAAGTCGCTCGTCTAACGATCATTTGGTACTCCTTGTAACTTATCATTATATTTTTACAAAGAGAGCATAACGAAAAAAAGAGCTTTTTGACGTTAAAACTTGTTTATAAATGCAACAGTGTTAAGTTTTGTCGCTCTCACCAAGAAGTGCGTTTAGTTCTTCAAACAAATCTTCATGGTCATCATCTTCAGCTAAAATCGATGGATTTTGATTTAATGAAGATGCTTTTGCTTTTCGGAGTTTTAATAATTGTTCCATATTAATACTCTGATTTTCGATCGCAAACGGAATAGACTTAGTTAATACGACCTGTTTAAAAAAAAGTCGTACCGCTTGGGCAGGGGTAATTCCCAATTGTTTAAAAACAGCAAAAGCCTGCTTTTTCTCTTGGGAGTCCAGTCGAACCTGATAAACTTCTGTTTTTCGCATGAATAACAAAACCAAATGATTTTTAATTTTTAGGAATTTATTTTAAACCATCGCAATGTAATTTCAATGTTTTTCGGCATAAAAAACAATCTTTTTGTCATTACGCTTACATTACAACGTCAATTCAAACTGAGAATTGAAAAACATTTCCCCTTTTGTGAGTGGATCGACAAATGAAATGTGCTTAGCTAAAAGTTGTAATGGCTCTGAAAAATCATCATCTGCCTTATGTTGAACAGTCGGATAAAATGGATCATTTTTAATCGGAATATCTAGATAATTAAGATGTACACGAAGCTGGTGCTGTTTACCTGTCGTCGGTGTTAAACGATATTTAGCCCAAATCTGGTTGTGTTCAATAAGCTCAATATAGGTCTGAGTGTTTGCTTTAGCATTTGCCACAACTTGCATGGTGTAAAAAGGAGTCCCTTTATCTAAATGTAAATATAATGTTTGAGGAAGTTTTAATTCTTTTTTATAAGGAGCGATAGCGTGGTAAGTTTTATTGACTTGACGCTCCGCAAATAATTGTTGGTAAATACCTCGCGATTCAACCCGTTTGCAAAATAGAACAACTCCAGCAGTTTCACGGTCTAATCGATGTATCGGTGTTAAAAATTCATTGCCTGTCTGTTTTTTAAGTCGAACTAATAATGTTTCTTGCACATATTGTCCGGTTGGGCTAATTGTTAAAAAATGAGGTTTATCGACCACCAGTAAGTCATCATTTTCAAATAAAATCCGATGTTCGAAAGGAACATGTGGCTCATAGGCAAGAAATCGATAATAAAAGATATGGGTATTGCTTTGATAGGAGCTATCTAATGTTAATTTTTGTCCATTTGCCCCATAAATAAGCCCATCTTGAAAGCGTTGCTGCCACTCTTGTACTTTAATATGTTGAAAATGTTGGCATAGATACTCATAAATAGTTTGAGTATTTGTTTGTGCAGGAAGATAAACTTGGCTTGCGCTTACACCATTAACCATAGGTGGCAAAAAATCGTTCGGACTAGACATAAAAAAGTATAAATATGTAAGAGAATTGATATAAAAAAAGCCAACTTCTAGGGCTTGAGTAGGCTTTTAAGGCAGGGCAATGTTATCATATCGATTATTTTGAATCATGTTATGTGTGCTATGTCGTATTCATTGAAATTGGTCTTAAATCATGAAGAAGATACTGGGCGTCTAGCTCAAGCGTTGGCGCAACATGTTCAGTCAGGTGTGATTTATTTAATTGGAGACTTAGGTGCGGGTAAAACCACACTTACGCGCTATTTATTACAGGCTTTGGGTCATAAAGGCTCTGTTAAAAGTCCAACCTATACACTAGTTGAGCCGTATAAAATCAATGAGAAAGAAATTTTTCATTTTGACTTATATCGTTTGAATGACCCTTATGAACTTGAATTAATGGGAATCCGTGACTATTTAGATGTCGCAGATGCATTATTTTTATTTGAATGGCCATCAAAAGGTGGTGATGAAATTCCTCAGGCAGATATCATCATCGATATTCAAAAGTCAGAGGATGAGCTGAGTCGTTTTGTAACTTTAACTCTACCCACAGAACATTTGTATCAGACTTTGCAGGAACAGCTTCATGACTGATGAAAAGCTAACACAACGTCGTATTCATACTTTAGACGCAGCGTTAGCCAACCAGATTGCTGCTGGTGAGGTGATTGAACGTCCTTCATCTGTTGTTAAAGAATTATTAGAAAACTCCATCGATGCGGGTGCAACTGAACTCATTGTACGGATCGCTCAAGGTGGTTCGACCCTCATAGAAATTATTGATAATGGGCATGGCATTCATTCTGAAGATTTGGCATTAGCCGTCATGCGCCATGCGACAAGTAAAATTAAAACTGCAGAAGATTTACACGCTATTGTAAGTTTGGGATTTCGCGGGGAGGCACTTGCTTCGATTGCCGCAGTTTCAAGATTGACATTGACGAGCAGCCAAGATGAAAGTGGTATTGGCCATCAGGTTGAAGTCAATGGTACAGCCTTTGATCATCAAGAAGTACAAGCTGTTGCTGCTCAAAAGGGAACCCACATACGTGTTCAGGACTTATTTTTTAATGTTCCTGCACGCCGTAAATTCTTAAAAAAACCAACCACTGAATTTGGTCATATTGAAGAGATTGTTCGCCGTCTGGCTCTAACACATTTTGATATACGTTTTGTGCTTGAGCATAATGATAATATTAGAATTAATTTACCTATAGCTGATAGCGGAGAACTACGTTTTCAGCGAGTACAGCAATTATTAGGCTCGCAATTTGTACAAAATGCATATTGGATGGATGCCGAAAGTATTAGCATGCGTTTATCGGGGTGGCTTGGCCATCCTTCAGATGCTCGTGCGCAGGCTGATATGCAATATGTCTATGTAAATGGTCGTATTGTTAAAGATAAAACGATTTCTCATGCATTACGCATGGCATATGACGGTATTTTACATGGTCATCAGCATTCATCATATTTACTTTTCTTAGAAGTTGACCCTGAAAATATCGATGTCAATGTTCATCCTACAAAACATGAAATTCGCTTTTTAAATCAGAGAGAAGTGCATGAGTTTGTAAGACATTATGCAAAAGAAACTCTGTCGCAATTTCAGACAGCGAGCGCTGATTTAGCTCAAGCGATGAAAGTAGATGAAGCCTCAGACTACTCTGTGCAGTCTCAACCAAAATATCAGGAACAATTTACGCTACATCGGGCAAATGAAGCTTTAAATCCAGACAATGAAGCGCGAGCTCAGAATGCACCGACAGAGCTATTAACTGATTTTAATGCTAGTCGTCCGCAAGCTATTCACTATGCAGATCAAACACCAAGATATAATGGCTCTCCTCAGTTAAATAATGCGTTAAAGACATACTTAGCGCCACTGCGTGATCAACCTGCCAATTTTTCAGTAAATGAAGATATTGAGCCAGTAACTAAAGTCGATGAATTTCCATTAGGCATAGCAATCGCTCAACTTCATGGAATTTATGTTTTAGCGCAAAATACAGAAGGGCTAATTATTGTTGATATGCATGCAGCACATGAGCGTATTTTATTACAGCAAATGAAAAATGCTTGGGACAAACCAGAGTTTTGGACATCTCAGCAGTTGCTTATACCTAAAGTCATTTCTATTAGTCGTATGCAGGCAGTGCGTGTAGAAGAGTTGAAACCTCAACTTGAGCGTTTAGGACTGGAAATTGATTTATATGGTGACGAGCAGATTATTGTTCGGGGAGTGCCAGCCATATTACAAAAAGCTGACTTTGAAAATCTTATTCCTGAACTTTTAAATGATTTAGACCCAAATGATGAAGCACAAGGGTTACTTCAAAAAAGAGACGAGTTATTAGCTGGAATGGCATGTCATGGAGCAGTACGTGCACATCGACAACTCAGTCTTTCTGAAATGAATGCTTTACTTCGTCAAATGGAACAAACTGAATTTGCGAGCCAATGTAACCATGGGCGGCCAACTTGGCGTGCATTCCCATTATCTCAATTAGATAAATTATTTGCTCGAGGAGAGTAGTTTTACATGTCAAATCAATTGCCCGTCATCAATTTAATGGGACCAACTGCAAGCGGTAAAACCGCTTTGGCATGTGAATTATACGAACGTGGAAATTTTGAGCTGATTTCTGTTGATTCTGCTCTCGTTTATAAAGATATGGATATTGGTACTGCTAAACCAACTCGTGAAGAACAAGCGCTATATCCTCATCATTTAATTGATCTTATTACTCCCCTTGAAGTTTATTCAGCTGCTCAATTTGTTGAGGATGCATCTAAGTTGATTGATGACATGCATTCACGTGGGAAAACTCCTATCTTGGTAGGAGGCACAATGTTGTACTTTAAGGCATTATTAGAAGGTCTATCGAGTAATTTACCAAGTGCAGATGCCCAAGTTCGGGCAGCAATTGAAGAAAAAGGTTTAAATGAAGGGTGGCAGGCTGTTTATGATGAATTAGTTTCCGTAGATCCTGCCGCGGCTATAAAATTTAATGTGACTGATAAGCAAAGGATTATTCGAGCACTAGAAGTTTATAAGCTTACGGGTGAGCCAATTACTAAATTGCAGGCAGAACAACCAAAAAACGTACCATATCGATACATATTTCATAATTATGCTTTACTTCCAGATCGGGTAGAATTACATCAACGCATTGAGCAAAGATTAAGCAAAATGTGGGATATCGGTTTTTTGAGTGAAGTTGAAGCTCTAATTGAAAAATACGATTTAGATGAAAATTTACCCTCAATGCGTTCAGTGGGTTATCGACAAGCACTAGAATTTCTATTAAAAAGTGATATAAGTCTCAAAAGTAAACGTGAAATGGAGGATAAAGCTTTATTTGCAACACGACAACTTGCCAAACGTCAATATACGTGGTTACGTTCTTTGCAAGAAATACACGATTTTAAAACTTACTTGACGATAAAGCAGGCGAAAGAAGACTTGCGAAACTCTTATGGATAAAGCAAAATTTGCACACTGTCTTTTTATAATTTTTAGTTGAAAAATAAAGATAGTTTTTTTTGCGCTGATTTAAAAATTTTTTTTTGGAGTTAAAAATGTCTAAAGGTCAAACTTTACAAGATCCGTTCTTAAATTCTCTCCGTAAAGAACGTATTCCTGTTTCTATTTTCCTTGTGAACGGTATTAAATTACAGGGTCATATTGAATCATTTGACCAATATGTTGTTTTATTAAAAAATACAGTAAGTCAAATGGTTTACAAACACGCGATTTCAACTGTTGTTCCAGCTCGTAACCCACGCCCAGCAGGCGCGCAAGGTACAGGCTTCCCAGCACAAGGTGGCACACAAGGTGGTTTTGGTGGTCAACCTACTGGTGGCTTCGGTGGCGCTCAAGGCGGTGGCTTTGGTGGTGCTCAAGGTGGCTTCGGTGGCGCTCAAGGCGGCTTCGGTGGTCAAGGCGGCTTCGGCGGTGGTCAAGGTGGCGGCTTCGGCGGTCAAGGTGGCTTCGGTGGTCAAGGCGGTGGTTTCGGTGGTCAAGGCGGCTTCGGTGGTCATCAAGGTGGTTTTGACAACGATACTAAATTTGAAGATGGTCAAGAAGACGAAAATAATCGTTAATTGATATCTAAAAAAGAAACCAGTCAGATAATGACTGGTTTTTTTATGTTTATTTAAAAGTTAAATCAAAATATTAAACTCATCAAAGGTCGTAATTTGACCATGGTGACTCATATATTTAAATAAATAGAGTTTTAATCGATGATATTAATATTGGCAGCTGCTTTAAGCAGTGTTTCGGTGTCTATCCTATTAAAAAACTTAAAGAAAAAAGGGTACCAGCCGTTACAAATGATTGCATGGAACTATGCGAGCGCGAGTCTTCTTTGCTTTTGGTGGTTTCAGCCTGATATTCAACACATTTCAATATCAAAGACCCCTTGGTGGTTAATTGTTGCATTGGGACTGATTTTGCCCAGTATTTTTCTGTGTTTAGCCAAGTCATTAGAATATGCAGGAATTGTTAAGACCGAAGTTGCACAGCGTCTTTCCGTCGTACTTTCTTTACTCGCAGCTTATTTCTTTTTTCATGAACAATTTAATGCATTAAAGCTATGGGGAATAGGTTTAGGAATTTTTGCTGTTTTACTTGTCCTTTTTGGACAAATGAGTACTTCTTCAAATCATCAATCTCGAAAAGCAATTTTTGCTCTATTAAGTGTTTGGTTTGGATATGCCGCAGTAGATATTCTCTTAAAATATACGAGTAGTTTAGGTCTTCAATTTACACTCACTTTGAATCTTATTTTTATTACAGCTTTTATATTATCAATTTCATATTTATTGGTGCAGAAAACCCAAAAATGGCAGTTTAAAAGTGCTATAGCTGGGTTGATATTAGGTGTACTTAATTTTTCGAATATTGCTTTATATGTGAAAGCTCATATTCTTTTAAAGGATTCACCTGCAATTGTTTTTGCAAGTATGAATATTCTTGTGGTGCTATTAGGCATTGCAAGTGGCGTTATTTTATATAAAGAAAAATTAAAATGGCCTACCACTTTAGGTATTTTATTTGGGATAAGTGGCGTGATTTGTTTAGCTAGGGCAATGGCTTTGTAGTTCAAGAGAGTTGAATCTCTTGAACTATTCTAATTTTATAAATAGGTAAAAATAACTTCATCTGGTAGGCGTGATTTAGGTAGTTTGGCATTAAAATCGTTTTCACTGCGATAACCTAGAGAAACAATGACTGAACTACGTAGGCCTTTTTCAGTTAAACCTAACTCATTATTTAAAATGTCTTCATCAAAGCCACCCATTGGGGTTGCATCAATTCCTTCTAAACCCGCAGCAAAAAGTAGTTGCCCCAGAGCAATGAATGTTTGATTTTCCATCCATCCAAATAAATTTTTCTGCTCATTTCGATAGAACTCAACATAGCCATGGCGAGTATCTTTTTGGCCTAATTTAGCTTTTTCATCTTTAAAACGGCCACTTAAATCATCTTGTTCAAGTAATTGATTTAAGTATTCAGATGAAATATCTGTTTTTGTGCAAAATACAAGTGTGTGTGATGACTCAAGCACTTTGGGACCATTGTAAGCATATTTACCTGTTAAGGCTTTCGCTATTCTTTCTTTAGCTGCAAGGTTATCTGCAACGAAAAAGTGCCAAGGCTGTATATTCACTGAAGAAGGTGAAAAACGTAAAATTTCTAATAATTTATTAATTTTTTCTTGGGGGATTTTCTTTTCAGAATCATACGCTTTTGTTGTATAGCGGCTTTTAACAGAATTCAATAGGTCCATAGGTCTACTCCATATCAATCTTATGGCAATTGAGAGAATTTAATCTTTGTCATCATACGCTATTTTATTCAAAAACATTTCCTATGTAATTTGATAAAGAAATATAATGTTTATATAAAAGTTTAGTAATCTATTGAAAATGATTGATTTAATGCCAACAGGTGCAAAGAGTAAGCTGCGAGAAATTAGAATTCTTAAAGCCTTTATCATTCTTATATTTGTATTGAGTCTTCTTATTTTATACATTGAGTATCACGATCATGCACATATAAGCTGGAAATTTATATTTATTGCCAGCATGTGTGTGATTTACGATTCTGATTTAAATAAAAAAATTAAAGAATTGAAAGTTGAAATAAAAAGTGACTAATTTCTAGCTAATAATTCCAGACAATCAATTCGAGCTGTTGCGTATTTGAGGAGGGATCAATTTCCAAAATATAAGCCTGATCTTCACGCCAATCGCCAAGAACAATTCGTTGTTTAGCTTGCACTTGATGAATTGAAGGGCGGTGAGTATGCCCATGAATCAGTGTATCTACATCTGCTAAAGCAGACAGAACTGCTTGCTCATTCACATCCATGATTTCATAGCTTTTTTGCTGTTTATCCGCGGAGCTTCTCTTGCGGAAGCCATTAACCAACTTAGTACGAAAACTGAGTGGAGTTCGACGTAAAAGAGCGACTAATAGAGGATTTCGAATAATCTTTTTAAATCTTTGATAGGAAACGTCATCTGTACATAATGCATCGCCGTGTTCTAGACGATATTGATGTCCTGCAATATTGAGGGAATAAATGTCAGGGAGTAAAACTCCATTAAATTTATTGAGGAAAACTTGATTAAGAGCAAAATCACGGTTACCGACTTGAAAGTAAACTCGATTTCCTTTTTGGTTAAAGTCTTTTAGGGCATCAACAATTTCATCAAGCCATGGTGCTGAATAGTCATCTCCAATCCAGGCATTAAACCAGTCACCTAAAATGTAGAGTTGAGTATTTTTATCTTGGTAATGCACCAATAAGTCTAAAAACCCTCGAACGAGTCGAGGGTGTTCAGGTGACAAATGTAAATCTGAGATAAACAGATAAGTCACAGCTTTATCCTAAAATTATTCAGAAATAATTTTAGCAGATTCGATTACAACATTTTCTAAAGGAACGTCAGCGTGATAACCACGGTTGCCAGTGCGGACACCTTTGATCGCTTCAACAATGTCTAAACCTTCAACAACTTTACCAAATACAGCATAACCCCAACCTTGAGCAGTTTTAGAGGTATGGTTCAAGAAAGAGTTATTTTTCACGTTGATAAAGAATTGAGCAGACGCTGAATGAGGAGCTTGAGTACGTGCCATTGCAACCGTACCCTCGTCGTTGCTTAAACCGTTATCAGCTTCATTTTCAATTGAATCACGTGTCGCTTTTTCTTTGAAGTTTTCATCCATACCGCCACCTTGGATCATGAAACCATCAATGACGCGGTGGAAAATAACGCCGTCATAAAAACCGTCACGTACATATTCTAAAAAGTTTGCTACTGTTTTAGGTGCTTTTTCAGCATTCAGTTCAAGAACAATACGACCTTTATTGGTGTTTAATTCGACTTGAGGAAAACTCATTACATTAATCTCCTAAACATGGGCTTATGACCATGGGTTTTTGGTTGAGAGAAGCATAAGCAAACTGTAAACTACAAGGCAAGTAAAAAACGTTAAAATCTTTGTTAAAAATGAAGATAGCGTTTAAATTTTTCGAAATTTTATCTACAAAGAAGTGATTGATACACTATGAAGCCTAATGATGTTGTCTCGAGCCTGCCAAATAACCCGACACCGAATACTCATGCCTCTGTCGATTCTGCGCAGCAAGAACAACAGGCTGGCTTAGATTTTGTTCGCCAAGTCATTACTGAAGACTTGGCTGCTGGACGTGCAAATCAGATCGTAACGCGTTTTCCACCAGAACCAAATGGTTATTTACATATTGGTCATGTAAAAGCGATTTGCCTAAACTTTGGTGTGGCTGAAGAGTTTGATGGGTTATGTAATTTACGTTTTGACGATACAAACCCTGATGCTGAAGAACAAGAGTACGTTGACGGTATTGCGAATGATGTGAAATGGCTTGGTTTTAACTGGAATGGTGAGCCACGCTATGCATCAAGTTATTTTGATCAATTATATGCATGGGCTGTTCAATTAATTGAGCAAGGCGATGCTTATGTTGATTTACAGTCTCCAGAAGAAATTAAGTTAAACCGCGGTAGTTTTGTTGAGCCTGGTAAAAATTCACCATACCGTGATGCATCTGTTGAAGAAAACCTTGCTCGCTTTGAAAAAATGCGCAGTGGTGAATTTAAAGAGGGTGAAGCTGTTTTACGTGCCAAAATTGATATGGCAAGCCCAAACGTACACATGCGTGATCCAATTTTATATCGCGTATTGCATTCAGAGCATCACCAAACAGGTGATAAGTGGAAAATCTATCCAATGTATGACTATGCTCATCCATTGTCTGATGCTATTGAAGGGATTACTCATTCGCTTTGTACATTAGAGTTCCAAGATCACCGTCCGTTTTATGACTGGATTGTAGAAAAGGTAAAATCTAAAGCAGTTCCACATCAGTATGAATCTTCGCGTTTAAACGTGGACTACACCATTACATCAAAACGTAAATTACGTAAGTTGGTGGAAGGTGGTCATGTAAATGGTTGGGATGACCCGCGTATGCCAACAGTAGTAGGTATGCGCCGTCGTGGTTTTACTCCAGAAGGTTTACGTGATTTCTGTAAACGTGTAGGTGTGTCAAAAACTGATGGTATTGTAGATGTTGCAATGCTTGAGTTCTGTATTCGCCAATCTTTGGAAAATGCAGCTGCGCGTGGTATGGCTGTTTTAAGCCCACTTAAAGTGACTTTGACCAATTTGCCAGAAGATATGGATCTTACTCATGCTCGTCATCCTAACGTTGATATGGGTGACCGTGTGATTCCTTTAACTAAGGAAATCTATATTGACCGTAAAGACTTTGAGGAAGTACCACCGAAAGGCTTTAAACGTTTAATTCCTGACGGTGAAGTACGTTTACGTCATGCTTACGTGATTAAATGTGATGAAGTCATTAAGGATGCAAATGGTGAAGTGGTTGAGCTGAAATGTTCAATTGACCCTGAAACTTTAGGTAAAAATCCTGAAGGTCGTAAAGTGAAAGGCGTAATTCACTGGGTATCTGCAACAAAAGGTATTCCTGCTGAAGTACGTATTTACGATCGTTTGTTCACAGAAGCAGACCCTGAAACAGGTGATGATTTCTTGGCAAACCTAAATCCAGATTCGATGAAAGTATTAGAAGCTGTAATTGAACCTGCTTTAGCACAAGCGAGTCCTGAAGATCGTTTCCAGTTTGAACGTGAGGGTTATTTCGTTGCAGATCAGCACGATCATTCACCTGAAAAACCAGTGTTTAACCGTATTCTCGATTTGAAAGATAGCTTTAAGCCTGAGAAAAAGTAACACGACGAGTAACAAGT
The DNA here is from genome assembly GCF_053345265.1 of Acinetobacter sp. M5A5_2a. Classification (NCBI taxonomy): domain Bacteria; kingdom Pseudomonadati; phylum Pseudomonadota; class Gammaproteobacteria; order Moraxellales; family Moraxellaceae; genus Acinetobacter; species Acinetobacter sp. M5A5_2a. The sequence continues at coordinate 21,634 of NZ_JBKEZV010000011.1, read as the reverse complement.
TTTGAGTAAATAGCAGATATAAAAAAGCCCAACTCAGTTGGGCTTTTTTATATCTATTTTCTTACATATATTATTCTTTATTACGTTTTGGCAAATAAGCTAAGCTGGATTAACCACATAAAAATAAAGAACAATGATTATAAGAAGAATAAATGCTAGCGATAAATAAGTATTCACCGTGTTAAAGCTTTTAATAAATTTCAGGATTTCCATAGTAAATCAGCGTTTATTTTATGTTACAAAATGAATAAATTAATAATACACGGAAATTAATTATAAAGGTTCCCAAAGATAGATTAATAATCCACCTTTGGGTGAAAAGTAAGCATTTGGCTTTATGGATATAATTTAATTAATCAATTGTTAAATTGTATTTTTATAATTTAACCACTATATCCAATACGTTTGAGAAATTTTTGAATAATTTCAAATGCAGCATGTTCGAGTGCTTGAGCGTATTGCAAATTATCTTCGCGAAGCTTTGGAATCGAAATATTTGCATGGCGAAGTTCACATGTATGACCAATTAACCACTTTTCAAAATGCTCTTCAGTGGTTTCAATGTGGAACTGCAAGGCAAGAATATTATTTCCGACTTCAAATGCCTGATTGGTATAAACATCAGAACTTGCTAAAAGCACTGCATTTTCAGGAAGGTCGAAAGTATCACCATGCCAATGTAGAACATGCACATTATTAAGCAAACCAGATAAAACCTGATTAGCGCGTAGGCTTAAACTCAGTGGACCCCAGCCAATTTCTTTTTGATGTCCTGCATATACTTTTGCGCCAAGTGCATGAGCAATAAGCTGTGCGCCTAGACAAATGCCCAGAGTAGGTTTATCAGCTGCTAAACGTTGTTTGAGTAAAGCAATTTCATCTTTTAAGAATGGATAATCTTCAGTTTCATAAACTCCGATTGGACCACCTAAAATAATGGTTAAACCTTCATGTGAAAAAGCAGGGGTTAAATCATCAACACCCGCCTCAAAATAACGGACGCGAAATCCGAGTTGATAAAAGACATCTTCTAATGAACCCAAGTCTTCGAAAGCAAGATGCTGAATGGCATAAATAGTTTTAGGGAAGGCGTTTGTTGTGCTCATAGAAATGATTCATAGAAGATCAATACGTGGAGTATAGCGATAAATATAAAGAAGAGAATATCTGTATAAATCGCCAATACCCGAAAATTGATATTTTTCGTTAAAATGATGTTGTTATGCAAAGGATTATCTATTTATGAATAAATCCCTAAACATATTCTACTGTTTAAAATAATAGCTTTTGAGTTCCCTCAAGACCTATATCTGAAAGTTGATGTTCATCTTTTAAATTAACGCCTGAAAAGCCGAGCTGTTTTGATTTTTTCATTAATGCGATTAAACGTTGTACCGCAACTGGAATACTTAAGCCTGCAGAGCGAACATTGGAAATACAATTACGTTTGGCATCGAGGCAGCCTAAATATGCATTCCATGTGTAGTAAATTCCCATACTGTCAGGAGAGCTTAAACCAGGGCGCTCACCGATGAGCATCACTAGCATGGGTGCCTTAAAGATTTCAGCAACTTCATCACCTAAAGCAACCCGACTGCCTGTTGCCAGTGCAATTGGTGCAAGAGTCCAGCTTGCTTGCTGAATTTGTTCACTTAGCGCGGTAATGAATGGAATAGCATTCGCTTCAATCGCTCTTGCAGAGAGTCCATCACCGACCACAATACAAACATCGTATTGTTGAAGGTCTTCTGCATGTTTCTTAATTAAGACATTTTTTGATTGATCTGAAAGCTGACGTCCTAAATCAGGACGTTTAAGATAGATTTCCTTATTAGGAGCATTACTTTGTACATGAATGCTTTGAAGTTGCTTTTGTTGTAATTGCTCAGATAAATATGAAACATCCATATCTTGATAAACAGCATCTTTTGCTTGTGCATGAGACAATTGGAACTCAAGTAAGGCTCGTGTTGGGATGCTACAACCTGCACGGCCCAAAGCAATACGGGCATCGGTAAACTGTTTGAGTTTTTCCCACTGATCTTGATGGGTAGAAGAGGGATATTGAATATCACGACTGAGTTTCATAGTGTTCTCCCTAATTCATAAGCAGGCGAGAGAATTGGTCAGGCATGTGATCTGCCCAGCAAATTTGAGAGTTTTGTTGTTTAAAAATGCCTTGCTGTTCAAGCCAAGCAGAAAACTCAGGAGCGGGTTTTAAACCTAAAAGCTGTCTTAAGTATAGGGCATCATGGAACGAAGTCGTTTGATAATTGAGCATGACATCATCTGAGCCTGGAATACCCATAATAAAGTTGATGCCCGCCGCGCCAAATAGGGTAAGGAGAACATCCATGTCATTTTGGTCTGCATCGGCATGGTTGGTATAGCAAATGTCGCAGCCCATTGGTACACCAAGTAACTTACCGCAGAAGTGATCTTCTAGCCCCGCACGTATAATTTGTTTGCCGTTAAAGAGATATTCGGGGCCAATAAAACCGACGACTGTATTCACTAACAGCGGATTGTATTTGCGGGCTACTGCATAAGCACGCGTTTCTAATGTTTGCTGGTCAACGCCGTGATGTGCATTGCTTGATAAGGCGCTGCCTTGGCCCGTTTCAAAGTACATAACGTTTTGTCCAATGGTTCCACGTTTGAGTGCAAGTGTGGCTTCATATCCTTCTTGCAGTAAATCAAGTGAAATTCCAAAGCCTTCGTTAGCCAGTTGGGTGCCAGCGATTGATTGAAACATTAAATCAATCGGCACATTTTTTTCAGCGAGTTGAATACCTGAACTGATATGGGTGAGCACACAAGATTGTGTCGGAATTTGATATTCCTGAATCACATGATCAAGCAATTTTAGTAGCTCTGACAAATTATGTAAGTTATCTGTTGCAGGGTTAATGCCGATCACGGCATCACCATTGCCATACATCAAACCATCTAAAATACTGGCGGAAATACCAAGAACATCGTCGGTAGGGTGATTGGGTTGCAAACGGGTAGAAAGATGGCCTTTTAAACCGATGGTGTTGCGAAATTGGGTAACGACTTCACATTTGCTGGCGGCATAAATCAAATCTTGATTGCGCATAATTTTGCTGACAGCAGCCACCATTTCTGGAGTTAAACCTGATGCTAATGCTTTTAAGCTTTGTGCAGTTGCTTCTTCTCCAAGTAACCAATTTCGAAAATCGCCTACTGTAAAGTGTGAAATAGGAGCAAAGGCTGCCAGATTATGTTCATCAATAATCAGGCGTGTAATTTCATCTGTTTCGTAATCGACCACAACTTCATTTAAAAAAGTTTTAAGAGGTACATCGGCCAAAGTCATTTGTGCCGCAACATGTTCGGTTGCGTCTCTGGCAGCTACACCTGCTAACTCATCGCCTGAACGTAATGGCGTTGCTTTTGCCATTAAAGTTTTTAGGTCAGCAAAGTGATATTGCTGATTGGCGACAATATTGCGATAACTCATGGTTGCATCCTTTTATTTATAGCTCTTGTTCAGCAGCTTTAATATTTGCAAACTCTTCTTCTGGTGTTCCCTTGACTAAATGATAGCGGCTATAGAATAAAAAGTAAGCAATAAATGCCACATAAATAGCAGCAGCAATAAACCAAACTTCTGGGTTTACCACAAAACCTGCAATCACGGCAGCCACTGCTAAAACTAATGCAATGCTTGAGGTCACAATGCCACCTGGTGTTTTATAGGGACGGGGCATGTCGGGTTTAGATAGGCGTAATTTGATGTGGGATAAAAGAATCAACACATAAGAAATGGTTGCACCAAAAACGGCAATTAAAATCAGTGAATCGCCTTCTTTAGTAAGTGAAAGTAAGAAACCGATAATGCCCGGAATAATAATTGCGAAATAAGGGGCTTTATTTTTATTGGTTAAAGAGAGTGAAGTAGGTAAGTAACCAGCACGAGAGAGTGCAAAGATTTGACGTGAATAAGCATAGATAATTGAAAAGAAACTCGCGATTAAACCTGCTAAACCAACAAAGTTAACAAAAGTCGCAAGCCAAGTGTTGCTGCCATAAACTTTCACTAAAGCATCTACAAGGGGAGCACCAGAATTTTGTAAAGTACTTGCACCCGCTGCGCCTGCACCCAAGAATAAAATGAGCATAGCAAAGGCAGTTAAAATTAGCATTGAACCGATTAAACCGCGTGGGAGAGATTTTGCAGGATCTTTCGCTTCTTCGGCTGCTAAAGGAACACCTTCAACTGCAAGGAAAAACCAGATTGCAAAAGGAACAGCGGCCCAGATGCCTAAATAGCCATGAGGTAGAAAACGACTTGCACCAGCTGCTGTGCCAACAGGAATATCTAACAAATTTTGTGTATTAAAATGTGGAATCATTGCGACAATAAACACAACAAGAGCAACTGCTGCGACAAGCGTAATTGCAAACATAATTTTTAAGGCTTCGCCAGCACCTTTCAAATGTATGCCCATAAAAACGGCATAGCACGTGAGGTAAATCATCCAGCCATTAATGCCAAAAAGAGATTCGCAATAACCACCAATAAATACGGCAATAGCAGCAGGGGCAATCGCGTATTCAATTAAAATGGCTGTTCCTGTTAAATAGCCACCAAAAGGACCAAAGGCAGCACGTGCAAAGCTATAACCACCGCCAGCTGTCGGCATCATGGTGGACATTTCTGACATAGAAAGACATAGGCACAGGTACATGATTGCAGCGAGGGCTGTGGCAATAAACATACCGCCCCAGCCACCTTGAGCAATACCAAAGTTCCAACCGGCAAAATCACCAGATATCACATAAGCCACGCCTAAACCAATCAGGAGTAACCAACCCACAGTACCTTGTTTAAGTTGACGCTGAGCAAAATATTCTGCTGATGAAACTTCTGTGCTTGAAGCAATAACGGAAGCTGTTTCTGGTTGATTCATACAATACTCCTGCGAGTGGGTTTGTATGAATCAATGCAAAAGCAATGCCTAAATGAAGCGCTTTAGATAATAGATGACGCTTTTTTATTCCAAATGATAAAAATTTGAGAACTAACAGTACTAAATAAAGAAGCCAGCAATCTAAATTACTGGCTTCTTACATAATTAATGGTCTTACTTCTTTCTAATATTCATAGTCTGGTATCAACTTGGTGCAGAACTTAGAAGAAGCCCATAGGTTTAGTTGAATAACTCACCAATAAGTTTTTAGTTTGTTGATAATGATCTAACATCATCTTGTGGTTTTCACGGCCAATACCTGACTTTTTGTAACCACCAAATGCAGCATGAGCAGGGTAGATGTTATAGCAATTTGTCCAGACACGACCCGCTTCGATCGCGCGACCAGCACGATAAGAAATGTGAGCTGAACGTGACCATACGCCTGCACCTAAACCATACATGGTGTCATTGGCAATTTTAATTGCATCGTCAAAGTCTTTGAACGTTGTCACAGCAAGTACAGGTCCAAAAATTTCTTCTTGGAAAACTTGCATGCCATTGTGACCTTTAAAAATAGTCGGATCAACATAGAAACCATCACCTACTTCTTTACGGCCACTACCGCCAAGTAAGAGTTCTGCGCCTTCTTCACGACCAGTATTAATACAACGTAAGATTTTCTCTTGTTGTTGTAGAGATGCTTGAGCACCAATCATGGTTTCAGTATCAAGTGGATGACCAGTTTTAATACGTTTTACACGCTCTACAGCCAACTCCAAGAACTGATCAGCAATACTTTCTTGTACTAAAGCACGAGAAGGGCAAGTACATACTTCACCTTGGTTCAAGGCAAACATCGCAAAACCTTCAAGTGTTTTTTCTAAGAAATCATCTTCTTTATCCATGATATCTTCAAAGAAAAGGTTTGGTGACTTACCACCAAGTTCTAATGTCACTGGAATAATATTTTCGGTCGCATATTGCATCACCATTTGTCCAGTTTGAGTTGAACCTGTGAATGCGATTTTTGCAATACGTGGGTTTGTCGCTAGCGGACGACCGACTTCTGAACCGAAACCATTAACAATATTAAGTACACCCGGCGGTAAAATGTCTTGAATAAGTTCAGCCACCAACAAAATACCTACTGGTGTTTGCTCTGCTGGTTTAATTACGACACAGTTACCAGCCGCTAGAGCAGGAGCAAGTTTCCATGCTGCCATTAAAATTGGGAAGTTCCATGGAATGATTTGGCCAACCACACCTAATGGCTCATGGAAATGGTAGGCAATGGTATCTTCATCAATTTCAGAGATCCCGCCTTCTTGAGCACGAATACAACCTGCGAAATAACGGAAATGGTCAATCGCAAGTGGAAGGTCTGCTGCTAAAGTTTCACGAACCGCTTTACCGTTATCCCAAGTTTCTGCAACAGCAAGCATTTCAAGATTTGCTTCTAAACGATCAGCAATTTTTAAAAGTATATTAGAGCGTACCGTTGGTGAGGCTTTATTCCATGTTGCTTTCGCTTTATGTGCTGCATCTAGAGCGAGTTCAATATCTTCGGCACTAGAGCGTGGAATACGGGTGAAAGCTTTTCCGTCAACAGGAGATACATTATCAAAATATGCACCCTTTACAGGTGCAACCCATTCACCGCCAATAAAATTTTCATATTGTGATTTAAATTGAACTTTTGAGCTTGGTTGATTTGGATCGATATAGCGCATATAAATATTCCTTTGCTTTTTAGGACTAAAGACTAACAAGAACCCTGTCAGTAGGTACTTTCGTACTTTGTATAATTAGGATATAAAGAAGAAGGTTGGAGAAAGGTTGGAATAGAAATGTGGATATATAAGGAATTTACAAATGTTCACAAAAAAGGATTTATTGCAGCAACGGACGTTGATTGATCAACTGCGTACGCAAAATAGTCTCTCTCCTCAAAATGCTGCCAAACTGGGTCAAAGTATTGCAAGCTCATGGGAACGTTCAGCCTCTGCTGCGATTCCTAAAGAGCGTTTTGCGGCTCCATTAGTCGAGAAAAAATCTGCTTCACAAAATGCGTTAGATATGGCTTTAAGCCAATGTGCTGACGATTTACGTCATATTGCAGAGCAATCCTCAATGGTGATCGCTGTTGGTGACATTGGTAGTACGATCATTTGGACGGCAACAAGTGCTCAAATGCAAAGTGCAGCTGAGCGTGTTCACTTTGTGCAGGGTGGGCAATGGCGTGAAGAATTTGTTGGCACCAATGCATTGGCTTTGTCTTTAAAAACTCAGCAATCAAGTTGTGTTTTTTCTAATGAACACTATATGGAATCGATTCATGATTGGGTGTGCTATGCCGCGCCAATTATCGATCCATACTCAAAACAAACTCTAGGTGTCGTTGATTTATCGACTACTTGGAAGAACCATAATAGTTTAGGAATATTGGCTGCCGAACGTTGTGCATCAATTATTCAATCTGCCTTGCTAGAGCAGCAGCGTCAGCAATTACATATTCGTGCATTTTCGACGCCACAAGTTAAATTTAATGGCAAAAGTTTGTTATTAACACCGCGTCAAATTGAAATTTTGACGATATTGGCGTTATGTCCACATGGCTTAACTTTAGAGCATCTTTATCAGGCGCTGTATGGCGAACGTAAAGTAAGTATGGGCACACTTAAAGCTGAAATGTCTCAACTTCGAGATATTTTGGGGGGGTTACTTGGGTCTCGGCCATATCGTTTGCTTGTACATGTTGAAGCCGATTTTTTACAAGCTGAACAGGCACTGGATGCGGGATATGCGGCTTCTGCTTTGCAGCTTTACACAGGTGTTTTTCTGGCAAAAACTGAAAGCCCGTTTTTATGTGCATGGCGTGACTGCCTTGAATCGCGCTTGAGCGATGCAATTTTTAAAACGCAAGAAACAGATTTATTACTTAAGCATTTGGCTCATTTCCCTGAAGCAATTGATGCGGTAGAACGTCTTATGGAGTTAGTACCTAGCGAACATCCCGCACATCAATTGCTGATGAAATACCTTGACTCACCTAAGCTCAGTTAAGTGATTTTTTGATCCAGCCACTGGAATAACTGTTGATAAACTTGTTCTCGTACTGGCTGGACCGAAAGGACTAAATCATGCAAGCCATTGTGAATAGAGACAACAGAGACATCACCTTTGATTTTTTTGCCAAATTTTTCAATGTCTTTAACGTCTAAAATTACATCGCTTTGAGTCGCATCGGCTCCCCATTTTTTAGGGTTTTTAGTCTGATGAGAATGCATAATCAGTGCGGGAACATTCAGTTTAACTCCGCGATGTATTTCTTTTTGTGCTGTATGAATCGCATGTAGAAAGCTGAGTTGAACCGTAGGGGCAGAGGTAGGTTTCCAGTCCAGATTAAAGTCCCATTCGCCCTTGAGCTGTTTGTGAAGGCTCGCGGTGTACCATTTGTTCAGTTGGCTTGGGAATTTAACTTTAGGTAGATATTTTCCTACTCGACTGAGTACTGGAATACCAAACTTCTTTTCGACCAAGCTTAAATTAAAGTCATAAAATGGACTATTCGTCCATAGCGCTTTAATAAGAGGATGGTTCGGGTGATGGGCAGCATAAAGCGTTGCTGTCAAACCGCCAGTCGAATGGCCTGCAAGCAAGACTTGTGTGTGTTGTTCTTTAGCAATGATATCTAATGCTTGAGTAATTTCGGCATCGTATTCACTTAAATCAAGCACATTATAGAAGATTTGATGGGCTAGCTTGGAACGACCATATTTTCTTAAATCCAAGGCATAGAAGTCATAACCATGCGTGTTGAATTGTTCAGCCATTTCAGTTTGAAAGAAATAATCTAAAAAACCATGAATATAAAGCACAGCTTTTTGAGTAGATTGAGCGGCCTTTTTACGAACCAATGTGGCAACAACTTTACCTTCGTAATCATCGGGAAAGTTGAGTGTGAGCTGTTCGTAGCCAGTACCTAAAATATCTGGAACATAATTTTGAGTAGCTGAGGATGTATTCATTTTTATCGAGCTATTGTAATTAAGACATGCTGAGTATCCTTCAATGAAATGGGCGAATTGTCAATCAGGTTTAGAGGTTGGATTGGAATAGAGGTTTAAAAAAAGGGAATACCGCTGGAGCTAAGTATTCCCCAAAAAGTAAGTCAACGGTCGGAGGGGGTTGACTTACTAGAGGGATGTGCCATTACATCAGTATTAAAGTGCTGCTTTGAAAATCTCCACAACTTGTGCATGATTTGCTTTACGAGGGTTGGTCAGCATACACGCATCTTTTTGAGCATTATCGGCCATAACTGCAAGGTCTTCAGTTTTTACGCCTAGCTCTGTTAATCCAGATGGAATACCAATGGATGAAGACAGTTTACGAATGGCATCAATTGCAGCATATGCAGCTTCCATCACGGTCAGTCCATGAGTTTTTACACCCATTAACTCCGCGATTTTTGCGTAGCGATCTGGGCAGGCAATTAAGTTAAATTCGCACACGTGTGGTAACAAGATTGCGTTACATACGCCGTGAGGTAAGTTATAGAAACCGCCCAATTGATGCGCCATCGCATGTACATAACCTAAAGATGCATTGTTAAACGCCATACCAGCCAAGTACTGTGCATAGCTCATTGCATCACGAGCTTCGATGTTTTCACCATTTGCTACAGCAGGTTGTAACCATTGACTAATCATGGTGATAGCTTTTTCTGCACAAGCATCGGTAATTGGGTTGGCTGCCGTAGAAACGTATGCTTCAACAGCATGGGTTAAAGCATCCATACCCGTTGCCGCTGTTAAACCAGCTGGTTTTGCAATCATGAGTTTCGGGTCATCAATTGCAATAAGTGGGGTACAACGCCAGTCCACGATAGCCATTTTTACGTGAGTATCGGTATTGGTGATAATACAGAAACGGGTCATTTCAGATGCCGTACCAGCGGTTGTATTGACTGCAATCAGTGGCGTCATCGGTACTTTACTTTTATCGATACCTTCGTAATCACGAATATGACCACCACCAGCAGTAACTAGGCCAATCCCTTTTGCACAGTCATGAGATGAACCACCGCCTAGAGAGACAATAAAGTCACAGCCATTGTCGTTATAGGCATTTACGCCATTATGGACATTGATATCGGTTGGATTAGGTTCCGCACCAGGGAAAATATGGCTCGCAACGCCTGCTTCAGTTAAATAGTTTGCGATAAGATCTGCGACACCAAATTTAAATAAGCCTTCATCGGTCACAATTAATGCTTTTTTTGCGCCGAGGTTTTGTGCCTTTGTACCTATTTCTTTGGCACATCCTGGTCCAAAGAGTGATACACAAGGAATATAAAAACCGTTTGTTTGATCTGCAATATTTTTAAAAGCCATGGAGTGATTCCTTCTTCCATAAATCCATTGTTTGTTATTACAGGTGAGCCTCACCATGGCCTTAGTATTGTGATGTGAAGATTATTTTCCTACCTACCAAAAACCTACCAAATATTATTTTAATGTTAATTATTGATTTATATTGATTTTACAGAAATTCTAGCTCATTCATTTAATTTTTTCGGGAAAGTCGTTAAGCTATGGGCTGTTGAAGATGTACTTATGAGATTATGAAACAGGAAACTGCGCTTAAACTGCTTAAAGCAGGTGAAAATGTCTTTTTAACCGGTTCGGCTGGTGCAGGGAAAACCTATACACTCAATCAGTACATCCAATACTTAAAAGCACGTAAAGTGCCTGTGGCGATTACGGCATCTACAGGTATTGCTGCAACGCATATGAACGGCATGACGATTCATACATGGGCAGGCATCGGGATTAAAGATCAGTTAACTGATGATGATCTAAAACGTATGAAAGAGCGTAAATATCTCAAGGAACACCTTGAAAATGCGCAAGTTCTCGTCATCGATGAAATTTCGATGTTACATGCAAAACAGCTTAATCTGGTGAATCAGGTTTTAAAATATTTTAAAGAAAGCGATGAGGCATTTGGCGGTATCCAAGTCATTGTTGCTGGAGATTTCTTTCAGTTGCCACCAGTTGGACGTAATAGTGAAGCCAACCGTGACAAGTTCTGTTTTATGTCTGATGCATGGGTCGAAGCTAAATTTCGCGTATGTTATTTAACAGAACAACACCGCCAAGATGATGAAATTCTTAACCAGATTTTAAATGCTATTCGTGCGCAAAATATTCAATCAGATCATTTACACGCATTACGTCAATCACGCTCGCATGATATTGGTGAGACCTTTACTCGTCTCTATACGCACAATATGGATGTCGACAATATCAATTATCAGCACTTAAATGAAATTGATAATGAAGGGCATCAATTCAATGCGGTTTTAGATGGTAATGAAAAACTGGTAGAAACTTTAAAATCTTCGGTTCGTGCACCAGAAGAACTCACCTTAAAGAAACATGCAAAAGTCATGTTTGTAAAAAACAACTTTGATATGGGCTATATCAACGGGAGTTTAGGGGAAGTCATTGGTTTTGAAGAAGATGATGAAAATGGTTTGCTACCAAAGGTGAAATTGACCGATGGCACGACATTGCTGGTTGCGCCTGAAACTTGGTCAGTTGAAAATGATGCAGGTAAAGTGATTGCCAGTTTCCAGCAAATTCCACTTCGTTTGGCATGGGCGATTACCATTCATAAAAGCCAAGGGATGACGTTAGAAGCTGCCGAAATTAACCTCATGAACACCTTTGAAAAAGGTCAGGGCTATGTTGCGCTCTCGCGTCTGAAATCTTTAACTGGGTTAAAGTTATTAGGGATTAACGAGCAAGCTTTAGAGTTAGATAGCTTGGCTGTAAAAGCCGATCGCCGTTTCCAAGAGTTGTCTAAAGAAGCAGAAGACAACTTTGCAGATGTAGATTTAACTGCTCAGCACAAAGCATTTATTCGTCATTGTGGCGGAACTTTAAATGAAACTGAGATTTCTCGTAATGAGAAAAAACTCTCAAAAGGTGCGAAACAAAATTATGCCTCGGCAACGCTAGACGAAACACGTGCGTTGTTTGAAGAAGGCTATGAGATTGAAGATATTGCCCATGAACGTGGCCTTACCCCAGCGACAATCATTAACCATTTGGCTCGACTGCATAAAGAACAAAAACTGGATATTTCGGTTGCCCATCCTGGAGAAGAAGTAGTCGAAGAAATCCGAAAAATTTATAAAAAACTGAAAAAGCGCCAAAATCCAGATCATTTTTCTGATGATGGTTCGATCAAACTACGACCAATCGTTGAAGCAACCAGCCCTCGAATGGGATATGATCAGGTTCGATTAGCTTTATTATTTATTGAGTAAAGTTTAATTAGCTTAATTACTTATTACATAAATTGAGGTGGCTATGCCGCACATTGTAGTTGATTATTCAGATAACTTAACTGGATTAAATGCAAAACAATTACTTGAAGAAATTAATACAACGCTCATTAAAACAGAGTTGTTTAGCCCAGAAGACATTAAAAGCCGTGCGCGTAAAGATGATGTTTTCCTAATTGGTTTGGGACTAGAACAGGCTTATATTCATGTAAAAGTTTATATTTTGTCGGGAAGAAATGCAGAGCAAAAACAACTGATGGGTGATCAGTTGTTAGCGGCACTCAGCAATAAAAATTATCTACAACAAGAGTTTAATAAAGAAATTCAATTGTGTGTTGAACTTGTTGATATGCCAAAAGAAGATTATTTTAAGCAAGTTGTATAATTTTAAAAAGCGCAATTTCGATCAAGAATAGAGATCAGCACTATGTAAAAGTAGTGCTATCGAATGAACAGACATAAATGTATGGCTGTATATACACAAAAGCTGCAACTGGTTTGCGATTATATTCAAAGACATTTAGATGAAGATTTAGATGTTGATCGATTGAGCCAGATTGCAGCCTTATCCAAATTTCATTTTCATCGTATTTTTGCCGTTCATATTGGTTTAAATGTGATGAAGTTTATTCAACTTTCTCGTTTAAAGCGGGCCTCTTTTCAATTGGCTTTTGAACCCGATCTCAAAATTATTGAGATTGCATTACAAGCAGGGTTTGATAGTCCAGAGGCATTTACTCGTGCATTTAAGCGTTCATTTGATCAAACTCCTCGGGCTTTTAGAGATAAACCGGACTGGGAATCTTGGCACCAGAAGTTTGTTTTTACACTTCCGAAAAGTGAGCTAAAAGTGAATGTAAATATTGTTGAGCGTCCTGCCCAAAAGATTGCGTATCTGTCGCATCTGGGAAGTCCAGATAAAGTTTTTGAAACTGCTGCACGTTTTATTGCTTGGCGTAAAGAAACGGGTTTATCACCTGTGACTAAATCAAGAACGTATGGCATTCCTTTTTCTGACCCTGAACAAACACCATCAGACGCGTTTAGGTTTGACATTGCAGGGTTAATTGAAACGGCTGTACCTGAAAATATTTATGGCGTACAAACAGGGGAAATTCCTGCTGGACGTTATGCGACTGTAAGACATTTGGGTAGCCATGACCAGATTAAAGAGAGCGTGTATTACATTTTTAAAAACTGGTTACCTGAGCAGCCTGAAGAAGCTGGAGATTATCCAGTTTTCTTTCATTATCATAACTTTGTGCATGATGTGAAAGAATGTGATCTTATTACAGATATCTATTTACTTTTAAAATAGTCTGTTACCCACAAAGGCATAACTTCTTGTGGTTATGCCTTTAAGCCAAACAGCTTGATATTTGCATATTGCTCAATCAGGTTGGCATCTAACATATGAATATAGTCCATAAAAATGGTACTAAAACTTCCCATGGTTTGTGCCTGATTGGATGCAAGTTTACCCGCAATTGCAAAATGTATATGAGCTGAAAGCGCTGCAATGGTTGGAGTCGTTACCGCACTATATGCAGCGATTAATGCACCCAAAGCACATCCTGTTGCTGTAATTTTAGGTTGTAAGGGGCTACCGCCGTTAATTTGGATAACGATATCCAGTTCTTTAGACAGAATGTAATCTGACTCACCTGAAATTGCGATACAGTCTGTATGTACTAATAGCGCGTAAGCCTGTCGATAGACATCATCACTACTTAGGGTGCTATCTACACCTTTAGACTGAACCTGATTGCCTGCAAGCGTACTGATTTCTGAAGCATTACCACGAATAATGCTTGGCTTAAATTGTAAAAGCTCGTCTGTCATTTGACTGCGCCAAGCTAAAATTGGGCCGTAACCGACTGGATCAAGTACCCATGGAATGTCATTTAGCTGAGCTGTTTTAGCTGAGATCTGCATGGCTTGCATTTGCTCAGTGGTGGGCGTACCTAAATTAATGCTCAAGGCCGATGATATTTTGGTAAAGCTTTCCGCTTCATAAGGATTATCAATCATCGCAGGCGAGGCACCAGACGCGAGTAATACATTGGCCGTATAGTTTGCAGCAACGCTATTGGTAATACATTGTACAAGAGGTGTTTTGGCTTGCATATTCTGCCAAGCTTCAATGACCTGTTCAATCAAACTAGATGTCGATGTCATATTATTATCCCTAGTAAGCCAAAGTGATTATAAATTTAGTGGGTAAAATAGTGGTCTTGATGCTTACATTTTTGGCAAATCAAAGAAACATAATCTGCTGCATCATAGTCAACGGTTAAATCATTTGAACCACAATACATACAACGTTTGACAGAATAAAAGTTTAAACGTGGTTCAATTTTTCGCCATGCTTTCCATACAGGTTGGACAAATATCTGTTCGTCGTAACCCAAGAAACGATTAAGCAAAATATAACTCATTTTACTGTAAGGAATATTGTGAGGACGGGGGAGCATAGAGGTTTCCCACTTTTCGGTCACGGCTCTTTCGCGATATTGTTCTAACGTTTTCTTTAATAGATTAGTGTTAATAAATTTATCATTGCGAGGCTGTAAAACTTTTTGTTTATACAGATATTCGAGTGCAGTTTGTACCAGATAATAAATCTGCCCAATTGCGAGTGAATCCATTAAACGATAGCAAAAGCTTTGAAAATTTGAATTTCCAGCAATTTGGATACCCCAAGTTCGGCAGTAGAACTGCATGAACTGGATAATTTCTTGATAGAGCACCTGAAAAAGTACGTCTTTAACTTCATCTGCACCACGAAAAGGAATACCAAAGCTTAAATTTTCATAGAACCAATTACGTAACTGTTGAGCCACACTAAATAAACTTGGATCGCTGTAGCCATCTAAACGAATATTTAAGTGAAAACATTGTGGGTCATCAGTTTGGTCATTTGCATTCAAAATGCCATCTTTATGCAACTGTTTAATTAAATAGCTCTGAAACATCCAGTTAGGCGTGATGTGATGGTATTTAATTTTGTCCCAATGAATATATTCATCATGAGCGATTTCTTCACGGGCATAATCGTCTAGGAGACTTAGCAAGAAAAGTTTATGTAAGAAGCTGAGCTGTTCGAGACTGCGTTGTGGCTGCTCTTTTGACTTAAATTGGCGTTGTTCTTGTAGGCGTGTTTGTTGTAGAAGCTTTTTCCGTTGTTTTGTGCATGTATCACAGTGGCAAGTCATTCTTTGATCTTTAAATAGACGGTGCTGACAATGACTGCATTCATGGAATTGAATGTCTTGTTCAAATTGCTCGGCATCTACCCAGTACATTGAAGCTTGGCAGAGAGGACAATGGCTACTTTCATCTAGCTGTTTCTGTAGAATTTGTAAGGCCATTTTGCTCCGAACATAAAATGAAAATGATGGGGCTATTATACACAGCCGCGCTGTAGATGGCGGAGATTGCCACTTTCGTTTGTTGTTAAAATAGAAAAACCTAAAATCTATGTTTCGATTTTAGGTTTTCATAGTGGGCTAAAAAGTTGAATTAAACAGGGCACGGCAAGCTCTCATCATTTTGGCCAAGCTTTTTGGCCTTAATAAGAGCCTGTACTTTTTTACTTGGTAATTTCAATTTCCCTAACGCATCGTAAGTATTAACAATAGAAGTAACCTCCTGAGTTGTAATAGAAATACCTTCCGCAGATAAGAACACGGCAATCACATGGTGATCGAGTCCTGCTGCTGATAGATCATGAATAGCTTTAATGTTCTCTAGTCGATGAAAATGTGCTTTAAATTCCATGCTGACACCTCTTGTTCTAATTTAGATACCCATATTGGTATATTTAATTACGCAAGAACCATGCCCAAAATGTAAGCTGACTCTAAAAAATGTTAAAAGCTAAAGGTGTTTTATTTTTATTGTATAGATTGCTTATATAAACAACGATTATCGTAAATTTGGTCTAATCTGTGCTAATAAAACAAGATTCTAATTTGAAATGTATAAATGAAGTCCCATTAATTTCATAAAGGTAATCAAATACAGTGTGTATGACTTGGCGTATGATATTTCATGACGACTCATACTACCGTTTAGACGAGTATATAAGGAATAAAGATGAATATTGCGGCGCAGCCTCCAGTTCAGGCAGATCAGACAGTTTATTTAAAAGATTATCAAAAACCTGCATTCTTGGTTGAATCAATTAATCTTGATATCCAAGTATATGATGATAAAACAATTGTTGATTCGACATTAGTGATGAAGCGTCAAACTGTTGGTGATCTGGTGCTATTAGGCCGTGACCTAGAATTACAGTCTGTTCAGTTAAATGGCCAAATTCTCACTCCTGCACAATATTCACTCGATAGTGAACAACTGGTGATCACTAATGCACCAGATGAAGTCATTTTACAAACGCAAGTCATTATTCATCCTGAAACGAATACTCAATTAGAAGGCTTATATAAAGCAGATGACTTGTTTGTAACTCAGAACGAACCTGAAGGTTTCCGTAAAATCACGTTCTATCCAGACCGTCCAGATGTACTTTCTGTATTTACTACACGCGTAGAAGCAGACAAAAAATATCCAGTGTTACTTGCCAATGGTAATTTGCTAGAAACAGGTGAGGCTGGTGAAAACCGCCACTTCGCGATTTGGCAAGATCCGACCAAAAAGCCAAGCTATTTATTTGCTTGTGTCATTGGTGATTTAGCAGTTCTTAAAGATTGCTATACGACCTCTGAAGGGCGTGATGTTGCTTTAGAAATCTATGCAATTGAGAAAGATATTCCAAAATGTCATATCGCGATGGAAGCATTAAAGCATTCAATGCGTTGGGATGAAGAACATTATGGTCGTCCTTATGACCTCGACAATTATATGATTGTTGCAGTCAGTCAGTTCAACATGGGCGCAATGGAAAATAAAGGTTTAAATATCTTTAATACAGCATGCGTACTTGCTGATGAAGAGTACACCACTGATGCTGCGATTATGCGTGTACAGTCTGTGATTGCTCACGAATATTTCCATAACTGGACAGGGAATCGTATTACTTGCCGTGACTGGTTCCAGCTCTGCTTAAAAGAAGGCTTAACGGTATTCCGTGATCAGTCATTCTCTGAAGATTTACAATCTGCTGCGGTTCAACGTATTGATGATGTCGCTGTGCTTAAATCGCACCAGTTCCCTGAAGATGCAGGTCCATTGTCGCACCCGCCGCGTCCAGATCACTTTGTCGAAATTAATAACTTCTATACAGCGACTGTCTATGAAAAAGGTGCGGAAATTAACCGCATGATGTCGACCTTGTTAGGTAAAGAAAAATACCGTCAAGGGACCGATGAATACTTCCGCCGTCATGATGGACAAGCCGTGACTGTAGAAGACTGGGTTGCTGCATTAACTGCTGGCTCAGGTGTCGATTTATCTGCCTTTTTAACCTGGTATAACCAACCAGGAACTCCAAAGCTCGAAGCAAAAGGGGAATATGATGCAGCAGCGCAAACTTATCGTTTAAGCTTTAAACAAAGCTTAAAAGCTCATCCTAAATATCCAAATTTAAAAGCTGTTCCGATTCCTGTGGCATTAGCACTATTTAATGCTAAAACAGGTGAGCAATATACATTGCATAGTGAAAGCTTGTTTGTAAACGATGTTAAAGATGGCGTGTATTTGTTTGACCAAGATGAGGCAACCATTGAGTTTACAAGTGTGACTGAACAACCAGTTGTTTCGCTACTCCGTAATTTCTCTGCACCCGTCAATCTTGTGTTTAATTATACTGATGACGAGTTAGCTTTCTTAATTCAGCACGAAACAAACGGCTTTAACCAATGGCAAGCAACGCAAACTTTGCTTGAACGTATTTTATTAGAAGACCATTCTGCTGATGCATACATTCAGGCAATTCAAAGTACTTTGCCGGAGTTAGTTGGTCGCGACCCGCTATTGGCATCGCGTTTGTTTGATGTACCAAGCGAAGGTTATTTGGGTAGTCGTATCGATCACAACTATGCACCAGCTGATATTCATGTAAAACGTGAAGCATTGCTCAATCGTTTGGCACAAGAGTTGGGTTCATTCTGGAAAGATACTTACCTTACACTTGACCCAGACCTGCAAAAAGAATTTTCTTTGGCAATGGGTGTACGTGCGTTAAAGAACATCATGCTGATGATGATGGCTCGTCAGGGGGATCAAACTGCATTTGAACTTGCGCATGTGCAATATCAGAACACAGGTAATATGTCTGAACGTTTAGGTGCGCTACGTGTACTGGTTTGGCAAAATGCGCCTCAAGCTCAAGATGTACTTGCTGATTTCTATGACCGTTTTAAAGATGAAGCTTTATCTTTAGATCAGTGGTTTATGATTCAGGCTGCAAACCCGAATGCGACAACTGAAACAATTGAATACCTCACTCAACATCCAGATTACGATTTAACAACTCCAAATCGTATTCGTGCGGTGAGTGGAGGATTATCAAATAATCCGGAAAACACGTGGGGCTTTGGTGTAGCTCACTTTATTAACCTTGCACAATATCTTGACGAGAAGAATCCAATTTTAGGTTCACGACTGTTACAGGTATTGTCACGTTGGTACACTTTGGCAGAACCTCAGCGGACTCAAGTGCAACAGGCTTTGCAAGCATTGCAGCCTAAAGTGAAATCGAAAAATGTCTCTGAAACTTTAAATAGTATGCTGAGTGTTTAATTAGACTTAAATATAAGAAATAAAGGTCTCGTAAGAGGCCTTTATTTCTTATATGTCTCTATAGCGATTTAACGCTTAAAAGAAATAAAACTTTCCTTATAGTGATTCATCTTTAGCTCTACTGTTCATCATTTTACTTTTATTTAAATTATAATCTTTGATAGTTTATTTGAAATTTATCTTTAAGTAATCATATACAATCAAAATTCAAGAGAGCAATAATATAAAAATAAAGTAAGTAACTCTGTATTTAGCATTTAGTTTCATAAAATTAGCTAAATTTATGACATATTTATTTAAATTTTACTTAATAAATTTTGTGAAGTTTTTATTTAAATTATTTAAATCAATGGGTTAGTTTTTGGGTGTGTTAATTTTTGTATCTGTGGAGTTGGTTTGAGTAATTATATTTTGTTAATTAGAAATTAAAATAATAATAAGATCACGCATTTTAATTGTTTTTATGTATGATGTTAAAAAATAGGGTAAAAAAATAAACTTTAAAAGGAGCAGTCAAATAAAAAATGATTGTAAGAATAAGTGCTAAATTTTTTATATCTATTAGTTTTAACAATTTAATTTAAAAGGTTTTGACTATGAAAAAGACTTTTTTTCATTTATCAGTAATTGCTATAGCATTATTTTCTCTCAATTCAGCAAATGCAGCTACAGCAACGGGTACATTAACTGTTAAGGCAACAGTAACGAATAGTTGTGTATTGAATACTTCCGCTACAGGTACAACAGCGAATGCAGTTTTAGACTTTGGGACTTTAAGTTCTCTTGCTAGCAACGTTGATGCAGACACCACAACGACAGGTGGTACCTCAATCAAAGTCCTTTGTAACAACACTGTGCCGTGGACCTTGGCTTTCGATGCTGGGCAAAATGCTCAGACGACTCAACGTCGTATGATTGGTGGTGCAACAAGCAACGAATATATTCCTTATAATCTCTACTCAGATTCGGGGCATGCCACAGCAATCGGCATTGCAACGACTGCCTATAGTGGAACTGGTAGTGGTGCAGTACAAACAGTGAATGTATATGGCCGTATTCCTGCTGGCTCAACGCTGCCGAGTGCGGGTAGCTATCTCGATACAGTCACAATAACAGTAACTTATTAATTTTTATAAATTAGAAATATTGTTAGCCCTTTTGAAAGGGCTAACACATTAAAAAAGTTATATTTGAGTAAATCATGAAAAAAAATATCTTTATTATTACGGGATTATTCTTATCTTTTTCTAGCATTATTAACGCCGCTACAATTCGTCTTTCACCTGTGAATGTAGAAATATTAAGTAATCAGAGTGCTGCTTCAATTAGTTTATTTAATCAATCGAATGAAAGTACTGATTTGCAGATTCGTGTATTTGAATGGACTCAGAAAAATGGACAGGATCAGTTAACACCTACAGATGAAATCGCAATTAGCCCGCCATTTTTAAAATTACAGTCTAATGATTCTTATAATTTACGTGTAGTTAGAATTAATCCAACACCCGTTTCTGGTGAAAAAACGTATCGCATTATTATTGATGAACTACCAAAACCGATTGATAGCCGTAAAGCAGCTCAAGGGGTTAATGTACTTTTACGCTCGTCATTGCCTGTATTTGTAGTAAATAAAGACGCGATTACTCAATTGAATTGGAAAATTGATGTTAATCAGGAGGCACCTTTCTTAAATATTAGTAATATTGGAAACCGGCATGCTCTTTTAAATGACTTAATGCTTGTGGATACCACAACAAATAAAAGCTATCCGATTAAAGTAAATACCGTGAATGGTTATATACTTGCGGAGCAGGCACGAAGCTACTCTATTAATAATTTTACATATCAGCCAAATCATAAATACAGCGTTTCTCTGACAGTTAATGGTAAGAAAACCACACTTTAAGAGGCTTATATGAAATACATTATAGGTGTCTTATGTGTTGCATATCTTCCGGCGTATTCTTTTGCTGAGCAACTCCAAGATAATACCAACACTCCAATTCCCAGTGTTCCTAAATCTATAGATAGCAATAATGAATATGCACAGGTGAATACCAATGGAGAGGAACAATATCTTAATTTTACTCAGCTTTTTTTAGTTGTTTCTATTAATTCTAATGCTGCTGAAGACTTGGTTGCTGTGAAGCAATCTAAGGATGGAAAGCTATATATTCGCTCTGGTGCCTTAAAAACTTTAAGAGTGAAAATGGATGAGCATACTCCAGATAGCCAATGGGTGTGTATTAACGAGCTAAAAGGAATCCAGTTTAAATATTTAGAGAATGAGCAAGCTTTAAACTTACAAGTTCCGTCCAGCATGTTGGCAGGCTATGCAGTTGACTTAAATGGCCAGCAGATTACCAGTCCTCATTTACTAAAAATGAAGCCTTTAAACGCAGCCATTTTGAACTATAGCCTGTATCACACCCTGACCAATGACGAGAATGTTTTCTCCGGTTCAGCTGAAGGGATTTTTAACAGTGCCATCGGTAACTTTTCATCAGGGGTTTTATACAACGGCAGTAATGAAACTAGTTATAGCCATGAAAAATGGGTGCGTCTAGAAAGTAAGTGGCAGTATGTAGACCCTGAAAAGATCAGGATATATACCTTAGGGGACTTTATTTCC
>NZ_JBKEZV010000010.1:0-270708 GCF_053345265.1 Acinetobacter sp. M5A5_2a | reverse complement strand
TGTTACGGTTTGACCGTCAGTCAAGTCACCTGGGTTTGGTACTGACCAGCTACCATCTGTACCTGCAACTACAGTTGCTGTTGTACCGTCCGGGAAGCTGACTGTTACTGTTGAACCAGGTTCTGCTGTACCGCTCACTGGGTCAGTGGCATTGATCGGATCAAGTACCGGTGCATTTGGTGCAACTGTATCAATCGTTACCACAGCTGTGTCTGTACCCACATTACCTGCTGCATCTGTTGCAGTCACAGTAATCGTGTGCGGACCATCGGTCAGTACAGGCAAGCTATTGTCTGCAAGACTCCAGGTGCCATCACCATTGTTGGTCGCTGGATAGTTCACACCATCTACAGTCACTACCACAGTTGCTGTTGGATCACTTACCGTACCTGTCAAAGGTGGTGTGCTGTCGTTGGTCAATACATCATTCAGAGCGACTGTTGGTGCAAGTGCATCAACAATACCTGTTGCTGGTCCTGACGTATTTCCAGCTGGATCTGTTGTAACGGCTGTAACTTCATCGCCATCATTTAAACCTGGATTTGGTACAGTCCAAGTACCATCCGGTCCAGCTACAACACTTGCTGTGCTACCGTCCGGATAAGTTACTGTTACTGTTGAACCAGGTTCTGCTGTACCTGTAATCGGGTCTGTCCCGTTCACCGGGTCAATCACTGGTACATTCGGTGCAGTGGTATCAACTGTTACGACAGCGGTGTCTGTACCGACATTACCTGCTGCATCTGTTGCAGTCACGGTAATCGTGTGCGGACCATCAGTTAATACAGGCAAGCTATTATCTGCAAGCGTCCAGGTGCCATCACCATTGTTGGTCGCTGGATAGTTCACACCATCTACATTCACCACCACTGTTGCAGTCGGATCACTTACCGTACCTGTCAAAGGTGGTGTGCTGTCGTTGGTCAATACATCATTCAGAGCGACTGCTGGTGCAAGTGCATCAACAATGCCTGTTGCTGGTCCTGATGTATTTCCAGCCTGATCTGTTGTAACGGCTGTAACTTCATCGCCATCATTTAAACCTGGATTTGGTACAGTCCAAGTACCATCCGGTCCAGCTACAACACTTGCTGTGCTACCGTCCGGATAAGTTACTGTTACTGTTGAACCAGGTTCTGCTGTACCTGTAATCGGGTCTGTCCCGTTCACTGGGTCAATCACTGGCACATTCGGTGCAGTGGTATCTACTGTTACCACAGCGGTATCTGTACCGACATTACCTGCTGCATCTGTCGCAGTCACAGTAATTGTGTGTGGACCATCTGTGAGTGTTGGCAGTGTATTGTCGGCAAGTGTCCAGGTACCATCACCATTATTGGTCGCTGGGTAGTTCACACCATCTACATTCACCACCACAGTCGCAGTTGGGTCACTTACCGTGCCTGTTAAAGGCGGTGTGCTGTCATTGGTCAATACATCATTCAGAGCGACTGTCGGTGCAAGCGCGTCCACAACACCTGTTGCAGGTCCTGATGTATTTCCCGCAGGATCTGTTGTAACAGCTGTTACCGTGTCACCATTATTTAAGCCTGGATTTGGAACAGTCCAAGTACCATCCGGTCCTGCAACTACAGTTGCGGTACTACCGTTAGGATAAGTCACTGTTACTGTTGAACCAGGTTCTGCTGTACCTGTAATCGGGTCTGTCCCGTTAACCGGGTCAATCACTGGCACATTCGGTGCAGTAGTATCCACGGTCACTACAGCGGTATCTGTTCCCACATTGCCTGCTGCATCTGTCGCAGTCACAGTAATTGTGTGTGGACCATCTGTGAGTGTTGGCAGTGTATTGTCGGCAAGTGTCCAGGTGCCGTCACCATTATTGGTCGCTGGATAGTTCACACCATCTACAGTCACCACCACAATTGCTGTTGGATCACTTACCGTACCTGTCAAAGGTGGTGTGCTGTCATTGGTTAACACATCATTCAGAGCAACTGCTGGTGCAAGCGCATCAACAACACCTGTTGCAGGTCCTGATGTATTTCCAGCTGGATCTGTTGCTACTGCTGTAACTTCATCGCCATCATTTAAACCTGGATTTGGTACAGTCCAAGTACCATCCGGTCCAGCTACAACACTTACTGTGCTACCGTCCGGATAAGTTACTGTTACTGTTGAACCAGGTTCTGCTGTACCTGTAATCGGGTCTGTCCCATTAACGGGATCAATCACTGGCACATTCGGTGCTGTGGTATCTACTGTATAGCTTTGCGTATCTTTAACAGTGCTGCTATTACCTGCTGCATCTGTAAACGTTACAGTAGCATCAATCGTTTGATCTGAATCTGCTTTTAAACCACTACCCGGTACACTTACTGACCATGTACCCGCAACCTTGTCTACAATTGCAGTGTACTCTTGACCATTGATTACAACAGTTACAACAGTATTTGCTGCATCTGCTGGAATGTTTTTCAAAATACCAGTAATGGTGACATTACCTGCTGCTTCTGAGGCATTAAGTACATTATCTGATGTAACTGAATTAACCGAGAAAGTAACACCATCTGTATTTGGTGGTGTTGTGTCGGTAGGTGTTGAAGAGTCGTCATTATTACTATCATGATTTGATGCTGCTGCGATAATACCACCAGCAACCAATGGGATAGCCCATAACCATGGGTTTATGCCACCATCGTGATAAAGCAATGGTTCAATTGAAGAAATAGGCTGATAAATAACATCAGACACCAACTCTTGTGGTGCCTCTGCTGGTAAAGCCGCTGGTAAATCTTCAGCTACGAGTGCTTGTGGTTCAACATCACTGTCAGCATCAGCATCGGCATCAGCATCGGCGTCTGCATCATTTTCAGCATCTTTGAATTTTGCCCAGATTAACTGTCCATTTTCGTCTTGAAAAACAAGGCTGTTATCTTTAGGCTCAGCTGTTCCACTAAAAAAGCCTTCAATAACAATTGTTTCGCCATTTTTAAGGCGAATGACTGCATTGGTTCCCTCCCTATTCACTACCAATACATCACTGGCAGCCACTTTTACTAATACCACCGACGCTTCTGTAAGCGATGCGGAAGTTCCCTTGATGGTTGACAAGGTGTCGTGACTATCCTTGGCAATTATTTGTATTTCAGGCATATCTGTATTCCTTTTATATTATTGATTTAAATGATTTTATGTATAATTCTTTTTACTTAATGTTTTCAAGTTTTTGACCTACAACTTAAAAACATTAAGTAATGTGATCATTTTTACATTAACCACTTTAAAATAAAAAAAACAAATACTAAAGTACCTACAGAAAAAATTTTAATTAATACAAATTATATATAAGTCTTCTTTAAGTTTATCCTGTGTTAATTTAATGAAAAATTGCGTTAAATGTTTTATATATAAAACAAATTTCTTATTTTATTATTTACCATTTGTTGAAATGTCATTTAATTAAAATATTCATATAACAATTATTAATATCTTAATAAAATAAAATATATTATTAATGATATATATAGAAAAAAAAGGCTTTAGGTAATATTTTACTATTACACTAAAACCTAATTTTTAAATATCTTATAAAATTTAAAACTGCAAATATTTAGAAATTATCAGGACTCTCAAATCGTTTTACTTCTTGTAACTTATTTGGGTCATGCATTGTTGCAATTCCATCTTCAGTTTTTTGGTCTACCAAAATATCCGGATTAAAAACGGTAATCGTTTCCCTACCCAGTGCATCCTCTCCAACAATATATTGAAAGCCTCTCCGATTCATCTTATGACACAATCTTTGATATAGACCTTTTAGTCCTTCGGTTTCTTCATTCGGATTGTAATAAAAAGCATTCATTACAGCTGGCAAACCTAGACCACATACGATGCCTGATAACAACACACTAATAAAAGTATAGCCTATCAGGATACTGCTATAGGGACTTAATGCAGGAATATTGGCAACTGCCAAAATCAATGCAAGTGAAATTCCGCCTCGTACCCCACCCCAAGATAGAATCGTTAGACTACCATTATAACTTTTCATTTTCCGCATGTTCGGGAAAAAGGCAAAAGCCATAAAGTTGGCAGCAAAACGAGAGATATGAAGTATAAAGAATGCAACAATACCACCTAAAATTAGGCTAAAGTTTAAATCAAGAATAAATAACTCTAAACCAATTAAAGTAAACAAGAATGAGTTGATAATTCCTTCTACGGTATGCCAAAAATGATTAACTTCTTGAATCTCTCGCTCTTCTCGTATTTCTTTCCATTTATTTCCAACAATTAAACCGCCAATTACACAAGCAATAGGTGCTGATGCATGTGCAAACAAAGCAACCAAATATGCTCCACTCGCGAGCAAAGCTGTTGTTAAAATCAGAGACTCCATTTCGTGTTTACCACGTAATAGACGTAACACCCCTACCCCAAATGCCCAACCAATTCCGACCGCAACAACGATTTCATAGAGTAAAGCTTCTAGTGTCGCTATCAATGAGAAATGTTCGCCCTGTAAAACATTGAGCAAGGTCATAAACAATGCAATACACATTGCATCATTAAATAGAGACTCGCCTTCTAGTTTAACAATTAGATGATGCGGCGCACGAATCGAACTCAGTACACCTTTAATACCAATAGGGTCTGTTGCTCCTAAAGCTGCACCTAAAAGTAAAAGCACCAGAATTGGCACATGATATCCAACCAGTAGTTGAAACCCATAGAGCAATCCACCAAATAAAACGGCGCAAATGACTAATGCAATGGTGGCCAAAATACTGATTTGCTTCCAGTAACTTCTTAAATCAGAAATTTTAAATTTAAGTGCTGAAGAAGTTAGAATAAAACAGATCACACCATTAATTAAAAAATCGTAGAAGTCGATATTGCGTACTACTTCCTCAATATGGTGGATATTGATGGTAATAAATTCGTTACCATTTAACAGACTAGCCCCCCATTGCAAAATAAAGACAAAAATTGCCGAAACCAGAGGTACACCAATAGCCTGTGGAAAGCCCAAAATACGCTTATTAAAAATCGTGGTGGCTATTGAGAGCGCAAAAACCACTGTAAGTGCTTGTAGTAGAAAAAAATTACCCATGAATACCCTTCTTCTGGGTCAACGACCAAATAAAAGAAACTTTGCTAGATCGACCAAACTGAACAAAAAAGCTGGCATTAACAATGCCATAATCTTAAAAACAAAAACTAAGACACAAGTTTAACGAATTGATTGAACAATCTATCACTCTGTTAAATTTCTTAACATTATTTATAGTTATGATCTAAAAAATGGATGAGCTTCTTAAATATGTTTAACAAGACTCATCCTATAAAACCTTAAACTGGATTATTAAAAGTATCGCATTGGTTAATATCGCCAGTTTTTAAACCAACCTGAAACCAGTGCATTCGCTGTTCACTACTACCATGAGTAAAGCTATCTGGAACAATCTGACCAGTAGAGCGCTTCTGTAAATAATCATCTCCAATTTTTTGAGCAGCATCCATCGCTTCTTCAATATCACCTTGCTCTAAAAATTGAGTACGTTGCTGATTATGACTCGCCCAAATACCAGCTAAACAATCGGCTTGCAATTCTTGACGAACAGATAATTGATTACCCTCTCTTTGGCTTGCTTGTGCACGAGCTTGTTGTACTTGTGAAGAAATACCAAGCAAGGTTTGAACATGATGCCCTACCTCATGTGCGACAACATAAGCTTGAGCAAAATCGCCAGCCTGATCTTGTCTGGAAAGTTCAGATTGGTTTTGCTCACCAGAAATTCCCATTTGCTGACGCATATCTTTAAAGAATTCTGTATCGATATAAACCTTCTGGTCAGCCGGACAATAAAATGGCCCCATTGCAGATTGGGCAGTACCACACCCTGACTGAATCATGCCACTAAACAACACCAATCTTGGCGGCGTGTAGGTTTTACCTAACTGTTTAAATATAGGAGTCCACGTATCTTCTGTATCAGCTAAAACAGTTCCAACAAAATCAGAGGCTTCTTTTTGCTCGGCTGTTAAACTTTCTGGTGCAGTTTCATTTGACTGTTGTGATGCAGTGACCTGCTGAGTTGCCTGATAAGCTTGTTGGGGATCAACCCCAAAAAACTTCCACGCAACAAATGCAACAACCAAACCAATAATGCTGATACCACCTGCTCTAACACCGCCACCACCTCGACGATCTTCAACATTGGTACTAATTCGACGACCTTTCCAGCGCATAATTTCCCTCTTATTTTAGAATGGCATCATGAACCCGATGCTTTTTTTGGCCACATTTTTTGTATTAAGCTCACAATTAATAAAACAATTGCACCAGCAACCAGTCCTATTACAAAGTTAACCAGCGTCGGTGTTAAAGCACCAATGATATTTCCTACCGCTGGGATAGTCTCAACATGGTCCACTGTATTTTCAGTTAAATGATGTAGTAAAGGAATAGTATGATTAATGATCCCTCCCCCTACCAAAAACATTGCAATAGTGCCAACAATAGAAAGTAACTTCATCAAAATAGGTGCAAATGCGAGCAAGCCACGACCTAAAGTCTGCTTAAAAGATGCCGTTTGATCTGTTAGATATAATCCAAGATCATCAATCTTAACAATCATGGCAACCAAGCCATAAACACCAATTGTCATTACAACTGCGATAATACTGAGTACACTTACCTTAGTCATTAAGGTAGCGGTAGCAACGGTACCCAAAGAGATCACAACAATTTCTGCAGATAAAATAAAGTCTGTGCGAACAGCACCTTTGATTTTATCTTTTTCAAATGTTGCTAAATCTAATTCTTCGTTTTCAAGCTCTGCTTTGGCCTCCTCAGGAGTAGAGGACTTTTTATGCATAATGGTATGAAGAACTTTTTCTACTCCCTCATAACATAAAAATAAGCCTCCCAACATTAATAGTGGATTAATGAGCCAAGGCGCAATCACACTAATTAATAGTGCTAAGGGAACTAAAATAAGTTTATTAACAAATGAGCCTTTAGCCACTTTCCAAACAATAGGAAGCTCACGATCTGCACGAACACCTGTGACTTGCTGAGCATTCAAGGCTAAATCGTCACCTAAAACTCCGGCAGTTTTCTTTGCTGCCATTTTGCTCATTAAAGCAACGTCATCTAAAATTGTTGCAATATCATCTAGTAATAAAAGTAAGCCACTTGCCATTTCTTATCCAAGTTTGTATTTATTACGCTATTGTAAGATGATTTTTTTGAATTTCTGTAATTTTACTGAATAAATTCACAATATTATTTTAAGAAAAGTTTACCCAATCGCTGACGAATTTTTTTTATTTCCCGTACAATAATGCCAATCTTTTATATTGCAGGGCTTACTACCCCTGATTAAGCCAATAAGACAGTGGAATAAATAATGAGTAATGTTGATCAGCGTCCAATTATTTTGACAGGCGACCGCCCAACCGGACAACTTCATCTTGGGCATTTTGTCGGTTCTTTGCGTTCTCGTGTAGGTTTACAGGATAGCCATCATCAACATCTCTTATTAGCAGATGCTCAAGCATTAACAGACAATGCAGATAATCCAGATAAAGTCCGTCGTAATATTTTGGAAGTTGCTCTAGATTATTTAGCTGTAGGCATTGATCCAACAAAAACCACGATTTGCGTACAATCATGCTTGCCAGCACTGAATGAGCTCACCATGCTCTATCTTAACTTCGTGACGGTTGCACGCTTAGAACGTAACCCAACCATTAAGTCTGAAATTCAAATGCGCGGTTTCGAGCGTGACATTCCGGCTGGTTTCCTCTGCTACCCTGTTGCACAAGCTGCTGACATTACTGCTTTCAAAGCGACTGTGGTTCCAGTGGGTGAAGATCAGATTCCAATGATTGAACAAACCAATGAAATTGTACGTCGAATAAAT
Organism: Acinetobacter sp. M5A5_2a; assembly: GCF_053345265.1. NCBI lineage: Bacteria > Pseudomonadati > Pseudomonadota > Gammaproteobacteria > Moraxellales > Moraxellaceae > Acinetobacter > Acinetobacter sp. M5A5_2a. The sequence goes on along the minus strand of NZ_JBKEZV010000010.1, from coordinate 262,813 downwards.
CGTCAAATTGGCCAAGACCTTTTACCTGAATGTAAAGCTTTGCTTTCAAATATGGCACGTTTACCTGGTTTTGATGGCAAGGCAAAAATGTCTAAATCATTAGGTAATACCATTGTTTTAAATGCTTCTGATAAAGACATCAAAAAAGCTGTAAATGCCATGTATACCGACCCAAATCATCTTCGTATTGAAGATCCAGGTCAGGTTGAAGGAAACATTGTATTTACTTACTTAGATGCATTTGATCCAAATAAAGAAGAAGTTGAAGAATTAAAAGCGCATTATCGTCGCGGCGGTCTAGGTGATGGAACTGTTAAAAAACGTCTTGAAGGTGTTTTGAAAGAATTGATCACCCCTATTCGTGAACGTCGTGAAGAACTTGCTAAAGATCCTGACTACATTATGGATGTTTTACGTCAAGGTACAGATAAGTGTCGTCTTATTACTCAACAGACCTTAGATGAAGTTAAAGACGGTTTAGGATTATTTAAATTCTAATTCTCTTAAAAACTAAAAGCCTTTCGGGGCTTTTTTTATGCTTATTTAATCCATAGTATTAATTTTTTAGAATTACTAATGTATCCACTATCATTCACATGCTTTTACCCTATTAACGTGAAGTAACACTTATTAACGCTAATAGCGATGAAGAATTTCTTAACTATCTCTATTATTCATTGTGTAGGTTACATCATATGAACCTCACGACATTTCTCCTTAAACCGAAACTGTTTTTACAGATTCGTTGTTCTACGCAATGATCACCCCAATCATTGCGTATTTTTTTGCTTAAATATTTTGTCTTCTTTAGAAATTTTATTTTTGATTAATTATTTTTAATTTATAGATAAAAAAACACCGCATCATTTTCAGATGCGGTGTTTTTTAAGATTCAGGGTAAAGCGATTAAGCTAAACCTTTCTCTTTTAAAACTTGCAACATTGTTGAACCAAGCTCAGCTGGGCTACGAGTGTAAGCCATTCCCGCGCGTTCAAATGCAGCGAATTTCTCTTCAGCAGTACCTTGACCACCAGAAATGATCGCACCAGCGTGACCCATACGCTTACCTTTAGGTGCAGTTACACCAGCAATGTAACCTACTACAGGCTTAGTCACGTTAGATTTGATGAATTCAGCAGCTTCTTCTTCCGCTGTACCACCGATCTCACCGATCATGATGATAGCATCAGTATCTGGATCGTCTTGGAACAATTGAAGAGCTTCGATTTGGTTCATACCTGGGATTGGGTCACCACCAATACCGATACAAGTAGACTGACCTAAACCAAGCTTAGTTGTTTGAGCAACAGCTTCATAAGTCAATGTACCTGAACGTGAAATGATACCAATACGACCTGGTTGGTGGATGTGACCAGGCATAATACCGATCTTACATTCACCCGGAGTGATCACGCCTGGGCAGTTAGGACCAACTAAACGAGTACCGTTACCGTTAGTTTCTAAGTAGCGTTTTGCTTTAAGCATGTCGATTGTTGGAACACCTTCAGTGATCACAACAATTAGGCCAACACCTGAGTCAACCGCTTCAACGATCGAATCTAAAACGAATGGAGCTGGTACATAGATTACAGATGCATCTGCATTTGTTTCACGTACAGCTTCTTTCATTGTGTTGAATACTGGCAAGTCAAGGTGAGTTGTACCACCTTTACCTGGAGTAACACCACCAACAACTTTTGTACCGTAGTCTAAAGCTTGTGCAGAGTGGAAAGTACCGTTTTTACCAGTAAAACCTTGTACCAATACTTTAGTGTCTTTATTAATTAATACGCTCATGATTGATACTCCCCTTACGCTTTAACTGCAGCTACAACTTTTTCTGCGGCATCAGACAAGCCGTTCGCAGAAATTAATTTCAAACCAGATTCATCAAGTAATTTAGCACCTAATTCAGCGTTGTTACCTTCTAAACGAACAACAACTGGAACAGTTACGTTTACTTCTTGAACCGCTGCAATAATCGCTTCAGCAATCATGTCACAACGTACGATACCACCGAAGATGTTGATTAAAACACCTTGTACAGATGTATCAGCAAGGATGATTTTGAACGCTTCGATTACACGCTCTTTAGTTGCACCGCCACCAACGTCAAGGAAGTTTGCAGGCTGACCACCATAAAGTTTAATGATGTCCATAGTTGCCATTGCAAGACCAGCACCGTTAACCATACAACCAATGTTACCTTCTAAAGCAACATAGTTAAGATCAAATTCAGATGCTTTTAATTCACGCTCATTCTCTTGAGATTTGTCACGTAAAGCAGCAACTTTAGGTAAACGGTAAAGCGCGTTAGAATCGATACCAACTTTTGCATCTACACATAAAATATCGCCATTTTCACGAACTGAAAGTGGGTTAATTTCGAATAATGCAAAGTCATTTTCTACAAATGCTTGGTAAGCAGCAGCCATAATTTTAACAAACTGGCTGATTTGCTTGTCTTTCAAACCTAAAGCAAACGCAACTTCACGCGCTTGGAATGGTTGTAAGCCAACTAATGGATCAACTTCAACTTTGATAATTTTTTCTGGAGTTTCTTCTGCAACTTTCTCGATTTCTACACCACCTTCTGTAGAAGCCATGAAAGTAATACGACGGCTAGAACGGTCTACAACCGCGCCCAAGTAAAGCTCACGCTCAACTGGGTATACGTCTTCAGCAACAATAATGCTGTTTACTGGTTGACCATTTGCATCAGTTTGATACGTTACAAGACGAGTACCAATAATGTTGTTTGCAAATTCGATAACATCTTCTTTAGATTTTGCAACTTTAACGCCACCAGCCTTACCGCGACCACCAGCATGAACTTGCGCTTTCATTACCGCGAATTTACCACCAAGCTGTTCGAATGCAGCAACTGCTTCGTCTGCATTGGTTGCCAAGATACCTTCTTGTACCGGCATACCATATTCTTTCAATAACGCTTTAGCTTGATACTCATGTAAGTTCATTTAGTTACCTACTTAACTTTGTTTGTTGTCTTCAATTTGCGCAACATTCTCATGTTGTGTATGCAAATTGCTGTCTACCTCTATCACCTTGATGTTTTTTTAATCACACCATCAAATGTGAAAAAGAGCGGAGAACCGCTCTTTATTTTATTTACGCTTACGTTGAATCGCGTGAATTGCACGACCATCTACAGCAAGTGCAGCTTCATGAACAACTTCAGAGAATGTTGGATGACCAAATGTCATTAACTGAAGATCTTCAACAGAAGATACAAATTCAAGTGCGATCATACCTTGGTGTACGATATCAGATGCAGCAGGTCCAATGACATGCATACCTAATAAACGGTCAGTTTTTGCATCAGCAACAAACTTAACGAAACCAGCACCTTCACCCGCTGCTAAAGCACGACCATTTACAGCAAAACCGAATTGACCAGTTTTAACTTCATGACCTTTTTCTTTAGCTTGTTCTTCAGTTAAACCAACCCATGCCGCTTCCGGATGTGTATAGATAACAGAAATGATTGTGTCATAGTTCACTTGAGCTGCATGACCGTGAATACGCTCAACAGCCATTACACCTTCTTCCATTGCTTTATGAGCAAGCATTGGACCACGAACCAAGTCACCAATTGCATATACACCTTCTACAGAAGTTGCACAGTAATCGTTTACTTCAACTAAACCACGTTCAGTCAATTTAATGCCTGAATCATCTGCCAATAAACCTTCTGCATAAGCTTTACGGCCTACACAAACGATTAATTTGTCAAAAGTCTGAGTTTTTTCTTCGCCACCTTGAGTGTATTTAACAGTCACTTCGCGACCATTAACTTCAGTACCAGCAACTTTAGCGCCAATACGAATATCAAGACCTTGCTTAGTTAAAAGTTTTTGGTAGTCTTTTGCCAAAGCTTTATCAGCCATTGGTAAAAATGCATCCATTGCTTCAAATACAACAACTTCAGAACCAAGACGACGCCAAACAGAACCAAGCTCTAAACCGATTACACCAGCACCAATAACACCTAAACGTTTAGGTACTTCTGGGAAGTTTAATGCGCCAGTTGAATCAACAATAATATCTTGATCTACAGGAGCTACTGGAATATTTACAGGTACAGAACCAGACGCAAGAATCACATATTTAGGTTCTAAAACTTGAGTCTCACCTTCGTGTGAAACAAACTCAACTTTTTTACCAGCAAGTAATTTACCAGTACCTTTTAACCACTCAATACCGTTGCCTTTAAGCAATTGATCGATACCACCAGTTAATTGGTCAACAATTTTGTCTTTACGAGCAAGAAGCTTAGCAAGATCAAAATTCACTTCACCTGTAGTAATACCGTGATCAGCTAAATGATGCACTGTATCTTCATAACGATGTGAAGAGTCAAGTAATGCTTTAGAAGGGATACAACCTACGTTTAAGCATGTACCACCTAAAGATGGCTTACCGTTGTGAATACGTTTTTCGATACAAGCGACTTTAAAGCCTAGTTGAGCAGCACGAATTGCAGCTTCATAACCACCAGGACCACCGCCAATAACAACAAGATCAAATTGTTGAGACATTGTTTATCTCCATGGTCCGAGATAGAGGATCACTCTATCTCGGTAATATTATTCGAAGAAATTAAAGATCAAGGATGAGTTTAGCTGGTTCTTCTAACAATTCTTTGATTGCTACCAAGAAACCTACTGCTTCTTTACCATCGATCATACGGTGGTCATAAGAAAGTGCTAAATACATCATTGGCAAGATTTCAACTTGACCATTTACAGCCATAGGACGCTCTTGGATTTTGTGCATACCCAAGATACCAGTTTGCGGCTGATTCAAAATTGGAGTTGAAAGTAATGAACCGAAAGTACCACCGTTAGTAATAGTGAAAGTACCACCAGTCATTTCTTCGATAGATAATTTACCATCGCGCGCTTTAGCAGCATAAGCACCAATACCGGCTTCAACTTCTGCATAGCTCATACGATCAGTATCACGTAATACTGGAACAACAAGACCACGATCAGAAGATACTGCAACACCGATGTCATAGTAACCGTGATAAACAATATCATCGCCATCAATTGAAGCATTTACCGCAGGATAGCGCTTAAGTGCTTCAGTTACAGCTTTAACAAAGAATGACATGAAGCCTAAACGAGCACCATGGCGTTTTTCAAACGCATCTTTATATTGCTTACGCAATTCCATGATTGGCTTCATGTTAACTTCGTTAAATGTAGTTAACATTGCAGTTTCTTGAGTTGCAGAAAGAAGACGCTCAGCTACACGCTTACGTAAACGAGTCATTGGAACGCGTTTTTCGATACGCTCACCAACAGCTACGCTTAACGGAGTAACGTTAGCAGCTGGTTTAGTTTGATGGTTTGCCACATCTTCTTTAGTGATACGACCACCGCGCCCAGTACCTTGTACGTCAGCAGCAGCAATACCAGTTTCAGACAAAGCTTTACGAACTGCAGGAGCTTGACCAGATACAGCTTCAGTACGCTCAACAACAGGAGCTGCACCAGCTTGAGTCTGAGCAACTGCTTGCTCTACTGCAGGAGCAGCCGCTGCACCAGCACCAGCTTCAAACTGAGCAATCACTTCGTCAGAAAGAACTGTATCGCCTTCACCTTTAATGATTGCAACTAAGCTACCATCTGCAGGAGCAACCACTTCTAAAACAACTTTGTCGGTTTCAATATCACAGATTACTTCATCACGTGATACAGGTTCACCCACCTTTTTGTGCCAAGTTGCGATGGTTCCATCTGCAACAGACTCTGGGAATACCGGTGCTTTAATTTCGGTTGCCATTATTGAGAATCTCCTGATTGTTCAGCTTCGATTGCCAATGCATCATTAATTAGCTGAGCTTGTTGTTTTGCATGCAAGTACGGTGAGCCACAAGCTGGTGCAGCAGAAGCTTCACGACCTGCAAAACTGATACGGATTTGTTTGCCAGATTTTAAGACATCGTCGTATAAACGAGGTGCGATAAATAACCAAGCGCCTTGGTTCTTCGGCTCTTCTTGTGTCCAAACAAGTTCTTTCACGTTTGGATATGCAGCCAAGATTTCCGCAAGACGTTGTTCTGGGTATGGATATAACTGTTCAATACGTACAATTGCGACGTTTGTTAAGTTTTGTTCACGACGTTTTTCAAGTAAGTCGTAATAAACTTTACCACCACAAAGTACAAGACGAGTTACATCCGACTTGTTAATTTGATCAACTTCATCAATTACAGTTTGGAATGAACCATTTGCAAGCTCATCTAAAGTAGAGGTTGCAAGTTTATGACGAAGTAAAGATTTCGGTGACATTACGATCAATGGCTTACGAATTGGGCGTACAGCTTGACGACGTAATGCATGGAAAATCTGTGCAGGTGTCGTTGGAGTGATCACTTGCATGTTATCTTCAGCACATAACTGTAAGAAACGTTCTAAACGAGCTGACGAATGCTCTGGGCCTTGACCTTCGAAACCGTGTGGTAACAACATTGTTAAACCACAAACACGTTCCCATTTAGTCTCGCCAGAAGCAATAAACTGGTCAATTACAACCTGAGCACAGTTTACGAAGTCACCAAATTGTGCTTCCCAAATAATTAAGCTCTTAGGAATTGTAGTTGCGTAACCATATTCAAATGCAAGAACAGCTTCTTCAGATAATAAAGAATCGTAAATCGCAAAACGAGGCTGGTTTTCTTTGACATTGCAAAGTGGAATATACGTTGAACCATCTACCTGATTATGCAATTTTGCATGACGGTGCGAGAATGTACCACGCCCAACGTCTTCACCAGTAATACGAACAAGGTAATCTTCATCAATCAAGGTTGCGTAAGCTAAAGTTTCAGCAGCACCCCAGTTCAATGCAATTTCACCAGTTTGCATTTTCACACGATCTTCAATTACTTTTTGTACTTGACGCTGCATAACAAATCCTTCCGGAAGTTTGCTCATGCCCTCGCCTAATTCTTTTAAGCGATTTAAGTCAAATGAAGTATCCCAATCGTCTGTATAGTCATGGCCCAAATAAGGTGTCCAATCAACAAACATTTTTGTATTTGGTTCAAGTACTAAAGCGTTTGCCACATGGTTTCCGGCTTCTAAATCTGCACGGTAATCTTCAACCATTTGGTCTGCTTCAGCACGATCAATTACTTTTTGTTGAACAAGCTGATCTGAATAGAGTGTACGAGTTGTTGCTTTTTTAGCAATCACTTGATACATCAATGGTTGTGTACCAGATGGCTCATCTGCTTCGTTATGACCACGACGACGGTAACAGAACAAGTCAAGTACTACGTCTTTACGGAATTCGTGACGGAAATCATGTGCTAATTGAGTAGCAAAGATTACTGCTTCAGGATCATCGCCATTCACATGGAAGATTGGCGTCTGAATCATTTTTGCAACGTCAGTACAATATTCAGTAGAACGCGCATCACGTGGATCAGAAGTTGTAAAACCAACTTGGTTGTTCACGATAATGTGTACAGTACCACCAACCGTATAGCCACGAGTTTGTGACATCTGGAAGGTTTCCATGTTCACACCTTGACCTGCAAATGCAGCATCACCATGAACAATTACTGGCAATACATCATCACCGCCGATGTCTCTACGACGCACTTGACGTGCACGCACAGAACCTTCAACTACAGGACCAACGATTTCCAAGTGAGATGGGTTAAATGCTAATGCCAAGTGAACTTCGCCACCTGGAGTCATTACATTACTTGAGAAACCTTGATGGTATTTAACGTCGCCAGAACCTTTCTTATGAATAGCCTTACCTTCAAACTCGCCAAACAAGTCTGCAGGGTTTTTACCCATAATATTAACAAGAAGATTTAAACGGCCACGGTGTGGCATACCAATAACAACTTCTTTACAACCAACAGCACCAGCACGTTGAATGATTTCATTCACCATAGGAATAAAAGATTCACCACCTTCTACACCAAAGCGTTTAGCACCAACGTATTTATTACCTAGGAATTTTTCAAGCCCTTCTGCAGCGGTTAAACGCTCCAAGAACCCTTTCTTTTGATCATTTGTAAAATTAAGCTGACCACGAACACTTTCAAGACGTTGTTGAATCCAACGCTTTTCTTTTGTGTCCACGATATGCATATATTCAACACCGATTGAACCACAATAGATTGCTTCCATTGCTTCAATCATTTCAGCAAGCGTTGCTTCGCTTTTGCCAATCTCAAGATTGCCTGTGTTGAATACTGTGTCTAAATCTGATTTGGTTAAACCATGTGCTGAAAGATCTAAATCAGGAATATCTTCACGCTTAGCAAGACCCAATGGATCTAATTTAGCTTTTTGATGTCCGCGATTACGATAAGCAGCAATAAGTTGTAAAACGCCAATTTGACGACGTTCATGCTCAGTACTTACAGTACTTTGTACAACAGGTTGAACACGATTAGCATTACGTCCTAGTAATAGGAATTGCTCACGCACAGCGCCGTGTGGTTGGTCACCCTTTGGATATTTATCGAAATATTGGCGCCAGTCCTCAGCTACAGAGGTTGGGGAAGACAGGTACTGCTCGTAAAGTTCTTCAATATACGCTGCACTATCAGCGGAAAGTTCAGTGTCAAGACGCAATGCGTCAGCAACTTCTTGCATTTGTGGACCCATTTCCTATTGCAAAAAATATTACAGGCTGCCTTTTAAGCACACCCATGATGCATAATGCCAAATTGGTAAAAAAGGCATTACTTACCCAACAGGTCTTTAAGACCATGGGGCGTCATACTACCTAGAGAGGAAACTCTATAGGTAATTAATGAATCACAACACCCTCAATGGCATCATCACTCACCTTATACTCGATTAAAACCGAGCAATTTTTTGCAAATCTTTTTAGAAAAATTAACTTTAAAATTAACTTTTCTAAAATGACTTTAACCATAAAAATTAAGCACAGATCTAAGATCGTGCTACTTAAATTAATTTTACTAGTATACGCTTTTTTCAGCTATAACTTTGTGGCAAATCGTATCATGTTCTTAACAAACGATTGATTTTTTTGACACATACCATCTATAAATTGGCGAAATACATATGCGATTTTATCTTTTAATATACGGTGCAATATATAAAAACCTCATCTTTTTCGACCAAAGTCTAAAGTTTACATTATAAAGTTAAAAAAAAACGCACATCAAGGATGTGCGCTTTCTATTTGTGCAGAATTAACCCGCTTGATCTAATAGCATATTACGGATGTGACCGATTGCTTTTGTAGGATTTAGACCTTTAGGACATACTGACACACAGTTCATAATACCTTTACAACGGAACAAACTGAATGGATCGTCAAGACGAGACAAACGGTCTGCAGTAGCAGTATCACGAGAATCAATAATAAAACGGTATGCATTCAACAATGCTGAAGGACCCAAGAACTTGTCAGGGTTCCACCAGAATGATGGGCATGAAGTTGAACAACATGCACAAAGAATACATTCATACAAACCGTTTAAGTGTTCACGCTCTTCTGGAGATTGTAAACGCTCTTTAGGTGGAGCTGGTTGGTTATTGATCAAGAATGGCTGAATCTTGTCATATTGATCATAGAATTGGTTCATATCAACAACCAAATCTTTAACTACCGGCAAACCTGGTAATGGACGAATTACGATTTTCTCTGGTAAATCATTCAGGTTTTCTAAACAAGCCAAACCATTTTTACCATTGATATTCACACCATCTGAACCACAAATACCTTCACGGCAAGAGCGACGGAATGTTAACGTTTCGTCTTGAACTTTCAATGCAAGTAATGCATCAAGCAACATACGGTGCTTATCAGTCAATTCAAGCTTGAAAGTTTGCATGTACGGCGCTTTATCCTTATCAGGATCATAGCGGTAGATTTCGAATGTACGAGTACCTCTACTCATCTTTATACTCCCGATTAGAATGTACGTGGTGCTGGCGGAATTGCATCAACAGTCAACGGTTTGAAGCGCACTGGCTTATATTCCAAACGGTTATCTGATGAATACCATAACGTATGTTTCATCCACTCATCATCACGGCGACCGTATGAATAAGTTGGGTGATCAGCTGGTAATTCATAATCAACTACAGTATGCGCACCACGACACTCTTTACGCGCAGCAGCTGAAATCAGAGTTGCTTTTGCAACTTCATACAAGTTTTCAACTTCAAGTGCCTCAACACGCGCAGTGTTAAATACTCTAGATTTATCTTTCAAGTGGATATTACGCACACGTGGCTCAAGAGCAAGAATCTCTTTTACACCCTTATCAAGCAATGCTTGAGTACGGAATACACCAGCGTGATCTTGAACGATATCACGAATTGCATCAGCAACTTCTTGAGCATTTTCACCAGCAGTTGAGTCATCCAACTTACGTACACGAGCTAATGTTTGCCCTAATACATCTGTTGGAAGTGGTGCGTATTCATCACCATGATGCTTAGTTACGTAATCGATAATGTGCTCACCAGCAGCTTTACCAAATACAACCAAGTCAAGAAGTGAGTTCGTACCTAAACGGTTTGCACCATGTACTGATACACAAGAACATTCGCCAATTGCATAGAAACCTTTTACAGGTTTAGTGTAGTTGTCTGTACCCACTTCAGGTAAACACACCTGACCATGCATATTCGTAGGAATACCACCCATTTGATAATGGATTGTTGGTACTACAGGAATCGCTTCTTTTGTGATATCAACGTTCGCGAATTTTTTACCAATCTCAAATACAGATGGTAAACGCTTCATGATTGTTTCAGCACCCAAGTGAGTCATATCAAGTAAGATATAATCACCTTTTGGACCACAACCACGACCTTCTTTAATTTCCTGGTCCATAGAACGTGAAACGAAGTCACGTGGAGCCAAGTCTTTTAAAGTCGGTGCATAACGTTCCATGAACGGTTCGCCGTCTTTATTACGAAGGATTGCACCTTCACCACGACAACCTTCGGTCAACAATACACCAGCGCCCGCAACACCCGTTGGGTGGAATTGCCAGAACTCCATATCTTGCAATGGAATACCAGCACGAGCAGCCATACCAAGACCGTCACCAGTGTTGATATAAGCATTTGTTGATGCACGGTAAACACGACCAGCACCACCAGTAGCAAATAATGTCGCTTTTGCTTGGAATACTGAAATGTTACCAGTTTCTTGGTCAATCGCTGTTACACCAAGAACATCACCAGCTTCGTTACGGATCAAATCAAGAGCGATCCACTCAACGAAGAATTGAGTACCCATTTTCACGTTGCTTTGATAAAGCGTGTGCAACAATGCATGACCTGTACGGTCCGCAGCTGCACAAGCACGTGGAACTGGTTTATCACCATAGTTAGCAGAGTGACCACCGAACGGACGTTGGTAAATTGTACCATCAGCGTTACGGTCAAACGGCATACCCATGTGTTCAAGTTCATACACAACTTTTGGCGCTTCACGACACATAAATTCAATTGCGTCTTGGTCACCTAACCAGTCAGAACCTTTTACTGTATCGTAAAAATGGAAATGCCAGTTATCTTCTTGCATATTACCTAGCGACGCACCGATACCACCTTGAGCAGCTACAGTGTGCGAACGTGTCGGGAAAACTTTAGTCAGTACTGCAACTTTCAAACCCGCTTGAGCGAGTTGGTAAGATGCACGCATACCAGAACCACCACCACCAACGATAACTGCATCGAAAGTGAGGTTTTGAATATTTGAATAATCTTCTTTAGGGGTTATCGCGCCCATGATGTCTTCCTATCAATTCGCCCAGAAAATCTGGATACCCCAGATTGCGTACACAAACACTGCAATAATGACAGCCGTCGTCAGTACAAGGCGTAAACCTTTCGCTGAAGGACCCATTTGACGAGTAGTGACATAGTCAGTAAAAACTTGCCACATACCAATCCATGCGTGTGCGATAAGCGATAAAATTGCCAATAAAGAAAAAATCTTCATTGGTAATGTCATCATGAAACCAGCCCATTGTTGATAGTCAAATCCGCCTTTGCAGAGAATCCAACCCAAAAGAACAACAGTATAGGCTGCTAGTACAACCGCACTTACACGCTGGATAAACCAATCACGAGAACCTGAACCAGTTAAACCTGTAGCACTTTTCATTAGAACATAATCCATACAAAGGCTGCGATAATGGCTACCACAGATAAGATCAATGAAATTGTCGCTGCAATACGACCACTTTGCAGTTCTTCAGCAAAACCTAAATCTGCAAGTAAGTGCTTCACTCCAGCAATAAAGTGGAATAATAAGCCGGCTACAAATACCCAAACGATAAAACGTACAAGGATATTTCCAAACACGACATTTTTAACGTAGTCAAATCCTTCTGGTGAAGATAATGATTTATCTAAAATCCATAATAGAACTGGTACTAATAAGAAAACGATGACACCTGATAAACGGTGTAAAATTGATGCAATAGCCACGGGTGAGCGTAAATTTACCGCTAACACCTGACCCATGGACAAATTGACAGGTCTGTTGCTTTTCACAGCGGGCATCCTGTAGGTAGAAACTCCGACCGGAGTTTGTTGAATTAATTCCAAGGAAAGCTGGCATTGTTAGGCAAGCACAGCTCATGCCTAACCTATAAACGACACTGAATTATAAAACGCGAAGTATCAAAATACAAACAATCCACTTTCCCATTTAAGCAAAAAACAATTAAATAAGAATCATTCACAATGATATCACCCTATTAACCCTATTAAAAAGGTATACATAGTTCCACCATGTTATTGTTTAAAATAACTTTTTATTTAATTTCATTTTTTCTGAAATTTCTTTCAAATAAGTAAGTTTTAGACTAAAGATAAAGTTATAAATTCATCATATAAATAGAAAAATGTTAGTAACTCCTCATATTTTCAATAAAAGCTACTATTCAAATAAGTGAACATACTTATATTCCACCCAAATCAGTCAATCTAAAATACATTTTAGAAAGCAATTTTTACTGCGAATAAGAGTTTTTATTATTTTAATGCAGTTCAATTAGCTATTTTTTATACAATTAAACTTAAAAAAACAGCAATATTCTTTGTTACAACTAAATAAAAATAGAGTTTTTTTTGATTGGCAATTTGAAATTACACCATGAGTTTTATGATTTTTTTAATTGGATTGGCATTTTCTACCGACTTGTCATTTTTAATCTTGATTTTAAAATTTGCTTACAATTGTACTCATACTTCATTTTTTTTCTGCACGTTCTTGTTGAATTGACTTATTATACCATCCCGATGCAGTGATTTTACTGACTTTTTTGCTCGGGTCTTGATGACTAACTCTCTGTGGGATCGTCATTTTTTATCCATAAGTATAATTGACAAAATTTCAGTACTCACTAATCTTATAGCAAATTTTGACACCGTCTGATTCGCACATGAGAACATTAGGATTTCGGGTCAGATCAACATTCACCAGGACAGGAGATCTATTGAATGTCTGAAGCAAATGGCAAAAAAGCCGTATTACATCTTGATGGCAAAGAAATTGGATTACCAATCTACAGTGGCACTTTAGGTCCAGATGTAATTGATGTCAGCAGCATATTGAAAGAAGGTCATTTTACTTTCGATCCTGGTTTTATGGCGACAGCTGCATGCGAGTCTAAAATTACGTTCATTGATGGTGACAAAGGTATTTTATTACACCGCGGCTACCCAATTGATCAGTTAGCAACTCAAGCAGACTATCTTGAAACTTGTTATTTATTATTAAATGGCGAGCTCCCAACTGCTGAACAAAAAACAGAGTTTGATGCCAAAGTTCGTGCTCATACTATGGTTCACGATCAAGTTAGCCGTTTCTTCAATGGTTTCCGTCGTGATGCTCACCCAATGGCAATCATGGTTGGTGTTGTTGGTGCATTATCTGCGTTCTATCACAACAATCTTGACATTGAAGACATCAATCACCGTGAAATCACTGCGATTCGTCTCATTGCAAAAATTCCAACACTTGCTGCTTGGAGTTACAAATACACAGTAGGTCAACCATTCATCTATCCACGTAATGACTTAAATTACGCGGAAAACTTCTTACACATGATGTTTGCTACTCCTGCTGACCGTGATTACAAAGTAAATCCTGTTCTTGCTCGTGCAATGGATCGTATCTTCACGCTTCATGCTGATCACGAACAAAATGCTTCAACATCTACAGTACGTCTTGCTGGCTCTACTGGTGCAAACCCATACGCATGTATCTCTTCAGGTATTTCTGCGCTTTGGGGACCTGCTCACGGTGGTGCAAACGAAGCTGTACTTAAAATGCTTGATGAAATCGGTAGTGTAGAAAACGTTGCCGAGTTCATGGAAAAAGTAAAACGTAAAGAAGTTAAACTCATGGGCTTCGGTCACCGTGTATACAAAAACTTCGACCCACGTGCAAAAGTCATGAAACAAACTTGTGACGAAGTTCTTGAAGCATTAAATATCAATGATCCTCAATTAGCGCTTGCTATGGAACTTGAGCGTATTGCATTGAACGACCCGTACTTCGTTGAACGTAAACTTTACCCTAACGTAGACTTCTACTCAGGTATCATCCTTAAAGCGATTGGTATCCCTACAGAAATGTTTACGGTAATCTTTGCACTTGCACGTACAGTAGGTTGGATCAGCCACTGGTTAGAAATGCACAGCGCACCTTACAAAATTGGTCGTCCTCGTCAGCTTTATACTGGCCCGACTCAGCGCGATATCAAACGTTAATATTCGAAAGAAAATTAATGATAAAAAAGCTGCCTTCAGGCAGCTTTTTTATTGAGATATCTTCAATTCAATCTACAAACCTATTCTTCGTCAAATACACTTAATAAATGATGACTAATTCCATCAGCTCTCAACCAAGCCAACTCATAACTCGCTTTAGCTAAAGCTAAAACGCGCCTTTCGAATTCAACCCATATTGTTTTGACTTGAGCATCTGAAATACCTAAACCACTTTCTGTTGCCAGATGCTTATTTTTTTCACATATTTTTAAAGCGTGATAGAGCTTACGACCTTTGCTCGCCCCTTCCATTAACCGAACACGTTTACTTAAAATAAATCCCTCTACATGCTGCAAGTTCGCATGAGGTAACATGGGCACTAGGATTTGATTCAACTGATCATCTAAACGCCTCCATACAGCCAAACGTTGCTCTGCTGTATAAGTATTCCATTGAATCACTTCATGGTTAAAACGACGACAACCACGGCAAACCTGATCACCAAAAACTGTTGAACAACGCCCTGCACATGGGGTGAGAGAGAGCATTCGATGATCACTACTCAAAACCGACTCCTTAAATAAACCATATACTTTTTATGGTTTTCTCGCTTATTACAACTTTTCGCGCTAAAATATGCGCCTTAAATTTCTATCTTAATACATTTGGAGTTTTCCATGAACGCTACTGTAGAACAGCTTGCACCTGTAGAACAGCAAGCGACCGCGGGTTGGGTTGTTGCAGCACTATATCAATTTAAAGAAGTTCAAGATCCTGCCGATCTTCAACAACGTTTATTAGACTTAGTGAAAACAATCAACCTTTGCGGAACTCTGATTGTAGCAGGTGAAGGAATTAATGGTACTGTTGCCGGCGACCGTGTAGCAATTGATAGTCTCTATCAATTTTTACTCAATGAAGGTTTTGCCTCTATGGAATATAAGGAATCTCATAGCTCTGACAAACCTTTCCGTAAAATGAAAATTAAACTTAAAGAAGAAATTGTGACTTTAGGTGTCGAAGTTAAACCCCGTGACTTAGTGGGCCACTACCTTGATCCAAAAGAATGGAATGATTTAATTGCACGTGATGATGTAATTTTAATCGATACGCGTAATGATTATGAGTATAAGGCAGGTACTTTCAAAGGTGCTATTGACCCTAAAACTGAAACATTCCGAGAATTTCCAGAATACGTTAAAAAAGAATTAGAACAGCATAAAGATAAAAAAATTGCGATGTTCTGTACAGGTGGTATTCGCTGTGAAAAATCAACCTCTCTACTTCTTCAAGAAGGATTTACAGAGGTTTATCACCTTAAAGGCGGTATTCTTAAATATTTAGAAGAAACCCCTGCCGATGAAAGTTTATGGGAAGGTGAATGTTTTGTTTTTGATGGCCGGACTGCTGTAACTCATGGTGTCGAAGAAGGTATAAATGTTAAATGTCATGCTTGTGGTTGGCCTTTGACTCCAGAAGAGTCTGCTTTACCAAGCTATGAACATGGGGTTTCTTGTGTATATTGCATCGACAAGACAACTGAAAAACAGAAAGCTGGTTTCCGTATGCGTCAGTCACAAATTGCGGCTGCAAAACGCAAACGTTTATAATTCACTATAACTTGTATTCAGAAGGCATTTAGATTTCTATGTGCCTTTTTTATCTTTATATAATTAAATTCCTCACAATAAAAAACGCCCTAGAAAGGACGTTATTTACTTAATTTTTAAAGTTTAATTTGGCGTATGATACATCAAGTATAATTCATTCAAATTATCTGGGATTTCTTCTGCCAGTTCATCCATTAACTGTCCATTGCGACGGAAAGATTCCATCTGTGGATCTTCTTCATCAATTCCACTAAATACCATCATTGGTAAAGTTAAATCAATTAATTGTTCTTCATATTCAGGTGCAAACCATGCATCTTCATTTAAGAACATTGCATCAACAAATCCCACACTCCAGTCGCCTAAGCTAGATTCAACATCAGCTTCTTCAACCTCAAATGGAAATGCAATTCCATTTTCATTTGCTAAATCTTGTCGAATTGACTCCAACCACGCCTTGATTTGCTGAATAATTTCAGCAGGAACCTTCTTATGGTTATTATCAAACAGCTCATCTAACCAACGGTCAAACTGAGGGCCTACTGCAATTGCACACAGAAAGCCATGAGTTGCAGCGAAATCTAAACCATACTCATTGTGGTCTCCATCTAGATATTCACTTAATTGGTCTAAATCTAACGCACTCATTGTGTTACCTGACTATAAAAAAGAAATCTACGATAGCATAGCATTTAAGCTGACGATGCCCTATTCAGATTTGATTAGTCTTCATCATCAAGATCATCATCGTCTAAATCATAATCAAAATCTTTCAACTCACGCTCTAAACGGCGTTGAGCTAATAGATCATCGATTAATCTACGTTTTTCTAATGATTCTTTTGCAGTGATTTTGCCTGATGACTCATCAAAACCGACATCATCATCATCACCGTAGTTATCATCTAGTTCAAAATCTGTAGAAGACACTAAAACTACCTCTAATGAAAAAATGTGAATGGGTCTAGGCGCTATTTATCTCTCTTACAGAACCATGTCAAGTTTTATTTATATTTTTTTCATTAAACTGCATATTTGTACTTTTTTTCACCCAAAAAATTGTGTATTTATAAAACTGAACTATTTTTTTGATCAAGAAAAAATTCTATGATCTTTTCCATGATTTAAGCTTGAAAAAAATGATTTTAGCCCAATATCCAAAAAACAGACGTGAATTCAAAGATATTTTTTATTTAACGGTTACCGATCAAATCCAAAATATTTCAAGCAAATTGTGCTATCATGCACGGTTTTTCACTGCCACAGATTCAACGAAGAGTAAGCAAAGATGAGCGATATGCATTCCCCTACTTCTCAAGTAGCGGCTCTGATTAGCCGAGGCAAAGAACAAGGTTACTTAACTTACGCTGAGGTTAACGATCATCTGCCGGACTCGATTACTGAAAGCGAACAGATTGAAGACATTATTCAAATGCTTCAAGACGTTGGTATTCCTGTACACGAGCGTGCACCTGAATCTGACGATACCATGTTCGGTGAGTCAACTGACACAGCCGATGAAGTTGCTGAAGAAGAAGCTGCTGCCGTACTTGCATCGGTTGAAAATGAGCCTGGGCGTACGACAGACCCTGTACGTATGTACATGCGTGAAATGGGTACAGTTGAACTGTTAACCCGTGAAGGTGAAATCAGCATTGCAAAACGTATTGAAGAAGGGATTCGTGATGTCCTTAATTCAATTGCGTACTGGCCAAATGCTGTTGAAGTTGTATTAAAAGAATATAATGATTTCTTGACTGGCGAACGTCGCCTTGCCGATATTTTATCTGGCTATCTTGATCCAGAAACTGACGAAGATATTCCTGAAGTTCTAGAAGAAGAAACAGAACTTGAGGAAGAAGAAGCGCCAGCTGCACCAGCAAAAGAAGTTAAGCTTGACGATGATGAAGAAGATGAAGAGTCAGAAAGCGACGATGATTCTGAAGGTGAGTCTGGTCCAGACCCTGAAGTTGCAAAAGTTCGTTTTAATGAACTTGAAGCTGCATGGACTAAAACAAAAGCTATTATTGAGAAACATGGCCGTAACAGCCCAGAAGCAGATGATGCTTTAGAAGCGTTAGCTACTGTGTTCATGATGTTTAAATTTACACCACGTTTATTTGACATCATCTCTGAAATGATTCGTGGTACACATGAGCAAATTCGCGCTAACGAACGTGAAGTTATGCGTTATGCAGTACGTCGTGGCCGTATGGATCGCACTCAATTCCGTACATCTTTCCCTAAGCAAGAATCTAATCCAGCTTGGTTAGATGAACAGATTGCTAAAGCTCCTGCTGAGATCAAGGCGCATTTAGAAAAGGTTCGTCCAGATGTTTTAGCATTCCAGCAAAAGATTGCAGATATTGAGAAAGAACTTAATTTAAGCGTTGCTGAAATTAAAGATATTTCTAAGCGTATGGCAATTGGCGAAGCGAAAGCACGCCGCGCTAAGAAAGAAATGGTAGAAGCCAACCTTCGTTTGGTAATTTCGATTGCGAAAAAATATACCAACCGTGGTTTACAGTTCCTTGACTTGATTCAAGAAGGGAACATTGGTTTGATGAAAGCTGTAGACAAGTTTGAATATCGTCGTGGTTATAAATTCTCGACTTATGCAACTTGGTGGATTCGTCAGGCGATTACCCGTTCGATTGCCGATCAGGCTCGTACAATCCGTATTCCTGTGCATATGATTGAAACGATTAACAAGATCAACCGTGTATCTCGTCAATTGTTACAAGAAATGGGCCGTGAACCGACACCTGAAGAATTAGGTGAACGTTTAGAAATGGACGAAGTTAAGGTTCGTAAGGTACTTAAAATTGCCAAAGAACCAATTTCAATGGAAACTCCAATTGGTGATGATGAAGATTCGCATCTTGGTGATTTCATTGAAGACCAAAACATCACTTCTCCAATTGATGCTGCGACTTCAGAAGGCTTAAAAGAAGCAACACGCGAAGTACTTGAAAACTTAACTGAACGTGAAGCAAAAGTCTTGAAAATGCGTTTTGGTATTGATATGCCAACCGATCATACACTAGAAGAAGTGGGTAAGCAGTTTGACGTAACACGTGAACGTATTCGTCAGATTGAAGCGAAAGCGTTGCGTAAATTGCGCCACCCTTCTCGTTCTGAACACTTGCGTTCTTTCCTTGAAAATGACTAAGTTTTGAAAGCTTGAAATTTCAAAACCAAGCCCCATTTAATAGAAAGAGCTATAAACGCCTGCGATGATGCAGGCGTTTCAAATCATGAGGTAACTTATGTTAGACCGCACTCCATCTCGCGAACTACAAGAACATCTTTGGGTATTTCCGATGGATTATCCAATTAAACTTATTGGCGATGCGGGTGAAGAATTACGTGTTGCTGTACTCGATATTTTGGTAAAACATTTTCCAGACTTCGACCATACAACACTAAAAGTTCAAGAATCTCGCACCGGCAAGTATCATTCTTTAACAGCACAATTGCGCTTTGAAGAATTAGAACAAGTTCATGCACTTTATGCTGACTTGGCTGCTTGTCCGCAGATTAGAACTGCGCTTTAATTTTAAGTTCTTCAATCAATACCACAGTCAGACATTCTTACTGTGGTATTTTTTTGGAAATTTTAAAACCAATCTATCGTGAAAAAACCATACAAATATTTAGAATTCCTCTTATAAAATCCTTTAAAATTACAAGGTTTTCGGCTTCTATCTTGCAGATATTAACTGGCGCCGCATGAACTAACTTATAGGAATATTTTGTGATGAGCCTTGATAAACCCAACTTGATTATTCGGCAATGGAACGATTTACAAGATTATCAAAGCAAATTTGAAACCATGAAACTCTTAACAAACGAACGTAATGAAGATACGCCTGATGAGTTATGGTTACTTCAACATCATAATGTCTTAACTCAAGGTCAAGCTGGTAAACCAGAACATATCCTAATTTCATCAGACATTCCTATAGTACAAACTGACCGTGGCGGGCAAGTGACTTGGCATGGTCCAGGTCAACTCGTTGCTTACTTCATGTTTGATCTTAATCGTCTAAAATGGAACGTACGTACATTGGTCAGTTTTGCTGAACAATTCATGATAGATGTTTTGAAAAAGTATGGAATTGAAGCTTATGCCAAGCCTGATGCACCTGGAGTATATGTAGATGGCCGCAAGATTGGTTCCTTAGGTTTTAAAATTCGTCGTGGCCGTAGTTACCATGGGTTAGCACTAAATCTGGACTGTGCCTTAACTGGGTTCCAGACCATCAATCCTTGCGGCTATGCAGGCTTAGAAATGGTACGTATACAAGATTTAGTGACTCCTTATCCATCATTTGGTCAACTTTGTCAGGACTTTATTGAGTATATTAATAGCACTGGGTACTTTAATGACCCTAAAGTCAAATATGAATAAATCGCTTTGCGATGAAATAAAAATGGATTAGAGTAATTACTCTAAATTTGCTTTCGCATAATTTTAACAAGGGATACGCGAGTGATTTCGACAAAAGCGGTAAAGCCGACTCTGCAACTTGCCTACGTTAAGCTCATGATGGATGTTATTGGTCGTGGCTTAGTCATGGCAAGTCAAGTGGACAATGAAATACAAGAGGAAGTATCTAAATTTCCTGTTCACTTTGTACTTTCAATGAATGTTTTCCCAAATGGACCAGCATTTTTTGCTCGAGTGACAGAAGACAAACAGTTAGAGCTACTTGAAAGAGCTGAAAAAAAACCAGACTTAACGATTACATTCAAACATGTCACTCATGCCTTTTTAGTGTTTTCTTTTCAAGAAAGTACTGCTCAGGCATTTGCCAATGACCGAATGATTGCCGATGGTGATGTATCTGCTGCGATCCGCTTGGTACGCTGCCTAAATAAAATGGAATCTCTTATTTTACCTAAATTGGTTGCTTCCCTAGCAGTCAAAGAATACCCAACCGAACTTACCCTAAAAGAAAAATTCAACGAGGCTGCAAATATTTACTTAAAAGTAGCCAAGTCCTATTTCAAGCGGAGCGCATAACATGGCTAAACCATATTACGAATTTTTTTGTCCTGTAAAAGTCATTGCTGGTAATGCTGCGCTAGAACATATTCCTTTTGAGCTTGCGACTTTAGGTGCAAAACGCCCTCTTATCATTACTGATAAGGGTGTTCGAGCAAATGGGCTATTAAATCCAATTGAAGCTGCATTTAGTACAACTGATGCTGTCATTGGCCATGTTTTTGATGATGTACCACCCGATTCGAGTTTAGAAGTCGTTCGTCTTGCAGCAGAAGCTTATCGTACAAACAAATGTGACGCGATTATTGCTGTAGGTGGCGGTTCAGTTATAGACACATCTAAAGCAACCAACATTTTGGTATCTGAAGGTGGAAATGACTTATTGCAATATGCAGGTGCTCATAACCTACCGAAACCATTAAAACCATTTTTTGTGATTCCAACAACTTCGGGTACTGGCTCAGAAGTAACGATGGTCGCTGTGGTTTCAGATACTCAAAAGAATGTTAAGTTAGCATTCGCTTCTTATTATTTAATGCCACATGCTGCAATTTTAGATCCACGCATGACGCTTACATTGCCTCCTCATTTAACTGCAATGACAGGTATGGATGCTTTAACGCATTGTGTTGAAGCATATACATGTATGGCTGCCAATCCATTGAGCGATGCTTATGCAAGTGCTGGAATTAAAAAGATCAGTGAAAATCTGTTTAATGTTTTAGAAAACCCAAATGATGCTCAAGGCCGTTTAGAGCTAGCTCAAGCTTCAACAATGGCAGGTATTGCATTTTCTAACTCAATGGTCGGCCTAGTTCACTCTCTAGGGCATGCTTTAGGTGCTGTTGCTCACCTGCCTCACGGTTTATGCATGAATTTATTCTTACCATATGTGCTTGAATATAATAAACAAGTAAATGGTCAGAAAATTGGCGAGTTATTATTGCCACTCGCTGGTGCAGATATTTATGCACAAACTCCAGCAAGCCAGCGCGCAGATAGAGCAATTACGACTATCTTAGCAATGCGTGATCGCCTATTTACTTTAACAAAGTTACCACGCACTTTACGTGAAACAGGTAAAGTAACTGAGGCACAGCTTGATGAAGTTGCAGAAAAAGCACTAAATGATGGCTCAATTATTTATAACCCGAAAGAAGCAAGCTTAAAAGATATCCGAGATATCTTAGAAAAAGCTTGGTAATTCGACAAGTTAAACTCCAAAAAGCATCATAAAGGTCTGATTTATATATTAAATCAGACCTTTTTTATGAATAAGAATTTTTATTCATTATTTTATTTGGAATATATGGCAAAAAATTTGCTAAAAAATAGATGAAAGTACTGACAATTTATATCAATTTAGGATAGATTGGCGCACTTTATCTTTTTCTGTAGGGGGGATCGTTCGTCTCAAACGATCCTTAACACCAAGCTGATCCTTGATCAACGATTATGAGGATAACGCCGTTGACAAATTTATCTGGGACTAAACCAACAGGCAAGCTTCAAAAGAATCTTGTACTTTGGCATATTGTTATTATTGGTTTAGCTTACATTCAGCCATTAACGTTATTTGATACTTTTGGTTTAGTGTCAGAACGAAGTGGTGGTCATGTACCAACTTCCTACATTTTTGCATTAGTCGCAATCTTATTAACATCGATCAGTTATGGACATATGATTAAGCGCTACCCTTCTTCTGGGTCGGCCTATACGTATGCTCAAAAATCAATTCATCCTAATGTTGGCTTTATGGTGGGTTGGTCTTCTTGGTTAGACTATCTACTGTCACCGCTTGTTAATATTATCTTGGCAGATATTTACCTAAGAGCTCTTTTTCCAGAAGTAAATAACTGGTTATGGGTGATTGGTTTAACGACCCTAATGACTGTTATTAACTTATTTGGTGCACGATTTGTCGCACGTTTTAACAGTACGATCGTTGTTATTCAGCTAGGCGTAATTTTTTATTTCGTTTATCAGGTATACATTCTACTTACTCAAGGTGTATATGCAGATGGAACTTTAAATCCAGATAAAGTGGCATTGTGGTCATTAACTCCTTTTTGGAACGATATGACGTCTGTCAGTTCTTTAATTGCGGGCGCGACCGTACTCTGCTTCTCTTTTACCGGTTTTGATGCTTTATCTTCTCTTGCTGAAGAAACAAAAGATGCAGAAAAAACGCTACCAAAAGCTATTTTTTCTACAGCATTACTTGCAGGTATTATTTTCATTGTAAGTACTTACTTCATCCAATTATATTTCCCAAGTAACCCAAACACTTACTTTAATCCTCTAGATGAATCACAGCCTGTGATGGTCGCTGCGATTGGTAGTCTGATGTTTAAAACTTTGGTTTTATATTTTGCTGTAGTCGCTGTGATGGCATCAGGTATTTCTGCCCATGCAGGTGTATCACGTTTAATGTATGTGATGGGACGCGATGGGGTTATCAACAAGAAATTATTTGGTCATATCAGTCCAAAATTGCATACTCCAACTTACAACATTCTTATTGTTGGTGTAGTTGCGTTATCTGCTGGCTTTTTAGATCTTGAGCATATTGTTAACTTGATTAGTTTTGGCGCCTTAACTGCTTTTAGTTTTGTTAACTTCTCTGTGATTTCTCGCTATGCATTAAGAGATGGCAAGAATAAAACGCTTAAAGACATCATCAATTATATTGTTATACCAACGCTTGGTTTTGCCAGTGTATTTATGATGTGGTTAGAGATTGATAAGCTTGCCTTACAAATTGGCTTAGCTTGGGCCGTTATTGGTGTAGGTTATCTTGCCTATAAAACCAAAGGGTTCAAATATAATGCTCCGCAACATAACGAGCATGAGTAATAAAAAAGGCGCTTTAAGCGCCTTTTTTATGGTCGAATTAACCGTAAATTTTATTCACAATGCTTTGTACACGTTGAGCATAAACTTTTGCTGTTTCCAGATCACCTGTCGGAATTTCTTCTACACTTGCATCTGAAGGCGATTGAACTAAAAGCCCTACTGAACCGCCTAAGTTGTTTACATCTTCACGTGTTGCAGTTTTTGTATTTGCTGGTAATAAACCAAGACTCACCCAAATCCCACCATGCTGTGCTGCTAAAGTTTGTAATTGGATAAGAGTTACTTGTTTATCCCCATTTAAGCTCGCGCTGTTTGTAAAACCTGCAAATACTTTATCTTGCCAGCCACGTGTAAACCATACTTTTGAAGTTGCATCAGCGAACTTTTTAAACTGCCATGGCGCTGTACCCATATAAGTCGGCGCACCAAAAACAATCCCCTTCGCATCATTTAATGTCTGCCAATCTTGATCAGTAATATTTCCTTCCTGATCAATCTGAATGAGCTGAGCATTAATCTCGTTTGCGAACGTTTCAGCAACAACTTTTGTATGGCCGTAACCAGAGAAATATACAACCGCGATATTAGAGTTAGACATGGGAGCAAACCTTTGTTTTATTAAATTCCACTTTATGATATATTTTAGAAACTAGGTGTCAATTAGTTACTAGTTGGTAACTAGTGTAATTTTTCAAAAAATTATAGGTGAATGGTATGAATGAATGTCTAAAATATAATATTTTTCAACAACATTGCCCTGCCCGTCTATTTTTTGAAAAAATTGCAGATAAATGGGTTTTATTGATTTTAAACGTTCTTGAAGAAGAAACTCAACACTTCAATCTGCTCAAAAAGAATATTCAAGGCATTTCCCCTAAGGTCTTATCACAGAAGTTAAAAATGCTGGAAAGAGACGGTTTCATCGAGCGTAAAATCCAGAATACATCCCCAATTCGCGTTGATTACTCACTGACTTCTTTAGGGCAAAATGTAGCTTCAATGGCGTTCCAATTAAAGGAATGGGCCGAAACCAATATTGAGCAGGTTTTAGCAGCCCAAATAACTTATGATGAAAAAGTGCTAGAGCAAGCTTAACTCAAACTTTCTTTAAAATTTTATTGAACTTTATCGATTAGGCTTTGTTCTTATCTTAAAGGTGACTCAACTTAATTGATTTTAATCGGATCAGGTGGCGCACTTATTTTAAATTGAATCGTTAAAGGTTCGCATTGTTTTAACTCCTGATTATTTTTCAAATAGGTACTTTCCAGACCATATTTCCAAGTACCATTCATGACTTCAAATGCGGGATAATTGACAATAAAAGTTTTTGTTTCAGCAGGTTGATACTCATATATTTGAGTCTCTTTACAATCATTTTCCGGATAAGAACGTTTGGTATTTCCAAGTAAATAGAGTTCTAAAGGTACATGACAAGCGGGTTGTCGTTCTTGTATTTTTTCTGGGCCCATATTCGTTTGAGTAATCTGTAAAGCAAGAGTACCGTTCAAAGTTAATTGCTGCGCGTATTTAAAAACCGTTTCTTTTTCAATTGGTTCTCTTGTTACATTATTAAGAAATTCTAATTTACGATGCAAGCCATTACAGTCATCTTCACTTGGTGCAGGTAACCAAATTTCATTATCTTTTGAGTCACCTTTATCTCCATCAGCCGGGGTTTCATAATCACCTGGTTTACCGGGTTTAGTTGGATATCCTGACCCACCCAAACTGGCACCACCTGCGAATAAATCCTCTCCGCAAGCAGTCAAAAGGCTGCCTATCATAATGAAGCTCATGGATATTATTAATTTTTTATAAGTTGTTTTGGTCATATTGATAAGCTCCGAAACGGAAAGTTTTGGTTGCACCCTCTTTTCCTTCATCGAGTGCACAACGTTCAATGGCTAACTTGAGTACTTGTAGTGATAGATCTTCCCATAAGCGTAAACTTGCTTCTTTGAGTAAAGTGATCGATTCATCTGTTAGTTCATCAGCAAAAATTGCTTGTTCTAAATAGGGTTCTTTTTCTGGCTGAAATAAATTATGAACCCCGGCAGCTAAATGTGCCTCTAAGTTATTCGTTAATAATTTTCGAACCTCGAATTGCTCTACATCAGGCATAAAACTACGCTGCTGCAACACCACAAGGCCTTCTTCTTCTTTCACTATATTTAAACGCTCAAGTTCATTCAAAATAGATCTTGGATGTTTTTCGGTTGAAACTTTCTTTACCAAACTTTCAAAGCTAATCTGATCTTGGCTAATAAAAGGAATTTTTTCTGCTAAGCCCTCTGCAAGCCATAAACCAATCACCCGAGCAGGAACACTCACTGGCTCTGCTACTTTTGCTTCAGTTAAAGGCTGCCCAGCCTGTGTCGCTTTTTTAAAAGCATTAACATCCTTACGATGTAAACCAGAAAGTAGACTAACTGCCGAATCAGTAGTTTTTTGATCTATACGTTCTAGCTCAGCTAAAGACTGCTGATAGAAAACGGGTTTTAAAGCAGTAACAAAGTCGTTATATCCAACTCCCGAACGAATTAACCATTGCGTCAGATATTCCATTAACTGCAATACCTGCTTTTGGTTAAGTTCTGCATTATTCGTTTGGAGTGTCGACATAGGTTATCAATTTTCCTTCATCTTTGAAAAACAGTATGAGCTGAGCAATTGTCACACTGAACGGTTTAAGATGCAATTTTCATTCTTAGGCCCCCTTTGGAAACCGATGAACAAAATGATTTGGCGCATTAAAATTGGTAAAAGAAATACTCATTGAAACATCCAGACTTTCTACACTATGCCACCAACCAATAGGGATAAACAAAGCTTCCCCTGCATTCAAAATACATTCCACTGGGGTAATCGATTTTGCTAAAGGATATTTTTTAAAATCAATTTCATTTGCATTACTCAGCTCACTAAACACCCAATGATCGTTATATAGATGAGGTACTTGCAAAGCCGGAATCAAAGTTACTTTTTTGCGCCCATAAATTTGAACTAACATATTATTCGTTAAATCGTGATGTAAGGGCGTAAAGGTTCCCTTCGGTCCGAACCATAAAAAACTACGCTCATCTTTTAAAGCCAAGTTGCTGTACCCGTCTGCAAAATCGCCTATATCTAAAAATAACTCCTGAAGCATTTTATGACTATTGGTCGCATTATTTGCAGTCATATAGAAATCGTTGCTAGCTTCGACAGACATAACTTTTGATACGAATTCCGACATTTTCATCGTCTGCTTTAACAAAGGAGAATGCCTTTCAAATTGCTCATCTTTATTTCTATTCATTTGAACTTCAACTAAATGCTGGCCAAATCGAGTTGCAAAATATTCAGGTGTCCACTTATGTAAAGCAGGCCAGTGCTCTACCCCTTTTTTCAAAATCACAGGACGATGTTGACTGTAATAATCTTTAATAAAATCTGAGAAGATCGGCGCAGGGATTGAAGGTATTTCTTTACAGTAATTCGAATCTAGCTGGGCCAGTTGGTCTAAAGTTTCTATTAACCACTCACGTTTCTTAAATTGGTGGTGCTTTTTCTTAAGAATTTTATATAACTGATTATTTTCTAAATTACCTAAATATTCTTCTACTTTTTGCCGATGAAGCCCCTGCTCTACTAATCTTTTCACTATTTCCGCAGATGGTACCTCATTCAAAACTTGTTCAATGATCCATTCCTGGTCTTGGTCAGATAAGCTTAGAGAATTCGGCTCACTCGTTTGAAACGTTAACCCAAATCCATTTTCTTTTAAAACATCGATTAATTGCTCAATCGAACATCCTTTTTCTAAATTTTCTTCAAGCCATTTTTTCCATTCAAATGGCAACTGATCAAACCATTTCTGGCTTTGTTGGAATATTTCAATTTGATTATAAGCTGCCATGTTGAACCTTTTTTTCAAATTTGATCTTTACAACTGCATTATAATTGATCTATTTTAAAAATGTTAAATTTTCACATTTTTATAAAAAAAGGGCTTGTGTGATGAATAACATAGTAAAAGGAAGCAGCATTGCTTTGATTTTTATAGCATTAAGTGGGTGCGGATCTGACGATAATGATTCGACACCGACACCGACACCAACACCAACACCGACACCGACACCAACACCGACACCGACACCAACACCAACACCGACACCGACACCAACACCGACACCGACACCGACACCAACACCAACACCAACACCAACAACGGTAGCAGATCGCTTCGTTGGAAGTTGGCTAGCAGGTAAAGGAGCGTGTATTAATGGCTCTGCTCTAAAAATGAATGTTATTAAAGTTTCTGATAATAGTGTTCGATTTACGAGTGAAACTGTACGTTATGAGAATGAAGCGAACTGTACAGGTAACATTGTGGCAAGTTATCGCCAAGCTGAAGATTTTAGTCTGGTTTCAAATATTGGAGCACCGCAAACTGTACAAACTTCAAGTTATAACAAGGTAGATTGGCAACTTGTAGTTGCAGGAAAACTAACTCAGAAACAACCAGCCATTCTAGGCTTTAAAAACGCAAATCAATTCTGTTTAGTACCTACAGATCAGCCAAATGCAATACATAATTATCTACAGCAAGCAAACTTTGATCTCATAAATACATGCTTTACAAAAACAACTCCACCAGCAAGTATGCAAAAGCCAACCCAAGTATTGGCAACAGCAAGTTATAGATTAGGAGATAATAAAGAATCTTGGGCAGATGTATTAAATCAATTTAATGACCAAGGACGCCAAGGCTATGCCCTTCTTACTCCATCAGTCAGTTTAGATAACCCTGACGGTAGCTTTGCGCTGTATAAAAATTTATATGTAAAAAACAATAAATCCACGGACACATATACCTATAAAACGGTTGATGTAAAAACCACTTCAGTAGCCAACCGCTATTTACTATGGGTCAATGAGTTAAACAAACAAGGTAGCTTAGGCTATATATATAAACTTTCATTTGGAGAAGTGGCATCAAACACAGACAAATATTTATTTGTGAAAAATGATAAAAAACCAGCAACTTATACTTACTCTAACCGATTCTTAACAAATACTTCTCGGACTAGCATCATAAATGCTTTCAATGAATTGGGTGCGCAAGGTTGCAAATTACTCTACGCAAACTCGACATTTACCAATAACGGTACAACAAATGGCACATTCTACGTACCAACATGTGTAAATAGTAGTACGCATAACGGTACTTATGCTTATCGTTATTTTGAAGTTCCACAACATATTCCATTTAATAAAGATGATGCAATAAAACTTGAAAAACTTCTTAAAGAGCAGGCTGCAGAGGGTTATAGACTTGTTGATGCAAATAACAATCTTGGCTTCTTTAATGTTGATGGTTATCTATTTGAACGTGACAGTGAAAATACAGGACCTGTTGAATATAAAGTATTTATTGAAGATGCAGTATCTGAATTAGATGAGCCATATCTCGTTGAAAATCGAATTCAAGATCAAGGTAAATTAGGATGGTTCTTTGCTGTTCGACTTGGATCGATCTATACCAACTCACCCACTAACTATGATTTAGCAAGTGGTGTGGTTTTCCCTAAATAAGGAATCCAAAAACAAATAAGGCCACAATAGTGGCCTTATTTTTATTTAAAACTTAGTTATTTATCCTAAGTTTTTGAAACCTTGCTGACGCCATGCTTCATAAACAATGACGGCTGTTGCATTAGACAAATTTAAACTTCTTGAATTTTCAGCCATCGGCAATCGAATCCATTGTTCTTGCGGAAACATTAAGCGAACATGCTCAGGCAAACCACGCGTTTCCGGCCCCATCAATAAAGCCACAGGTCGATTTAAATCAACTGTATGCGGGGTTGCAGAACCTTTAGTAGTGAGCGGAAAAACATGCTCAACACCTTTAGCTTTTAAGTCTGCAAGACATAGTTCAATATTGTCCCAAATCTGCATACGCGCCCATTCATGATAGTCCAATCCTGCACGCTTGAGCTTTTTATCATCTAGCTCGAAACCCAAGGGTTTGACTAAATGCAACTGTGCGCCCGTATTAGCACATAAACGAATGATATTGCCTGTATTGGCAGGAATTTCAGGCTCGTATAGGACAACATGAATCACAAATTTTCTCGACTTTAATAATAAACAATAAATTCAGATGAACTTATTGCCATTTTAACTGTTCACGTAAACTCACTACTTCACCAATAATGGTTAAAGTCGGCGCTACGATATGATGTTCAGACACTTTAGTCGCAATATCGGCTAATGTTCCAACGATAACTTTCTGTTCTGGTGTGGTTCCTTTAGAGATTAAAGCAACTGGCATATCAGCACGTTGACCATGAGCAATAAGTTGCTCACAAATGCGCTCTAATCCAACCAATCCCATATATAAAACTAAAGTTTGATTTTCATAAACCAGTTCATTCCAAGGAAGTTCAGGTGAACCTTCCTTTAAATGCCCAGTTAAGAAACGTACACTTTGTGCATAGTCACGATGTGTTAGCGGAATACCCGCATAAGCGGAACAGCCTGATGCTGCCGTAATACCGGGTACTACTTGAAAAGTGACATTTGCTTCAACCAGCTCTTGAATCTCTTCACCACCACGCCCAAAGATAAACGGATCACCACCTTTCAAACGACAAACGCGTTTTCCCTGTTGAGCATATTCAACCAGTAAAGCATTAATACCGTCTTGTGGAACCGAGTGATTTGAACGGGCTTTACCGACATAAATCTTAGTCGCATCACGGCGACAAAGTTCTAAGATGGGTTCAGATACTAAACGATCATAAATCACAACATCTGCTTGTTGCATAAGACGTAATGCTTTTAATGTCAGTAGCTCAGGGTCACCCGGCCCAGCACCTACCAAGTAAACCTCACCTTTAGGTGCGGTCCATTCTGTTAAGGCTTGCTGAATTAAATCATTTGCAACGTCCAGATTGTCATTAAAAACTTGTTCTTTTAATGGACTGGCATATAAGTTTTCCCAAAAGATTCGGCGCTCATCGGGGTTAGTAATCTTTTCTTTTACCTGCTTACGCCATTGACCTGAAAACTCAGCCAACTTACCCATACCATGAGGAACTATTGTTTCTATTTGAGTACGAAGTTGTCTAGATAAGACTGGCGATGCACCATTTGAAGCCACAGAAATGATCAATGGAGAACGATCAATAATCGCTGGAACCATAAAACGGCAGTGTGGAATATCATCTACACTATTAACCAGCAAATTACGCGCTTCACATTGTTCAAAAACGCCTTTGTTCACTTGCGCATCATTAGTCGCAGCAATCACTAAGCGATAAGGGGTATTTAATATTTTTTCGACAAAGGACTCAGCAAAATACTGTCCATCTGTCGTTTTGACTAACTGTAAAAGCTGCTCTTCAATCGCAGGAGCAATAATATCAATTACTGCTCCCGCTTTCGCTAATAAGTTTGCTTTGCGCAACGCAATATGCCCACCACCCACAATCAGACAACGTTGCTCTTGCAACTTTAAAGAGATTGGAAAAATATCCACCTTAAACCTCTACATTAATCATCTGATTATGTTTAAGCAAAAACCGTGCACAATTTAGATGCAAAGCTTAATCAATAAATGTTAAACCACCCATATATGGGCGTAATACTTCTGGAACTTCGATAGAACCGTCTTCACGTTGGTAATTTTCCATTACAGCAAGCAAAGTACGTCCAACCGCAAGACCAGAACCATTTAAAGTATGCACCAATTCGGTCTTCTTTTGATCCATTCTGTAGCGTGCTTTCATACGGCGTGCTTGAAAATCACCCATATTAGAGCAGCTTGAGATTTCACGGTAAGTATTTTGGCTTGGAACCCAAACTTCTAAGTCGTAAGTTTTAGTCGCACCAAAACCCATATCACCACCACAGAGCAAAATTTTACGGTATGGCAAACCAAGTGCCTGTAAAATGCCCTCAGCATGTGCAGTGAGTTCTTCAAGTGCTTGCATAGAGGTTTCAGGTTTAACGATTTGCACCATTTCAACCTTGTCAAACTGGTGCTGACGAATTAAACCACGCGTATCACGACCATAAGAACCTGCTTCACTACGGAAACAAGGCGTATGTGCAGCGTATTTTAATGGCAAGCGTTCGGTATCAATAATCTCATCACGAACGAAGTTAGTAACTGGAACTTCTGCTGTAGGGATGAGGTAATATTCTTTTTCGCCTTGAAGTTTAAATAAATCTTCTTCAAATTTTGGTAACTGACCAGTACCACGTAGTGAATCAGCATTTACCAAATAAGGCACATAAGCTTCTGTATAACCATTTTTTAATGTATGGGTATCAAGCATGAACTGCGTTAACGCACGTTGTAAGCGTGCTAAAGAACCTTTCAATACGCTAAAACGTGAACCAGTCAATTTAGTAGCTGTTTCGAACTCTAAACCGCCCATCCACTCACCTAAATCGGTGTGATCTTTGATTTCAAAATCAAACTGACGAGGCGTGCCCCATTTTGAGATTTCAACGTTATCATCTTCATTTTTACCAGCAGGAACAGATTCGTCTGGTAAGTTAGGGATGCTAAGCGCTTTTTGCTCAATCTCGTTTTGTAGTTCTGACAAAGCAACTTCAGCAGCTTTGATTTCATCACCAATGGCTTGCATACGCGCCATGATTTCAGAAGCATCGCCACCGGATTTTTTAATCTGACCCACTTGTTTTGCACCGGCATTACGTTCTGCCTGCAATTTTTCAGTTTTTGATTGCAAGTCTTTACGGCGAGTTTCTAAAGAAGCCCATTCTTGAACATCTAATTGAACACCACGTTTTGCCAAAGCCGCATTAACGGCTTCAATATTATTTCTGAGTAACTTAGGGTCGATCATAATCAATCATAATATGGGTAAAAAACTGGCTATAGTGTAAGGCCTTCACACTAAAAAATATAGTGATCATCTTCATAACGAATAGCTTTCACACAATTGTTAGAATAGATCACCTATTTTAGAACTTATAGTTTGGCACACTCGGTAAATACTCAGGTTTAATGAATTTACTAGCTTCAAAATACGGCAGCGTTAATTCAGACATTCCTTCAGCATAAGAAGCCAACTCATAAATTGGATAGACAAAAACAATCCCATTTGCGCCATAGTAGAAATTATCACTTAATTGCAGTTTTTCACGGCTGATATTGTGCTCTTGAAGCCAATTGGTATTCGCATCAAAAAGCGCATCAACTAACTGTTTTTCAACATCTGGCTGAATAAGTTCGGCAACAGTAATGTGCTTTTTATTTAATAAATCAAAAGTCACAAATTCTTGATGAGACATGCCATGTGCTGCACCAGCAGAATATGAATAGGTCTGTAACGCAAAAGTTGCAAGGTTATAATTTTGCCCCAAATAGCGGACATAAATTGCACTTTGACTCGAACGAGGCTCACCTTCAGGTACATCGACTGGCTGATCAGCTAAATTTGCAAAAGCATTCGGATCTGCTTTCTTTATACGATTGGTAAAGTAATCATTAATCCACTTCTGATTGGTTTGTACTGTTTGAAAGTCATACTCAGTACACCCATCTTCTAAACAAACTTTTGATTTCGGCAATTTTACTGGGATTACTTTTGCCTGAATTACAGGCACGCCAACCTCTTTTGTCTCTTTAACTTTTGCAGTCGAAGCGGCTTGCTCCTCTTTAGCTGCCGACTTTGGTTGGCAACCACTCACAATTGCCATTGCAGCCATTAATGGAAGAATACAAATAATTTTTTTATCGTAAAGTCGCATAATAATCCCCATGAATTTACCTCTATCACTATACAAAGCGTAAGAATAAGACGGGGTTAAAAAATGTATCTATCTCTCTAATATAAAAAAAGCTACCGTGAAAGGTAGCTTTTTTGAGAAGAATTAATTATTGGTCAATAACATCTGTACCTTTTGGTGGCGTAAAGTTAAAGACAGATGCTGGAATTGAAGCATTTACTTTCACGTTTTTGAAACGAACATAGGTGGTTTGACCTAATGAGTCTTGTAACACCATAAGTGTAGGCGCTTTATTTGCTCCAAAACTAATCGTTAAGCTTTGGAAAGCACCATCTTCTTTTTTAGGGAATAATGTGAAATAGAGTTTTGATTTATCTGGTTGCGTTACACGATAAGACTTCATGATTTGATTGGTGTTACCAGAGAGTAATAACGCTGGCGTATCTGCAACCTGATCATCTAAGCTTTGACGTACAGCTTGTTGTAAATCTGGGTCATAAATCCAAACTGTTTTCCCACTCGTTACAATCGTTTGTTTAGACGGACTCACCGTTTCCCAATAAAATTTCCCAGGGCGTTCAACTTTCATTGAGCCTTTAAATGTCTGGTTCATATGCTGTGCACTTAAACTCTTTTTCTGTGCCACAGTTTTTGTATTGGCTTTAGTTGTTTGTTCAAAATCGGCAGTCAAACGCTGTAATCCTGATAACTGATTAACCAGGTTCCCAATTGCCTGTTGCTCCGGTGCTGCTACAGGCGCAGCAAACACTGTAGTACTCATTACAGGAGCAAGCACTGACGCGCTGAGTGTAATAGCACACATAGTTTTACGAAGCATATTCATGTCATCACCTTTTTAGTTGCTGTAAGACAACTTGCCATCTTTCAAAGTTATGAAACTTAGCAAGCTCTTAATTCAAGACTCATATTAACCGACAAACTCTGTGCTAATCATTGAGAAAATAAGATATTTTGTTATGTTATTCATGTTGTTTGTAGAATTTCATTCATCATGATGAAGATAAACCAGATTAGATTCCATAAAAAAAGCCCACAAAATGTGGGCTTTTTTTGAAGCTAAAACTTAAACAGTTTCAACTTTTACGTAGCGACGGCCAAATTGACCTTTCACTTCGAATTTTACTACGCCGTCAGCAGTAGCAAATAAAGTATGGTCACGGCCCATACCAACATTTGCACCAGCGTGGAACTCTGTACCACGTTGACGAACGATGATGTTACCAGCAGTTACAGCTTGACCGCCGTAAATTTTAACACCTAACATTTTTGGGTTTGAATCACGACCGTTCTTCGTCGATCCACCGGCTTTTTTAGTTGCCATGTCTCTTACTCCTCGTGATTAGCCTGAAATACCAGTAATTTTCAACTCAGTGAACCATTGACGGTGACCTTGTTGTTTACGGTAATGTTTACGACGACGCATTTTGATAATGCGGATTTTGTCGTGACGACCATGACCAACCACTTCTGCAGTTACTTTAGCGCCAGCTACAACTGGAGCACCGATTTGAATGCTGTCACCGTTTACAACCATTAATACATCATCAAATGTAATAGTCGCGCCAGATTCAGCTTTCAATAATTCAACTTTAAGGGTTTCACCCTCAACTACACGGTGCTGTTTACCACCGCTTTGGATTACTGCGTACATAATGTACTCCAATTAGCCCGTGTCGTCGTGCCGATAAGGGATATATCGATCTTAAAACGTTCGCCACTGGGGTTATATAAGGCGACAGATTTTAAGTGAAATTTGATCAAACGACAAGTATTTTCTGTTTATCAGTAAAGCCTATTGCCCTATTTTTACAAAATCAACAAGCAGCTTAGATTGGAATTTAGCAGTTTTCATTGATTCTGAATGAAAATTAAAATACAGTTCCAGACACAAATTGCGACAAGAACAAGTTGTATTAATGCTGATGTCATTAAATTTATTGTTTTGCCGGAAATATCATGTTTTGCTTAAATAAAGAACAAAGAACGCATAAAGACAATAGAAATGATTAATATCAGCCACTTGTTAACCTGTGCAACACACCTTTACTTGATACACTAACGCCACTTATCTACCAATACGGGGTTTTTCTTCATATGGTCATCGATTTCAAGCAAGACATTCTTGCGCCTGTTGCCTCAGACTTTGCTGCGATGGATCACTTGATTAATGAAGGAATTAGCTCAAAAGTCGGTTTAGTCATGTCTGTCAGCAAACATGTTGTTGAGGCTGGCGGAAAACGTATGCGCCCAATCATGTGCTTACTCGCTGCTCGCGCATGTGGCCTAGATAACATGGCAAACGCACAGCGTCTGGCTGCAATCATTGAAATGTTGCATACTGCGACATTAGTCCATGATGATGTGGTAGATGAATCTGGGCTTCGTCGTGGTCGACCTACAGCAAATGCGACATGGAACAATCAGACAGCCGTATTAGTCGGTGACTTCCTCATTGCACGTGCTTTCGATTTACTGGTCGATTTAAACAACATGACTTTATTGAAAGACTTTTCAACAGGTACATGTGAAATTGCGGAAGGTGAAGTATTACAACTTCAATCGCAACATCAACCAGATACAACAGAAGAAACTTATTTAAAAATTATTCACGGTAAAACTTCTCGTTTGTTTGAACTGGCTACAGAAGGCGCTGCTATTTTGGCAGGACAAGAAGCGTATCGTGAACCTTTGAGATTATTTGCCGGTCATTTTGGTAATGCATTCCAAATTATTGATGATATTTTAGACTACACTTCAGATGCTGAAACATTAGGTAAAAATATTGGTGATGATTTAATGGAAGGTAAGCCAACTTTACCGTTAATTTCTGCATTAGCACACTCAACAGGTGATGAGCATGCGATTATTCGTCGCAGTATCGCAACTGGTGGAGTGGACCAATTATCTCAAGTTATAGAAATTGTACAGAAGTCTGGTGCTTTAGATTATTGTCACCAACGTGCCCAAGAAGAAACAGAAGCAGCACTGCAAGCTTTATCAAACCTACCCGATACACCATATCGTCAGGCTTTGATTAACTTAACTCAGCTTGCGTTACATCGAATACAATAGATATTATTTTGCCTATGCATATAAATTTTTCAGATCATTTTTTAAAAATACAGAAACAGCTTGAGGATACTCAAGCTGTCATTGACGAAAATCTAATCATTGAATTAGTCAATGCCATTCGTCCATCCGATCCTCATGATACGGATGAGATAAAGCAAAAAATACAGGCTTTAATTGAAAGCCTATTACGCACACCTACAGCGCCGCTTCTGCTACAAACTTTTTTATTACGTCTAATTAATCGCTATAAACAAGTCAGCTTATATGCCGATAGCGGAATTTTGTCTTTAGATGGTTTCTGGAACCAACTCGGGCAAAGACTCGGAGCACATTTTTTACCGTTAATCGAAGATGCAAGCCAACTCAAAATATTAATTGGTCGAATTTTTTATTTAGAAAGTGACAAAATCTGGCTCAATAATATTGATGATGAAGATTGGGCAAATTTATTCAGTCTTATTGGACAAAGCCAAAGTAATGTAGACGAAAAGCTTGTCATTCAAAGTGAAATGATTAAAGCAATTACCGTCTTAACTTATCGAATTAGTGGAATTGGCCTTTACCCTGAATTTATTAATGCTCAACCGGAATTAACGGAATATGAATCACCATTTTTAGTTCAGAACCGTGAAATTATTGAGTTTATCGAAAAGTATAAAAAACAAGAACTTTCTGAACATGAAATTGCAGTTATTTCTCCTCCGGATGCATCACAAGCATTTGTTATGCTGGAACAATGTCGGGATGTGGTTTTAAAGATTCGCCGTGCCACCAAAAGAATTGGTGTCAGCTTAAGTTTGACTTATTTATTGTCGTTGCTTGAGCAGTGCCTCGACCGAATTGAATTACTGCTTTATTTGGTTGTAGATAACAGTAAAGGAAAATATGTCTCTTTAGGACATCTTATTTCCGATTTAACCAAGGCGCACTACAGTGAAAAAAGTGTTCGCTCTTTATTAAGTACGACAAGTGAACTTATTGCCTTTCAAGTGACTGAAAATGCTAGCCGAACAGGCGAACATTATGTAAGTACCGATACAAAAGGTTTCTGGGGCATGTATAAAGCTGCCGCTGGAGCAGGTGTCATTATTGCCTGTATGGCATCTTTAAAAATTCTTGCAGCAAGAATGACCATGGCCCCGCTCATGCAAGCCTTTACTTTCAGTATGAATTATTCTCTAGGGTTCATTCTGATTCATGTTCTGCATTTCACAGTTGCAACCAAACAACCCGCAATGACTGCTGCTGCCCTTGCTGCAACGGTACAACAGCGTAAAGGCTCTAAAACAGCTCAAATTGCAGAGTTAGCAGCTCTGATTATTAATATTATTCGAACACAATTCATTGCTATTTTAGGCAATATTTCAATTGCGATTCCTACTGCCGCGCTCATTACTTTTGCTTGGCAGTTCTATCTTGATGAGCCTTTATTAACTCATACTAAAGCAACTTATTTATTGCACAGCCTAAATCCCTTCACCTCTTTGGCAGTTCCACATGCAGCCATAGCCGGAGTTTGCTT
Source organism: Acinetobacter sp. M5A5_2a (assembly GCF_053345265.1). Classification (NCBI taxonomy): domain Bacteria; kingdom Pseudomonadati; phylum Pseudomonadota; class Gammaproteobacteria; order Moraxellales; family Moraxellaceae; genus Acinetobacter; species Acinetobacter sp. M5A5_2a. Next base: position 224,189 of record NZ_JBKEZV010000010.1, on the reverse strand, counting down.
ATTTTTGTCAGGCCTTATTGCGGGATACTTCGACAATATGGCTGTTTACCGAAAAGTCGGTCCACGCCTTAGAGCACATCGCCGTTTAGCAAACTGGTTAGGGCAAGATCGCCTCAACCGTTTTGCTGAATATATTGAGCGAAATTTAGGAGCTTTAGCCGGTAACTTCTTATTCGGGATTATGTTAGGGAGTATGGGGACCATAGGCTTTATCTTAGGTTTACCTTTGGATATTCGCCATATTGCGTTTGCCTCGGCTAACTTTATTCAAGGTTTAATGACAATTAACGGCAGCCCAGATATCGGACTGATTATCGTGTCCTTTTTAGGCGTTTTATGTATTGGTCTCACTAACTTATTCGTTAGTTTCACCTTAACCATTATTGTGGCACTACGGGCACGTCGAGTTCGCTTTGAACAATGGAAACCTTTAGCTAAACTGGTAATGACCCATTTTCTGACTCGCCCAAGCGATTTTTTCTGGCCACCAAAACAACCTCTAGAACTTGAAGAAAATACGACAACAAATAGTGGAAAAAAGGTAGAACATTAAGAATTTTGCTTTGTACACAAAATGTGAATTCCGTCAATTTTGTTGTGATTGTTTTTCCAAATGTTAAAAAATTTTCAAAATGAATTTACGATGATCTATCAGGCTTGAAAAAAAGTGTACTGGCAAGTACACTTTTAACGGCTTTCAGTAGTGGACACTGCTTGAATAAGCAAAGGTATATACATGCCCTATATGTTGCTTTTTATTGGTTGTATTTTTTTTGGATTAGGTGTGCTTGGTCTTTTTGTACCAAGACTTCAATCTATGGATCTCCTGAGCGTTCAAATATTAAGTGAACACCGATCAGATTATCTTAACTTTATTACGATCTTTCTGGCACGTGTAGGTGGTATGCCTTTTGTATGTTTTTTATCCTTTCTGGTATGTATATATCAGGCATGGTATAAAAAATATATTACTGTTATTTTCATTAGCGTGGGAGTTATTGGCAGTATCACCATGGGTTGGCTGCTCAAGTGGTGTGTTGACCGCCCAAGACCCCCACAGGTATATCATATTGTCGAAAGTTACGGTGCATCGTTCCCAAGTGCACACAGTGTTTATGCATCAACACTGGCCTGTCTGGCAATGATAATGTTATGCCATAAGCCCAACACTAACTCTCCTTCTATCATTTTGATCTCCTGTCTTTGGTTTATCTGTATGGGGCTTTCAAGAATATATGCTGGAGTTCATTTTCCAACAGATGTACTCGCCGGTTGGGGCATAGGTTTTATTTGGATTGCACTGCTTTGGCTCTGGTTATTACAAACACAAAGTAGGTTAAGTAAAAAACAAATATATTTTTAGATTTTATCTAACGAGGTGGAACAATGATGTCGGCTAAGCTTTGGGCTCCTGCCCTTACTGCTTGCGCATTAGCAACAAGTATCGCACTTGTTGGTTGTGGCAAAGGCTCCGATGAGAAACAGCAAGCTGCTGCTGCTCAGAAAATGCCGCCTGCTGAAGTAGGTGTTATTGTTGCTCAACCACAAAGTGTTGAACAAAGCGTTGAACTTTCTGGTCGTACTTCAGCATATCAAATTTCTGAAGTTCGCCCTCAAACAAGTGGCGTAATTTTAAAACGCTTGTTTGCTGAAGGAAGTTATGTTCGTGAAGGTCAGGCTCTTTATCAACTTGATTCTCGAACTAACCATGCAACGCTCGAAAATGCAAAAGCATCACTTTTACAACAACAGGCAAATCTAGCTTCCCTACGTACTAAGTTAAACCGTTATAAGCAACTTGTTTCGAGTAACGCTGTATCTAGACAAGAATATGACGACTTACTTGGTCAGGTTAATGTTGCAGAAGCACAAGTTTCTGCTGCAAAAGCTCAAGTAACGAATGCAAATGTAGATCTTGGTTATTCTACAATTCGCTCACCAATTTCTGGTCAGTCTGGACGTTCTTCTGTAACAGCTGGTGCTTTAGTCACTGCAAACCAAACTGATCCTTTAGTGACGATTCAACAGTTAGATCCAATCTATGTTGATATTAACCAGTCTAGCGCCGAGTTATTACGTTTACGTCAACAATTGAGTAAAGGTAGTTTAGACAATAGTAACAACACGAAAGTAAAATTGAAGCTCGAAGATGGTTCAACCTATCCAATCGAAGGACAACTTGCTTTCTCTGATGCTTCTGTAAATCAGGATACAGGAACGATTACTTTACGTGCCGTATTCTCGAACCCGAATCATCTGTTACTTCCAGGCATGTACACAACTGCACAGATTGTTCAGGGTGTAGTTCCAAATGCTTATCTGATTCCTCAAGCTGCAATTACCCGTTTACCGACAGGTCAAGCTATGGCGATGACTGTGAATGCAAAAGGTGCTGTTGAGAGTCGTCCTGTTGAAACTTCTGGTGTTCAAGGACAAAACTGGATTGTGACCAATGGTCTCAAAGCTGGTGATAAAGTGATTGTTGATGGTGTTGCCAAAGTTAAAGAAGGGCAAGAAGTATCAGCAAAACCTTACCAAGCTCAACCAGCAACCCCTCAAGGTGCAGCTCCAAATGCGACAAAACCGGCTCAATCAGGTAAACCTCAAGCAGAACAGAAAGCATCTAATGCATAAGGGGTAGATTGAATGGCACAATTTTTTATTCATCGCCCCATTTTTGCGTGGGTGATTGCATTAGTCATTATGTTGGCGGGTATTCTTACGCTCACAAAAATGCCTATTGCACAGTATCCGACGATTGCACCACCGACAGTTACAATTGCTGCAACTTATCCTGGTGCATCGGCTGAAACTGTTGAAAACACCGTAACCCAGATCATTGAACAACAAATGAATGGTCTAGATGGTTTACGTTATATTTCATCTAACAGTGCGGGTAACGGTCAGGCCTCTATTCAATTAAACTTTGAACAAGGTATTGATCCAGATATTGCACAGGTTCAGGTTCAAAACAAGCTGCAATCTGCAACTGCTCTTTTACCTGAAGATGTTCAACGCCAAGGTGTGACGGTTACCAAATCTGGTGCAAGCTTCTTGCAAGTTATTGCATTCTATTCACCAGACAATACCCTTTCAGACTCAGACATTAAAGATTACGTAAACTCGTCAATTAAAGAACCACTTAGCCGTGTTGCTGGTGTTGGTGAGGTACAAGTTTTTGGTGGTTCATACGCAATGCGTATCTGGCTCGACCCTGCAAAATTGACTAATTACCAGTTAACACCAAGTGATATTGCGACTGCTTTACAAGCGCAAAACTCACAAGTTGCTGTGGGTCAGTTAGGCGGAGCACCAGCAGTACAAGGTCAAGTGCTTAACGCGACAGTGAATGCACAAAGCTTGTTGCAAACACCTGAGCAATTTAAAAATATCTTCTTAAAGAACACAGCATCAGGTGCTGAGGTTCGTTTAAAAGATGTTGCTCGTGTTGAGTTAGGTTCTGATAACTATCAGTTCGATTCGAAGTTTAATGGTAAACCTGCCGGTGGTCTTGCAATTAAAATTGCAACTGGTGCGAACGCACTTGATACCGCTGATGCTGTTGAACATCGTTTAACCGAATTACGTAAGAACTATCCAGCAGGCCTTGCAGATAAACTGGCTTATGACACTACTCCATTTATTCGTCTTTCAATTGAAAGTGTTGTACACACATTAATTGAAGCGGTAATTTTAGTATTTATTGTCATGTTCTTGTTCTTGCAGAACTGGCGTGCAACCATTATTCCTACACTTGCAGTACCTGTTGTTGTGTTAGGTACATTTGCTGTCATCAATATCTTTGGTTTCTCAATTAACACCTTAACCATGTTCGCTATGGTATTGGCAATTGGTCTTCTGGTCGATGACGCCATTGTTGTAGTGGAAAACGTTGAACGTGTGATGAGTGAAGAGCATACCGATCCGGTCACGGCGACTTCACGATCAATGGAACAGATTTCTGGTGCATTAATTGGTATTACAAGCGTATTGACAGCGGTATTCGTACCAATGGCATTCTTTGGTGGTACGACTGGTGTAATTTACCGCCAATTCTCGATTACCCTTGTAACAGCAATGGTCTTATCGTTAATTGTGGCGTTAACCTTCACGCCAGCACTTTGTGCAACAATTTTAAAACAGCATGATCCTAACAAAGAACCAAGCAATAATATTTTTGCTCGTTTCTTCAGAGGATTTAACAACGGTTTTGACCGCATGTCGCATAGCTACCAAAATGGTGTTAGCCGCATGCTTAAAGGCAAAATCTTCTCTGGCGTACTTTACGCTTTAGTGATTGGCCTATTGGTGTTCTTGTTCCAAAAACTCCCATCTTCATTCTTACCAGAAGAAGATCAGGGCGTGGTCATGACACTTGTACAATTACCACCGAATGCAACGCTTGATCGTACGAATAAAGTTGTTGATACCATGACAAACTTCTTCATGAATGAAAAAGATACAGTGGAATCTATTTTCACCGTTTCAGGTTTCTCATTTACGGGTGTTGGTCAAAATGCTGGTATTGGTTTCGTTAAATTGAAAGACTGGAGTGAACGTACTTCACCAGAATCTCAAATTGGTGCGTTAATTCAGCGCGGTATGGCATTAAACATGATCGTCAAAGACGCATCTTACATCATGCCATTACAGCTTCCAGCAATGCCTGAACTCGGTGTAACTGCTGGTTTTAACTTGCAGCTTAAAGATTCAAGTGGTCAAGGCCATGAGAAACTAATTGCCGCACGTAACACAATTTTAGGTTTGGCTTCACAAGATAAACGTCTTGTAGGGGTACGTCCTAATGGTCAAGAAGATACGCCTCAGTATCAAATTAATGTAGATCAGGCTCAAGCTGGTGCTATGGGCGTTAGCATTGCTGACATTAACAACACTATGCGTATTGCATGGGGTGGCTCATACATTAACGATTTCGTTGACCGCGGTCGTGTGAAAAAAGTTTATGTTCAAGGTGATTCGGGTAGCCGTATGATGCCTGAAGACTTAAACAAGTGGTATGTACGTAATAGCAAAGGTGAAATGGTACCGTTCTCTGCATTTGCTACAGGCGAATGGACATATGGTTCTCCTCGTCTTGAACGTTATAACGGCGTGTCATCGGTTAACATTCAAGGTACACCTGCACCGGGCGTAAGTTCTGGTGATTCTATGAAAGCCATGGAAGAAATTATTGCTAAGTTACCATCTATGGGCTTACAAGGTTTCGACTATGAATGGACAGGTTTATCACTTGAAGAACGTGAGTCTGGCGCTCAAGCTCCATTCCTTTATGCTCTTTCATTGTTAATCGTTTTCCTTTGCTTAGCTGCATTATATGAAAGCTGGTCTATTCCGTTCTCGGTTTTACTTGTGGTACCACTTGGTATTATTGGTGCAATCGTATTGACTTACTTGGGTATGATTATTAAAGGAGATCCAAATCTCTCAAATAACATTTACTTCCAAGTAGCGATGATCGCGGTCATTGGTCTTTCTGCAAAAAATGCGATCTTGATTGTTGAGTTCGCAAAAGAGTTGCAGGAAAAAGGCGAAGACCTACTTGATGCAACTTTACATGCTTCAAAAATGCGTTTACGCCCAATTATTATGACCACCCTTGCCTTCGGTTTTGGTGTACTTCCACTTGCCCTTTCAACAGGTGCTGGTGCAGGAAGTCAGCACTCAGTCGGCTTCGGTGTACTCGGTGGCGTACTCAGTGCAACGTTCTTAGGTATCTTCTTTATCCCTGTATTCTATGTGTGGATTCGTAGTATCTTTAAGTACAAACCAAAAACCATAAACACTCAGGAGCATAAATCGTGATGCAAAAAGTATGGTCTATTTCAGGTCGTAGCATTGCGGTATCTGCACTTGCGCTTGCTTTGGCAGCTTGTCAAAGCATGCGCGGCCCAGAACCAGTCGTGAAAACCGATATACCACAAAGCTATGGATATAACAGCGCTTCTGGTACGTCTATTGCAGAACAGGGTTATAAACAGTTCTTTTCTGACCCTCGTTTGCTCGAAGTGATTGATTTGGCTCTTGCCAACAACCGTGACTTACGTACAGCAACGCTCAATATTGAACGTGCTCAACAGCAATATCGAATTACTCAAAACAACCAGCTTCCAACAATCGGAGCAAGTGGTAGTGCAATTCGTCAGGTTTCTCAAAGCCGTGATCCGAATAACCCCTACTCTACCTATCAGGTGGGTTTGGGTGTAACTGCCTATGAGCTTGATTTTTGGGGCCGCGTTCGTAGCTTGAAAGATGCTGCATTAGATAGTTATCTTTCAACGCAAAGTGCACGTGATTCGACACAAATCAGTCTGATTAGTCAGGTTGCTCAAGCATGGTTGAACTATTCTTTTGCATCGGCGAATCTAAAGCTTGCAGAGCAAACGCTTAAAGCACAGCAAGACTCTTACAACCTCAACAAAAAACGTTTTGATGTGGGTATCGACAGTGAAGTTCCACTACGTCAGGCACAGATTTCTGTAGAAACTGCGCGTAACGATGTAGCGAACTACAAAACTCAGATGGCTCAAGCACAAAACTTGTTGAACTTGTTATCAGGTCAATCGATTCCGCAAAACTTGTTGCCAAACCAACCTGTAAAACGCATTACTCAACAGAATGTATATACAGCTGGTTTACCAAGCGACTTGCTTAACAACCGTCCAGATGTAAAAGCTGCCGAATATAACTTAAGCGCTGCTGGTGCGAATATTGGTGCTGCAAAAGCACGTTTATTCCCAACAATTAGCTTAACGGGTTCTGCAGGTTACGCATCGACTGATTTAAGTGATTTATTTAAGTCTGGTGGTTTTGCATGGTCAATTGGTCCAAGCTTGGATTTACCAATCTTTGACTGGGGCACGCGTCGTGCCAATGTAAAAATTTCTGAAACCGATCAGAAAATTGCATTGTCTGATTATGAAAAATCAGTTCAGTCTGCATTCCGCGAAGTTAATGATGCGCTTGCAACTCGTGCCAATATTGGTGAACGTTTAACAGCTCAACAACGTCTAGTAGAAGCAACTAACCGCAACTACACATTATCAAATGCTCGCTTCCGTGCTGGTATTGATAGTTACTTGACAGTTCTTGATGCACAACGTTCATCTTATTCAGCAGAACAAGGTTTATTGTTGCTTCAACAAGCTAACTTAAACAACCAAATTGAGTTATATAAAACTCTAGGTGGCGGTTTAAAAGCAAACTCTTCAGATACAGTGGTTAATCAACCATCAAGTGCTGAACTTAAAAAGCAATAAGTTTTAAATAACTTATCTATAAAAGCTCACTTCGGTGGGCTTTTTTATTGCATCTCATGCGAATATTTCTTATCTTGAAAGCTTAAGAGATTTAGATTGATAAAAAATAATGTTACTGAGTAATTTAGAAAGTGTTCCGGGCTACCAGATTTTAAAACAGCTTGATGTTGTTTATGGAAGTACAGTCCGTAGTAAGCATGTTGGCCGTGACTTGATGGCGAGTTTAAAAAATATTGTGGGTGGTGAACTTACAGGTTATACCGAATTATTAGAAGAATCCCGCCAAGAAGCCATGAATCGTATGATTGCCAAAGCTCAGCAACTTGGTGCGAATGCAATTGTCGGCATTCGTTTTTCAACTTCAAATATTGCTCAAGGTGCTTCCGAACTATTTGTATATGGCACCGCTGTGGTTGTGCAACCTCAAGCCCCCCATCTACCAGATCCATTTAGTGCATAGGTAGAAAATGGAAAATCTTATTTTTCAGCTTGTTATTTTTCTCATTCTTTTCAGTATTGGTTGGGGTTTTGGGCGCCATATTGAACGAAAACATTTGAATGAACTTCTAGAAAAAGAGCAACGACTGGCCCATATCAGAATTGATACGAATCGTTTTGCGACGAGTGATCAGCTAGGCCATTTCATTAGTAGTAATGTCGTGATTTCTCATGACTACTTTAAATATGTATTGGCATCCATTAAGAATGTTTTGGGTGGTCGACTCACCAGTTATGAGAGTGTAGTTGAGCGTGCTCGCCGTGAAGCGATTGTCCGTTTAAAACAACAAGCCCATACCGCAGGAGCTAACCATATTATGGGAGTTCGGCTGAGTACAACCGAACTAGGAATGCAGGGCGGAATGGTCGAAGTTTTTGCCTACGGTACAGCAGTAAAAGATTAATACTGCCCTACATTAGAAAAATGTATGCGTGGATTGCCAATATTTTTAGTTAAATGTTGGCAAATTCCGGTAATTTTCCAACTGCCCTGTTGTTTTGCCAAAGTAAAATAATAACGACCAAACGAATGAAAATAATCATTTTCTGAAAAACGATAAATTTGATAATTACATTCTAACCATGCCCGATCTTGTTCAATACGGATGATCGGATTACTTAAGTTATGTTGCAATCTGAGATGCGACAACGCCTGTTGCCGAGAACCTTTATATTCATGACAAGACACGACACATAAAGGCTCTCCCCTAAACTGGAAATAGTCCACCTCAAGTTGATCTGCCAATAACTCATCAAAAGCGTCCCAATTTTTCTGGTCAAAGACCAATTGAAAACGCGTAATGACTTCTAAAATACGGTGATAATCTTGATCCATGGTGAACCTTCTATGCGGGTTTTCCATCAATTTAGCACGACAAAATCACTTTTTTATTTTACTTTTGTTTTCCGAATCATTTTATAAAGAAGTTTTGGTGACATCCGAGAAACCATAACCCCTAGTTTTTCTTTTGCTCCACCAACAACAATATATTCTTGGCCTTGCATTAATGCTTTTACAGATTGCTCTGCAAATACATCTGCCTCTAAACCATTTTCAATTGCTTCATCTTGATGACCTTGAGGTTGTCCAGCACCATTTAACGCATTAAAAGAAACGTTAGTTTTTACAAAGCCTGGGAAAATCACAGAAACTTCAACACCTTGATCTGAGACCTCGGCACGTAAACTATTTGCCCACATATGAATTGCAGCTTTAGCAGCCGAATAACTTGCACGGTACTGCGTTCCTAATAAACCCGCCACACTCGACACAAATACAACTCGACCAGACTTTTGTTTTAGCATGGTCGGAAGCACAGTTTTGGTTAACGCCACTTGTGAGAAATAGTCGACTTCCATAATGGCCCGTTCAGTTGCCATCGTCGTATCTTCAATTAAAGCACGTTGGCTCAAACCTGCATTATTAATGAGCCAGTCAATTCGCCCTTTCGCTTTTAAAATCTGCTCATAGGCTTCTTGTACCTGCTTTTCATCAGTAATATCTGCAACCACAGATAAATGATGATCTGGATTTAACAAACCCACTCGAACTACTTCTAATTCATCAAAACGACGCGAGGTCAAAATCACCTCCGCCCCTTGCAAAGCCAACTCGCCTGCTAAGGCCTTACCCAGACCAGAAGATGCTCCCGTAATCCATACCACTTTATTTTGCAAAGTATCAAGTTTGGCCATGCTTTATGTTCCTATTATCTTTTTAAATTATGCTGCTTGATGCATGAAGGCCAAAAAGTGGTTGATATAATGAGTTGCTGTGGTCTGATCGACCTGTGTACCTAACTTTTCCAAACGTTTATAGCCCAAATGCGTCGTCATGTTGATCACCCCATTCAGGGTTTTATCGACAACTAAATTAAATTTTAAACGCTTTTTAGGTTCACGTACTAGGCTTGTTACGCCTAAATCTACAATTTGAATGAGGGTATCAAAAGCAGCTGCAACACTCTGCATATTCCCATCACGAATTTGCTGAGTCAGGGTTTCGGCTTGTTGCACGAGTTGGAGGGTAACTGGATAGGTAATATAAACTTGCTGTCCCTGCTCTTTCATCAGAGATGTCATGTAATCGACTAAAGGTAAAAGACGTTCATTTCCAAAGAATGAAACTGACCAAGGCATGTATTTTCGAAAAGTTTCCAAAACCTGCTGAACCACTTTTTCAGACTCAGCTTGCTGTTTTGGGGACATGGTTGTATTCCCTGACTGTAAAAGTACAGAAAAAACCTGCTCAATAATTTCACAAGAAAGGTCAGACAATACATCCCCTAAGGGTTTTGCCTGACTTTGGCTTACCCCATCATGCAGTTTCTGCCGAATGGTCTCGAATTGGGTATAAGTTGAATCGGAAATTTTCAAAAAAACTTCATAACTCATGAGCAACATCCTTTTTCAATTCTTTTGTAATTTTTGTGCCGTGTCTCTACACGATTAAATTGTGATCCATCTTTCATAAATCTACCGTTTTTTGAAAAAAATACAAAACCGTTTATCTGTTTTCAGCACATTAATTTCGAGGCATTTTTTTGCTACAATAGGTGCAATTTTTTATGCATATTCGATCTAAGCTACTATGACTGACGCTCAAACCGCTCAAAATATTGCGACCACATACGATCCAACCGAGATCGAAAAGAAGTGGTACCAAACGTGGGAAGAACAAGGTTACTTCAAACCTTCTGGTCACGGTGAATCATTCTGTATCATGATTCCGCCACCAAACGTCACTGGTAGTTTGCACATGGGCCATGGCTTTAACAATGCCATTATGGATGCCCTCACCCGTTATAACCGTATGATGGGTAAAAACACCTTGTGGCAACCAGGTACTGACCATGCGGGTATTGCAACTCAAATGGTTGTTGAGCGTCAACTTGGCTTACAAGGTGTGACTCGTCATGACTTGGGCCGTGATAAGTTCATCGAAAAAGTTTGGGAATGGAAAGAACAATCTGGCGGCACGATTACGAAACAAATTCGTCGTTTAGGTTCATCTGTAGACTGGTCACGTGAACGCTTCACGATGGACGAAGGTTTGTCGAACGCAGTTAAAGAAGTGTTCGTTCGCTTGCACGAAGACGGTTTAATTTACCGTGGTAAGCGCCTTGTAAACTGGGATCCTAAACTTCAAACTGCTCTTTCTGACCTTGAAGTAGAAAGCAAAGAAGAAAAAGGCTCACTTTGGCACTTTAAATATTTCTTTGAAGATAAATCAGTTAAAACTCAAGATGGCAAAGACTATCTAGTAGTTGCAACGACTCGTCCTGAAACTTTACTGGGCGATACTGCGGTTGCTGTTCACCCTGAAGATGAGCGTTATGCACACCTTGTTGGTAAAAATATTGTATTGCCAATTACTGGTCGTTTAATTCCAATCGTTGCTGACGACTACGTTGAAAAAGATTTCGGTACTGGCTGTGTAAAAATCACGCCTGCCCATGACTTTAACGACTATGACCTAGGTAAACGCAATAGTTTGCCAATCATTAATATATTCAACAAAAATGCCGAAGTTTTGGGTGAGTTTGAATATATTGCAAAAGCTGGCGAACAAATTTCTAAAACCATTACTGCACCTGCGGAATACGCTGGTTTAGAACGCTTCGCAGCACGTAAAAAATTAGTTGCTCAAGCAGAAGCTGAAGGCTGGTTAGATCAAATCCAACCGTATGACTTAAAAGCTCCACGTGGCGACCGTTCAGGCGTGATCATTGAGCCATTATTAACTGACCAATGGTATGTAAAAATTGCTCCGCTTGCTGAACCTGCAATTGAAGCAGTTCAAGATGGCCGTATTAAGTTTGTTCCAGAGCAGTACAGCAACATGTATATGGCATGGATGCGTGACATTCAAGACTGGTGTATTTCACGTCAGCTTTGGTGGGGTCACCGTATTCCAGCTTGGTACGATGCGAATGGCAACATCTATGTGGGTCGTAACGAAGAAGAAGTACGCGCGAAGAACAATATCGCTGCTGACGTTGAACTTAAACAAGACGAAGACGTTCTTGATACATGGTTCTCTTCTGCGCTTTGGACTTTCTCAACCTTAGGTTGGACTGGCAATGCGAAGCAAGATGATTTAAATGATTTCTTAAAAACTTTCCACCCAACAGATGTGTTGGTCACTGGTTTTGACATCATTTTCTTCTGGGTTGCCCGCATGATCATGATGACCCTGCACTTCATGAAAAATGAAGACGGTTCATCTCAAGTTCCATTTAAGACTGTTTACGTTCACGGCTTGGTACGTGATGGTGAAGGTCAAAAAATGTCTAAGTCTAAAGGTAACGTCCTTGACCCATTAGACTTGATTGACGGTATTGATTTAGAAAGCTTAGTGGCAAAACGTACGACTGGCCTAATGAACCCGAAAGATGCCGCGAAGATTGAAAAATCAACGCGCAAAGAGTTCCCAGAAGGCATTAATGCTTATGGTACTGACGCAGTTCGTTTCACGTTCTGTGCGCTTGCAAACACTGGTCGTGACATCAAGTTCGACTTAAAACGTGTTGAAGGCTATCGTAACTTCTGTAACAAAATCTGGAACGCGACTCGTTTCGTTCTGATGAATGTTGAAGGTCAAACTGTTGGTACTGACGCTCGTCCTGATCTTTGGGAACTTCCAGAACAATGGATTATGAGCCGTCTGCAAAAAGCTGAAGCTGCCGTACACCAAGCATTTGCAACTTACCGTTTAGACCTTGCTGCACAAGCGATTTACGACTTTATCTGGAATGAATACTGTGACTGGTATGTTGAGTTAACTAAACCAGTTCTTAACGATGCAGACGTTGCCGAAGAGCGTAAAGCTGAAGTACGCCGTGTATTGCTTGCAGTGATGGAAGCTTCTTTACGTTTAGCTCATCCGTTAATGCCGTATTTGACAGAAGAAATCTGGCAAACGCTTGCACCAATGCTTGGTAAAGGCGGTCCAACGATTATGACTGCTCAATACCCTATTCCTGAGCAAGCAAAAATCAATGAACAAGCTGAAGCAGACATGCAATGGCTTCAAGGTTTAATTGGTGCGGTACGTAACATTCGTGGTGAGTTAGGCTTAGGTAATGCGCGCTTGTTGCCAGTATTACTTCAAAACACGTCTGACGCTGAACGTGAACAAATCATTCGTATTGAAGCATTGTTCAAAGCATTGGCTAAAGTTGAAAGCATTGAGTTCTTGAATAAAGACCAAGAACCACCTTTGTCTTGCTCTAGCGTTGTTAGCCATGCATCGGTATTTGTACCAATGAAAGGCTTAATTGACCCTAAAGCTGAGCTTGCTCGTTTGCAAAAAGACTTGGATAAAATCCAAAAGCAACACGACCAAATCGCGGGCAAACTTGCAAACGAAGGCTTTGTATCTAAAGCACCAGCAGCAGTTGTTGAAGGTGAAAAAGCGAAGCTTGCTGAGTTTGCTGCTCAGTTAGAGAAAGTTAAAGCGAATATGGAACAGATTGCTGCGCTTTAATCTTTAAATTTCACAATTTAATCTGTAGATTAAGGGGCTGATTATTCAGCCCTTTATCTATTTTATTGTGGATATAATTTATATCCTTCCACTTCTTTCATTAATTGTTTATTTCTAAAGCTAATAGCTCCATTTTGACTTTTTGGCCACTTAGCCCGTAAGCCGTCATCAATCAGAATTAAATTTGTACCACCAGATAATTTGCTAGCTGTCCAAACACACCTTCCGAATGCTTTTACATGCTTTTTAGCAACTTTCCTAACCATTGCAGGGCCACAAGCCATACCAATACCTATATCAAGTGCAGGTAAATTATATCTCTTCTTAAGTTCTAAATTCACTATTGTTCTAACCATTTCCATACAACCAATTGATGCATAGTAAGAATTATATAAATCATCATCATTTAAGTAAGGAAAAAAACCTAAAATCCCATCCCCCAAATATTCTGTAACCGCCCCACTAAAATGATCAATTACTACTTCTAAACTTGGTAAAAGTGCAGAGGTTTCGTAAAAAACTCTTTGAATACCGTTCACTTGAGCATCAGCTAAGTTTGTACTTAATCGTTGAGTAGATTTTCTAATATCACATACTAGAGCAATGAATTCGTTAATCTGGGCCTTGTCTACTAACTCATGTCCTGGAATATCCGAGGGTACAGCACTATCAAATACCATTAAGCTTTCTGAACTGTCTTCCATACCCATTGATTTTTCAATAAGTTTTTTACTCGCCCCTGTATATTCCCATTCATTCTCTGCTTGATCTAAACTTAAAATACACGCCGACATTACTTTTTGTCTTAATTGATTATATTCCTGTTGATTTAATCCCAATGAATGACTCATAACTTCCCCTTATATTAATTTAAGATAATTACCGCTAACCACGTTAAAAAACTTATTGCTACCCAAAAAATTGTAGTTAAAAGTGCTTTTTGCATTCTTTTAATTTTTATATCTCTAATCGAAATTAATTTCATCCTTTCAAATAAAAGTTCATCTTCAATTTTAATAGAATCTAATGAGTCAATATATTTTTTCTCATCAACAAATTTAGTATTTGCTTTAGGAATATGAAAAACATTAAAAGCTGATAAAAATTCAAGTTTTGGAAATAAATAGCCTCCAAATATTACACCTTTAGGATGATCTTGATAACCATCAAAATCAATAGAATCTTTCGGGTTACTCAAAGGAAAAACTGAAAATACTAATATTAACAAACTAACGACCCATAATAAAAAATCCAATATTATCAAAAATATCCAAAAATCATGAAGTTCTACTAACTTACTTAATCCTATTGTAATTTTATCCATTTCACTTAATGGTAAACATAAAAAAACTAGGAAAAAACCTGCTTTAACATCAATAGCCCTAATTGTTTGTTGCGTATCAAGTATACTTTCACGTAATAAATCAGTTTTATTCATCTTACCCCCTTCTTAATTAAAAAAATATTAAGTAAATTATATAAATCTTTTTAGTATTAAATTACATTTTTTCTAACAATTTAGATATTAAATATTTATTTTCAACTTCACTAAATCATCACTACTAATCTCATGACATCATATAACTTCTGAAAGCTAATTACTCCTGCTATAGATTAAGTACTTTGGAGTATTATCTAATAAACTAAAACCCCATGCCCCAACAACATCTCCACTCCACTCACCTTTTTCATATGCTTTAAACGTTCCTTTTCCCACTTCACCTGCTGCTTTAACTCAGCACAGTCAGCATCTATAGCTTTATAAACATCACTAATGTGTACATGCTCTGCTTTCACATTCTTGGCTAACTGAAAAGAATCTAAAATCTCAGCTATTTGGCTTTCAAGCTGCTGACTTTGTGCATCCAAAGCCAGTTTATAAAACCTCAACTGCTCCGCAGATAGTTCTTTAGCACCTAGCCCCTTATTCTGTTCAAGCTGTAACTGGAGTTTGAGTAAATAAAACAAATCCTGCTTTTCATAGGCCTGACTTGCTTGTTGGAACAACTCAGTTTTTTCTTCTTTTTTGGTTTCATCCTGCTCACGGTCTGGGTGAATCATCGCGGCAATTTTTAAATAAACTGTTTTTAACGACTGCGCTGCCATTTGCTCTGCTTGCTCACGTTTCTGTTGTTGCCTTTGCTGTTTGGCTTGTTCTCGCGCTTGTTGTTGCTCAGCAGCATATTGTTCAAAGTCTTCTTCAAGTTCTGCACTTCGATCAGCACTTTCTTCATATTCAGATTTTATTGACTGAGCTTTTTTAGTCTTTTTTGCCGACTCCCCCGCATGTTGCTGATAAAAGGTATCGAGCTGCTTCACTAGCTCCAACTGTTCAGCAGACAGCATTTTGGAGCGCTTCAACATTTGTGCAAGCTGGGCAATTTTTTCATCAAGTTGTTGCATATCTACTTTGGAAAAATCATGGCTATGCAACATATTCCAAAGTTGATCCAACTGCTGAAATAAGACTTCATGCAAATCGCTATACACAGGCATCAGTTTTTGCCTTATGTGCTGTTGAATCTCAGCTTGCGCATTTTGCCATATGCTAAGGCTAACTTTTTGCTGTTCTATTTTATCAATCAGGTGATTAAGTTTTTTCTGCTGTGCAGACGGTTCAGACCTTTGCTGCAAGCTCACTTTGAGATCAAAGGACATACTCATCCACCTGAAAAAGAAAAAAGTGTAGCAATAATCAGATGAGGAAGGTAGCAAAGCATTCTTTAAATAAGAATCGGCACGTTAATTTTTAAAAAATAGAACGTGTCTTACCTAAATGTTTATAACTTAAGAGATCCACCAAATCACTACTGGTAAAGTCACAGCTGCACATAAGGTTTGAAAGCTGATTACTGCTGCCATGAGTTGGCTGTCGCCACCCAAAACTTTGGTTAAAATGTATGATGCAGAAGCAGTCGGTAACGCAAAGAAAATGACTAAAATTTGTGTTTGTAGACTTGGTAAACCAAACCACATGCAGACCACATAGGCTAAAGCAGGCACTGCTAAAAGTCGTGCAAAAGTGTCTGCCGCCAACACGACAATATCTTTTTTAATTTGCATAAACTGTAAAGCTGCGCCCACACATAACAGACCCAGTGGCAAACTCGATGCTGAAAAAAGTTTAATAAAGTTAGCAATGCCGTCCCAAATCGGGATGTGAAGTGCATTGACTACCGCTCCCACCACACACGATGCAATTAACGGGTTTTTAAGAAGCGCAATCAAAACAGGCTTAATCGCCATGTGTTCTTTAGAAGTTAGAGCAAGCACCGAAATAACGTTCACAAGTGGAATGCAAAGCGCCAATAAAATTGCCAGAATTGCCATTCCTTCACTTTTAAAAAGCGAAGTCACTAACGCCAAACCAATATAAGTATTAAAGCGAACCATACTTTGTACATGCACTCCAAAACGTGCAGGTGGTATGTGCCAAAACACACGAAGTAGGTACAAGAAAATGGTGACTGCCAAAACTACAATCAACATGGCAATGATGGCTGTACTCAAGCTTTGTAAGTCAATTTTCGCAGTCGATAGCGTACTAAAAAGCAAAGCGGGAAATAAAATATAGTAATTGAGCTTCTCTGCCCCAGCCCAAAACTCATCGCTAAAAAAACGATATTTTTTAAACAGGTATCCCGATGCAATTAATGCAACTAAGGGAAAAAGAGATAAAACAATGCTATTCATTTCTTTACTCGAGTTTGGTTGAAGGGCTTGCTATTTTTTGGTAATTCCTTTGGCTTACTCATATATTAAAGATAATGAAAACTCATGATAAAATGAGTTTTTACTCATAACAAATACAACATGACATTTACCCAGCTTGAAATTTTCGCACTTATTGCTGAACTAAAAAGCTTTACTGCTACAGCAGAAAAGCTGGGAATTTCGCAGTCGGCAGTTTCTCATGCCCTTAAGTCATTAGAACAACAATGGGGCATTAACCTCATTTCAAGAACTCAAAGTGATATTGAACTGACTACAACAGGCCAGCAGTTACTCACTCATGTAAAAGAGCTATTGAGTATTTCCAACACATTAGAAAAAGAAGTAGCTGCGATCCATGGATTAAATGAAGGCACATTACATATCGGATCTTTTGGGGCTTCATCATCCATTTATCTATTGCCTGAAATTTTAGAAAGCTTTCGGCAGCGCTACCCTAAAATCGAAATTTATATCGATGAAGGTGAGGATAAAGAAGTAGCTCAATGGTTATTGGAACGGCGTATAGAAGTCGGTTTTTTGATTATGCCAGATGAGCGGTTCGATACATTCCCTTTAATCGAAGACCGTTTTGTTGCCCTAATTCCGAATGGTTACCCACTGGCGCAACAACTCTATATTGATCCAGCACAACTAGAAAACTGCCCTTTTATTATGACAATGGCAGGCAGTAGACATCAGGTCGAATTAATTTTAAAAAACTTTAATGTGAAACCAGACATCAAATTTTATGTGTCACAAATTCTGAGTATCGTTAGCATGGTCCACAACCAGTTAGGTGTTTCCATTGTGTCTGATATGGTCATCACCAAAGGGTTACTCTCACTCTATCCAAATGTAGTTAAACGCCCTTTTAAACCGAACCTTAAACGTTCTATTGGACTCGCAGTGAAAAATAAAAAGCATATGAGTCCAGCTGTGAAAGCATTCATTGACGTTGCTCAGGAAGTTTGGTCGAATCATTAGTTCAAATACAAACAACTTTTTTAAATTTTAATAACGAACTTTTTTAGGTCAATTTATAAGCGTATTAGATGATTTTTAACATAAAAGCATGAGTGTCGCCCTTATCTCGAGCAACTCTACGCACCATTTGTCGTCAAAATCCCATTATCTAATCTAAATTGGTGCGCTTATTGCATATTCACTTTTATGCAATTGAGTTTGTTTCGACAAACTTAGGTTTTTAGATTCCTTAAATCTATTTTGGTGCAATTTACAGACCCAGATTTGTTCCAAAATGGAATTTAGCACTTTTTTCGAGCATGCTATGCAAAATGTAGATCTATTTTTCTTATTACTTGGTGCTGTTTTGGTTCTTGCCATGCACGCAGGTTTTGCATTCTTGGAACTTGGTACAGTTCGCCATAAAAATCAGGTGAACGCACTGAGTAAAATTCTGACTGACTTTGCCCTTTCAGCAATCGCATATTTCTTTGTTGGCTACTATATTTCTTATGGTCAGCATTTCTTCCATGATGGTACGGTTTTATCAAGCGATCATGGCTACAACCTTATGCGTTGTTTCTTTTTACTCACTTTTGCTGCTGCAATTCCTGCCATTATTTCGGGTGGTATTGCTGAACGTGCAAAAATGCGTTCTCAAGCCATTGCAACACTCGCTTTAGTTGCGCTGGTTTATCCATTTTTCGAAGGCATGGTCTGGAACGGTAACTATGGTCTGCAAAAGTGGTTAGAAACAACCTTTGGGGCAGCTTTTCATGACTTTGCTGGTTCAGTTGTAGTGCATGCTATGGGGGGTTGGATTGCGCTTGCTGCGGTCATTTTATTGGGGGCACGTTCTGGTCGTTATAAGAAAGATGGTCGTGTAAGTGCTCACCCGCCCTCTTCTATTCCATTTTTGGCACTGGGTTCATGGATTTTAATTGTCGGCTGGTTTGGCTTTAACGTGATGAGTGCTCAGCGTGTAGATGCTATTTCTGGTCTAGTTGCCATTAACTCACTCATGGCAATGGTTGGGGGAACAATTACAGCAAATGCGATTGGTAAAAATGACCCAGGTTTCTTACACAACGGTCCACTTGCAGGCTTAGTGGCAATCTGTGCAGGGTCTGACATTGTTCATCCAATTAGTGCGCTTGTCATTGGTGGTGCAGCTGGTGCGATGTTTGTGTACCTATTTACCTACACACAAAACAAACTCAAAGTTGATGATGTGTTGGGTGTATGGCCGTTACATGGTGTGTGTGGTGCATTTGGTGGTATTGCAGTAGGTCTATTTGGTCAACAATGGCTTGGTGGTTTAGGCGGTGTATCTTTTGCCTCACAGCTCATTGGCACAGTACTTGCGATTGCCATTGCGCTCGCTGGTGGTTTTATTGTCTACGGCTTACTCAAAGCGACCATTGGTATTCGTTTATCTCAAGAAGATGAGTTTAGAGGTGCAGATTTATCCATTCATAAAATTTCTGCAAACTCCGAAGAAGGTATGTTCTAATTCAGGGATTGATAAGCAGGGTTAAATATTCTGCTTATCATTATTTCAAAAGTTCTCACAGACCAAAATGGCTAAAAAAACACCACATAATTTCTATAAGTAAATAATATATATCTATGAATCATCAATATTATTTTTAAAATCAACTTTATTTAAACATTAAAATTTGTTTAGTTTAAGAACAATTTAAGTTTTATTTTATGTAATGCCTTCAACTCACACTCAAATTGATGTTGCAGCGCGATGAACCAACAAAAACAATTTTTTCAACTTCAGCTTATTTTTCTTGCCCTTAGTTTTTTTATACTTTTATTTATATTTCCGGTGGGTGGGAAAATTGATATGTATTTCATCCACCCTTGGATGGATTCAACAGGTCATTTTTTTAATCGGGACAATTGGTACCTTGTACGGCTTAACCATGAAATCGTAAAACAAATCATCACCACCGTTTATGTGATCTTTTTAGGTCTGTGGATTGCGTCATTCAAAGTAGAAAAATTGAAGCTTTATCGCTGGCAATATGGCTATATGTTTTTTGTGAGCATGATTGGTAGCGGTATAGTTGGCTTATTAAAATCACAATCTGCTCACGCCTGCCCTTGGAATATGGTTCATCCAATTACTTTAAGTTATGTGTGGGACTTTACTTCTACACATGGTCATTGCTTTCCAGGTGGTCATGCAAGCGCAGGCTTTATTTTAATGACAGGCTATTTTGTTTATCGTCTTGAGCAACCTAAACGTGCCTATTTTTATCTTATCGCTGGCATCATCTTAGGCTTTCTAATGGGTTGGGGGCAAATGATGCGTGGCGCGCATTTCCTGAGCCACAATTTATGGACAGGTTGGGTCGTTTGGGCAGTAAATATCTTATTTTACAGGATTTGTATTCACCGCTTTGAATTTGAAAAACGAATCAAACAAGAACTTGTATAAATCAAGCTCTTGTTTCATGACTATGTAGAGTTTTAGGCAGTTTAACCAGAACAGAAAGCCCACCAAGCTCTAAGCTTCGATCTAGCGTCAAAGTTCCACCTAAACGCTGAGTCGCTCGGTCAACAATTGATAAACCTAAGCCACTACCCACTTCAAGGTGGTGGTGTACACGATAAAAACGTTTTAAAACTTTATCATAATGTTCAGGGTCAATCCCTGCACCGCTATCTTCAATTTGTATACATGCATCGCCATCTGTAGCAGTAAAAACTGAAATATTTATCATTCCTTCATGAGGCGTGTATTTGATTGCGTTATCAATTAGGTTGAAAATAATTGAATGTACTGTTGGCTCCACACTATGCATTTCAATAGGTTCGTTACGAACAAATCCTAGGTCAATATCTTTTTGCATAGCTAAGTTAACCAGCTGTTCCACACAATTTAAAGCGACATCATTGAGTTGGAAAGTTCTGGTCGGTTCAATCACACTTAAAGAAACATCTTGCTTAGCCAAAGCCAAAAGCTGTGTGACCAAATGCTGAATGCGTGCTAATCCTTTACTCAAATTTTGCAACGCTTCATGCTCAGGAAATTGACTGATTAGAATTTTAGTTTGTAAATTTAACGCTGTAACAGGAGTTCGTAATTCATGAGCAGCATCTGCAATAAACTGTTTTTGCTCATTTTGAGCTTTAGAAATACGCTCAAACAGACGGTTCATTTCATCAATAGTCGGCAATAACTCTTGAGGATAGTCCAAGACTTCAATGGGAGTTAACTCTTCCGAATCGCGTTCCTTCAACTCATTTTTAAAGTCATCTATCGGCTTTAGGCCTCGACCAATAATTGCAGCTAAAGCAAAAATCGCAAATGGCAAAATAATTAAATACGGAATAAACATACTTCCTGCAAGTTCCCAAGCAAAAGCTTCACGAACTCGTTCTTGTTGACTAACCTGAATCTGGTAATCTTTTAAAGGCAAAACGTAAGTTCTCACTACGCCTTGGCTAGTCTTATGCGAGTAAAAACCAGCTTGTGCGACAGGTGGAACCAACAGATGTAAATGATGAGATAAATGGGCCTGATCTTTATAAGCCCAAATGTCTACAAAGAGATCTTCTTCATGATAAGTTTTGTGTAAATCGAACTTACTACTTACTGTTTTCAATGGATATTCAGCTGTTCGCTCTGCTAAATACTGCATTTGAGTATCTAAAATTTCATCAACTTCTTGAAGTGCAACCTTATAGGCACTAAAAATTAATATACAACCTAAGATGACACTGAAAATTGAGGTGCCCCAAATCAGTCGTTTCTTTAATGAATAATGCACTTTTATAAAGTTCCAAAATTGAAGCGAGGATTACCCTAAACGGTAACCCAACCCTCGAATAGTTCGAATAAAGTCTTTTCCAAGTTTAGCCCTCAAGTGATGCACATATACTTCAATCGTATTACTGGTCACCTCACTATCGAAATCATATAACTTATCTTCAAGATTTGCTTTAGAAAAGATTTTATTTGGGTGGCTCATCAAAGGAATAAGAATTGCCCATTCTCGATTCGACAAATCGATCCGTTGGCCTTTAAAGGTTGCAATATGTTGTTCAACATTTAAAACCAGATCACCACTTTGTAATAATTGCTCATGATTCGCAAGCTGAGCCTCTACTCCAGTACGGCGTAATAGCGCATGTATACGAGCAAGTAACTCATCAAATTCGTATGGTTTGATTAAGTAATCATCTGCACCGTGGTTTAATCCATCTACACGGTTTTGTAACTGGTCTCGTGCCGAAATGATTAAAACTGGAGTGACAGCTCTTTGACGGATTTGCTTTAAGACCTGCATACCATCCATCATCGGCAAACCTAAGTCTAATAAAATGATATCAAACTTATTTTTGGCCAATTGTGCCAGACCATCCAAGCCATTATTGACCCACTCCACCTCAAATTGATGATATTGCAGCAACGTTATTGTTGACTCAGCAATCATAAAATCATCTTCAATCATCAAGATTTTTGTCATGTTCTAGGCTCGCTTTAATTCACATGGGCACAAGAGTGCAACATGTCCAGTTGAGGGTTGATGACCTGAGTTTTTACATCCAGCATACTTAACAAACTTGGGAATAAATTATCCTGACTTAACTTTTGTTTCGTTTGTTGGCCTAAACAACTCACTTGCGCAAGATTGTGCTGTTTCCAGTTATTAGAGAACCACATAATCATTGGTACATGTGTTTGTTGAGTCGGTGCAATTGCATACGGTGACCCATGCAAATACATACCATGTTCGCCAGTTGATTCACCATGATCAGATAAATACCATAAACCTGTTTGATATTTCGATACTTCTTTTAAATTATTAATCATCTGACTTAATACATGGTCTGTATATACGATTGAATTATCATAGCTGTTTACTAATTCGGTTGGAGAACAACCCTGTATCGCATTAGTATCGCAAGTCGGTTTAAACTTTTGATATTCCGCAGGCGCACGCTTGTAATAGGCTGGGCCATGACTACCGACTTGATGTAAAACAATTAGACGTGGGCGGGTGTCTTCTTTAGGAATAGTAGCCAAATATTCATTTAAGCTATCAATTAAAATATCATCATAGCATTCGCCATCTTTACACCATTTTTGCTTTAACTTTTCTGGAATTTGATATTGCTCTACACGATCACATGCGCCTTTACAACCAGAATTATTGTCAATCCAAGTCACTTGGTAACCTGCACGCTTTGCAATGTCCAATAGACCTTCACGATGACTTGCTAATTGCTCATCATAGTCAACACGTGGCATGCCAGAGAACATGCATGGAACTGAAACAGCAGTTGCTGTACCACATGAGCTAACTTGAGAAAAATTTAAAATATCTTGTTTAGAAAGCTCTGGATTCGTATTTTTGGCATAACCATTGAGTGAAAAACTTTCCGCACGAGCTGTCTCTCCGACAACTAGCACCATTAATTTAGGCAGGTTCTTTTGTACTGACTGAACTTGATGAGCATCTTCACCATAATGTATCAATGGTAAGTTCTTCTTGGGTGCCTTCTTATGATAATAAGACATTAAAGAAGAAATACTATTTTGAGGAGAAATCATGCCTTTTAAATCACGATGTTCACGAAAAATCGCAGCAAAATCGACATAATAAGTAAATAGTAAAATACCGACAATTGCAAAAGAAGCGACAATTGAACCGACTTTTTTCAACAACAAATGGGATACTTTTTCTTTTTTAAGCTTTACTTGAGTAATTAAAACAATAGGTAAAACAACAAAGAAAACTGTCCAAAGTCCAAAGCGTAATGAAACTAAATCAGAAACTTCAGATACATCTGTTTGGATCATATTTTGAATCTGATCAGGCGAGATGATTACACCTAATGTATTAACAAAATAAGAGCTAAAACCACCAATGAAGACCAGCAAAATTGCAAAAAATTTGGCAGTCCATTTCCAATTTAAAATTTGTAAGAGCGCATAATAAGCAGCAACAACAATAACCACTGTAGCAGCTAAAAATAGAATAGCCTTTACTCCAAAATATGGAGTTAAAAGATGTACTTTGTTATAAAAACCAATATTTAGAATTGCACCTAACCAAATGGCTATAATGAAATTAAACATAAACAGTGAAGTCTGTTTATTTTTTAATATAGAAAAAAAATTCAGCATCTTGGGGAACTACAATCTTTTTATGATGCTTTACTGTAGAAATTGAAACTTAAAAATGACTTAAATAAAAAATGATCTAAGACAGATACTTTTAAAAAACACTTATTTTAAATTTTTTTATAAAAAAAAGAAGAGGTTAGATTTAACCCCTTCTTTTTTAATTTTTAACTAAATATTGTTCTTAGAAACTATATTTAGCCATTAAACCAACACGGTTATCTTTGTAGTCATCACCAGCAAAGGTTTCACGTTTACCGTTAACGTATTCAATACCTAAGTCAATTGGTTTAACTGGTGTGTAAATTACGTTAAGCCATGCTTGTTGAACTTTTTCATTACCAGCTGTATATGCTTTTGCATAATCAGTACCGTCATCAGCGAATTGAGCACCATACGCTAAAGTAGCGCGTAAGTTAGGTAAAATCTTATAAGTTCCACCCACTTGTACTGCTACAAATTCATTTTGCTCAATATTATTATTAACTAAAGTATAAGCAGAATTACTACCATATAAGTAGTTGCTGTTACCTACAACATAAGAAGCATCAGCAAAGAGTTTTAAAGGATCTGATACTTTAAAGTCGGTACCTGCAGCAACACCCCATCCAGTTTGGTCATCACCTTTACCTGATTTATAATTTTCAACAAAAGCTCGAGCAGAAGCATTACCATTACCTGCAGCGTAGCCTTGAGTGATTTTAGCTGTTAATACAGGTAATCTGTATTTAACTGAGTCACCTGTTGCCGAGCTATTACCTTCTTCTGCTGAAACAAATAACTGAGTTGCAGGAGCTAATTTATAGTTATAACGTACTTGTGGAATACGTGTCGTACCACCACCAATATTCGTCGAGAAATCGATCATTTCTGGTGCATGGCTCGCCAAGAAGTTAGACGTTGTTTGACCAAACAACCAGTTGTTATAAGTCAAGTAAGCATGACGAATACGTACGTTTTCAGATTTGCTATTGTCACTACTTGCAAAGTCTAATTCAATTTTACCACCAACTTTGGCATTACTTACTGGAGCAGTAAAATCTAAACCAAGACGTGTCGTTTTAGCTGTTGCACGCAATTTATCTTTTGCTTCGCCAGTTGACTTACTTGCATCAGCGAAGTCACCATCTGCACCTTCAATAATATAGTTAGCATCGCCACGAACAAAACCATATAGGTTCACATCAGCGCCAGCTTTAGATTTTAATGATGCTAAAGGTGAAACTGGTGCAGCAACCGGTTGTGCCTTAACTTCAGCTAACTGTACTTGCTGTTGTTGCTGTACTTGCTGCTGCTGTTGTTGCACTTGGCTTTGTTGTTGAATTAAAGCTTTTAAAGCTTCAACTTCTTTACGAAGCTGTTGAATTTCCGCTTTGTCGGAAGTCGCAGCATGTGCCCCACTCATCATTAAAGCTGTAACTGTAAGAGCTAAACTTTTAACAACGAAAGATTTACGATTAAGGAATAGATCCATCAAAAACTCCAAAAATATATTTTATGTTGCCTATCCATGCCAAGTTGATTTACGCCATTAAATTAAGGGGCTAAAAAATCAACTCTCCTCCACTTTGGTTACATTAATTTTATTACCGCAACCAAAACCAATTTCAACGTTATGCAAGACCAAAACCAATAACCAAAGACATAAAAAATATACTTTGACTTACAGATTTTTACCTTAACTTCATGTTGTAACGAATCCTACACAACTCTCTTATCTTATAGAATGATTAAATCGTTATTTCATTATTCTTTTTTAGACTTTAGGCTAATATCCAATCTACTTGAACATTTTTCTACCCATTTTGATTGATTCACATGATTTTTCTTGTTAACGAAATCCATTTTTACTCCAGTTAGCTTCCATTTGCTACCCAAACAAGATGGCACAATTAATAGAGCATTTAAATAGCTAAAAACATACATTTTTAAAAACATAGACCAAGGTAGTAGATAATGACTAGATCATTCCTTAATCGATATTAAATTTCTTTATTTCATTTAGTTAACATTATTTTTCTTGTAGTTTTGCATGTTTCCAGAGGGAAATAGGGAGCAAAGTAACAGTGCTAATAATGACAATAGCTATCAAATAATGGAAATAACCGAAAGCATCTCCAAACACACCACTCAAACTATAAAGCCCCCCACTCACAGTCGCCATGACTGAAACCTGAAAGGTAAAATCTGTACCCGCATATTCTTTTCGACTGTAATGCATGACTAAGGTCAACATAACCACCAACAACATTGCAGAGAATGCATCTTCTAAAGCATTTACAGCATAAACTCCCCAAACATTGAGG
Organism: Acinetobacter sp. M5A5_2a; assembly: GCF_053345265.1. Classification (NCBI taxonomy): domain Bacteria; kingdom Pseudomonadati; phylum Pseudomonadota; class Gammaproteobacteria; order Moraxellales; family Moraxellaceae; genus Acinetobacter; species Acinetobacter sp. M5A5_2a. Next base: position 197,795 of record NZ_JBKEZV010000010.1, on the reverse strand, counting down.
TGAATTTTCTGCTCATACGCATAAGCTAAATAGGTATAAGCCGCTAAGCTCATAATTTTAAATACTGAAAAAACAATTAAGGCCGTAGGTCTAGAAAAGTATTTAAGCAGCCAACCTGCAATTGCCGCCCCTGCCAGTGCTGCTACTGCACCAAGCATCGTGATATAAACGCCAATTTGAGTAAAACTTAGTCCCATATCAACCATTAAAGGTTTAAGTAATGGTCCAGCTAAACCATCTGCTACTTTAAAAGTAATGAGTACAATCAACCAAGAGCGGAGCTCTTTATTTTGAGAGAAATAACTCAAGTAGGCCTTAATCTTTATGACTAAGTTTTGTTGATTAAGTTGAGGTTCATTATTTGAATGAGAATTGTGTTTAGGTTCTTTAAATAATAAAACGGGTAACGTATTTAAAAACACCAAAGCTGCTAATAACAAAAAAGTGGGTTGCCATGTCAACCAGTCTAAACACCAAAGTACGGCGCCTCCCCCGACAATAAAACCGAGTCGGGAACCAATCACCTGAAATGTATTTCCCCAATGTTGCTGGTCATGCTGTAATAAATTGACGGCCAAAGCATCAGTTGCAATATCTTGGGTTGCTCCTGTTAAGTTCATTAAAAGAAGCGAAATAAAAAAGGCAAATAAATAAAGAGGCTGATCTAAAGCTTGAATGGGGAAAAAAGACAAAATACACAGCACACCCACAGTCAAAAACTGAGTAGGTAAAATCCAGCTACGATAGTGTCCCAAATGGGAAAGTGCATGTCGATCAACCCACGGCGCCCAAAAGATCTTAATTGACCAAGGTAACATTAGTAGACCAAAACCACCAATATGAGCGAGTGATACACCTTGTGCCCTTAAAATAACAGGTAAAGCATGGGTCATAAAACCCACTGGTAGCCCTTGTGCCCAATATAAGGAAAATAGCAGAAGATAAAGATTTTGCTGCCGAAACATATATACCTACTTTTTATTTCTTTAATGAGGAATAACATCAAATGTCATGTTGTTCTTACATTTTGCCAATGAAGCATATATTTCAAAAGATTAAGATTAAACAAGGACAAGTTAAAATTTAAAAAAATATGGATCAACATTTCCCTAATTTACCTCATTTGGTACCTCAACGCGGCACTGTGTTAAGCCGAGCACTATTTAAAAAACTTTTTTTAGCGCAAGGTTGGACAATTGAAGGCGAAATTCCTAATTATCCAAAAGCAGTTGCGATTATTTCACCTCATACGTCTAACATTGATGGGTGGTATGGTTTTCTTGCTATTTTCGGATTAGGTATCCAGATTACAGTTTTGGGTAAAGATGCTCTTTTTAAACCACCTTTTAAACGGGCGTTAGATTGGGCTGGTGTTATTCCAGTTAAACGTGACACAGCCAATGGACTAACTGAACAAGTCGTCGCCACAATTCAAAAATATGACAAGATCTGGATTGGGATGGCACCTGAAGGCACACGTAAAAAAGCAAAAAAAATGAAAAGTGGTTTTTACCATATTGCCGCAAAAGCCAACATTCCAATTGTGATGTTTTCTTTTGATTATGACCATAAAACGATTCACTGCTTAGGTCACTTAGACCCAAGTGGAAACTATGATGAAGATCTACAAAAGATTTTTGACCGCTATGAAGGAAAAATTTCACCCAAAAATCGTAATTGGCTTGCCGAACCTTTACAAAATCTAGTGAAAAAAACCTAGCAAAAATTGAGCGAATCTGGTCTTATGGCCCTTCTTAATTTATCTCGACATAGATTATTTTTAAAGATGAAAATTGCTCAATTTGCCAGTATTGGATTTATCTCTCTAGCACTCTTTGGCTGTGATAAATTTAGCAAAACACCAACGCCGACTACCTCAATTAAAGCCCGTGAACCTGTCATTGCGCTTGCTTTAGGTGGCGGTGGAGCAAAAGGATTTTCACATATTGGTGTGATCAAGGTTTTAGAGTCTCATGGAATTAAGCCTAAAATTGTAACGGGTACCAGCGCTGGTAGCTTTGTTGGAAGTATCTACGCGAGTGGGCAAACACCTTATCAATTGCAAAGTCTGGCTCTGAAATTACAAGAGTCTGATATCCGTGATTTGACCCTTAATCGTCAGGGCATTATTCTCGGACAAAAGTTACAAGACTACGTGAACCGTAATGTTGGTAATAAACCAATTGAGAAGTTCCCAATCCGCTTTGCGGCTGTGGCAACTCGTCTTGATAATGGTCAAAAAGCAGACTTTATTAAAGGTAATGCTGGTCAAGCTGTACGTGCCTCTTGCAGCATTCCAAATGTGTTCGTGCCTGCCACAATCGGCAATCAAAAATACGTAGATGGTGGCCTAGTCAGCCCAATTCCTGTAAAAACAGCTCGTGATATGGGTGCAGATATTGTGATTGCAGTTGATATTTCTGCGCGTCCAGCAGGTAATCGCCCAGCCAATATGTGGGGATTGCTTGATCAGACAATTAATATTATGGGCCAACAAAGTATTAATGAAGAACTCAAGCAAGCGAATGTGGTAATTAAACCTAAAGTTGGTCATTTAGGTACACTAGACTTGAAATCCAGTAATGAAGCAATTTTGGAAGGTGAAAAAGCTGCTCAAGCTCAAATGCGTCAAATTGAAAGTGCAATTGCAAACTTCAAAAAATCTCCAGCAGCATTTAAGCCCGCGCCACGCTCTAAATTCTAATTGAAGTGGTTTTTTTCTATCCACACTTCCTATCATCTGCTACAGTAGTAAAAGTGATATTAGTCACTTTTACCCATCATAAAGATATATAAAAGAGCAGATTTATGGAGTTTGTTGTACAACCTTGGCACTGGTTTGTATTGGGTATCTTACTTATTCTTTCTGAACTGATTCTACCTGCCTTTGCCGCACTCTGGTTTGGTATTGCCGCCATTATGGTGTGCATTCTCTATTGGTTATTTCCAGATATTAGCCTCACAACGCAAATTGTATTGTGGATAATATTATCAGTGCTATGCACCATTCTTTGGTTCAAGTTTATTAAACCCTTATCAATTGATAAAACGAAAGCGGGCCTCCCCCGTGAAGCAACTATTGGTCAAATTGGAATGGTTATTCAAACTGGTCTAGACCATGATCAAATTATTGTTCGCTTTCCAATGCCTATTTTAGGGGCCGATGAGTGGAATTGTCGGAGCACTACTCCTGTTAAAGTGGGCGATCGTGTCAGAGTTATTGACATTTCGGGTAACGACTTAATTGTTCAAACCCACAGTACTTCATAAACATTAAAGATAAAGAGAGGGTATTTTCATGCCAGTCGGTACTATTATTGTTTTAGCCTTTTTGGCTTTTGTAGGTGTTACCATTTTTAAAGGGGTTCGTATTGTTCCTCAGGGCTACAAATGGATTGTCCAACGTTTAGGTAAATATCACACGACCCTTAATCCGGGACTTAATTTTGTGATTCCCTATATCGATGAAGTAGCTTATAAAATTACCACGAAAGATATTGTGCTAGATATTCCGTCGCAAGAAGTGATTACACGTGACAATGCCGTATTGCTCATGAATGCGGTAGCCTATATTAATTTAACCACACCAGAAAAAGCAGTTTACGGTATTGAAAACTATACATGGGCGATTCAGAACCTTGTACAAACCTCATTACGTTCTATTGTCGGTGAAATGGATCTAGATGATGCATTGTCTTCACGAGATCATATCAAGGCTAAGTTAAAAGCTGCTATTTCTGACGATATTTCAGATTGGGGCATTACCTTAAAAACAGTCGAAATTCAGGACATTCAACCGTCTCATACCATGCAAGCTGCCATGGAAGAGCAAGCTGCCGCAGAACGTCAACGTCGTGCTGCTGTTACCAAAGCCGATGGTGAAAAACAGGCTGCTATTTTAAGTGCAGAAGGTCGTTTAGAAGCTTCTCGCCGTGATGCAGAAGCACAAGTCGTGTTAGCTGAAGCTTCTCAACGTGCAATTGAAATGGTGACCAGTGCAGTTGGCGATAAAGAGATTCCTGTGGCATATCTGTTGGGTGAACAATATGTAAAAGCAATGCAGGATATGGCGAAATCAAATAATGCTAAAACTGTGGTTTTACCTGCCGATGTTTTAAATACAATTCGCGGTATTATGGGAAAGCATAATTAATTCAATTACTTCAAATAAGTAATTAAAATCAAGGCGGTGACTATCATGTCGCCGTTTTTTATATTATTGGTTTTTTAATCTTTTCTGATCTTTCAAAGGTAATTTCTTTACGACTAAATCATAAGAATCATGAATTAAATCTTGCAGTAAATCGCTAGTTAAACTCTTATGCGGTGTAATCGAAATCCAATGTTTTTTATTCATGTGATAACCCGGAATAATAAATGAATAAAGCTCCTGATATTCCTGACTCTTATACGGATCACACTTCACATTAATCATTTTGACGCCTGCAACTTCTGTCGTCAGCATGAACATTTTCTCTAAAATTTTAAAAACTTCATAGTCAGGCCCAAACGGATGAGTCTGTTGACTAAAGGGAAGATTACGCGCAATTTCAATTGCTTTTTGATGGAGTTGTTCACCATTCATTTTTTTCTCCTTTATTCATTTCGCATGAATAGAAGTTATGAATATTGATTTAATATTATTAGTTCGTACGCGCTAAAAGAAATTTTGAGATATCAACTAATTCTTTTGCATTATCACCAAAATGCGCTAAGGCTTCAAAAGCTTGATCGTGCAATTCTTTTGCATAGATCTGTGCTTGTTCAAGACCCATTAACGCTGGGTATGTCGATTTTTGCACTTGCTCATCCTTACCAGCAGTTTTACCCAAAGCTTCAGTACTCGACGTAATATCGAGAATATCATCTAATACTTGAAAAGCTAATCCAATCGTCTGCCCATATTGGCGCAATTTTGGAATTGCTTGATCCGTTCCAGAAAAGATGGTGACTGCACCCATCATAATTGCGGCCTGAATGAGCGCACCAGTTTTATTGCGGTGGATATTTTCTAGTTCATCTTGGGCAATTTGCTTGCCTTCAGCTTGTAAGTCTAACACCTGTCCAGAGACCATTTTAGAGCTGGCAGTTGCTAAAATCTGCATTTGTTTTAATACAATCGCGGCATCAGTACCCTGCCCTTGTTCATCAAACAAACGACTACCTAAAACCTCAAAAGCCATCGATTGTAAAATGTCGCCTGCAAGCAAAGCAGTATCTTCACCAAACGCAACATGACAAGTCGGCTGACCACGACGCAGTAAATCATTGTCCATACAAGGCAAATCATCGTGCGCTAGTGAGTAACAATGAATGAGTTCGACTGCAACCGCAGCACGACGAGCGGCCGCAAAATTTGGATTTGGCTGTAAAGAAGCAGTGGCATAACATAAAGCCGGACGCACACGTTTTCCACCAAGCATAACTGCATGGTGTACTGCACTTTTTAAAGGCTCTGGAATTGAGAACGCAGCCAATGTCGTCAATAAATCTTGTTGAATACGTTGTTGAGCTTGTTTTAAAACATCCGCATTAACTTGAGAGAGTGATGACACAGTCGCCTCGATAAAATCAGTAGAGAAATTTTATTGAATGTAATGAAGCATTCATGGGCTACATCATACACGATTCACTGTGAAAAGTGGGTGCTGAGTTTTTAAAGGCAGGCGTAAAAAAGCCTCTACATATTGAGAGGCTTTTTATTTAGAGGAAGTTTAGAAACTGTCACCCGGAACACGCACCCAACCTTCCATTAACACACGTGCACTACGACTCATAATGGCTTTTTTAACCGCCCATTGGTCATTAACAAGTTCAGCTTGAGCGCCAACACGTAATGTTCCAGATGGATGCCCAAAACGTACCGCTTCACGTTCGCCACCACCAGCCGCTAAATTCACCAATGTACCCGGAATGGCAGCAGCAGTGCCAATCGCAACTGCTGCTGTTCCCATCATGGCATGGTGCAATTTACCCATCGACAAAGCACGGACCAATAAATCAACATCACTCTCTGAAACAGGCTTACCACTCGATGCTGTATAGTTTTTTGGTTTAGAAACAAAAGCAATTTTTGGTGTGTGCTGACGCGCAGCTGCTTCTGAAATATCTTTAATTAAACCCATCTGTACCGCACCATACGCACGAATTTTTTCAAAACGTGCCAGTGCTGCCGCATCGCTATTAATATGATCTTGTAATTCAGTGCCTTGGTAACCCAAATCTTCTGCATTTAAAAAAATGGTTGGAATACCAGCGTTAATAAATGTCGCTTGGAAACGACCAATATCAGGAACGTCTAATTCGTCAACGACATTTCCTGTAGGAAACATATCGCCGCCCTCTTCACCATCATCGGCCGGATCTAAAAACTCAATTTGAACCTCAGCGGCAGGAAACGTCACACCATCAAGCTCAAAATCACCAGTTTCTTGAACTTGACCATTGGTGATAGGCACATGGGCAATAATGGTTTTTTGAATATTTTTTTGCCAAATTCGAACCGTGCATAGGCCATTTTCAGGAATACGGTCTGCATCTACCAAGCCATTTGAAATCGCAAAAGAACCAACAGCAGCAGTTAAGTTTCCGCAGTTACCACTCCAGTCTACAAAAGCCTGATCAATTGAAACCTGACCAAATAAATAATCTACATCATGCTCTGGCTGAGTACTTTTCGCGAGAATAACAGTTTTGCTGGTACTAGAAGTGGCTCCCCCCATTCCATCAATTTGTTTTCCATATGGGTCTGGACTACCAATTACACGGAGTAAAAGTTGATCTCGTGCTTGTCCTGCAACTTGGGCTTTTTCCGGCAAATCATCAAGCTTAAAAAATACACCTTTACTGGTTCCACCACGCATATAAGTTGCTGGAATTTTAATTTGCGGTATTGAGCTCATATCAACTGTTATCCTTACTATTATGTTCTTCTATATCGAAACAAGCATTCTTGTTTACCCTTCTCTTCATTTTAAATTGTTTTAAGGTCAAGAGATAGCACTCTGCTTTTATACATCAATCGTATTGACGCGAGCATATTTTGAGAATTTAGCAATATGCTTGCAATGACTTAATCTAAGCAAAATCTAAGAAAAAAAGTCTATATGAAATTATATTTTTTAGAACACTTTTCACTCGATATTGAAATATTAAATACAAATCATTGATTTTAAATATTTTTTAAGAGTACTTTTCAGTCACTCGTTATTAATTTGTAGGCTAGGCTAAAATAACTCCATCTATTAGAATAATTTACTTATTCATTGTGAGTGAAGACCTTTGACCAACGAATCTTCTACACTGCAACGAGGACTAAAAAATCGACATATCCAATTAATTGCTATGGGTGGAGCAATTGGTACCGGATTATTTTTAGGCTCGGCGCAAGTGATTCAATCTGCGGGACCATCCATTATTTTAGGATATGCCATTGGCGGCTTAATCGCGTTTTTGATTATGCGTCACTTGGGAGAAATGATTGTTGAAGAACCTGTTGCAGGATCGTTCAGCCATTTTGCTTATAAATATTGGGGGAAATTTCCTGGATTTTTAGCTGGATGGAATTATTGGATACTCTATGTTCTGGTTGCGATGAGTGAACTCACCGCTGTGGCCAAATATATTAATTATTGGTGGCCCCACATACCAGCATGGACTTCTGTCTTATTTTTCTTTGTCGTAATCACGGCAGTTAACTTAACCAACGTTAAATTTTATGGTGAATCTGAATTCTGGCTCGCCATTATTAAAGTAACTGCGGTCATCTCTATGATTGTATTTGGCCTTTATTTGTTGTTTACAGCAGATGTGGGTTCAAGCATTTCATTTAGCAACCTTTGGACACATGGTGGATTTTTTCCAAATGGCTTTAGTGGTCTGTTCTATATGTTAGCTTTCTTAATGTTCGCTTTTGGCGGCATTGAGCTAATTGGTATGGCAGCGGCTGAAGCAAAAGATCCGAAAAAAACCATTCCAAAAGCAATTAACCAAGTCGTTTTCCGTATCTTAATTTTCTATATCGGTTCATTGACAATTTTGCTTTCATTAGTGCCATGGAACCAGTTAGATCTTGGTGGCCTCGACAAAAGCCCATTCGTCATGATTTTTAGCCAAATGGGAATTGGTTGGGCTGCGCATCTTCTTAACTTTATTATTTTAACTGCTGCTTTATCTGTTTATAACAGTGGTATGTTCGCAAACAGCCGTATGTTATACGGTCTAGCTCAACAAGGTAACGCTCCAAAAGTTTTCAAAAAAGTAAACAAACAAGGCGTACCTGTTCCAGCCGTATTACTTTCTGCATTGTTAATTTTTGGTTGTGTACTGTTGAACTACTTTGTACCCGAAAATGCATTAAGTCACTTAATGTATATCGTCGTTGGTGCATTAGTATTGAACTGGGCAATGATTAGTTTGACTCACCTCAAATTTAGATCAGCAATGAAAGCAAAAGGTGAAAAAACTCACTTCCCTGCACTTTGGGCACCATTTAGTAACTATTTGGTTTTAGGCTTTATTGCAGTTGTTCTCTACATTATGTGGAGCCAAGGTTTCAAAGAGTCAGTGATGATGATTCCAATCTGGATCGTTCTCATGTTTGTACTATTTAAATTATTGAATTCTAAAAAACAATAATTCTATATTTCATACTTAAATACAAAAAAGCCTCTGTTTCGACAGGGGCTTTTTTATTCATCATCAGAAAATTATGCGCTGTAAAAATTAAAATTTCATCGAGAATAAAATTAGAAGTTATGCATATTTATACTGACGCGAACAGTAAGCTCGTTCAATTTCTGGTGAACGTAATTGCTGATGCTTAGTTTTACGCCCAGCCATACGTTTGCGCCAGAGTTTAAAACTGTTGGTTTTCAGGTTGTATCTCATCAAACGAATAACCTCACTTTCACTTAAGCCATACTCGCGCTCAATTGCTTCAAATGGAGTCCGATCTTCCCATGCCATTTCAATAATTCTAGATAAGTCCTGTTCAGCAATTTTTTTCATGTTATACCCTTTTGAATTATAGGTAGCTAAATCTGATTTTTAACAAACAACTTTTCGGAAATAGCTTCATCTACTCGATTGCTTGCCTTGAATCTTTTCGTGTTTTACTTTAGATCATAGAAAGATAAGCATGAATTTTTTGTGATTTTTTAGCGTTATAAACTGTTTTTTATACTAGGCATAAGTAGTTATGAAACTGTTGAGTGGTTCAACTTTATCTATATTCCCCCTTATGGCAAAAGTTTTAATACTTAAAATATGAAAAAGCCATTGCCTTAGCAATAGCTTTTTCGTTTATAATCATTAAATTATGCGCCCTTAGCTTAACTGGATAGAGCAGTTGCCTCCTAAGCGACCGACGTGGGTTCGAGTCCCGCAGGGCGTACTATAATCTAGCAAATAGATATACTAGTAATGATTATAGAAAAGGGTCAATTAAAGTATACACATAGAACAAAGAGCTAAAAATAATTACACACCATCTCCTATAAACCTCTCCTGTACTACTATTAACATCTATAGCAAATACAAAGGTAAAAGTTCCATTAAACCAAGCATATAAGCAAAAAAATGTTGATAAAAAAATACTCAAAATAGAAGATATAGATAAAACTTCGTTGATATATTGCAAAAATAATCCAAAAGCAGAAATTAATGTATATACTAAAAATATTAGAAATTTATATCTTGTATATATTAGAAGATAAGTCTCTTTCACTTCCTACCTCTTATCCTTTTTATTAGATTATTTTTGTAGAAAAAGATAATAGATAAGGAGTATCAATTATATTTTCTATAAATTTTTCAATATTCCTTAAATTTACTTTTGGCAATACAACCATATTTTCATAAAAAAAATATTGATTTGATCTTAAATCATCTTCAATAGTTTGTTTCAATCTAATAGGATCATAAAAATTAAATGTATAAAGTTTATCAAATACCTGTATATCCACCTCAAAACATCCCTTCAACTCAATTTCCCAAGCATATTCACAAAAGTCATCAGATAAATTTATAATATAATTTTTCATACAGTTCCTTTAATATTAAAATACTCTTAAGACACTGTTCCAATTTTAAACTTTCATATATAAATTTAATCACAGTAATTTAGATTTAAAAGCCATTTTTTAGTTTCCAAGAGATCTTTTTGAATCTTTCTTTGATCATTTAAATATCTATTATCTATAAAATATTTAACTTGACATAAATTCTTTTTATCATAAATAGTTAAATCTTTTTCTGATATTCTCCTCATATCTTGTGCAACAAGCAATAAAGGAATATATATATCCACATTTTCATGTTTTTGTAACTCTTTAATTATATAGACATAATTAGTCAGATTTACAACAGTTGATGCATTAAAACCTTGCTGAAAATAATACTCCTTATTAATTTCTACAGCTCTACAACCACTAAGAAAAAACATCAAACATACTAAAAAAGGTCTCATATTATTTCCTTTCTCCAAATTAAACCTTATAGCTTTATTTTAAAATTATTTTATATCTTTGATACAAATATTTATTAATATAAATCATTAATTTATATAATTTAAGACACCTTGTTAAATTTATTACTCATCCTCTTTTACTACCAACCTTGATGAGCTGAAGATAATTAATTCGTTGTACCAGACATTAAACCTTTTCCTCCACCTATACATACTGAGAATGCTAACTCCATCCCACTACATGGCTCACACCATCAATTAAATATCTTAAGTGGAAAGTATTGGTAGTCATATAAAAAGATCTTCTGGAGGTAACATAGCCATAAATCGCTACTACTGAGTTGTAGCTTAACAATGCATATTCTATGAACGGTAGGAATTTTAAGCAACATGATGTATAGAGAGCCGTTTTTTAAAGGGTACAAATAATCACTAAAAGCTAAGCGGATCCACATCCTCAGGAAATACAATCTGGCTAGGCTGTAATATAATATTTGATGGCAATCCCTTTAATTTATTCATAATCTCAGTAAGCTCTTTTTGATATGTAGTTAAGTCAAAAACTAGTTCAATTAGATCATTATTAAACAATATTTCCCAATGAACCACGTTATTTACATGAACAACTTTGGCATAAGTCCACCCTCCATCATCAGCTATTCCTGAGACATCTGTAAATATTAAATAATCCCCTGAAGAATAAATGGATTTTTCCAATTCAGATGGTACAAGCAAGGCACCTTGATCAATGAAAAAATTTAAATCAGATTTATCCGTAGGCCATATAAAGGCTGAATTTTCAAAGGAGATATGACTTAGCTCTATCGATGCCTCTCCTTGAATGATTTTAATGCTTAAACCTAGTTCATTCATATTATTGCTTCCTGTTTCTAGGGTAGTAAGGAAAATTTATCGAAGCAGCAGGCTTAGGATTATTAATGAATATTCTCATATCTCCACTAGGTGTATTAGCTATGCTTATATTAAAGTCATATTTTTTCTCATATTTTGTTATATGATTAAAAATATCCGATGAGGCACGATCAAAATTCAATATCGTATCTCCCCGTAAAGCCTTAACATTAACATTCTGATTAAACTGGGTGGCATTTGTAGTTTTAGCAGGGTCACGCACATGCTTAGCTGAACAAGTAAAATCTAGTCCTTCTGAAATACAAAGGTATATTCTAAAAAAGAATATAACTTTTAAATTAAAACCAATAAATAATATAATCCATGATTTATTTTTTAATGCTCAAGCTTCATCCATTTACTTTCATTAAATTTATTTCTCAAATTAATTAAATAAATGGAAGGTGTAGCTAACACTGCAAATATTGCACTGGGTGGATTAAAATACGTCATTGATCTTACCTTAAGCAGTGAATAAATTTGCTCCAAACACTCCCTAAGTGGAATTTCCCCTGCAATAAAGAAGCTTATCCACCTGATAAAATGAAGATAGGGAGGAAAGAAAACAAAAAAGCCATATACAGCAGAAGCTAAAAATATATAGTTCCGCTCTTTCCTTAAATAAAATACCAATAATATAAAAATAATTGGAGAGTAAATAACATCTGATGTGGTTGCTATTGCTAATATAGGTATTACCAATATCATCCATGCCACACAGATGGTAAATTTATTTTTTGCCATATGGATTAGTAATTTACTCATATCAATATATCCAAGATAATGCATCATTAGATAGAGGAGTCAATTTAATCTGATTATTAAAACATAAAAAAGACATTTCCTTAGCAATATTTTTAATGTATTGTACAAATATTCCAAAAGTAGAAATTAATGTATATACCAAAAATATTAGAAATTTATATCTTGTATATATTAGAAGATAAGTCTCTTTCACTTCCTACCTCTTGCCCTACTACTAAACTTATTTAGCAGCTCTTACTATTTATAACCATTTTGTTCTCATTTAAATAAAAACAACCTGAACCATGATAGCCTGCCCCACCATCAATCGAATAATAATATTGAGTATTTAACTTTAGCTGCTTGGGTTTTACAATCTCTTTAAATCCGCTTGGTTTAACTCCATAAGTCCATTTATAGGTGTAATCATTTTTAAAATTAAACCAACTTATTTCACTGCTTATCTTAATCTCCCATACTGTTTCTTTCAACGCACCAGCAGGAACAGCACTATTATCCATTACATAAAATCTAAAACCACTATCAAGCTTTTTGGCATCACTTTTAGATAGCTGAAATACAATTCTTTTATTAGCATTACCCGAAACAAGCAAATCAACTGTACCAGAGCATGCCACTAATACTGGTATAAATAGTAAACTATACAAATTTCCCATTACCAGCTACCTCCAGCATCACGTTTTTTTATAATATTCTTCTCTTCCATCGTAGAAAAACAAGTCATCAATTTTTTCAAACAAGTAAAAATCACCTATTATTTCTTTAAGTCCATTAAAAACCAGACCTTTTGAATTAGATTTCAGCCCTAATGATAATTTATTGATTAAAGAAGATTGATTTTCATAATATGAAAATATTTTAATCAAAGAATGAATTTCCTCATTACAAGGTATATCTACATTAAGAGTAAGTAAAAAAGCTTTCATATAAAATAAAGTATTAATTTCAACTTCAGGAAAGCTTATATATCCAGAAAACTCTCTCCTATTAACTCCACTTTGGTTATAAATAATATCATTTTTATTACCATCAGCAGGAAAAATAATATCTTTATTTAATTTAATATAACCCACATAGTTATAGGCTATAATATTAATTTCATCTTCATTCATATTAAACACCTACAACCCATCAATATAGAATAATTTTAATCCCCACCCTTAATACAAACCCTATTAAGTAATGGAGAAACACCTAGTTTTTCTTCTACTACCCAATTCCAAACATCATCCTCTTTTAATTTATCCAAAATATAAATGGATACTATTTCATTTCCAACTTTATAGAGCTCTTTACTTATAGCCTTTTCTTTTTCATTAGTAAAAACTATATCTTGAAATATTTCTTTATCAGTTCCATTTACTTTAATTGTAATCATGGTACTTCCATCTATAAATGGATTTTCTTCATTTATTTCAACTATTAACCCTCTAACATAGTAATTTTCTATATTACCATTTTCGATATTTCCCCACCATTCAGCTGTTGCATATAAACCATTGTCACCCTTAAGCCCCATAGTTGTTCCCTTATCCAACGTAGTTTGTTGTATATTTTTGATATAATTTTCATCCATCAATATTGAAGAAGATGACCTTAAATCAAAAACCAACTTATATCCTTGCTCAAGTAGATTTATATCTTCTATTTTTATCATTTTAATATTCTCCTATCCCTTACTTATTATACTGATTTTACATCATTTACCATTTTCAAATTTCCACCTAACACTCTATTTATTATAAAAAAATAGGACTTAATAAAAGCCCTATTTCGATAGAACAATATACTTAATCCTTCACTTCAGCCAACAACGTTTCAGCTGCAAGTTTGCCTAAATTATTAGAAGCAAGTGGGCTATCGCCTGTTAATAGTTTACGGTCTCTATGACATTGTCCGGTAATACCCTTATTTAAAATTTCCACACCGAGTTTTTCAAGGTTTTCACCAACTAACCAAGGTAACGCACCCGGCATATAGCCAATATCGATATTCGCCCCTGCATCTAAAGCATCAGGGAATACACAAATTTGATAACCTTTGAAGATATAGTTTTCAGGCGCTTCGTCTACAACCGCAGCCAATAATGCAGCAGGCCCATGACATAAAGTAATAATAAATTTATCTTGTTCAACTGCCCATTTAAGAACTTTTTTTACTTCAAGGCTATGTGGAATCTTAGCTAATGCACCATGCCCACCCGGAATAAAGACAGCCGCATAAGGTGAATTTTCCCCTACTACATTTTCTAAAATATCTGAGAGTTTTAGAGGATTTTTTAACTTGTCTGCATATTTTTGAAAAGTGTCTAATACAACCTGTTCTTGCTTTGGCATCGCCCACATTTCAAGCTTAGCTGGATTACCTGAAAGTGTCGCAACATCAATTTCAAAGCCAGCATTATCTAAATGAAACATCGGTAAAAGCATTTCAACAGGATGATTTCCGGTAGAAAAAAACTTGCCGTTTTGCATTTGAATATAACGCTCATCGGTTGCAATCACTAAGATTTTTTTACTGCCAGTATACGGCGTTGAGTATGTAGTTCCATCGTAATTTGTTTTTGGAGCAGTATATTGACTCAGTGAATAAGGTGATGGGAAAAAAGCATTATCTTCAGCCAAATCTGGAGTAGGATTTTTATCATCAATATTTGCGGTATTCATTGTTACTATCCTTTTTCATCAGTATGGAAAGAAATAATAAATTAAGAGCCAATTCTTATTTCTTACTCAATTTATAGGTGAAGTCATAGAACTGGTGCAATCTGCCAATAGAATTTGGCAATTTTTATAGAGAAATAGGCAGAGTTTAAAATTATAAAATTCAGTTTAGGCGAACCTGTCGTTCACCTAAACCTTAATTATTCCAGCTTTACGCATTCATTTCTAAAACGATCTTTCCGATGTGATCACCCTGCTCCATACATTCATGAGCACTTTGTACATCTGAAAAAGCATACGTTTTATAGATTTGAGGTAAACACTTACCGTGTGCCAGTAATGGCCACACATGCTCATGCAAAGATTGGGCAATTTGTGCTTTTTCTTCGCTAGTACGCGCTCGCATCGTTGAACCCGTAATCGTGGCACGCTTTAAAATCAATTTTTGTAAATCAAATTCTTTTGCGATTCGACCACCCATAAAACCAATAATGACAAGTCGACCATCACGTTTTAATAGATTTAAATTTTTCTGGAAATAAGAGCCACCCACAATATCCAAAATAACATCAACACCTTGGTCTTGGGTGTGTTTCAAAATTTCTTGCTCAAAATCTTGGGTTTTATAGTTAATTGCCGTGGTCAAATCAGAGAGTGTCTCAACTTTATCTTCGCTTCCAACCGTAGCAAAAGTTTTAATCCCTAAAGCATTGCAAATGGCTAAAGCAGTGGTGCCAATGCCACTGGCCCCTCCGTGAATCAATGCTGTTTCATTTGCCTTTAAACGACCAATATCAAACAGATTGGCCCAAACTGTGAAGAACGTTTCTGGAATAGCAGCGGCTTGAGTAAACGATAAATTTTCAGGTATTGGTAATACTTGTGTCGCAGCAACTGCACAGTACTCTGCATAGCCACCACCGTTTGTTAAAGCACAAACTTTATCTCCGACTTTGAACTGTTGCACTTGGTCACCTACCGCAACCACCACTCCAGCAACTTCTAGTCCCGGTATTTGAGTAACACCTTTAGGCATCGGATATAGCCCCATACGCTGTAACACGTCAGGGCGATTAATTCCCGCAGCCTTTACTTCAATCAAGACTTCATCTACTTGAGGTACCGGAATATTAGCCTCTTGAACTTTTAGAACCTCAGGTCCACCTGGAGCGGTAATTTCAATAATTTTCATAGTGGTTGGAAGGGTCATTTATATGCTCCATGTTTGATTTATATTTTAAAAATACTGATCTAAGTTAAATAATCGAAGACTTAGGTGGAATTCCAAACAGTCGTTTAAATTCTCGACTAAATTGTGAGGCACTGACATAACCGACTTCATAGGCTGCTTCTGCTACCCCCATTTTGTTGTTCATGATCAACTCACGTGCTTTATGCAGTCGAGTAATTTTGATGTACTGTAAAGGAGAATAATTTGTCACTTTTTTAAAAGTTTGGTGAAAAAGCGATATGCTCATTCCCGCTTGTTTCGCCAGCTCTTGAACCGTTAAATTACGATAATAATCACGCTGAATAATTTCACAGATTGTATAAATCACGCCGTTTCGACTTGCCATGGCAGATAAATTTTTTATGAACTCTCCTCCAGAAGCCTGCAATACACG
This sequence comes from Acinetobacter sp. M5A5_2a, assembly GCF_053345265.1. Lineage (NCBI taxonomy): Bacteria > Pseudomonadati > Pseudomonadota > Gammaproteobacteria > Moraxellales > Moraxellaceae > Acinetobacter > Acinetobacter sp. M5A5_2a. The sequence continues at coordinate 181,362 of NZ_JBKEZV010000010.1, read as the reverse complement.
ATAAACCAATTCTCTTTTTGCTTGTTCCCCCAAGATAAAAGTATCTTGTTTAGAGCGAAATAAATTAAGCAATCGTAGAGCAACTTCCGAAATAGTCGCGTTCATATCAATGACTCTAAGCCCACAGCTCAATTTTAAATCGCCTGAATGAGAGTCTTCGGTAACCACTTGTGGTTCTTTATCCAGTTTAGTTACTAAATCAACCATCATTTGAGATTCAAATTTTATTGCAATAGCCAACATTGGTTCATTATTTTCAACTACTGTATCGCAATCAAAGGGAATGGCAATTGAAATGAATAAGCACTGCCCCTGACGAAATTGAAAAATATCTTTGCCGATATACCCTCGCTTTACTCCCTGTATGACTAAAACAATTGAAGGTTCTTGCAACACTGCAACAGGTGATGTGGAGTGATCAACACGCATCAAGGTGATGTTGGAGGTAAAAGTAGGATAAAGACCTTCTGCTGGAGCCAAATGTAAAAATGCGTCGACCAAATTTTCCGAGAGATGATTTTGCGGCATAGTTTTATTGCGAGAGGTAATCTAATAATCAATATAACAATGAACCTAAAATGAAAACATGTGTCTTACGTTTACTTTGTATAAATAGGCAATTCAAATCAATTTTTAGGCATAAAAAAGCCTAGAATATTCTAGGCTTTTTCACTTCATCAGATTTTAAGCCGATAAATTAAAGAACATTGCTGCGATCAGAATAATTACACCCAATACAATTCGATACCATGCGAATACACGTAACGTATGGCGCTCTACAAATAGCACTAATGCTTTTACCACAAATAAAGCGGCAATAAAGGCTGCAACGAAACCAACTCCAATATTAATCATATTATCAGCGGTAAGTACGTCTGCATTTTTGATCAAGTCAAAAGTTGCTGCGCCCAACATGGTTGGCATTGCTAGGAAGAAAGAAAATTCTGTAGCAGCCTTACGCGATAAGCCCGCAAACATTCCGCCTACAATCGTTGCACCTGAACGTGAAGTCCCCGGAATCATGGCAACACATTGAGCAAGCCCGACTAAAAGTGCTTGTTTAAAAGTAATTTTGGTCGCATCGTCTGTCTTATGTTCAAACTGCTTAGATTCAACCCAGAAAATAATGAGAGCACCAACAATCAATGCAATAGCAACGACAATTGGGCTGAACAAAACACTTTTAATAAAGTCGACGGCCAAAACACCAATAATGACTGCAGGGAAAAATGCAATAAGTACACTGATGGCGAAATGACGAGACTCGACATCTCCACTAAAAAAACCTTTAATCAAATTAATAATTTTTTGTCGGTATAACCAGCACACTGCCAAAATAGCACCTAACTGGATTACGACCTCAAATACACGTCCACCGTCTGAATGGAAATCGATAATATGACCAAATAAAATCAGATGGCCTGTACTCGAGATGGGTAAAAACTCAGTTAAGCCTTCAACAAAGCCTAGAAACAGTGCTTTTATAACTTCAAAATTTTCCATAACTTGCTCAAAGAAAGTTAATCACTAGAACGACCTAAAATTTGTTTTATCGCAATTGGTAAGCCTCAAATTTGACTTAACACATGTTCAATATCAGATCATTTCTAACGTTTGTGGTTATTGCCCCTAGTTAAAGGCAGTTTATTTAAAGTGCGATAATGTATCACATCATGATGACAAACTTGGGTTAACTATCGTAAAAAGATAAAACTTGGTAAAGAACTGCCAAAATCTCTCTTGTTATAGATAAAACTTTTTTGCCGCCTCTTACTCTACAAAATCATCTTAAAAAGCTCTTAAAAAAACATGATATTATTGTGATTAAATGCAGCTCATATCAAAAATTCTATCTGAATGAAAAATATCAAAATTAATGCACGCCATCTTATTATCGATTTATTTCTTTCCTCAGCCTATCCTCAACTCACCATCAAACAGATATTAATTGCCGCTAAACTTTTTAATATGAGTGAAAATGGAATTCGGGTTGCGACGACTCGGCTATTAAATGAAGGCATGATAGAAAGTGTCGAGCGCGGTATTTATCAACTTTCGCCATCAACCAAAGAATGGGCAAAAATCATTTTGAACCGCAAAAATGGCATTAAACAAACCAAAGAATGGCAACAGCATTATCTTGCAGTATTTACAGGTACGTTAGGTCGCATAGATCGCACCGCTTTAAAAAAGAGAGAACGAGCATTACGTCAATTTGGCTTTAAAGAACTCGAAACTGGTATTTATATTCGACCTGACAATTTGGCCTATAGTTTCGAAAAAACATGTGAAGAACTTGTTTTAGCAGGTCTTGAAAGTGAAGCCAAAATTTCTATTATTCAACAATTTGATTCAAAAAGCCTTCAGTTGATTGCTTCTTTATGGGATACCAGACAACTCGAATTAAACTACAAAAACTATAGCCAAGATATTCAGCAATGGCTTTTAAAATATGAAAAATTACCGCTCAATGACGCTGCTGCTCAAGCATTGTTACTAGGGCGAGAAACCATTACTTTATTAATGAATGATCCTTTACTACCCTCTCCCTTTGTTAATGAACATGCCCGCAATCAATTTGCTCAAAATGTACAACAGCTAGACTCGATTGGACAAAAGCTGTGGCAAAAACTTTATGAAAATGAATTAACACCTTAAAGAACGATTTATTTTTTTACAAACAAATATTACAACTTTTAAAATTTTATGATTATATTGGTAATATAAAGTATGGATACCAAAATCTGATTTGGGAGAATAAAAATGAATACACAGGTGAGTGTTACCGATCTATTTAGCAGAGAAGAAATACAAGAACTGACGGAGCCTTCGGATGCATACGGCGCTTGGGCTGTTGCAAGTACATGGGCAGTTATTGGGGGAACATTTGCGAGCTTAATCATGATGTGGGATTACTTACCTAGCTGGGGCAAATTACTTGCTTGTATACTAGCCTTGGCTATATTGGCAGGTCGCCAATTATGTCTAGCAATTCTGATGCATGATGCATCACATAAAAGCTTATTTAAAAATAAAAAAATAAATGACTTTGTAGGCGAATGGCTATGCGCCCGCCCAATCTGGAATGATCTACACAAGTACCGTCAACATCATGTTCGTCATCATGCAAAAACCTCTACTCCAGATGACCCTGATCTTTCGTTAGTGTCGGATTTTCCCGTAAGCAAAAAATCTCTTACCCGCAAATTCTTACGCGACTTAACCGGGATGACGGGATTAAAGTTTAGTTTTGGTCGAGTGTTAATGGATCTCGATTTAATGAAATGGACTGTTGCAAATGATCAGATCTGGTTAGACCGCAGCAATAAACATCTTGTTGATTATGCCAAAAGTCTTGTAAAAAACAGTAGTGGAGCCATTGCAACCAATGCAGCTCTTTATGGTGTTTTAAAGGCATTTGGTCAGCAACGTTTTTATTGGTTGTGGCCTTTAGCTTATTTGACCCCATTTCCATTATTTTTAAGAATTCGCTCAATGGCGGAGCATGCAGGTATGCAAACGAGTCTTACAGCCTTAACAAATACCCGTACAACACGAGCAGGTTGGATTGCTAGAAGCTTTGTGGCCCCTATTCGCGTTAATTACCACATGGAACACCATTTAATGGCTTCGGTACCCTACTTCAAACTGCCACGTATGCATGGGCTATTAAGGGATCGAGGACATGTCCCGACACCTCCTAGCTATTTTGAAGTGATTCAGTTGCTTTCATCTAAGTCAGAACGAACGGCTTAAAGCTCTCGAATCAGATTTAGTGGTCATGCAATTAAATCAGTGGCCTCTCTAACCCAAATGTGAACTTAATTCATCCATTTTGCTGTGGGTCTGAAAATACTTGGGTGTGACTCCCATCCAACGCTTAAACGCACGGGTAAAATGAGAAGTCTCGGCATAACCTAAAGTTAAAGCTACTTTTTCAATCGACATGTTATTTTGAGCTAAAAGTTTTTGAGCATGTTGCTTTTTAAGTGAGTCAACCAAGATGGTAAAACTTGTATTTTCAATGGCTAAATATCGTTGCAAAGTTCGCTCTGAAATATTCATGACTTGAGCCACTTGCCCTACCTTTAATGTCTCAACCTCGCCATTTACAAATAATTTTTCAGCAACTTGTTTGACTTGCCATTTCCAGCCACTGTGTAACTTTAATTTTTCTATATCTCGCTTGCATTGTGCATTTACTAAAGGCGCCAACATTGGGTCTGCCGTTAATACAGGCTGTGCTAAATAGTCTTTTGAAAATATCCAACTGTTGCGTTTTTGATTAAATAAACAAGTGACTGCCAGTTGACTACTTATTTTGGCAAAACCTGTCGGTTCTGGCATTTTTAATTCAACTTTTCCTAAGTGAGAGAGCCCTGTTAATTTTCTTGCAATTTGAATAAAACCTACTAACAAAAAAATGTTGGCATTTGGGCTCAACTGAAATTCCTTTACAGGCTGATGAATGAACCAATATGCATAATTATTTTCTTGTTTTACTTCCGGTTTAAAAACCTCGCAACGTGACCCAATGAACTGTTCAAGTATTTTCAGTGCTTCCCCTAAATTTGCAGAAACCATGGCAGCCATTCCGACTGAACCATAACATGAAGCAGTCATTTCTAAAGCCAAATACCCCGCTAATGCAGGCTCTTTGCACAACTCGATGGCCCGCTCAATGAGCTGATTTAAGGTATTAAACTCAACATACCAATATGGTTTTTTTAATTGATCTACTGTTATGCCGCTTCCATCTAAAAGCTGCTCATAAGAGACACCCCACCGCTTAACAGTCTCGACGATTAAGTTAATATAAGTTCCGGGTAATTCTGGATTCATGAGTAACCCATTGAGCAAAATAAATGGCGCGAAATGGTAAAAACTGTCAGTTCATGAACTATGCCATGCTTTTAAATTCAGGCATAGTCATTCAAAGCAAAATCCGCTTAATTGCATTAAACAGTACAATTTCTGAAAAACACAGGTGCCCCTATGAATATCCTGATTGTCCATGCCCACCCAGAACCACAATCTTTTACCACTGCTCTAAAAAGCACGGCTAAACAAACTCTAGAAAAATTGGGACATCGCGTAGAGGTTTCAGATTTATATGCCATGCAATTTAACCCCATTGCATCCAAAGAGGATTTTTTAGAGCTCAATCAGCCTGACTATTTTAACTATGCTCTAGAACAAAGAAATGCCAGTAAAAATCAACTTCTAGCTCCTGATATTCAGGCAGAAATTGAAAAGGTAAAAAAAGCTGATTTAGTCATTTTAAATTTCCCACTTTACTGGACCTCTGTACCAGCAATTTTAAAAGGCTGGATTGATCGTGTATTTGTTTCAGGGCTCTTTTACGGGGGTAAACGCTTTTATAACCACGGTGGAATGGCTGGTAAAAAAGCGATGTTGTGTTTAACACTCGGTGGTAGAACACACATGTTTGGAGAAAACACTATTCATGGGCCAATCAAACATTATCTATCCCCGATTCAACGCGGTACTTTGGCATATGCTGGTTTTGAAGTTCTACCACCATTCACTGCCTACCACGTCCCCTACATTAGCCAAGAGGCCAGAGAAACCCTCCTCGAAGACTATGTAACTTATCTAACGCATCTAGACCAACTTGAACCACTAAAATTTCCAAAACTTGAAGAGTTTGATGACAGACTGTATCCCCTCTAATGGTATGTTTTAAATCTAAAAATAGGACAACCGAAAGTTAGTTTTTATTTTCGGTTATTCTTTAAATTATAGACGCTCAAATGTAAAATTAAATCGCCTAAAAAAATAGATCAAATGGTAAAAAAATAAGGAGAAACTTTTTTATAAAATTAATAATATAAAACTGAATCAATAATATACAGATGTAGAGAAACTAGACTTATCAACTAAAAATGACAACTAATACTCATTTCATAATCAATTAATTCATATTTTTACAAAAAAATCTTTGACCATTTTTCTTGGATTAGTGACAAAAATGTCACTAAAACAAACCTCTTTACTAATAGATTAAAAATATAAATATCAATTAATTAAAATAATTTACCAATGAAAATATTCCTTCATATTTCATCCATTATTGACCTTATTTGTATAAAAAATGAGTACTGCTCAGTTCATATAACAGATTTACTCTTATTGTAATTATGCTATTTTTGTTACATGGAGTTATCAAAGCTTTTATAAGTTGTAATTAGAAGCTTTGAAGGCAACACAGTTTAAACGGTTTAACTCTGTTACTTTTAAAAAAATGTCTTGAAGTTCAAGGAAAGATTAAAATGAAATTAAAACATCTGAGCACTGCAATGATTTTAGCAACGCTGCCTGCAACTGGGGTTTTTGCAGCAGCATTGGATCGCTCTGGACAATCTATCTCTGCATTTTTGCAGCCTGGTAACTACTTTGAAGCTGGTATTTCTGTTTTAGATCCGGATGTAGCGGGTAAAGAAGCCGGTACAATTAAAACGGGTCGTAATATTGGCGATATGGGAGATGATTATTATTTCCCAAGTGCAGCCTTAAAACTACAACTTACTGATAAATTCTCTTTTGGTTTGCTCTACGATCAACCATTTGGAGCCGATGCACAATATTCTGGTAAGAATGCCTTCGTAGCAAGCCCATCAGATCCTATTCTTGGTACTTTACCAATTACAACAGGCGCTTTAGGCGGAACTCAGGGTGCAACTTCTGTTGAAGTTGATACTCAAAATATTTCGATGATTTTTGGTTTCCAACCTACTGAAAACTTTAACTTCTACGGTGGTGGTGTATACCAAACAATCAAAGGAAATGTTCATTTAAGAGGTGCGGCATATAGTTTATATAATGGCTATGACGCTTCGATTCCTGAAGATGGCGCAGCTGGTTGGTTAGCGGGGGCTGCTTTCCAAATTCCAGACATCGCACTTAAAGCCTCTATTACATATCGTTCAGAAATTGATCACAAAATTGATGCAAATGAAACAATTGCACTGGCAGACTCAATTACAGCCAATGCTGGAGCGCTTGGATCAACTATTGGACAATTAGTTGCAGCTGGTCAGTTAACTCCTGCCCAAGCTGGAGCGATCCAACAAACAATTGGCAAGGCTATTACTGCTAACCAATTAGAAGGCAAAACCACAATTACCACCCCTCAATCTGTAAACCTTGATTTCCAGACAGGGATTATGGCAAATACAGTCGCATTCGCGAATGTACGCTGGGTGAATTGGAAAGATTTCGCGATTCGTCCATATAAATTTGGCAAAGTATCAGAAGCTGTAGGTCCAATAGCAACTCCTAGCCGCCCAAATGGTTTTAATCTAGTTGAATATGCTGATGACCAATGGTCTGTTAATGCGGGTGTAGGCCGTAAGCTTAACGATAAATGGGCGGGTAACGTTTCTGTAGGTTGGGACTCTGGTGCAGGTAACCCTGTAACTACTTTAGGCCCAACTGAAGGTTACTGGAACGTAGGTTTAGGACTTCAATATAGCCCTACTCCTCAAACATTTATTGCTGGCGGTGTAAAATACTTCTGGTTAGGTGATGCAAAAGCACAAACTGGTGCACAAGCTGGTAGCGATGACTATTATGTTGCAGAGTTCTCTGACAACAACGCAATCGCTTACGGTTTAAAACTTGGCTATAAATTCTAAGTTTCAAAACTCATTCATATAAAAAAGGCGCTTAAAGCGCCTTTTTTATTCTTGCTATTTAAGCTGGAATGCTACGCTTTGAAACTGAACGGATTGCTTCTTTTAATGCGTCATAGCCGTGAATTGCAGGGAATTGCGGGAACTCGGCAATTACGTTTGCAGGTGCATCAAACAAGAAACCATGGTCAGCTTCGCCTAGCATCGTTGTATCATTATAAGAATCACCAGCAGCAATTACACGGAAATTTAAGCCATGTAGTGCCTTAACCGACTCACGTTTTTGATCTGGTTGACGTAATTTATAAGCCGTGATCATTCCTTCTTCATCTGTCTCTAATTTATGACAGAAAATTGTTGGCCAACCCAATTGCTTCATTAAAGGATGCGCAAACTCATAAAAAGTATCTGACAAGATCACGAGTTGGAAATGTGTACTCACCCATTCAACAAATTCTTTTGCACCTGGTAAAGGCCCCATCTCAGCAATGACTTCTTGAATGTCATTTAAGCCTAGACCGTGTTGTTTTAAAATATTAAGACGCTGAGTCATTAAAACATCATAATCCGGAATATCACGAGTTGTAGCCTCGAGTTCTTTAATCCCTGTTTTTTTAGCGAAATTGATCCAGATTTCAGGAACTAAAACCCCTTCAAGATCTAGGCATACGATTTCCATGAATGCTTCCAACGTTGGTTAAAAATTGCTGTATCATACCATTAAGATTTTCAGTTTTGCGTTGTTATTGATCAAATCAATTTTATTCATAAGGATCGAAATTAAAGTGCTAAGCAGTTTATTAACTATCCTTTAGAATATTTTTCATAACTCAATGCGCCCAAGCCTTTTGCCAGGAACACACATGACCGTTATTCCGACTATTGATATCGTAGATGCTCTTGCTGCTGAATATGCAACCAAAAGCCCTCGGGAAATTTTAGAACTAGCCTTAAGCCAACAAGGTGAAATTGCAATTTCTTTTTCGGGAGCAGAAGATGTTGTCTTAATTGATATTGCTTCACGTTTAGGCAAGCCTTTCCGTGTCTTTAGTCTCGACACTGGCCGCCTCCATGCTGAAACTTATCAATTTATTGAAACTGTCCGTAAACACTACAATATTAATATCGAAATCTGCTTTCCTGAATCTGAAGCTGTTCAAAACATGGTAAACGAAAAAGGTTTATTCAGCTTTTTTACAGATGGGCATCAGGAATGTTGTGGTATTCGAAAAGTTCAGCCCTTACGTAAAAAACTTGCAACTTTAGATGGCTGGATTACTGGCCAACGTAAAGACCAAAGCCCTGGTACACGCACAGAAATTCCCGTGGTACAAGCTGATGCGGGTTTTTCTGGTCCAGATAAGCAACTTATTAAATATAATCCTCTAGCGAATTGGACAAGTGCCGAAGTATGGAGCTATATCCGTATGATGGAAATTCCATATAACCCTCTCCACGAACGTGGTTTTGTTTCTATTGGCTGTGAACCATGTACACGAGCTGTATTACCGAACCAGCATGAACGTGAAGGACGCTGGTGGTGGGAAGAAGCGACTCAAAAAGAGTGCGGATTACATGCAGGCAACATGAAAAAGTAATTTGATATCAAAAAACCACTGGCAAATCAGTGGTTTTTTTTATGTCATGTTACGTACACAAAGTCATATTTTCTCTACTCTAAACGCTATATACTTAATTTTACGGTTCTATAATTCTAACAAGAGCTCAGATAAGGGCTTCTTAGAAAAATGCATGAGGCACAATGATTTATGCGTCCATTACACCCAATTGATTTCATTTTTCTGTCACTTGAAAAAAGACAGCAACCCATGCATGTCGGTGGATTATTTTTATTTGAAATTCCTGAAAATGCACCTGAAACCTTTGTACATGATTTAGTAGAAGATATTAAACGCTCAAAAAGCATTCCTATTCCTCCCTTCAATAACCGTTTAAATGGTCTATTTTGGGATGAGGATGAAGAGTTCGATATCGATCATCACTTTCGCCACATTGCTTTACCTCATCCTGGGCGCATTCGTGAACTTCTGGTTTATATCTCGCAACAACACAGCTCATTAATTGACCGCGCCAAGCCGCTGTGGACCTGTGACATTATTGAAGGAATCGAAGGCAACCGTTTTGCCATGTATTTTAAAATCCATCATGCAATGGTTGATGGCGTTGCTGGTATGCGTTTGATCGAGAAATCACTTTCAAAAACACCTGAAGAGAAACACGTGGTTCCTTTATGGTGTGTTGAGAGCAAAAGAACTAAACGCCTAAAAGTGCCTACTCCAAGTACAAGTAAAATTAAGAGTATTTTAGGAGGCATTAAGTCTCAACTCGATATAGCTCCTAAAGTCATGCAAGAGTTATCTCAGACTATATTTAAAGAAATGGGCAAAAATCCTGATTATGTTTCTACCTTTCAGGCGCCAGTTTCGATTTTGAACCAAAGAGTAAGTGCTTCACGTCGTTTTGCTGCCCAATCCTTTGAATTGAGCCGCCTTAGAAAAATTTCAAAAGCATTAGGCGTAACGATTAACGATGTTGTGCTAGCAGTATGTTCTGGTGCTTTACGTGAATATTTGATTAGTCAAAATAGCTTACCTAAAAAGCCACTTATTGCCATGGTTCCAGCTTCATTACGCACAGATGATTCTGATATGAGTAACCGGATTACTATGATTCTGGCAAATTTAGGGACTCATAAAGACCAACCGTTAGAACGTCTAGAAATTATTCGTCGCAGCATGCAAAACTCAAAGCAACGCTTTAGCCGTATGACTGCTAATGAAATTTTAAACTATAGCGCGGTTGTTTATGGTCCAGCAGGATTAAACATCATGTCAGGAATGCTTCCTAAGCGTCAGGCGTTCAATTTAGTGATTTCCAATGTACCAGGGCCACGTGAGCCACTTTATTGGAATGGCGCGAAATTAGACGCTCTCTACCCTGCTTCGATTGTCATGGATGGACAAGCTTTAAATATTACCATGACCAGTTATTTAGATAAGCTTGAAGTGGGATTAACAGCTTGTCGAAATGCTTTGCCAAAAATGCAAAACCTTTTGACTCATTTAGAAGATGAGATTCAACGTTTTGAAGAAATTATTGCAGAAAAGCAACTGAAACATCATTCAGCAAGTTAGAAAAGTTAAGGGGCTTTGAATTGGCCCCTTATTTTTTGATTGTGCGGCACTGGTTAAGCAACTGATGACATACTGAACGAATCATTGCAGTTGTGATCGGTACTTCTTTACCTTGGTCATTCAACATATAGCAGCTATTTACTGGCGTGCTTTCTAAAACATGTTTAAGACCGTTGCTAATTAAATTTTCACTTACATTCATGGGTTATACCTCTTATTGTTTGCTAAGACGTTAAATAGGGAGAACGTCTAGGGCTACTGTATGTAAGTAGTATTTAAAATTCATGAATGAAAGTAAAATTTCAGTTGTAACAAGGATTAAGCGATATCTTGTTACAACTTTAACTTAAAATGATATCGTATTGCTCTTGCGTATATAAATTTTCGACCTGAAATTTAATGACACGGTTAATAAAATGCTCTAAATCAGCCACTGCGGGTGCTTCTGCTGTTAATAATCGGTCAATCACAGAAGGGTGAGCAACAACAGTAAAGCCACTCGTTGACTCAAATGCGCGGGTATATCGTAATATCTCACGAAATATTTCGTAACACACTGTCTCTGCTGTTTTGACAAAACCACGTCCTTGGCACGTTGGACACGACTCACACAGCAAATGTTCTAACGATTCCCTTGTTCGTTTACGAGTCATTTCGACCAGACCAAGTTCTGATACCTGAGTGATTTTGGTCTTAGCGTGATCACGCTCAAGCATTTTTTCAAACTGACGCATCACCTCTTCACGGTGAGTTGCCTCTTGCATGTCAATAAAATCAATAATGAGAATACCACCCAAATTACGCAGTCTAAGTTGACGTGCGATGACTTGAGTCGCTTCCATATTAGTTTTAAAAACGGTGTCTTCAAGACTACGACCGCCAACATATGAGCCAGTATTAACGTCAATTGTCGTCATGGCTTCAGTCTGGTCGATCATTAGATAACCACCCGATTTCAAAGCAACGCGTGTTTGAAGTGCTTTCTGGATATCTTCTTCAACGTTATAGAGATCAAATAGCGGTCGCTCACCTGGATAATGAATGAGTCGACTTTGCATATTCGGAACAAACTCTTCAACAAACTCAAGAAGCTTGGCATGAATTTCTCTCGAATCGACATAAATCTTTGCAGTTTCTTCGCTTGCTAAATCTCGAATAATGCGCTGAGGTAATGGAAGCTCTTCAAAAATTAAGGAAGGAACTGCAACATCAATCTGCTTACGCTGGATGTATTCCCATAATTTACTCAGATAGCACATATCCCGTGCAATTTCTGCCTCATCCACACCTTCGGCAGCTGTACGTACAATCACGCTACCCGGCAGATTATGTTCAGATTGAATACTTTCGATAATATTGCGTAGTCGCTCTCGCTCTTCTTCAGACTCAATACGCTGCGATACGCCAATATGGTTACCATATGGCATGAGAACCAGATAACGAGAAGGAATTGAAAGATCTGTACTCAGACGTGCCCCTTTCGTTCCTAACATATCTTTCATGACTTGAACGGTCAGGGTTTGACCTGGATGTAAGAGTTCAAAAACGTTTGGGGTGGGCTGTGAACGAGGCCAAACCATATCATTGATATGTAAAAAGGCTGTTCGGGATAAACCGATATCAACAAAAGCTGCTTGCATGCCCGGAAGCACTCGCACGACTTTACCCTTGTAAATATTGCCGACTAGACCGCGCTTGACTGTACGCTCGACATACAGCTCATTAACCGTTCCATTTTCGATTAATGCCACCCGACACTCCATAGGCGTGACATTAATAAGTAATTCTTCTGACATACATAAACTCAAAGCATTATAAAATTTTTATTAAAGAGTCAGAGAAGCTGTTAACTTTAACTTTGTCTAGTGTTCATCGACAATGCTATTCAATTAAGAATGATAACAACCCCTTATGTCTTTACTCTTTTTAATAACTGTGCAAATTCGTATAAAGGAAGTCCTACCACATTACTATAACTTCCTTGAATTTGGGGAATATATTGAGAAGCAATCCCTTGAATTGCATATCCACCGGCCTTCCCAACAGGCTCTCCTGTGGTCCAATAATCTTCCATATCTTGCGTAGTCAGATGTTGGAACTCAACTTGTGTCTGTACAACCTGACTCAACATTTGTTGTTGAGTAGCAATACATATTCCAGAAAACACGTCATGCCAGCGCCCAGATAATTGTTTCCATATGTCAAAAGCATGGCTTTTCGATTCAGGCTTACCAATTATTTGGCCATCCAGCCCTAGACTTGTATCGGCAGCAATAACAATTGCTTCTGGAAAAAGTTTTAATACAGCTTGCGCCTTTTCTCTAGCTAAACGTTCAACATACTGATGAACGAGTTCATTCTCATGAACAGATTCGTCAATATCAGGGCTATAGATTTCAAAATCCAAACCCAGTTGTTGCAACAACTCCTTCCGACGAGGAGAGCTAGATGCTAAAACTATATTCGCCATTTTGCCAAACAATAATAGACGATTGGCCAAGTGATGATACTTGTCATTAATGGTTGCCAGTGTCTAGCAATCGAAAAATGAATTCCACCCATGGTCTGGGTTACCCACATAAACGCTAAATGAGCAATAATGACCAGAGTTGCAATCGTCCATAAATTACCAAAGGTTAAGATACGGCGTTCACGAATTAAAAAACGGGTAAGAAAAGTCATAATTACAAAACTTAGGGCATTGAGGCCCAAAGGAGCATCAAGCAATAAGTCTGTAAAAATCCCCATTCCAAATGCAAACCAGACCCCACACCACGTTGGCTGACATACCACCCAAAACAGCATAATCATCAACATGAATAATGGGCGCCAACCTGAAATATCGTAGGACAGCGGGTAAACCATGAGCACAGAACCCACGATAACGGAGATAATAATCCCCCATAATGGATCTTTGCGCTTTTCTCGTTTCAGTTTAGCGATTGGCATATGGCTGCTCCTTTGCTAATGAATCCGAAAAAAGTACAACTACATGGTGTCCTGTTGCTAATTGCGCTGCTGGTGTTACATCAATTTCCGCAAACTCACCTGAGTTATGACGTTTGATTTTGGCAACCGTACCTACTGCGTACCCTGCTGGGAAATGTTCACCCAAACCTGAGCTAAACACTTTATCGCCCACTTGAATATTCGCACTAGTCGGAACATATTCCATTTTCAAACGGCCCAAATCACCTGTACCAGAAACAATCGCCCGCATTCCAGTGCGTTCAAGACGTACCGAAAGTGAGTGTTCTTTATCTGATAACAACATTACACGTGAGCTATGAGGATATACATTAATGATCTGCCCCATAATCCCCTTATCATCCAGAACCGTTTGACCGACCTTTAAATGGTCCATAGAGCCACGGTTAACAATGATGATATGACGTAATGGGTCTGCATCTGTCCCGATCACTTCGGCAATTTCCATACGTCCATCAATAATTAATGGAGTATCAAGGAGACCTCGCAAACGGGTATTTTCAGCAGATAGTTCAGAAAGCTTCTGTAAACGGACTTGAGCCTGTAAAAGCTCAGCCTGCATCGCAGTATTTTCACGACGCAGTTGTGCTTCAGATTTTGTTTGCTGATTCAGCCATTCTCTCGACAGTACTGGATAACTCGCCAATGCATAAATTGGGTTATATGCAGCGTACAAGACATCCCTTGCTGGCTGAATCACATACGGCATGCGCCAATCAAAAAATAGCACAACCAAGCATGTAATGACCGCAATAATAAACGAGCGGAAAGATGGCGGCTGTCTTGAAAAAATATTCGGTTGCACCGCCTAATCCTTAAACTTAACCAACAAAAAGCATGTCATGGTTCGGATTGTCAAAGAACTCCAATACTTTACCACCACCACGGGTAACACAAGTAAGAGGATCTTCAGCAACCACAACTGGTAAACCAGTTTCTTGAGCTAACAATTTATCGAGGTTACGAAGTAACGCACCACCACCTGTCAATACAATACCACGCTCGGCGATATCAGAAGAAAGCTCTGGAGGAGTTTGCTCAAGTGCTGATTTTACTGCGCTTACAATGTTTTGTAACGGATCAGAGATTGCTTGAGTAATTTCATCAGAAGTTACAGTAATCGCACGAGGTACACCTTCTGCAAGGTTACGCCCACGTACTTCAATTTCTAATGTTGTGCCATCAGAAACAGCCATACCTACTTCTTTTTTAATAATTTCTGCTGTGGTTTCACCAATCACGCAACCATGAGCTTTACGAACATAATTGATGATTTGCTCATCAAAAACATCACCACCGATGCGTAATGAGTCAGCATAGACACAACCTTGCAATGAAATAATTGCAATTTCTGTTGTACCACCACCAACATCCACAACCATAGAACCACACGCCTGTTCAACTGGCATACCTGCGCCAATTGCAGCAGCCATAGGCTCTTCAATCAAACGAACATCACGTGCACCAGCATTAAATACTGCTTCACGAATCGCACGACGCTCGACCAAAGTTGATTTACATGGTACACATACAACCACACGAGGTGCAGGTGGGAACAAACGTTTTTCGTGAACTTTACCAATAAACTGATTTAACATGGTTTCAGTCACTTCAAAATCCGCAATTACACCGTCTTTCATTGGACGAATTGCAGAAATATTCGCAGGTGTACGGCCTAACATTTGTTTCGCGTCCAGCCCTACTGCAGCAACAATTTTTTGTGAACCACTGTGACGAATTGCCACAACTGTTGGTTCATTTAATATAATGCCGCGGCCTGGTGCATAAATAAGTGTATTTGCTGTACCTAAATCAATGGCTAGATCCGGCGAAAACAAGCCAATTAGTCGTTTTAGAATCACGGTTCGTTCTCAGTTAAACTTTCATGTGGATGCAAGGTGGCAACTTTAAACTAAATGTGATGATTTGAACAAGTCAATCGCTTATTATAACGCACGATATTTTGAAAATTTTTAATACTGATTAGGTGATGTTATGTCTACATCGGATGCACAGCATTCAGCAGATTTAAATGCACAAACAGTTTCAGCAATCGCCAATCTTGCTCGATTGTCGCTCAATGATACGCAATCTGCTGAATATGCTCAAAGTCTAAATAAAATTTTAGGCATGATGGAAACCTTAAAAGGCATTGATACTGAAGGCGTAGAACCTTTAAAGAGTCCTTTTGATAATCCTCAACCTTTACGTGCTGATGTGGTAACTGAAAGCAATCATCGAGATGAGTACCAAGCAGTTGCGCCAGCAACTCAAGATGGTTTGTATCTTGTTCCTCGCGTGATTGAATAACTTTTACTCAATTAACCCATCTTCCCTATTTTGAATGTAAAGAAATTTTACTCATGACTGATTTACATCGCTTATCAATTCGTGAACTTGCTGAGGGCTTAAGCCAAGCGAAGTTTTCATCTCGCGAACTGACTGAACATTATTTGCAACGTATTGCTAAAATTGACCCACTGGTAAAAAGCTATGTGACGGTTACACCTGAGCAAGCTCTTCGCGACGCTGACGCTGCCGATGCTGCTTTAAAAGCAGGCAATGCAACTGCTTTAACGGGTATTCCTCTAGCACACAAAGATATTTTTTGTACCAAAGGCATTAAAACGACTGCCGGTTCAAAAATACTAGACAACTTCATCTCTCCTTACGATGCAACTGTTGTTGAAAAAACTAAAGCAGCTGGTCTTGTCACTTTAGGTAAAGTGAACATGGACGAGTTTGCGATGGGCTCAACTTCTGAAAGCTCGTATGTTGGCGCAACGAGCAACCCGTGGGCACTTGACCGTGTTCCAGGTGGTTCATCTGGTGGCTCTGCTGCGGCTGTAGCAGCTGATTTAGCGCCTTTTGCTACAGGTACTGACACAGGTGGTTCAATTCGCCAACCTGCCTCTTTCTGTGGCTTAACAGGCTTAAAACCAACCTATGGTCGTGTATCTCGTTTCGGGATCATTGCTTATGCATCATCTTTAGACCAAGCAGGTCCAATGGCACGCTCTGCTGAAGACTGTGCTTACCTGATGAATGTAATTGCAGGCCATGATGCAAAAGACTCGACTTCGGTTAAAAAAGAAGTTGATGACTACGTTGCGAACTTAAATGGCACATCTGTAAAAGGCTTACGTATTGGTATTCCTAAACAGTACTTTAACGTTGCAGGTTTAGACGCAGACGTAAAAGCACGCGTTGAAGAGTCTTTGAAAAAGCTTGAAGAAATGGGCGCAACGCTTGTTGAGATTGATCTCAATATGACTGAAGCCTATGTTCCAACGTATTACCTCATCGCACCAGCAGAAGCATCTTCTAACTTGTCTCGTTATGATGGTGTTCGCTACGGCTATCGCTGTGAAAACCCAGCTGACTTAATGGATCTTTACAAGCGTTCACGTTCAGAAGGTTTTGGTCCAGAAGTTCAACGTCGTATCTTAATTGGTACTTATGCTCTTTCTGCGGGTTATTACGATGCTTACTATGTGAAAGCACAAAAAGTACGTCGTTTAATTCAACAAGACTTCTTAAAAGCATTTGAAAATGTGGATGTGATTGCTGCACCTTCTGCACCAACGACTGCTTATAAAATTGGTGCAAACTTAAGTCCAACTGAAATGTATTTAGGTGATATCTATACACTTGCAGTGAACTTAGCGGGCTTACCAGCGATTAATGCTCCTGTTGGTTTTGACAAAGACAGCTTGCCTGTCGGCTTACAGTTAATTGGTAACTACTGGTCAGAATCACAATTGTTGTCAATTGTTCATCAATACCAACAAAACACTGACTGGCACACCAAACGTGCGGCAATTGCTGAGGAGAATGCATAATGGCTGAAGCTCAAAAGTTGAAATTGATTGACGGTTGGGAAGTCGTTATTGGTATCGAGATTCACACTCAGCTTGCAACCAATTCTAAAATTTTCTCTGGTTCATCGACTGAATTTGGTCAAGACCCAAACACGCAAGCAAGCCTTGTAGACTTGGCAATGCCAGGTGTACTCCCTGTTTTGAATGAAAAAGTGGTTGATCTTGCAATTCGCTTTGGTTTAGGTATCGATGCATACATCGATCAAGCATCTGTGTTTGCACGTAAAAACTATTTCTACCCAGACTCTCCAAAAGGCTATCAAATTAGCCAAATGGATAACCCGATTGTTGGCTTAGGCCACATTGACATCCAACTTGAAGATGGCACGACCAAACGTATTGGCGTAACCCGTGCTCACCTTGAAGAAGATGCTGGTAAATCTGTACACGACCAATTTGAAGGCATGTCTGGCATTGACTTAAACCGTGCTGGCACACCGTTACTTGAAATCGTTTCTGAACCAGATATGCGTTCAGTTGAAGAAGCTGTGGCATATATCAAATCAATTCATACACTTGTGCGTTGGTTAGGTATTTCCGACGGTAACATGGCTGAAGGTTCATTCCGTGCAGACTGTAACGTGTCTTTACGTCGTCCGGGACAACCATTTGGTACACGCTGTGAGCTAAAAAACCTCAACTCATTCCGTTTCATCGAGCAAGCGATCAATGTTGAAATTGAACGCCAAATGGAAATTTTGGAATACGGCGGAAGCATCGACCAAGAAACACGTTTGTTCGATCCAAACAAAATGGAAACGCGTTCAATGCGTTCTAAAGAAGAAGCGAATGACTACCGTTACTTCCCAGATCCAGACTTGTTACCAGTGATTATTGCAGATGAGCAAATTGAAGCTGCTCGTGCTGCGCTTCCAGAGCTACCTGCTGCACGCCGTGCACGCTTTATCGCAGACTTTGGTGTAACTGAGTACGATGCACATGTACTTACGCTCTCACGCGAAATGGCAGACTTCTATGAGGCTGTTGTGGCTGCTGCGGGCGGTGCTGCACAAGGTAAAGTATCTGCAAACTGGGTGATGGGCGAATTCTCAGGCGCGTTAAACAAAGCAAACCTAGATTTTGCTGACTCTCCTGTTTCTGCTGAACAGCTTGGTGCCATGATTGCACGTATTGTTGATAACACCATTAGCGGTAAGATTGCGAAACAAGTCTTTGGCTTTATGTGGGAATCGGAAGGTAAATCTGCCGATGACATTATTGCGGAAAAAGGCTTAAAGCAAGAAACTGACACTGGTGCGATTGAAGCAATTATTAAAGAAGTTCTGGCAGCCAATGAAAAAATGGTTGAAGAATACAAGTCTGGTAAAGAAAAAGCCTTTAACGGTCTTGTAGGTCAAGTCATGAAAGCATCTAAGGGTAAAGCCAACCCTGCTCAAGTCAATGAATTAATGAAACAATTGATTGGTTAAACTGATCTCACTTCAAAAGAAAACCCGCTTTAAAGCGGGTTTTTATCTATTTTATAAACTTAATGAATCCACAATAAATTTTTAAGCTAAAACTATACTCAACAGGTTAACCATGACAAATAGATTACTTATTACGACTTCTTTATTGTTAATAAACTCGACAATTTTTGCTCAAGCTGCTCAAGTTCCAAAGAGCGAGGTAGCACCTATTTTTAAAGCAGCAGGCTTTGCAAAAACAAAACATGTATGGGAAGGCAATTGTGATATTGGTGAAATTATCATTTATAAAGATTTGAATGGTGATGGGCGTAAAGATGCCGTTATTCAAGATAGTAGCAGCATGTGTTATGGCAATACTGGGATTGGCTACTATATCGTTTCACAGCAAAAAGACGGAAAATGGAAACAATTATTTAGTAACTCTGGCATACCCACCTTTTTGAAAACCAAAGGTAAAGATGGCTGGCCTGATATTGACAATGGAGGCCCAGGTTTTTGTTTTGCTATTTATCGATGGAATGGTCAAGAATACGTCGTAAACCGTTATGAATATCAGGGTAAAGCTTGCCAGTTATAAGAAAAGACCTAAGGAAGTTTAAGCAGTCTCGATTTATCGGGGCTTTTTTATATCACTTATAAAATATCCTCCGACTAAAGAATGTATTTTTTTTCTAAAAAATGACACAGTGACTGTGCTAATTTAAATTAAGAATTTAGATAACCTATATTTTAAAAAGAGAAATAAATCATGTCTAAAAAAATTTTAATATTGGTCGGTGACTACGCTGAAGACTATGAAACTATGGTTCCTTTTCAGTTTTTAACTGGTTTAGGCTATACAGTGCATGCTGTTTGCCCAAATAAAAAAAACGGCGACCATATTGCGACTGCTATTCATGACTTTGAAGGTGACCAAACCTATAGCGAAAAACGCGGTCACAATTTTGCCATTAACTATGATTTTAATGCGGTTAATACTGAAGACTATGTAGGCTTAGTCATTCCGGGTGGTCGTGCACCAGAATATTTACGCATGAATGAACGTGTTATCGAAATTGTGCGTGAGTTTGATCGAGTGAAAAAACCAATTGCAGCGGTATGTCATGGCGCTCAGTTACTTGCTGCGGCAGACGTACTAAAAGATCGATTGTGTTCTGCTTACCCTGCATGTGCTGCCGAGGTAAAATTAGCAGGTGGGCAATACGCAGATATTGCTGTGACCGAAGCTGTTACAGATGGACATTTAGTGACTGCGCCTGCTTGGCCTGCACATCCAGCTTGGTTAGCGCAATTTGTGAAAGTTTTAGGTGCAACGATTAGTATTTAGAGAAGTAAAGCATCAAATGAAATCTGTACAAGATAGCTTGATCTTGTACAGACAAATTTTATTCTATATTCAGTGAGCATATTCCTAGTTGAGCCCTTCAAGCTGCGCATCGCACCCAGCCCACTCATTTATATTACGTAAATACTTTAATGGTTTAAGCTCAATTCTTTCACCATTAGACAAAATTTCTTGAACCTCCAAAGAACATTGAGCACCACCTTTATGATCAAGCAGTTCATAGTTCTTGTTTGAAGCAAACTTATAAATGGCATCTACACTACAACCACGTAATTCTGCACCTGTGTGATAACTTTTATATGCACTTAAAGCAATAAAACGTTCTGCTGGTATTTTAAATTCAGCAAATTGTTCGTTTTTAGGTGGATAAGGCATATTTAACGTTTTAGGTTTGTAGCGAATGTCACCACCTAATGCGCCAATACTTTCAACTTCTGGTGACATCAAAAACTTGGGTTGCATCGAGGTCATACATCCATTTGGATATAATCTCACACTGAAATTTTGACCTTGTTGTATACGAATATTACTTGCTAAATTCGCTGTTGAATCTTGATATAATTTATGGCCTATTAGTTTTTTTGATTGGTTCACAACACCAGCAGTGCACCCTGCAAGCAGCGTAGCTAAAAGAATAATCAATATTTTTTTCATAGGTTTATAAGAATGAACTAAAATTTAATGCAAATTTTAACAAACAGCATTACTTATACAAGGTATACGCACTGCTATTTTTTTTAATTTTCTCTATTTAAAGGCCTCATAGAGGACAACTTCAAATTACTCCCCTCTTAACATCCCCAACTTATTCCAAATCTCTGGTGTTAAAAACGTTGTCACCAATTTATTTAAGTCGATATACCGTAATGTACCCTGCAACTGCTGTTTGACTGCTGGATCTTTCACAATATCTTCACCAGCACTTTGACCTAACTGCTGAAAAGCCTCTCCAACAGCCTTAACACCTTCCGCTTGAATCACAGCTTTAGTTTGGGTAGAACATTGCTCCACAATCACACGCTGTAAAACCTGTGCCAGTTTTTGGTCTAACTGATCTTTTTGCTCAGGTGTTACATTACTAAATGCTTTTAAATCTGGATGAGCAGCTAAAGCCGTAAATGTCCATTGAAGTACAGTGGTCTTGTCTGAAGTGGTTGTGGCCTTAACTAAACAGTCACTCAACTGATCGACCGTTGGGCCAGCCATCGCAATTTGTGTTGTACCCAGTACAGCAACAGCCATACAAACTGAACGGCTCAAATGTGAAAACTTACGGCGGGCAATCGCATAAACATGATGTGACATAGGTCTAGCTCCAATAAACAATCTGTTCTTTGTATCACAGAGCGAGTGGTGTTACCTGTTATGACTCTGTAAATCGTCTACTTCTTCAAATTTATCAACTGATTTAATCCTTAACCCATTCCGGCATAATTCCATGTTTCAGGAATGCTCGGTTGTTCTGGTGCTTTATTTAAGTCAATATTTAAGTTTCTACTGCCCTTATATGATTTCTCACCTGAATCTGAGGCTGGTGATACGCCTAAACTATAACGATAGCGAAATTGCCACAATAACGGTTGGATTGGACGAATATCCAGACTTAAAGAATCCTCATCATGACAATTCCCTTTGGAACTTTCATAGTCTTGCTCAGAAAAACAGGCTCTGATCATCCGACTAAAACTAAATGGATAATTTTTAATAAAGGGACGTTCATTGCCTGATTCCTGTAACTCATAAAAACTAGCACGCTCAATATTTGCACCGCCTCCTGAATACATTTCAGAAAATGAGTCGATTACAGCAATGGCATAACGGTTTTGGGTCATAGGAAAAAGCTTGGGAAAAATAAATTGCCCATCAGATGTGCCCTCCTTTTGATTAGAAAGATCTACATGCCACTGTCTCAATACTTTGAGCCCCGCCGCAGAGTGATTAAATTGAATAATATCGCCACCTGACAGAAGCCATAATTTCTGATCTGCTGTTTTTAAAACCCGCCATTGATCAGGATGCTCGCAAATATTTTTAACTTGTATACAAACTTGGTTCTGTTCAGTTTGGGGCAATTGATCTTTTTTAAACTCTAAAATATCTAAAGTTGCAGCAAAAGCAGGATTGGCAAAACAAGTAAAGATTCCAGCTACAACCAAGAAAGCTATCTCTATTTTACTTTTAATCATTTATTCTTTTCCTAAAAATATTTTTAGTCGACCACTAAGCTATTTTGCAATAGACTCAATTTTATCAAGCTCCCACACGCCCCCT
Source organism: Acinetobacter sp. M5A5_2a (assembly GCF_053345265.1). Taxonomy (NCBI): domain Bacteria; kingdom Pseudomonadati; phylum Pseudomonadota; class Gammaproteobacteria; order Moraxellales; family Moraxellaceae; genus Acinetobacter; species Acinetobacter sp. M5A5_2a. Next base: position 158,637 of record NZ_JBKEZV010000010.1, on the reverse strand, counting down.
GCTGCCAAACCTTTGCACATGCCTGTCCACATATCTTTCGTATGTACAAACTTTTGACCATCCCACACCCATTCTTCACTCGCCCAGCAATCTCCAACACCTCTTCCCTTTTGAGCACTGCTAATAATGCCACTATCAAAATCCGATGCTGTCTCAGTTACAAATGTTGCTTTACCAGTCAAAGACTCATCAAGTACCCATACCCCATACCCTTCGTTATAGGCACCTCTCCAACATAGAGTGGTCGCCAGAACTTTCTTATTGGTCAGTTTATACAACTCGATTTTTTGTGGTTCAGCTCCATCACTACTACCATAGATTCCTTCACAAAATCCTTCTTCTTTTGGGTTCGTTTGAGCTGACATTAAACTATGATAAACAGATTGATACGACTTACTTTTTGGTTGCAACGTCAAATATGGCTTAGCCGCTGTTTTGACATGCTTTACAATTAATTTGGGTTGGGCTGCCAATACTTTTGATTCATTAGCAGGCCCTTTTTTGACCAAAGCACCAACAGTTCCGATACGCTTCTGAAAATCATCCATTTTTAGCAACACAGCAGTCATTCCTGCATCGGAAATCGTCCATTCATGCTGCGCATTTTTAAATATAATTTCAGTTTTCTGCTTTGACTGCTCGAGTAAAGCGTTGATCTGTGAGTTATTCAGTTTCCCCATTAATGGCAGCTCGACACCATCCACAGTGACAGTGCCTAAATCTTTGCCATTCACATAAAAGTGGATATTTTTAAGCTGACTTGCAGGCAAGCTTTGCTCATAGTCTGATAAAGCAAATTCAGCCTGTACAGGTTGCTTTGGTCCCGCTTTACGCACTAATAGCAGCGACGCTGGATTATCACCATTTTCTTCATTTTGATACCCTGCGGCCTTACATGCTCCCGTATTACTGCAAGAGATTTCCCACTCTTGATGTGAAAATGAAATGCCTTTTATGTCTTGAGCAAAACTATAAGAACTCATTACTGCTAAACAGCAGATTGAAAGCATTTTTTTCATTTTTTCATGTCTCTATAGATCTGTTTTTATTATTAAGTTAAAAACAGTATAAAATTTTGGGTTACCGTCTAGTTTAAAAGAATATGCTAGGTTGATATAAAATTTAAATGATTACTTTTTAAAAATGAAAAAACTATATTTTTTACTATGTGTCGCGTTAGTGAGTACAGCTTCAATTACACATGCCGAAGTAAAAAGCTTTACGCCGCATTTTCCAAAGTTTTATAGCTCTGCTGCAACCCGAAAAGCAGATAACCAGTTCTACGCTCTCGGAGAAGCAAATTTTTTAAATGGTATTACCGTGCCATTTTATGGTGTTACTGCACTGAGTCCAACAGATGATGGTTTGCTTAAAGATTTTGAAAAATGCACACTAAAAAATTGCCGCTTTAATTTTAAGCTTGATGCTCAACATGCCAAGCAGCTTAAGCTTCTTGCATTACCGGAAACAGGGTTAGTGCTTGTGCCTAGAAATTGGCAAGATGTGCAGGCAAATGCAGGTGCTAATGGAACTGGTTTTGCTCTAATAATGAGTCCAGATCAAAAACAAGCAATAGAACTTTATGACTCTTCATTTTGTGTCGGGTGTGGGCTACCAAACGCAACGCTTTATTTTCCTGAACTGTTAAAAGAAAGTATCGAAAATGAGTTTGGTGGATATAAAGACCCTAGAAAACTGATCAATATTGTTCATCCCTCTAAGAAAATAGCTTTTTTTAGTTATCAAATTCCCCAAATCAACAATAAAACACATGGCATTGCTAAATATTACGACGAAGACACGTTTAACTATAAAGAGATTCAAGTGACCTTAGATAAATCGCAACAGTCTTTAGTTGGCCCTATTCTCAACTTTTATAACGCAACTCATTAAACCAAAACTCATAAAAAAACCCGCTTTCGCGGGCTTTTTTTTATTTGTGTAGTATCGATTCAAAGGCTTTTAAACGCTTATAAATCGAAAGTAGTTCAATAATTGTTTTCCATGAACTAATTAAATATTGGAAAGATTCACGTACACGTCCAAATACATTTGCAATTTGTTGAATTAAACCTAATGTGAGCTTACCAGCAGCAATTGATGGGAAAAGGACAACCAAGTTATACAAAATATCAAGTTGCCCATACCAAATCGCCGTCATATTAAAATATGCATAGTGGAAATAAAGTCGGAAATAGTTTTTACGTACGTTACTGAATAACTCACGTAAGGTAGCGGGTTTTGCCCGATCTACATGGTCTTCACCGTAAACCAATTCCTTACGATATGCCGCCTCTACTTTCTGATTATTAAATTGAAGCCCTGGTAACTTTACACCTACTACCATTAATAGGACGGTCCCGAAAATTGACCAGACTATTGCCGCCCATACTAAAGAATGATCTAACTCTCCAATAATGGGTAATGTAGGAACGTATTTAGACAGTTGGAATAAAATAGGTAAAAAAGCAATAAGTGTAATAATTGCCTTTACCAGCTCAACACCCAAATCTTCCAAAATAGTTGCAAAGCGCATCGTGTCTTCTTGTACACGCTGTGAGGCACCTTCAACATGGCGCAGTTGCTCCCAGTGCTCAGTGTAATATTCATTCATTGCCGTACGCCAACGAAATACATAATGGCTGGTAAAAAAAGCATTAATCACGGCCAGAGTTACAGCCACCATTGCAATATAAAGAAACACTAAGGTCTCGCTATAAAGTGCCGAAAGATTTCCCCCACCATTCGAAAGCATTTTTTGAATTAAATCCCAAAATGGCACATACCATGCATTAATCGCAACACTGACCTGAACAGCAAACCAGATATTAAACAAAATAAATGCCGAGCCCCATATAGACCAACGCTGCCATGGATTATTGGAAATAATTTTCCAAAAGCCAGCAAAGAGAGCGGTAGAGACTAAAAACCAAAGATAAAACCATAAAAAAGCAGGTGACCAAAAACGGTTTACACCAACTGGTAATTCAGCTTCAGCATAACCATGAGGAAAGCCGAGATACTCACCCCAGTGATCTCCGCCTGTGTACCAGAGCACCATATTTAACGCGAGCCAAATGACCGCAGATATAAAGAAATATCGTGGTGATGGAAAAAATGATTTGAACATTGAGTGCGGATATCCTTATATTTCTTCAAATTTACAATGAGAAGAATACTAAAACCTAAACCTTAAAATTGTGAAGGATAAAGTTTAGAGAATTGTCAGTTTTTCTCGTTTCATTGAAGGATTTGATCGTTTTTTTGTAAATTCATCCCTTTTTGGCAATTTAATCCATTTAAATTACCTTGTATATGACTCTCGCTAGAGCCATATACGGCTTTTATAACACAGCAATATCAGAGATTAAATCTCTTCTTTACGAACAATATAACCTTCCAACTGCATTGCCTGAATGAGCAAATCTAAGTCTGAAGCGCTTTTAAGCTCAACATCAACACTCACGGCGCTTTCTTTGGCACGGCTTGTCGCTGCAAAGCGTTCATGGCGTAGTTCATAAATATTACCGCCTTGCTCAGCAATAATTGCTGTTAAACGAGCTAAAGCACCAGGGTTATCCGGTAATTCAACACGAATACGGACCATACGACCTGTACGCGTTAAATGACGTTGTAATACTGAAACCATAACGCGTGTATCAATATTGCCACCAGACAGCACCACACCCAATTTATGGCCTAAAAATAGATCAGGGCGAGACATAATTGCAGCAATACCTGTTGCACCTGCCCCTTCACACACCGTTTTTTCAATATTGAGTAACAGCGCAATTGCCTCTTCAATCATGTCTTCAGTGACAACGACAATGTCATCAACATATTCTTTAGCAACTTGAGTCGTAAGCTCACCCGGAGTTTTTACCGCGATACCTTCAGCAACTGTAGAACCCATTGAAACTGCATGCTGATAATTGCACAGTAGTTTTGCCATACTTGGGTATACAACTGATTGCACCCCAATAATTTTAATCTTTGGATTTATAGCTTTAGCAGCAATCGCAATACCAGAAATTAGGCCACCACCACCAATTGGCACAACTAAAATGTCTAGATCAGGCACAGCTGCAAGCATTTCAAGCGCAATGGTTCCTTGACCTGCAATAATTTCTGCATCATCGAATGGGTGGATAATCGTTAAAGATTCTTCTTGTGCAACACGGTGCATTTCAGCCGCCGCTTCAGAAAAATCATGTCCATGTAAAATCACTCGTGCCCCATATTCACGCACTCGCTGTACTTTTACATTAGGTGTAGATTTCGGCATCACGATGGTCGCTGTTACACCTGTACGCTGAGCATGATAGGCTACGCCTTGCGCATGATTGCCTGCAGAAGCTGCAATAACACCATGTTGTTTTTCTTGGTCAGATAAACACAACAGTTTATTCAGTGCCCCACGCTCTTTAAAAGAAGCTGTAAATTGTAAGTTTTCAAATTTCAGCCACATTTCAGCCCCTAAGGTTTTAGAAATGGTTTCTGAGAAAACAAAAGGAGTTTTTACGACTAAACCTTCCAAACGCTCTGCGGCAGCATGAACATCATCTAATGTTGGAAACCCATTTTTAACCTGTTGCTGTATCATTTATCTAGTCAGCCTCAATACATTACAAATCAATTATTTTTTAAAAATGACATCAATATTTTATATTGGTCATCAGAGTTTTCAGCATATCCAACATGTACCTAATATACAAAAATTTTTATTCCAAAAATTAAGGATTTAAACTCGCATAAAAAAAAGCCCTGCTGAGGCTTTTTATTTAATTTTCAAAAGATTAACGTTAAATTATTGGGTTTGTGCGCTCAAACCATCCGTAGATAGATTTTGTTCAGCTATTTTTTCATCAATTGCAAATTGAATATCAGAAAGTTTTGCATTAGCTGCATCTATACCGGATTTCATAGTAGCTTCACGGCCTTTCACATCAAAAATATGGGCTTTTTCTCTTAAATCTGGTTGAATAACAACATCCGCATATTGTAATTCTTCTGCTGCCAGACGACCTTGCATAATATTAATATTCTGGTTAAACAGCCCCCAGACATTCGAGGTTTCTGTGTAAATAGGCTGAGCTAAAATATCAACAGCAATAATGACATCAGCACCTAAATCGCGAGCGACTTCAACAGGTACAGGGCTCACTAAACCACCATCGACATATTCAGATTTACCGATTTTAGTCGGTACAAACATGCTTGGAATTGAAGCCGAGGCTCTTACGGCTTGCCCAGTATTGCCATAGTTAAACACAGTTTTAGTGCCATGCTTTAATTCGGTTGCAACCACATACATTGGGATTTTCATTTTTTCGAGTGGCATGTTGTTTACTTGCTCGTTAACGTAGTTTTCTACTTTTTTGCCATCAAAAAAACCTTTTAGCCCGATACTAATATCACGCACATCGCCAGCTTTCATTTTTAATGCAGTATCACGTAATTCAGAAGGACTTTTACCACTGGCATAAAGTGCTCCAACAATACTACCGGCACTGGTACCTACAATAAAATCTGGTCGAATACCATGTTGTTCCAAAACCTCAATGACGCCTATATGAGCATAACCTCGTGCTCCACCGCTACCCAATACGAGCGCAACAACTGGACGTTTTTGTTGTTTTTTAATTCGTGCAAATGGCTGATCGACAGAGCGAGCATAAGCCTCCGCTGTTTGCGGTTTTAGAGCAGCAGACAAGTGTGTAGTGGTCTGGCATCCTGCCAACACCATAGAGAGTCCGAGAACCCACAATTTAAGCTGTTTCATGGCCTATCTTCGCACTATGAGGTTTAAGTTCGGATTGCAATTTTAGTTGCTAGTCTTGTGAAAAGCTGTATCGAATTTATTTAATTTGTCATGTTTAAAATTTAGACTCAAGTATTTTATCTATCTCCTATGAAAAAGGCCCCTTATTTATAAGAGGCCTTTTTTAACTTACCAGATATCTGAATCAACTTTCTTTTTCAATTCCGGATACTTATCAATTTTAAACTCAGGCTCTTTAATGCCTTTTTTCAATTGTTCACGGTAATCTTTCAACAATGTGCGTGCCATCGGCGTTAACAGTAAGATTGCAATCAAGTTAATGGTTGCCATGATACCCATAAACAAGTCAGCCATAGACCAAACGAGTGGAACACTACCAATTGCACCGAAGTACACCATCACCAATACAAAAATACGGAAGATGAACATGACTTTCGGATTGTTATTAATAAACTGTACATTACCTTCTGCATAGGCATAGTTACCTAGTACAGCTGAATAACAGAATAAGAATAATAGAACTGCAAGGAAGTCTGAGCCCCAATGTCCAACTTGAGTTTCTAAGGCACGCTGTGTTAATTCAACACCGACAAAACCTGCATCTTGGTAAACGCCAGAAACCAAAATAATGATTGCGGTACTTGTACATACAATGAAAGTATCTACAAATACACCGAGCATTTGTACCAAACCTTGGTTTACAGGATGTTTTACATCAGATGCAGCCGCTGCGTTTGGTGCAGAACCCATACCAGCTTCGTTAGAGAATAAACCACGCTTAATCCCTTGCATCATTGCCATTGACACTGCCGCACCAAAGAAACCACCTGCTGCAGAGTTAAAATTGAAAGCTTCAGTCACAATCAGCTTTAAAATATCAGGCAAAATTGCATAGTTACTGATTGCAATATATAGAGCAACAGATAGATAAAGACCTGCTTTTAAAGGTACAAACATCTCTGCAAATTTAGCGATACGCTTAATACCACCAAAAATTGCCAATGCCACTAAAACTACAAGAGCAAGACCAACCCATGAAATTTCTAGATCAACGCCACCTAAATGAGCAATAAAATTAGCTTTGTCCCAACCCCAAGCATGTGATGATGCATTAGCAATCGCATTGATTTGAACTGAGTTGAATACGAAACCATAGGTAAAGATCAATGCAAGTGCGAAGACCACACCAAAGGTTTTACTACGTAAACCTTGAGTAATATAGTAGGCTGGTCCACCGCGGAACTGTTTAGTCTTACTATCTCGAACTTTAAATAGTTGAGCAAGCGTAGACTCAATAAAAGCAGAGCTCATACCAAGAACAGCTGTTACCCACATCCAGAACACTGCACCAGGACCACCAATTGCGATGGCAATTGCTACACCAGCAATATTACCTACCCCAACACGGCTCGCAAGGCCAGTTACAAACGCCTGAAAAGGTGTAAGACCATGCTCATCTTCGCCTTCTGTACGACTGCTTTTCATCACTCGGATACTTTGCAAGAACATGCGAATTTGCACTGCTCCTGTTAAGACCGTATAAAAAACGCCTACAGCCAGCAAGAAAATAACCAAAAAGTCCCATAAAGGGTCATTAAAAAATTTTACCCACGACATCAGTGTGGCATTGAGTTGTTCATTCATACTCGGTCCGCTTACGTTCCTTGCTAATGTGCTAAAAGCACATGCCAAAATACTGCAATAAACAAAAAAGCCCCTAGAAACCGAGACTTTTCAGTAAATTCAAGAAAAAACTTTTAATGTCAATTGAATAGCAATTATCGTCACAAGTTTAAGCAACATCATGCCCAACACTAAGCCTTTGAAGGTTGCATGAGAGAAAGCGACCTTCAGACAAAATAATATCATTGCACTACTGAAAATTTCCGCTTTTGGAAAAACAGTATGCATCGACTCAGCTACAAACTTGGAAACTAACAAATGACCACCGCTAAATAAACTCGTCTAATGATTCCCATCAATCAAGCGAGTTATACAAAAACTGGATTTAAGCCAATAAGCATATTTACATATACTTTTGAGCAAATGTCTAAACTGGATATAAATTTCAAAGACTGTAACAAGCGATCGCCATAACGCGACTATCTGCGCCCTTTTCTCCATGATCAAAGAAGAGTGCGTTTAGACCTGTACTAAGCTGTTGTATTTTTTGTGGCTCAGTAGCTGCGTGAGTTACGTTCATTTTCATGGTTGCAATGGTAATCGCCAATCCTTGTTTCATGAACTGCTTGTTGATGAGTGGTAGACTCATGTAAAGCTCCTATACCTCGTGTATTTCTCCATTTCTGCACCTAAATCCTTTTGTAAAGGGATTTTGTTTGCAGCCACTATTTCCTAACGTGAGTATGGAGAAATCATACCTGCGTAAAAAAGTCGGTATTATGCAGAAATTTAAAGTTTTGTGTATATTTTTCATTAAAATTTTATATAAAAAATGGTCATATTTTATATAAAACTATCCGTTTTGTACTGTTTTTAAACATATTATACCTTTTTTTCAATTGAATATTTTTCACCCACTCACTGTTATGCTTTTATTTTTATAACCGACAAAATCATACTATTTTGTCTATTTAAATCTAAAGTGGCATATTCGAATTATGATTAATCAGACAATATGTCTAAACTAATTAAATTATCATACCTGTAAGAATATCTCTTTTCTAATATTTTTTGCTTATAAATGAAGTACTTTCAAAACATGAAATTAAGCTTCAAAAAGTATAAAAATATTTAAGACAAAGATATAGGAGTATCTCATGAATCTGGAACAAGTTCGTCTCGTTGATGAAGCTATCACTTCTCGACATTCTGTCCGCGCTTTTTTAAATACTCCAATTGAGTCAGGAGTTATTAAAGATATATTACAAGTCGCAAGTCGAGCACCTTCTGGAACTAATACTCAACCGTGGAAAGTGTATGTAGTAACAGGCAACAAGCGTAATGAAATGGTTGAACGTGTCTGTGCAGCACAAATCGAAGTTTCAAAAAACCCGGAACTTGCAGAACAATATAAAGAAACTTTTGCCTATTACCCTGAAAAATGGATATCCCCTTTTATTGACCGCCGCCGCGAAAATGGTTGGGGACTCTATGGTCTACTCGAAATTAAAAAGGGCGAAAAAGAAAAAATGGCTGAACAACAGTTACGTAACTTTAAACTGTTTGATGCACCAGCCGGCCTTTTCTTTACAGTAAATAAAACCATGGGAATCGGGTCTAAAATAGATATCGCAATGATGATCCAAAACGTGATGGTTGCTGCCAAGGCAAGAGGTTTAGATACATGCCCACAAGCAGCTTGGAACCATTTTCACCCTATTGTTTTAGATATCTTAGGTGCATCAGATGATGAAGAGCTAGTTTGTGCAATTGCGTTAGGTCATGCTGATCCTAATCACATTGTAAATACCTTCATTACACCTAGAGAACCTGTCGAAAATTTCACATTTTTTCTAGACGAATAAGATCTAAGTCGCCATTCTTTTAAAACTATGAGAATGGCTTGGTTTCTACTTGTTGCGCCGCTTTTAAAACGACAACGAACCCACTCAGCGTAAATAACACCATCATCACGCCCATGTTGAGCGATGCAGACCAAATGAGGAAGTTAAGCAGCACGCCACCCAAGAGGCCACAAGCGAATTGCATACTTCCCATAATTGCACTGGCTGTTCCTGCACGGGCACCTTGTTTGGACATTGCCAGCGCCATTGCATTTGGTCCTGTTAAACCAATGCCTGAAATAGCTAAAAATAGCCCTAACATAACAAGCCATAAAGGCGCAGCAGGAATTAAACCCGCAATAAATACGATAATGGCTCCAGTCACTTGTACAAGTGAACCTGCCTTTAACCGTTTAGTGATTTCAACACGTGATGTTAAATGCTTATTTAAAGATGACATCAACATAATGCCAAAAGCATTTAGTCCAAAGGCATAAGCAAACTCTTGCTGATTCAGTCCGTATTGATCCATAAAAACTGCTGGTGCTGAGCTGATATAACAAAATAGCGCCGCCCCTGTTAAACAGCCTGCAAACATAGGTAAGCGGAAACTCGCATCTTTGAAAATAGCCCCATAGAGGGTAACGACTTGATATGGTGACAGCTTGAGTCTTTTATCAATTGCCAAAGTTTCTTTAAAAAAGAAATGTACGCATAGCCAGCATATTGCTCCCACGATTGAAAGCGCAATAAAAATCGCTTGCCACGGAAACCAAATTAAAATCCATGCCCCAATCATCGGTGCCAAAATAGGTGCTAACCCCATGACAATCATCATGCTTGAAAAAGCTTGTGCCGAGCCTTGAACGTCTAATCTATCGCGTATTGCTGCACGGGCCATAACCACACCAACACAGCCACCTAAAGCTTGCAAAATACGAGCAGCAATCAAGCCCCATTCATTTGTAGCCAATACACAAAATAAGCTTGCGACTGCATAAAGTGCGAGACCAAAATAAAGTGGTTTTTTTCTACCAATCCGGTCGCTTAGAGGACCATAAACCAACTGCCCAACAGCTAGACCAAAAAAGTAAGCTGGTAGTGTATTAGCCACCATTTGTGTACTTACCCCAAAATCATGCGCCATTTGTGGCAAAGCAGGTAAGTACATATCGATGGATAATGGCCCTAAAGCCGTAAGTAAAGCGAGCAACATAATCCAGCCAATAGAGTATTGACGCTGGGCTGTTTGTTCAGACATAACGATATTTCATTTTTCAATCATTTGCATACAGACAAGCTTACACTGTCTATCGTATGATTTGTGCAACATTGGTGTAGAAATACACAAATCCTTTATCCTCAGGTTGATCAGCAAGGACTTCCTTTGAAATCTTGGTTTAAACGCCTAAAAAGAGCGACTTATAACACAACATTTATGTATAACGTGCGAATGCTGATAGCCTTTTCAGGAACTGCTTTCGTGCCTTATTTTCTGGGCTATCAATTAGCAACAATTCCACTTACTTTAGGTGTGGTTGCAGCCGGTTTAAGCGATATTGATGATCGCTTTTCAGTACGAATCATGAACCTGATTTATACTTATATTGGGTTCTTCATTACCGCCGCTTCCGTACAATTACTTTTCCCCTACCCAATGGCTTTTGCTTTGGGATTGATTGCTTCGTGTATTGGCTGGATTTTACTGGGTTCATTAGGACGTCGTTACGCAACCATCTCTTATGGATGTTTGGTCGTTTCAGTATATACCATGTTGGGCGTTCACCTCTTTGACCACTGGTACATCCAACCCGCCCTTTTAGTTGCAGGTGCTGCATGGTATGGCTTAATTGCAACTATTAGTTTTTTACTATTTCCGGTTCGACAACTACAAGACAAACTGGCTGCATCTTATGCATCCCTAGGTGATTTTCTATTTGCAAAATCAAATTTGTTTGATGTAGATATGACTGCCGCCAGCTATCAGCAAAGTATGATCGAGCTGTCATTAGAAAACGGTAAGTTAATTACGATTTTTAACGACTTAAAAACAGCTTTATTAACTCGTTTAAAAGGCGACCGTGGGCAAAAAGATACACGCCGAAGCTTACATTATTATTTTGTCGCTCAAGACATTCATGAACGTGCTGACTCCGCTCATATCGACTATCAAAAGTTAGCCAAAATTTTTCAACACAGTGATATTTTATTTAGATTCCAGCGAATTTTGGCGATCCAAGGCAAAGCTTGCCAAGAGTTAAATGAATGTATTTTGCAACGTAAACCTTATAACCATAATAAAAGGTTTAAACAAAGCTTTGAAAACCTACGCCTTTCTTTAGAGAAGCTAAGACACGATCAGCATTATGACCTTTTATGGGTAAATGCGCTTTTCGCTTTATACCAAAACTTAAAATCTATCGACTCCCAGTTACTCAACTTGGAAACTGAACAACACATTCAATCTGATAAAGTGAAACAAGCCGAAAACCAGCTTAAAGATGATGATTTACAAGGATGGAATGATATTGTCATCCGGATAAAACAAAATTTAACTCCCGAATCTGTGCTGTTCCGCCACGCGATTCGTGTATCGATTGTTTTATTTATTGGATATGTGCTCATCCAAATGACCCATATTGAATATGGCTACTGGATTATGCTTACAGCTCTATTTGTAAGCCAACCTAATTTTAACGCTACCAAGCGTCGCTTACGTCTACGAATTGTTGGAACATTAGTTGGGATTATTGTAGGTCTTGCGATTATCTTCTTAATTCCTTCAACTGAAGGGCAACTATTCATGTTGATATTAAGTGGAGTCCTGTTTTTTGAATTACGCAGTAAGCAATATGCGCAAGCAACTGCTTTTATCACAATTCTTGCATTAATTAACTTTAATCTGGACGGTTCAGCAATGGCTGCGGCCATTCCAAGATTTTTAGATACCTTAATTGGTTGTGCTTTAGCTTGGTTTGGCGTGACATTTATTTGGCCCGACTGGAAGTTCCGTCGTTTACCTCGCAACATCAGACGTTCATTACAAGCTCAATGTAATTATTTAGCTGAAGTTGTGAAACAGTATCATGAAGGCCGTAATCATGCGCTGAATTACCGAATTGTACGTCGAGCTGCACACAATACAGATGCTGAAGTAGCTTCACTTATTTCCACTTTAGCGACTGAACCAGACTTTGACCCAACTCGTAAATCCGATATTTTTGAATTTTTATGTTTAAACCATACATTTTTAAGCTATATCGCGGCACTTGGAGCACATCGAGAAAGCCTTCAGGATCAAGCTGTTCTTAAATTATTGGACCAAGCACTAGATGATATTCAAGGAGCTCTCTTAAGAGATGAGATGCCTGATCTTACAGCACAAAATATGCTCCAAACGATACGTCAGCGTCTAAGCCAAAATGATGAAAATGACCAAAAATCACTCATTATTTTACAGCAGCTCTCACTCATGCTTGGTGTGTTGAACCGATTTAGTATGTTAAAACAACGTCTAAGTCATGATCTTGATAATGATGCCAGTGAGCTTGCATCATTATAAATTTGCCTCGGAATTTAGTATTAAATTGGCATAATATCCTTTCCTGACTTATGCCAATTAGTGCTAAACTTAAAACAGTTTACAATTTGTTATTTGCACTATGACCGCGAAAACTTTATACGCTTATACGCTTCAGCCTGTTCCCTATGACGTGTCAGAAGCTGAACAACGTAATGCACAGCTTCTTATCTGGCGCAGCACCAATAAAATCAGCACAAAAATTTGGGCAATTATGGGTGTAGTTTTAGCCCTAGCTATATTAGGTCTTATTTTTATTAAGAACTACTCTACTGTTTTTTGCTGGGTTGCTATTGTCGCTGTAGTACTTTACTACCTAGGTCGTAAATACGGATTAGAATGGTACGTTAAACGCAAAATGAATGAATTTCCGGTACAGGAAATCAAAGGTATTCGTTTAGGCGTGCAGCCTCATGGTATTGTGATGCGCCAAAAAATGGGCCAACAAGAAGGCGTTGGTACAATTGGATGGAAAAATATCTACGAATGGTACAATGGACCTGATTTCATTTTGGTAAATTTCAAAGTAAAAGATCCAAAAGGCCAAGAACAACAAGGTGCTTATATTTTACCTAAGCGTATGGATTCTAAAAACTTCTCGTTCAATACGATTCGCACGCATTTAAAAGAAGCTGTAGGCGAACCGAAAACTCTGTAAGTTTTAATTTCATAAAAAGCCTCCTTATGGAGGTTTTTTATTGCAGTAAAAACAAATGATAATGAAAATTAATATTATCTCCAAAATCCATATTATCTACTCAATCTTCGGCTATACTTCGTTACAAGATCTCCATCATATTTACATTTTCGACCATGTTTAAAAAAATTTTATTTCAAATTCATTGGTTTCTGGGTATTACTGCTGGCCTAATCTTATCCATTATGGGTGTAACAGGTGCAATTTATTCTTATGACCAACAAATTTTAAAATGGGTAAATTCTGATAGTTATGTTGTTCAAGCTGAAAGCACTCCAAAATTAACCCCTGCTCAGCTATATCAACATTTCAATACGACTCAGCCTGAAATTAAAATTAATAGCATTACGATTGCCAAGGATCCGACCTCCTCTTCTACTGTCAATATTGAAAAAGAAGGTGAACGCCGTGGCTATAATATGATGGTGAATCCTTATAACGCTCAGGTTCTGCCCGATGTTAAAGGCAGAAAACTGTTGTTATTAATACAACAAATTCATCGTAATTTAACCGCAGGCGAAGTTGGCAAGCAAATTACTGGTGCCTGTGCGCTCATGTTAATTTACTTTGTACTGAGTGGATTATATTTACGCTGGCCTAAAAAGCATTCTGCCCGTCAATGGCTCGCGGTTAAACCAAAATTGAAAGGCCGAAATTTTATTTGGGATCTACATGCTGTTGTCGGCACATGGGTCATTGTTTTTTATCTACTATTCGCATGTACAGGCCTATATTGGTCTTATGACTGGTGGCGTAGTGGCATGTTCAAAGTGATGGGCGTTGAACAACCTAAGCCACAAGGTCATGGCCCCGCTCCTCAAAATCGAGGAATGCAACAAAATAAACGATCTGAGCATAATACTGATAAAAAATCAGAGCCTCAGTTAGATAATACTCAGCTCATTACAGTACTTAATCAAACATGGAGTGGATTCAATAGTCAGGTCGGACGTGATTATTCGACGCTAACATTGAACTTACCTAAAAAAGATGATGGAAAAATTGAATTAAGTTTTGTCGATGCTACGCCTCAACACGAACGTGCACGCAACCAAGCCATCTATAATTATCAAACTGGCAATATTGAAAAGATGGAGCTTTACGAAGATAAAAAGCTTAATCAAAAAATCATGAGCAGTATGTTACCTGTACACCGTGGTAGCTTCTTTGGACCAATTTATCAATTCGTTGCGATGCTTGCTTCATTGGCAATGCCTTTATTCTTTGTTACAGGGTTGATGCTTTATCTTAAACGCCGCAAACAGAAAAAGTTAACACAGGCGGCTCGTCAGTCTTTAGCTGGGCAATATATTGATCCAAATGCAAAGCCTTGGCTTATTACCTACGCAACTCAAACTGGTGTAGCAGAACAACTTGCTTGGAGTACAGCAACAAGTTTACAAGAAGCTCATCAACCAGTTCTGGTTAAACCTGTACAGCAGCTAACACAATCTGATTTAGAGCAGCATGAGCAGGTTTTATTTGTAATCAGTACATATGGTACTGGTGATGCTCCCGACCTTGCTACAAGCTTTGCTAAAAAGCTTTTAAAAGCAAATCTGGACCTTAAGCACATGAACTATGCTGTTTTAGCGCTAGGTTCTAAAGAATATCCTGATACTTATTGTAGCTTTGGTCATACAGTAGATGCCTGGCTTAAAACTAATGGTGCTCATGCCCTCTTTAATACAATTGAAGTTGATAATGTAAACCTATCGGATATTCAAAACTGGAATCAATCACTTGCGAAAGCAACTAAATTAGATTTGCATGCTGTAAATTTAGAAAAAGTTTTTGATACATGGAAGTTACAACAACGTGACTTACTCAATCCAAATAGCTTAGGGCAACCTGCTTATAATATTGAGCTTAACGCAAAGCACGAAGCAATATGGCAAGCTGGTGATATTGCTGAAATTCAGTCTGGTAATAGCCCTGAACGTATTCACGCATTCTTGCAGAAGCATCATATTCTTAAAAATGCAAAAGTTGACTCATTAGAGATTTCAATTGAGAAAGCGCTTTGGAATAAAGACTTAACTGGTGAAATTGAACCATTTGCTAATCTAGATCATTTATTAGAACAACTTCCTACTCTACCAACACGCGAATATTCAATTGCCAGCATTCCTTCTCAACAAGTACTTCGTTTAGTAGTTCGTCAACAGCATGATGCGTCTGGTAATTTAGGTTTAGGTTCTGGATGGCTCACTCAACATACGCAAGTCAATGATGAAGTTGCTTTGCGTATTCGCACCAATGAATCATTCCATCTTATTGATGACAACCGCCCTATTATTTGTATTGGTAACGGAACCGGTATTGCAGGTTTAATGAGCCTGTTACATACACGTACTCGTCATGACTACACTGAAAACTGGTTAATCTTTGGTGAACGTCAAAGAGCATGTGATTTCTTCTATGCATCAACAATTGAAGCATGGCAAACAACAGGAATGTTAAAACGCCTAGATTTAGCATTTTCCAGAGATCAAGAACAACGCGTGTATGTTCAAGATGTAATCCGTCAAAATGCAGAAGAACTAGTAAGCTGGATAGAACGCGGCGCTGTTCTCTATGTCTGCGGTAGCATTGATGGTATGGCAAGTGGAGTCGACCAAGCACTGATTGAAATTCTAGGTGATGAACAGGTAGATGAGTTAAGACAACAAGGCCGTTATCGCCGCGATGTTTATTAAAGGCCAATAAATCAGAAAACCGAGTAATGGCACAGATGCTTTACTCGGTTTTTTATTGCATTCAAAATGATTTTGCATAAACTGTCTGCAATTTAAATTGCAACTGTAAACACAATGCAAGTCAGTAAGTGGATCCGTATTTTCCTAGCAATCATTGGTTCGATTTTATTTCTGGATGGGTTAATTTTAATTTGTCTCAATAAAATTAATGTCGGCACAATTATCCCTTTAATTTTGGGCGCCTTTTTCTGCCTCTATTCTTTATTCTATTATCATTTAGAGCGTTTCTTCTTCTATCATTACCGCTTACACACACTTTGGCGTTTTGGTTGGTTATGCCTCTGGATATGGTTAATTAGCTTAGGCTATTTCTTTGATTTTATTAAAGAGAATAAAGAGACAAGTCAAACTCTGCCCCCAGTAAATGCAATCATTGTATTAGGTAGTGGGGTAGAAAATGGTCAGCCATCCAAAACTCTTGCAAAACGTTTAGATACAGCTGCCCCTATTGCTCTAAAACAACTCCAAGCAAAAGTTGTTTTAACAGGCGGTCTTGATTTTTCAGAAAATGAAAGCGAAGCATTAGTAATGTCTCGTTATCTAGAGCAACATTATCATTTAGCAAAAGAACGAATGATACTTGAAGATAAAAGTACAAGTACTGAACTTAATCTAATGAATAGTAAACCACTATTAGCACAGCACTACATTACCCTCGACCAACCGATAGCTATTGTGACAAGCGATTTTCACACTCCACGAGCAGCAGCTATTGCTAAAAAACAAGGTTATACGCAAGTTTATACAGTGGCGGCTGAAACACCATTAGCTACTCGCTACAATTCTTGGTTACGAGAATATTTCGCTTTTGCAAGTGGATGGTTTTTTAACGAATATTAAGAATGACTTATTTCAAAACTGCTATTAAAAAATAGCAGTTTTTTTACGCAAGAAAGTATTGTTATTGGTTAGAAATAGATCTAGTAAGCTTATGAAATATATAAAACTCTATTTGAGTCATTACATGGCAAATTTAATATGAGAAAAATTTATTCAATAGAAATATAAAATAAATTTTTTAAGAAAATTTTAGGTGAAATAATTTTAGTCTACAACTCAGGCAATCACTTTTAAACACAGTTAGGTTTTAAACCTATAGCCCCAAATTAAATAACATAAAAGTCATTTATCCAAATAAAAAATAACTTAACTAATGATTTTCAGTCAATTGGAGATATAAACTTTGAGCTTTAGAATAGAACAACTAAATTTAGAGTGACTTAGATAAAGAATTCAAATATAGATTGAGAATTATAGATAAATAAGCAATTTAAATATTAGAAAAATTTAACTTTCGGAATGAAGTAATGGTGGGCGCTGACGGGATCGAACCGCCGACATTCTGCTTGTAAGGCAGACGCTCTACCAACTGAGCTAAGCGCCCTTAATGAGAAAAGATAACGAATGTATCTTTATACTCTACATTCTCTAGACAAGGGAATCAAGAGAATGGCGCAGCGGACGGGGCTCGAACCCGCGACCCCCGGCGTGACAGGCCGGTATTCTAACCAACTGAACTACCGCTGCACTACAATACTTTAAAATAAAGTATGGTCACATATATGGTGGGCGCTGACGGGATCGAACCGCCGACATTCTGCTTGTAAGGCAGACGCTCTACCAACTGAGCTAAGCGCCCCAAGAAGAAAAAATTAATTATTCATTAATTTTTTGATATAAGATTTTTACATCTCAAATCATCTTCCAAACACAACCCGAACTGAAAAGTGGCGCAGCGGACGGGGCTCGAACCCGCGACCCCCGGCGTGACAGGCCGGTATTCTAACCAACTGAACTACCGCTGCACTTTCACAATATCGAAATTGTGGGGTAAAACGATGTTAAGTCTTAAGTGGCGCAGCGGACGGGGCTCGAACCCGCGACCCCCGGCGTGACAGGCCGGTATTCTAACCAACTGAACTACCGCTGCACTTGAGAGCTTAACGTAAAGGCTTGGTGGGCGCTGACGGGATCGAACCGCCGACATTCTGCTTGTAAGGCAGACGCTCTACCAACTGAGCTAAGCGCCCTTTAACGTCTTCATCGTTTGTGAGGTGCATTATAGAGAATCTTTAACAGGTGTCAAACGCTTTTCGACTTCTTTTTAAAAAAATGCGAATGAATGATTAAAAATAAGTCATTATTAAGTAAAAAACAATTTTTTGTATTTTATTTAAACACTTATTTCAATATTTTCTGCATTTACACCGCTAACCAAGAATAGAGAAAACTCGCACTCAGGTTAAAGATTGTTCAGATAAATAAACTAATGCATCTTCAGCAACTAAATCAAATAGCTCAATGATTTCTTCATTACGCATTCGAACACACCCATGTGACATTGGCACCCCCATTGGTTGTGTGTCTGGAGTTCCATGAATGTAGATATAACGTTGCATAGTGTCGTGGCCTTCCCCTTTATTAAACCCAGTCTCTAGACCATCTAACCAGAGAATACGAGAAAGTATCCAGTCTCGCTCAGGATATTGCGCAGCTAACTCAGTGCTATAAACCTCCCCTGTTGGCTTACGTGCGATAAAAACTGCATTTTTGGGAGACTCTGCACCAATTTTCTTCGCCACCCTATGCCATCCACGTGGTGTTCTACCCGTGTTTTCCTGCTCACCAATTCCATTCTTTCCTGTAGAAATGACATAAAATTTATTATGTTTAGGCAAAGTTAATGTTTGGTTTGCTAAATCGATGAGAACATCAGCATCTTCGAACTTAAATTGAGACATTGAACTTATTCTCTTATATCAACTCAAATATTTTGAGTTTAGCTAAAAAATTATTGTAAGGGCTTCTCTTGCATTGAAAATAAAAGATTATCAATCTTCTTTTATCTACGCGCAGTTTCACTGCTTGTCTTGCGCCAAAATAAAAGATTATCAATCTTTTATTTTGGCTCAGGGCGTAGCCATAACCAAACTGCAACGATGAACATAGTAATATCAGTAAAAGCCTTGACCAAAAGTGGCGCTGAAGTAAATAGCATTATAATTCCGCTAATTGCCATCATTATGCTTGCAATCCACTTCGCTTTACGAGGTACTGTGCCATTGGCTCGCCAATTACGTAATGTTGGTCCATATTTAGGGTGATTTAACAACCAATCATCCATTTGTGGCCAGCCTTTTGAAGCAGCCCAAGCAGCCAGAATCAAAAACACTGTTGTCGGCATACCTGGTAAAATTGCTCCAATAATGCCTAGCGTGATAAAAATCACGACTAAAGAGCGCCAGAACAATGTTCGCATATATAAACCTTAACCTGCTGTTGGCGTTAGTATAAAGTGTTTTTCTAATGTTTTTTGTTGATCCGTTATGAAATTAGGATGAATTACTTCGAGTATTAAATGTATGAATATTGCCTCAGTTAAAACCTCCTATTTCGAACCATGGCTACAATTTCAACATCCTATAGTTCGACAGCTCGCATTTTGTATTGCTAGTCCAAATTTACTTTCCCAACTACCAAAAAGTCTATTTATACAACATCATTTTAAGCTACATCCAACCGAAGTATGGGAAAGTCATTTTCAAAATTATTTGCCCCGTTTAAAAGAGCTCGATCAGTCCCCAGAGCCTTTAATTCAGTTTTTATCTCAACTTAAAAGTACACGTTTAGGTTTACGCTTTGAGCATCTACTCTGGTTTTGGCTACAAGAGGATCAATACCATCCCTATCAATTATTGGGACATAGTATTCAAAAAATTGAGGGGGCAAAAACATTAGGCGAGCTGGATTTTTTAATTTTAAATAAAGACACTCAAAAAATTGAACATTGGGAGGTCGCCTTAAAATATTATCTCGGTGAAGCAGATTTACATTTAGAACAATGGATTGGCCTGAACCGTCAGGATACTTTAAGCAAAAAGCTTTACCACTTTACCAACAAACAATTTCAATTTCTTGAAGCATTAAACTTTGAAATTCATCAACGCTTTGCAGTTTTAAAGGGACAACTTTATCTGCCTTTAGATTTAAATTTGCAGCAGCCCCTACCTGACTGGATCAATTTAAAGCGTCGTTTGGGATATTGGGGCACCACAATTCCTCATTCTTCTTTTTATCGATTAGAAAGGCACGAATGGCTGTGTCCAAATAAACAACCTAGTTCAGACCCAGCACATTGGTGGACAGACGGTTTATATTGTAAAAATGGTCAGGAAGTTCTGTTTTATATGTTTAGACACCCTTCACACTTAAAATTTAAGTCCAACATGCAGAAATTTAAATAATTAACAAGAAATTTAAGATTCTAGACACATTTTATAACGTTTTTACTATTAAACAGTCATGTTTCTTTTTCCGTTTGTTTTTTAATCTAAATTTACTTCATTATTAAATTTAAACGGAGAAAATGATGAAAAAAGTTTTAGCTGCTTCTGTAATGATTGCTGTTGTTTTAACAGGCTGTAATACGTTTAAGGGTTTTGGTAAAGATGTTTCTAAAGCAGGTGATGCTGTAACGAATACTGCTGAAAAAACACAAGATAAAATGTAAGTTAGAGTTGTCACTAAAAAACCTTATCATTCCGATAAGGTTTTTTTATTTTTACGTACCCATCAGGTAGAGATTCGCCTATTATATCGGACTATATTTCACCTGATCAGCACGCAATTTCCGGTATGAACCATTCAGATACTCTCTCGCTTAGCCTAGAACTTTTACAACAACCTTCTGTTACTCCAATTGATCACACTTGCCAGACCATCATGGCAGACCGTTTAAGCCAAGTTGGTTTTCATATTGAACCAATGCGTTTTGGTGAGGTAGATAATCTCTGGGCACGTCGCGGAACTGAAGAACCTGTATTTTGTTTTGCAGGTCATACTGACGTAGTCCCAACAGGTAAGTTAGAAGCGTGGAATTCAGACCCATTTGCACCTGAAATCCGCGATGGAAAATTATATGGTCGCGGTTCGGCAGATATGAAGACAGCTTTGGCAGCTATGGTTGTCGCATCTGAGCGTTTTGTAGCAAAACACCCAGACCATAAAGGATCTATCGCATTTCTGATTACTTCTGATGAAGAAGGTCCTGCGGTTAACGGTACGGTCAAGGTTATTGAGACTCTTGAAGAACGTAATGAAAAAATTAAATGGTGTTTGGTCGGCGAACCCTCAAGTACTCATAAATTAGGTGATATTGTTAAAAATGGGCGTCGTGGTTCCCTCAATGCTGTATTAAAGGTCCAAGGTAAACAAGGCCATGTGGCTTATCCACATTTAGCACTAAACCCAATTCACGAAGCATCACCTGCTTTAACAGAGCTATGCCAAAGCGTTTGGGATAATGGAAATGAATATTTCCCAGCAACATCATTTCAGATTTCAAATATTCATGCTGGAACTGGTGCAACCAACGTAATTCCAGGTACTTTAGAAGTTACTTTTAACTTCCGTTATTCAACAGAAGTGACGGCTGAACAGCTTAAACAACGTGTTCATGAGATTTTAGATAAACACGGTTTACAATATGAAATCGTTTGGAATCTCTCTGGTTTGCCTTTCCTGACTCCAGTTGGTGAACTGGTTAATGCGGCTCAAACTGCGATTTTAAATGTAACTGGCACTGAAACTGAGCTTTCAACAAGTGGTGGTACTTCTGACGGACGTTTTATTGCTCCAACAGGCGCACAAGTATTGGAGTTAGGGGTTCTTAACGCAACAATTCATCAAATTAATGAACATGTTGACGTACATGACCTCGATCCACTGACTGATATTTATGAGCAAATTTTAGAAAATCTATTAGCTAAATAAAAATTAAAAAGGAACTCAAATTGAGTTCCTTTTTTTTATAAATGAAGCGAATTTTGGATATATTGCAAATTAGGAACGTGGTAGCGTTGATTCTCCATACGCACATATTTAAATACAGTTGGATGCTGCAAAGAGTCCTGTATATCTTCATTTTCATCTACGACTTCAGAAATACGCAGACGGACTGAAACTGGCATCGATTTACATATGAGTGCAAAACGTTGGCTAATATCTTCACTTTCAATAACTAATGCCACCGCTCTCGAATCAATTTCATTATGCACTGTATAGACTGGAAGTTTTACGTCATGCCATTCAATATGCTTGATACCATTTTTAACATCCATAGCTGATAACACTATGTTTTGAGGCAATAGCATCGGCACTTGCTGATCACATTCAATAATATATGCATCAATAAAACCAGTTGAAACAGTAATTAAATGTTGAAGTTCTTGCTGATCCATTTCATTAATTAAAGATGTACTGATATGACTCTTCATTAGGCAAGTTCCTCTTCACGTATCGTGAAAAAAGCATCAATATTGTGAAGTAAATCTTCTTCTTGGAAAGGTTTACCCATGTATTGGTTAACCCCTAAAGTAAATGCTCGTTCACGGTGTTTTTCGCCAGTTCTGGATGTAATCATAATGACTGGCATATCTTGATGTAGATCATGATGTCGTACGAGGTTAAGTACCTCAAAGCCATCCATTCGCGGCATTTCAATATCAAGCAACATCAGATCTGGTTTAATATTTTCCAACTGCTCAATTGCATCAATACCATCTTTAGCAGTGACTACGTCATAGCCCTGACGTTCGAGTAAACGAGTCGTTACCTTACGGACTGTGACAGAGTCATCTACAATCATAATGAGACGGCGTTCATCAGACTCACGTTGTCTATAGATAGCTTCATTCAGCTGCTTATGTCGGCGGGTAGACTGAATTTGGCGAGCAATATTTTGTCCATCTAAAATTAGACAAACTTGACCATCACCTAAAATAGTTGCGCCTGCAATCGCACCAATACTAGAGAACTGCTGCCCGATTGGCTTGACCACAATCTGCGCACGTGAACCAATAAGCTGATCAACCAATAATGCAATTGTTTGTCCATTATTGGTCTTAATCATTAATACTGGTAGTGAATACATCATCCCGCTTAAACGCGGAATCGGTTGATTACCAACAAACTCAGATAAATAACGTAATGGATAGCGTTTATTTTCAAATTCAAAGAATTCTTGTGCACTTCCAAAATACTGTTCTAATGATGTTGGTGAAACTCGAACAATTCGATCAATTTGAGCCAAAGGAATTGCAAATTGTTGATCAGCAACTTTAACCATTAAGGCATCACTAACAGCTACTGTGGTTGGAACGCGTATTGTAAAGATTGTTCCTTGCCCATACACAGAGTCGACACTCACATGTCCGCCCAAAGCTTTAATATCACTTTGTACAACATCTAGTCCTACACCACGACCTGAAATCTGAGTGACTTGATCGGCCGTACTTAACCCTGGATGGAAAATCAACTGTAAAATATCTTGATGTTCTAATACTTGTTCAGGATTAATCAAACCAGATAATAGGGCCTTTTGACGGACCTTCTCGATATCAATACCTCGGCCATCATCCTTAAATGTAACAACAACATCCGTACCTTGACGATGAATATTCAGTTCAATACGTCCAGTTTCTGGTTTTCGCGCTTGTTCACGTTGCACACGATCTTCTAAACCATGGTCAATTGCATTTCGAAGCATGTGCTCAAGTGGTGTAACCAAACGTTCTAGCATTGTCCGGTCTAATTCACCTTCGGTATTATTAACAAAAAGCTCTGCTGGTCGATCCAATGCAGTAGAAGTCTGCCTCACAATTCTTTGTAAACGAGGTAGCAATCGAGAAAATGGTACTAATCGTGTTCGCATTAGGCCTTCTTGAATTTCGGCCTGAATACGTGACTGTTGTACCAGCAAACTTTCAGTGTCTCTGATTTTTTCAGATAATGTATTTTTAAAATCCACTAAATCCGATGCAGATTCGGCAAGTGATTTCGATAATTGATTCAATGAAGAATATTGGTCCATCTCTAGAGGATCAAATTCTGTATAACGAGAGTGCTCAATACCGTGTTTTGCAATAATCTGACTTTCTAATTCGCCTTCCATTCGACGTAACTGGTCTGCTAGTCGTTGAATGGCTAATTCCATTTCCACTAACGTATGACCAAATTGACTGAGATCCATTTCAATTCGTGAACGGTTAATCGAATTTTCACCAGACAAATCAATCATTTTCTCAATTAAATCTGCCGAAACCCGGATCATCTCATTATTTTGTTCAAGATGTCGCGTTTGTTCCCATGCCCCCATCATTGGCGGTGGTTCTGCACCATCACCTTGCACAAAGCTCATTACAGGTTCAGTGCTAAATAGATCCGTTCTAGTCAACTTACTTGGAATTTGTATTGCAGTTTCAATAAACTGAATATTTTCTAAACTTTGTTGTAAACCATCGAAATGTTGATAATTTTGCTTGAAAATTGCCTCTTTTAACCAAACAATCGCACTCTCTAACAAGTTGTCATAAATATTTGAGCTAAAATGATAAAGCGCAAATTTTTCAAAAGCATTTTCAAGTTGATAAGCAATCGCTTGTACGGTTTCAAGTCCCACCATACGGGAACCACCTTTCAAGCTGTGCACTGCCCTTTGTAGCTGAAGCAAGATACTACGATTGGTACGCTGCTCAAACCACTGCTTTAATAGGTGATCGGCCATCTCTAACAGCTCGGCCGCTTCCTCCATAAATGTCTGCTCGACAACAGAGTCAATATCCTGATCTTGGATACTGTCTGTATAGCCTTCTGCATCAAAAACTTGTAATTCTGTGTACTCAACAAGTCTATTATTAGACTCAACAATCTGCTCAAAATTAGAAGTTAACTCATGGAGATTTAACGCAGTATTGTGTATAGCTTCTTGTTGTAATACTTCAAAACTTAATTCTGGTACAACATCTTTTTCAGACTCTGCTTGCATCTCTTTAGCAGCAGACCCGAGTGAATTATATACCTTACCTGCATTCTTAAGCGCTTGAATAGTATGAGAAGCAGCATAATCTAGGTGCTGTTCACGTACTATTTGTAGGCGATCAGCTAAATCATCTTGAACCAGACGAATAAAATCAATGAGAGCAGATGAAGTAATTAACTGTCTTTGAATTAAGCGCTCATAAATACTTTCTAGTTCATGTGCAATTAAACCAATATAATTTGCCTGAATCATATTTGCCCCACCTTTTAAGGTATGCAAATAGCGCATCAGATTATTAAGAGCAGCAAAGTTCTCTTGATCATTAACCCAAATATTAAGATCTGTATCCATTCCTTCAAGCAACTCATCGGCTTCTTCAAGAAAAATATCTAACAGTTCTGGATCAAAATAACGGTTTACGTGCTCAGTAGACATGAACTGCCGATCTAAATGCACACTCTGACTCATGACTACATGATCAGTTAGTATACTTTCGATAGATGCTGAAGATTCATTTGCTGTTTGTTCTACATCAGCACTAAAGAGTGACTCAACAACTTCCTGATGACTTTCTAATGGTTCAGAATTAAGGCTTGGAATATATTGGGTATATAGTTTTAGCTCTTCCAAAATATTTTGGTGTTGCTCAATAATACTAACTCTTTGGCCCGCAGCTAATGCATCAAATAACTGAATTAATTGTTGATGTGCTTTCTGATAAATTTCAAAAACATAATCTGAGTGTAATAAATCAGGTCGATCAAGCAATACGTCATAGCTATCTTTCAGCTGGTTCGTATATTCATATAAACCAACCATGGCCTGCGACTGAGTATGTTGCAATAACAAATCAGCTTGTTCACTTAAACGTTCAAGATAATGAGGAAACTCAGAACGAATTCCCTTTTCAAAATCCAACTCTGCATCAAGTAATTCTGAAACATCTAGCTGTAACAGCTGAGATACTAAACCATGTGGAGGCGTGAGCGGGCTCGCATGCTCCCCATGTTGTTCCATATAAACATCCCAAACCTGATTGAACTGTTTCAGGTTAGAGTCTAATTGCTCATTAGAGCAATGCACAGCCAATAGATCTAAACAATTTCGAATAAACTGACGGTAATCACGGAGTAGTAAAATTTCTTCTGAATGAGAAGATAGCTCTTCTTGTAATAGGATTTTAAATAAATGCTCAACTTTAGTACTAGCATCAAAAATTGCTTCTACCTGAGCCATTGCCGAGCTGCCGCGCAACGTATGTAATGCACGGATTAATGCATTGTAACTCTCGTGCTGATGTATTTCTTGTTCTAAGAACTGATCGATGGTCGCTAAGTGCTCTTCCGCTTCTTCCATAAATAAAACTAAGGTTTCAGCAAGGTTATGTTCACTTTCTATGGCGGTTTCTAGAGTTAAATTATCTGATTCCTGTTCTAAATCACCCACCTCTAAACCAGTCTTAGTTTCCGCAGTGAGAGTATCCGACAATAATAAAAGTTCTTCTAAAGCAGGCTCTAAACTTTGCTGTTGTTGTAATTGTTGTCCCAATAAAATAAGAGGTCTAAAATCTACTGCATGTTCCTTTTTAGATTTAAAGTCATCTACTAATTTAAAGAAATAGAACTTAAATACCAACTGAACATATTGTTGGACGTTAGGAGTTAATGTGAGACTCTCATTGATTACCCGATTAAGCGTATCTTCTACAGTCCAAGCAAGCTCAGCAGAGGATTTCGCTGCAATCATTCGCCCTGAACCTTTCAAGGTATGAAAATGGCGACGGATCTCAGTCAGCGTAGCAACATTTTTAGATTGCATCCATTCATGAATCAAAGATTGTAATTCAACAAAAATTTCTTCAATTTCTTCAACGAAGATATCAAGAAATTCAGCATCTTGTTGAGAATAGCTATCTTCCGGTAGCATCATTGCTTCAGTTAAAGTTTTTAATATTTCTTTCATAGCAAAGGCTTCTTTTGCTTGTCCCCTAAATGGAGAAAAACGACAGAGTCAACACCAGATAAATAGCTGTGTCCCCAATACTTATCTGGTGTTGTTAATACTTTTTAGAAGAATAGCTAGTATAGAAACAGCTATCCTCGTCCCCAATTTAATCAGGTAATTTAAAGTCCGTTACCGATTCACGTAATGACTCTGCCATATTTGCTAATTCAGAAACAGAACGCGCTGTATCGAATGTTGCAGTTGTCGTTTGCGAAGTAATTTCTTGTACGACGGTCATGGTTGTAGCAATGTGACTCGCAGATGCAGACTGAAGTTTTGCTGCATCAGAAATGTTGGCCATCAAGTTTGCCAAGTCACCAGATACTTTTTGAATCTCGTCCAAGGCAATACCTGCATCTTTTGCCAAGTTCGCTCCGCGCACAACCTCAGTGGTTGTTTGTTCCATTGAAATAACAGCTTCATTCGTATCGGTCTGAATTGTTTTAACCAGAGTTTCGATCTGTTTAGTTGCCGATGCAGAACGTTCTGCAAGACGCTGTACTTCGTCTGCAACCACGGCAAAACCACGCCCTGCTTCACCTGCCATAGATGCTTGAATTGCTGCATTTAATGCAAGAATGTTTGTTTGGTCTGCAATGTCATTAATTAGCGATACGATGTTACCAATTTCTTGTGAGGACTCACCCAAACGTTTAATACGTTTAGAGGTTTCCTGAATCTGTTCACGAATCGTGTCCATACCTTCAATTGAACGGTTTACTACTTGTGCTCCATTAGAAGCAATTTGTACCGAACGTTCTGCTACTTCGGTAGATTCAGATGCATTTGAAGATACTTGGTCAATTGATTGCGCCATTTCATTCATTGCTGTTGATGCGCCAGCAATTTCTTGTGCCTGATGCTCTGATGCTTCTGCCAACTGGTTAGTAATATTTTGTGTATCCTGCGTATAGCGGGCAACTTCCTGTGAAGTTTCATGAATTCGGGATACAAGATCACGTAATTGGTCAATCGCGAAGTTAATCGAGTCGGCAATCGCTCCAGTAAAGTCCTCAGATACCGTTGCATATGAACGCAAGTCACCATCTGCCAAGTCGGCGATTTCATCTAGTAAACGTAAAATCGCGTTTTGGTTACGGTCATATTCTTCTTGCAAGGTAGCTACACGTTGTTTATCTGCTTTACTACGAAGTGATAAAAGCTTTAAGACCGAGCTAATTAAGCCAAGAAGTGACAATGTAAGAAGTGCAACTAAAGTAAAGGCTTTCCAACCATAGTGTGTTTGCTCAGAAAGATTACCCAATGCAGATAACATCTCATCAGATTCTGAGAAGATCTCACCTGATGACTGACGTACGTTTACAATCTGATCTGTATGTTTAAGAACTGATGCCGCTGCAGATTTTAAAACTTGATCATACTCAGATTTAATACCTTCCAAAGACTCACGCACTTCTGGGGACTCAACTCTAGCAACACCCAATTCAGCATTTCCATTTAACTGCGCATTTAAATACACACCAAAGGTCTCAATATCGACACCAAAATCATGTGCTGAGGTCTGAGAGTTTTCTGTACCAACCAAAACGGAGTTAATAGAGCGTAAAATACGTTCTGCAATAAATACCTGGTTTTTAGCAATAATCACCTGATTGCTCGCTACTTTTTCGCGAACCATCTTATCGACCATCAAGTTATATTCAGCCTGAATCTCAGGAATAGAGTCACTAATCGAGATATTCATGTTGTATAACTGATTAATTACGTCCTGATGTGACGAGATCAAGTTAATGTCATAAGACAAAGCTTTCCACAGGACCGCAACCTTTTTGTATTCTTTTGAAGATGTACCATAAATATTTTCAACATCTTTCATATTTTCTGCAAAAAGTTTATTTGATTCAGCCAAGTCTTTCATGGCTTTAGGTGATCCAGAAGCCGTTGCTTCTGTAGCCTGTCTAGAAATAGTTTGTGACAATAAGCGCAACTCACCCAAACTACGCGTTAATTGGTTATGTCGAGGTACGCTATAAAATAAATAAACGAGCGAAGTTAAAGCAAATACTAAACATAACAACGCTACATAAAGGATAGGCTTGGACTTTTTACTTTCCCCAAATAAACTGGCGTATTGATCAATTTCCGACTGGATTTTTGCAATAAAATTGAGACCCGATTTTTCGGACGCAACACGATTGCCGCCTTTCTTTTTAAGCTTAAAGCCCATAGCTTCTCCCCAGAAAATACTCTGTTTTTCACAGCGTAAAAATTAGTTTATAAATTTTGTCGATGCATTCATGTAATGTGGGTTTTGCAATAAACGACTAAATAAAAAGACATGCCAATGCTGGTTATGTTGGTGAAAATAACCTTGGCAATAATCTTTTAGATTTTCCTCTAAGTCTAAGCTTTGAGAAAAAAAACTTTTTTTATTAAAGTGCTGAATCCCCAAGACCTGATCCACAACCAACCCCACATACTGGTCGTGATGGCTAATACATAACACTTTTTGGGCAGACGAAAATGTACTTCGTTGCCCTGAAATAAAATGAGCCAAATCAGAAACCGAAAGCAACCGCCCCCGAATGTTCGCCAAACCCTTCACCCAACTTTGAGTATTTGGAACTGGCGTATATTTCGGTGGATAGATAACTTCTGACACTTCCCCAAGTGGTGCGACGAAGTATTGCCCTCTCATTTCAAAAGCAATCCCTGACCATCGCTGTGCTTCATTTTGAACTGAAGCGTAATTCTTATTACCCCGTTTAGACAAACGAAGTAACTCGATAAATCCATTCGCTGCCATACTCGATCCTATAAAACGGGCATATAACCCCGTTATTTATGTTTTTATGGATGGATGAGTTACTTTAGAAATTGTTTAATTACATCAATCAATTGCTTTTCTTCGATAGGTTTAATCAGATAGTCGATTGCACCTTGACGCTTGCCCCATACTCGGTCAGTTGCCTGATCTTTAGTACTCACGATTACCACAGGAATATGCTTAGTGTCTTCATCACGGGTAATCTGGCGTGTTGCCTGAAAACCATTTACACCTGGCATGACAACATCCATTAACACTAAGTCAGGCTGTTCTGCTTTTGCCAAAGTTACACCATCTGCACCATTAGATGCTTCAAGTACGTCATAACCATGCTTGGTTAGAATTTCTTTAAAACGAAAAGTTTCTGTTGGTGAATCATCAACAATGAGAATACGTGTCATTTCTTTGCCCTTAAATTACTTAATTATGAACTTACGTGATTACGAATCGCGTTTAACAATTCATCTTTGCTAAAAGGTTTCGTCAAGTATTCATCTGAACCTACCACACGCCCTTTTGCCTGATCAAATAAACCATCTTTACTAGAGAGCATGATAACGGGAATGTTCTGATAATTTTGAGAGTTTTTAATCAAAGCGCAAGTTTGATAACCATCTAAACGAGGCATCATGATATCGACAAAAACAATATCTGGATTTGCTTCTGCAATTTTGGACAAAGCTTCAAATCCATCCACCGCAGTAATCACTTCACAGCCTTCTCGCTGTAATAAAGTTTCGGCTGTACGGCGAATGGTTTTTGAGTCATCAATTACCATTACTTTCAGATTTTGGAATGCATCTTCCATTTAATCTTCCATCCCCAATAAATATAAAATATAAATGCAATTTAACTTAAATTTGTTTTTACGCATTTATAAGCATTTTTAACATATCTCACGGTCTATTTTCAATGAGGCATTTTTGTCTACTTTCTCATTTATAAACAATAACTTTTAACCTCATCACACTTTAATTGAAATTATCATTTTTTTTATAATGACTATATTTTTATTCAGCTAAATAATAACTAATATAATAAAGATTAATTATTTAAAAATAAGCGATTTAGCTTTCTTTTCTGGGGATTTTCAATGAATGATTGGATGAAATATGCCTTTTATAGGAACTGCTTGTCTGTATCTATAGGCATTATTTCCTTCGGTTCACTCTTTTTCTGGGCTTCCACCCTTGCTATAGCCGATACTTCTAAAGTGGTCTGGTATCGTTATTATGATCAACGGGGTACGGCCAATATCAGTACATCAGTCACACCTGCTCATATTCGTTATGGTTATGAAGTTCTAGATCAAAATATGCAAGTGATTAAAAGAAACCATTCTTATAATGCGCAGACTGATTTAAATCAATCAAGTCAACGGGCATTATCAGCACGGCATAGAGAACTAGATATCAAATTAAAAAAAGCCTATAGCAATAGTAAGACAGCCACGATTAAAAGAGATCAAGCATTACTTGCTATAAAGAAGCAAATTAACTATCAACAGGAACAACTCGACCAGTTACAAGAAGACAAAATTTTATTTAAACGTCAAGAAATGGAATATTTCCGAAAGAGAGAAGTTATTCCTGAGCACCATAAGACGTTGATTGAAAACAATCTAAATAATATTTACAGGGTTAAACAAACACTTGAAACACTTTCCAAGACCTACAACCGTACCAATAGCGAGTATGAAAATATTATCGAACGTTTAAAAAAGCTTGAATAACTGTAAAGGTTTATCAAGAATAGGGGCAAAATAAAATTTGAATTATAGGATGATGCTGTATGCATAAAATGCATCTCACCCCTTCCACTATTTTTAAACTGAGTATTATTAGTTTATGTTTGATTTTAGCTGCATGTAATCAGCAAGAAACAACTAAAACAACGGCATCAGCTCCAGCAAAAATTGAACTCATTCCTCAAGACCTGATTGCAGTTAAAGAGGGAGCACTGGACTCTCAAACTGCTTTTACAGGAACGATTCGTGCGGTTCAGCAAAGTTCAATTCAGGCTCAAGTGAGCGCCACGGCGACCACTGTAACTACAAATGTTGGTCAACAGGTACAAAAAGGCCAAGTTTTAGTGAGATTGAATAATCAGGACAATGTTGCACGATTAGCCCAAGCGCGCGCCAACCTTGCATCAGCTCAATCACAAGCTGAACTTACACGCAATTTAATGAACCGAAAGCAAAGACTGTTTAATCAAGGGTTTATTGCTCGTGTCGAGTTTGAACAGAGTCAGGTTGACTACAAAGGCCAACTTGAAAGTGTAAAAGCTCAACAAGCCAATGTTGATATTGCACGTAAAGCTGATCAAGACGGAATTATTACCAGTCCAATTTCAGGTGTGATTACTAAGCGACAAGTAGAACCAGGTCAGACTGTATCAGTTGGTCAAACGCTATTTGAAATCGTAAATCCAGACCAACTTGAAATACAGGCCAAGTTACCCATTGAACAGCAGTCTGCGCTTAAGGTAGGGAACAGCATTCAATATCAGATTCAGGGAAATTCTAAACAATTAAACGCAACGCTTACTCGTATTTCACCTGTTGCAGATCAAGACAGCCGACAAATCGAATTTTTTGCAGTTCCTAAAGAAAAAATTGATTCGTTAAGCATAGGTGCTTTCATTAATGGAAATATTCTTCGTAGTGACACCAATCAAGGCCAAACGATTCCTTTAGACAGCATTCAAAATATACAACATGATCCTTTTGTATGGGTGGTACGTAATCACACCATCCAAAAAGTTAAAATTCGGGTGATTGAACAGCGTTATAACGACAATATTGCTTTGATTGATGGTTTGCAAAGCACAGATCTGGTAAGCCGTATTCAATTTGAAGATTCCGACATTAATAAAAAAGTGACGGTTACAAACGACAAAAATAAATAAGGTAGCAAATAGCGTATGTGGTTTACTCGAATCAGTGTGAAATACCCCGTTTTTACTATTATGATGATGATTAGCTTAATGGTACTCGGGTTAGCTTCTTGGAAACGGATGACTGTTGAAGAGTTTCCAAATATAGATTTCCCATTCGTAGTAGTCACTACAGAATATGCTGGTGCTTCACCTGAAGCGGTCGAATCAGATATTACTAAAAAACTCGAAGATCAAATCAATACAATTTCAGGCATTAAGCAAATTACTTCACGTTCAAGTGAAGGTTTTTCGATGGTCGTTGCAGAGTTTAACCTTGATACATCTTCAGCCATTGCAGCACAAGATGTTCGAGACAAAATTGCTCCCGTCACAGCACAGTTTCGTGATGAAATTGATACACCAATTGTACAGCGCTACGACCCTTCCTCTAGCCCGATCATGTCAGTCGTATTTGAATCTACTAGCATGAATTTGGCTCAATTAAGTTCATATGTCGATAAACGGATCGTGCCTCAACTCAAAACCGTTTCAGGTGTCGGTAATGTGAATTTATTGGGGGATGCCAAACGACAAATACGAATAAAAATTCTTCCTGAGCAATTGCAAAGTTACGGTATTGGCATCGATCAGGTCATTAATACGTTAAAAAATGAAAACATTGAAGTTCCGGCAGGAACCTTACAACAAAAGAACTCTGAACTGGTTGTACAGATTCAATCAAAGGTTATCCATCCCCTTGCATTTGGAGATTTGGTGATTGCCAATAAAAATGGTTCACCGATTTTCTTAAAACAAGTCGCAACTGTTGAAGACACTCAAGCAGAACTACAATCAAGCGCTTTTTATAATGGTAAAACGGCTGTCTCTATTGATATTTTAAAAAGTTCCGATGCCAATGTAATTCAAGTCGTAGATAAAACTTATCAAACTTTAGAGAAGTTAAAAGCTCAGATGCCTGCGGGTTTAAATTATAAAGTCGTAGCTGATAGCTCTAAAGGAATTCGTGCTTCAATTAAAGATGTTGCCCGCACTATTATTGAAGGTGCCGCGTTAGCAGTTTTAATTGTTTTATTATTTTTAGGCTCTTTCCGCTCTACCGTCATCACAGGTTTAACCTTACCCATTACCCTTCTTGGAACTCTAACTTTTATCTGGGCTTTTGGGTTTAGCATTAACATGATGACGCTTTTAGCCCTATCACTCAGTATTGGCCTATTAATTGATGATGCGATTGTGGTTCGGGAAAATATTGTAAGACATACAGAACTTGGCAAAGATCATGTCACAGCTGCCCTTGAAGGGACAAAAGAAATTGGTTTGGCTGTACTCGCAACTACGCTGACTATTGTAGCCGTCTTTTTACCTGTTGCCTTTATGGGCGGACTGATTGGACGTTTCTTTTATCAGTTTGGTGTAACAGTGAGTACCGCTGTTCTAATTTCAATGTTTATTAGCTTTACGCTCGATCCAATGCTTTCTGCTCACTGGAAAGATCCGGTCAAGAAAAAAGATAATTGGCTACAACGGTTTTTTGACCATATTTCTAATTTGCTAGATCGGCTTAGTCATGTGTATGAAAAGCTATTAAAACTTGCTCTACGCTTCCGTTTCATCACGGTGATTATTGCAATCGCTTCATTATTTGCTGCATTAGGACTTTCTAAACTCATTGGAACTGAATTTGTACCTACCCCAGATAAAGGTGAAATTCGGATTCAGTTCGAAACTCCTGTAGACGCTTCTTTGGAATATACCCAAGCAAAACTCCATCAGGTTGACCAAATTATCAGGCAATTTCCAGATGTTGTTTCAACTTATGGTGTTGTCAATAGTGGGGTTGATTCTGGTAAAAATCGCGCCGGTTTGGGGGTTACCTTAAAGCCGAAACAACAGCGAAACAAGGATCTTAATGCGCTCAATAATGAATTCCGTGATCGTTTGCAAACTGTAGCGGGCATTCGAGTTACGTCTGTTGCCGCAGCACAAGATTCTGTTTCGGGTGGGCAAAAGCCAATCATGATTTCTATTAAAGGGACAGACTTAAATGAACTACAAAAAATTTCAGATCGTTTTATCGCTGAAATGGAAAAAATTAAAGGTGTAGTTGATTTAGAAAGCTCTTTGAAAGAACCAAAACCAACTTTGGGTGTTCATATTAATCGTATACTGGCAAGTGATTTAGGCCTATCTGTTTCACAAATTGCCAATGCGATTCGTCCATTAATCGCTGGTGATAATGTGACCACATGGGAAGATCGGGATGGTGAAAACTATGATGTGAATGTCCGTTTAAACGAAAATAAACGTATGCTTCCGCAAGATGTTCAGAACCTATATCTCAACTCAAATAAAACCAATGCAAATGGACAAAACATTTTAGTTCCACTTAGCGCAGTGGCAACGACTGAAGAGAAACTCGGTGCTTCACAAATTAATCGACGTGATCTTGAGCGTGAAGTGCTCATTGAGGCAAATACATCTGGGCGTCCTAGTGGCGATATTGGCCAAGACATCGATAAAATGCAAAAGGCGTTTAAGCTACCTGCGGGCTATACATTTGACACTCAAGGTGCCAATGCCGATATGGCAGAATCTGCCGGATATGCATTAACAGCAATTACCCTATCGATTGTATTTATCTATATTGTTTTAGGTTCTCAATTTAATAGCTTTATCCATCCTGCTGCGATTATGGCCTCGTTACCATTATCACTCATTGGCGTATTCCTTGCCCTCTTCTTGTTCCAAAGCACACTGAACCTGTTTTCGATTATTGGCATTATCATGCTTATGGGTCTTGTCACTAAAAACGCGATTTTGCTTATCGATTTTATTAAGAAAGCGATGGATCAGGGTGTCAGCCGTTATGATGCTATTTTACAAGCTGGCAAAACCCGTTTACGCCCAATTTTAATGACCACAAGTGCAATGGTAATGGGCATGGTTCCATTAGCTTTAGGTCTTGGTGAAGGCGGTGAGCAAAGTGCACCAATGGCTCACGCTGTGATTGGGGGAGTGATTACCTCTACCCTATTGACTCTTGTGGTTGTACCCGTCATTTTCACTTATCTAGATGACTTGAAAAACTTTATGCTGCGTCAAACTCGACGATTCATGTCATAATGCAGCGATTATCGTATAATCTGCGTTTTTATAACGCTTAACTTTTAGGACTTTTTCCATGCGCGCAAGCCGCTTTTTATTTGCAACGTTGAGAGAAACCCCAAATGATGCTGAAGTGATTTCACACCAGCTCATGTTACGTGCGGGGATGATTCGTAAATTGGCATCTGGTTTATATACATGGCTGCCGATGGGAACACGTGTGCTTAAAAAAGTAGATGCAATTGTTCGTGAAGAAATGAACCGTTCAGGTGCAATGGAAGTATTCATGCCCGTGACTCAACCCGCAAGTCTTTGGGAAGAATCAGGTCGCTACGAACAGTACGGTCCTGAACTATTACGCTTTAAAGATCGCCATGCAAACCCATTTGTACTTGGACCAACGCATGAAGAAGTTATTACGGATATGGCGCGTAACGAACTCAAAAGTTATAAGCAGCTTCCTGTAAATTTCTATCAAATTCAAACCAAATTCCGTGATGAAATTCGTCCACGTTTTGGGGTAATGCGTTCACGTGAGTTCATCATGAAAGATGCTTATTCTTTCCATGCAACTCAAGAATCGTTACAAGAAACTTATGACGTGATGTACGACACATACAGCCGTATTTTCACTCGCTTAGGCTTAGACTTCCGCCCAGTACAAGCAGATACAGGTTCAATTGGTGGTTCAGCTTCACATGAGTTTCACGTTTTGGCTTCAAGTGGTGAAGATGACATCGCATTTTCAACTGAATCTGATTATGCAGCAAACGTTGAAATGGCTGAGGCTGTTTTAGTGGGCGAACGTGCAGCACCTACACAAGAATTTAAATTGGTTGAAACACCAAACCAAAAAACGATTGACGATGTCTGTCAATTCTTAAATGCTGATCCTAAGCAATCTGTTAAAGCATTATTGGTTCAAGGCGTTGCTGACGAAAAAGGTCAGGTTCCTGTCGTTGCTTTATTTGTACGTGGTGACCACGAACTTAATGAGATTAAAGCTGAGAAGCATCCTTTAGTGGCTGCCCCTCTTACTTTTGCAACTGAAGAACAACTTCAAGCATTTGGTTTAACTGCTGGCTTTACAGGTCCACAAGGTTTAGTCGAAAAAGGCTTAACTGTGATTGTTGACCGCGCTGCATCTGTTCTTTCAGACTTTGTTGCTGGTGCAAATGAAACTGACAAACATGCTGTAGGTGTAAACTGGGAACGTGATGCGCAAATTACCGAAGTTTTCGATTTGCGTAATGTAGTTGAAGGCGATCCATCTCCAGATGGTAAAGGCACACTACAAATTAAACGTGGTATTGAAGTAGGCCATATTTTCCAACTTGGTACTAAATACTCTGAAGCTTTAGGTTGTAAAGTTTTAGGTGAAGATGGCAAACCATTTACAGTAACTATGGGATGTTACGGTATTGGTGTAACACGTGTTGTAGCGGCTGCAATTGAACAAAACTACGATGACAAAGGCATTATCTGGCCACAAGCCATTGCACCTTTTGAAATTGCAATTGTTCCAATGAATGCGCACAAATCACCACGTACTCTTGAAGCAGCAGAATCTCTTTATGCAGAACTTCAGGCACAAGGTTTTGATGTATTACTTGATGACCGTAACGAACGTCCGGGCGTTAAATTCTCTGACCTTGAATTGATGGGTATTCCACACCGTATTGTGATCGGTGAAAAAGGTCTTGATGCAGGCACTTTTGAATATAAAGGCCGCCGAGATGCTGAAGCGAGCAATTTAACCAAAGAAGAACTTTTAGCCAAGTTAGCGCGTTAATAAATACATAAATAAAAAAGCAGCTTTTAGAAGCTGCTTTTTTTTAACTGAGTTTTTATGCCTGAACTGTTAAATCCTTAATGGTCGTTGATGAACCATTGGTTTTAACAGACTCAATTCCTTTATCTCGTGAAGCTTCACTCGCATAGAACTGACTCGTTCCAATAATCTGATGATTTGCAGCTTTTAAATTGAAATAAGGCTTTCCATTTTTTGCAGTTAAACGCTCATATCGCGCGTCATCACCACTGTTTTTTTGAATTGATTCAATACCATTTACAGCAGAGGCTTTTGCCTTATATAGCTCACTATTTAAAATAGGTTCACCATTTCCTGCCTTTAAGATAAAGCGGTATTGACCATCACTCGCTTGTGAAATTTCGTACCATCCTGCCATAAAAACCTCATTTTTTTGTTGGTGTGGGTATGACTTTCGTTATTATTCTGGACGAAAGTTATTTGTTATTTATGACAATATAAATGGGCAATCATTCTTTGAATAGCCCATTTTTATACTTTTTCGTAATAAAATTATAATGATGTTAGGAATTTAAAAAGCAGAGATATAGACATATATCTCTGCTGAAATGTAATAATAATTAACAGTTTAAGCTTTTTTTACAAATTCCGATTTTAATTTCATCTGACCAATACCATCAATTTTACAATCGATATTGTGACCATCACTTGCATCTGGAACTAAGCGAATCGTTTTTACTTTCGTGCCTACTTTTACCACTGAAGATGAGCCTTTAATTTTTAAGTCTTTAACTACAGTCACACTGTCGCCATCGGCTAAAATATTTCCATTAGCATCTTTAATAATTTCTTGTTCTTCAATTGCTAACGCATCTCCTTCTTTCCACTCATTTGAGCATTCAGGACAAATCAATAAGTCGCCATCTTGGTAAGTATATTCTGATTGGCATTTTGGGCAATTTGGCAAAGACATGAAAAAAATCTCAAAAAGTATATTATGCGAGATATGACTCATTTTTTAAAGTTTTAAATAAAAGACTTTTACCAAAAAAAAATTTATACATTCATTTTGAGTTTTTGCTTAATAAATATTCTTTCAAAATAATTGCATGGTTATTTTCAAGATCTTTTGCTGAATATAAGAGCGTGACTTTATGCTTCGATGCGATCTCTTGTAGCTCTTTCACTGCTGGGTTGGTTTCAAGCTCCTCCAGATAACGCTGCTTAAACTCTTTCCAATGATCTGGTGTTGCTGCATGGAACCATTTTCGAAGTTCAGTTGAAGGAGCCACTTCTTTTAGCCATAAATCTAAATGAGCATTTTCTTTGCTAATTCCCCTACTCCATAGGCGGTCAACCAAAATGCGCTTTCCATCACTAGGGTCAGCATTTTCATAAATTCTTTTAATGTGTATATCCATAGCCTTTCTCTGCGTAAGGTTTATATTTTAGCCCTATAAAATCATTCAATATTTTTTTCATTTTGGATAGATCTGATAAAAGAAAAGTGAGTAGATTTAGCTCCACTCACTTTTTAAATATTGAATTAAAATTTGAGAAGGTTTACTGATCAGGAATATCTGCTTCTATCAACAAAGTTAGTAAAGATAAGGATTCTTGCCACCCTAAGTAGCAGGCTTCCACAGGAATAACTTCCGGTATTCCTTCTTGCGTAATATGCACTTCTGTACCTACCAATACTGTTTTTAATGTAATAGTGACCTGCATAGTCCCAGGTAAATTTGGGTCATCAAATTGGTCGTTATAGCGAATTAATTCATTTGGAACTAATTCAACATAGGTTCCACCAAAAGCATGTGTTGAACCTGTCGAAAAATTGGTAAAACTCATTTTGTATGAGCCACCCACACTTGAATCAAAACTATGGACCTTTGCGGTAAAACCATGAGGTGGTAACCACTTTACTAAAGCATCCGGATCTAAAAATGCACGATAAACACGTTCGGCTGGTGCCTTAAACACTCGATGAAATTTCACTGTACCTGTTGCCATCATTATTCTCCTTATTTTAATTTCCTTTGAATTATCGAAATTATGTTTATTAGCTTAAACCTTCGGATTCATTCGAACGTATATTTTTGGTGTTTTTTTAAACAAAAAAGCTATCTTTTATGCAAAATCAAAATAAGAAAACTATGGCTGATTTTTTAGTAAAAATGGAGCAAAATAGTCAGCAATCATAAAGAAACATATTGAATTTGAGATTAATCATGAGTCTGCTCGCTTTCTCCTCATATGCTTTAAACGGTGTAGATGCACAAAAGTTTTTACAAGGCCAAGTTACTGTAGATACTGAACGTTTAGCTGAAAATAAAACACGCTATACAGCCATCTGTGATCTTAAAGGTCGTATCCACTTTGGCTTGTGGTTAAAAAAGATTAATGCTGAAAGTTTTGAAATCGTAGTTGCTCAAGATCAAGCAGAAGAGTTTGCCAAGCATATTAAAAAATTTGGTGCTTTTTCGAAAATGACTTTGAGTGAACAAGGTCCTGCTTTTCCAAAAATCTCTGGTCATCAGACTGAGTTTTCTGCACTAGAAACTGATATTTCTGAATGGCAAAAACAAGCTATTCTTTCTGGTCAAGCTTGGATTACACAGGCAACAGAACACGAGTTTCAACCACAGGAATTGCGTTTGCACCAACGCGAAGGCGTTAATTACGATAAGGGCTGTTACCTAGGTCAAGAAATTGTGGCGCGCCTTTGGTTTAAAGCAAAACCAAAACACTGGTTACATCTAGTGCAAGGTACAGGTGAAGCACCTGCAGCGAAAGCTCAACTTCATAACGATGTCGAAGTGGTCAATAGTGTTGCAAATGATGAAGGCTATCTTGCTTTAGTCGTAGCTAAACCTGCTGCTCTAGAAGAGCTAGGACTTCAAGTTCTAGATTTACCTGAAGCTTTAAGCGGTGATGTTGCCAGACCACAATAACTTATTGTTTGTTTGATTAGAAAGCCCACCTCTACACTTGTGGGCTTTTTTATAGATACAAAATACTAATGAATTCATTAAATTAGAACGTCAATTTTTTAAGTTTTATATGCCATCATTAACCCTGTTGAAATTAAAGAGAAAAAAGATGAAAACTAAACTTGCTACACTCATGTTGAGTTTGGCTATTTTCGGTTCTGCTCATGCTGATGTTAAAACACTTGAACAAAATCTTAAGACCAATTATCCAGATTTGCCTGTAAAGGGTGTTTATCAATCTCCTGTACAAGGCATTTATGAAGTGTATACAAGTGGTCGCATTGTCTATACCAACCAAGATGCCAAATATTTTTTTGTAGGTAATTTAGTCGACATCAAACAACAAAAAAATATGACTGATGAGCGAATTGCTGAATTGGGTAAGATTGATGTTAAAAGTTTGCCACTCAATCAAGCGATTAAATATGTAAAAGGAAAAGGCGAACGCACGATCTATATCTTTAGCGATCCTGACTGCCCATATTGCCAACACTTAGAACAAAATATGGTTGGAGTAGACAACGTAACGGTATATGTCTTCCTTTACCCTCTTACCAGTTTGCATCCGAACGCCGAAAAAGTATCTAATCAAATCTGGTGTTCAAAAAATCCGGCAGAGGCATGGACCAACTATATGCTTAACCGTAAGTTACCTACAACGAGCAAAAACTGTTCGACACCAATTCAGAAAAATATAGCTTTAGGTAATAAATTAAATATTGATGGAACACCTACTCTATTCTTACAAGATGGTCAAAGAATCGCGGGTGTACCGAGTGATGCTAAACAAATTGAGGCATTACTCAAGTCAGCAAAATAAGAATCTTACCCACTCTGGTTTAATGACATGAGTGGGTATTTTTTCTCCACAATTTGCCCAAAGTGCAGTGCTTTATATACAAATCGGCTGTTTACTTTCAGCGTTCAAGATTTATGATGAGAACTTGAAACTATTTTAATGCATCAACGGAATGATGTAGCTACGAAGTAAAAGGTTAAAAAGAAATGAAGAAATTACTAATCGCAAGCCTAATCACCTTTTCAAGTGCATCAATTTTTGCAGCAGATAATACTGCCGCTGCTGCTAAAACAGATGCTTTTAAACAAGCTGAACAACTCTATGCAGCAAAAAATTACCCAGCTGCATTTCAGGAAATGCAACGCCTAGCTCAAACAGGTAATGCTCAAGCCATCTATAACTTAGGTTACATGACCCAAACTGGGCAAGGCACAGCAAAAGATTCTTCTAAAGCCCTTAAATATTATGAAGATGCATCTAATAAAGGCTACGC
Source organism: Acinetobacter sp. M5A5_2a (assembly GCF_053345265.1). Taxonomy (NCBI): domain Bacteria; kingdom Pseudomonadati; phylum Pseudomonadota; class Gammaproteobacteria; order Moraxellales; family Moraxellaceae; genus Acinetobacter; species Acinetobacter sp. M5A5_2a. The sequence continues at coordinate 116,680 of NZ_JBKEZV010000010.1, read as the reverse complement.
CCAAGCGAGTTACACACTCGCTCAAATCTATGAGACAGGCGAACTAGGAGTTGCCAAAGATAGCAACAAATTCAGTCAATATATTCAAAAAGCATCGGCTCAAGGTTCTGATGATGCGACTGTAAAAATTGCTACGATTTTATTTGCTCAGAAAAAACCGCAATCACATCAAATCGCTCTGCAAAAGTTAGCGCCATTAATTAGAAAGGGCAACTACCCTGCGATTCAGGTCAAAGCCCTTTATGATATTAGCCAAGGTGTGGAAAATAAAAACCCACTCATGAAACGTCAAGGCATTGAGTCCTTACAATCAATTGCGCAAAAAGGTTATGCACCGGCTTCTATGGCTTTAGCGACCATGATGGCGAATGGCAATATCATTCCACAAAATTTGCCACAGGCTAAAAAGATTTTTACTGAGTTAGCTAACCAAAATGTTCCCAATGCTAGAGAATCTTTAGCTTCGGTTGATAAAATTATTGCAGAAAAAAGTAAACAACCAGCCACTGCTCCAGCACAGCCAGCCCCGAAAAAATAGTGAATGACTTAAGCCCCGCGAGGGGCTTTTTAATTTACCACCACAAAGCAATAAGTCCGCTCACCCCAATAAAACCAACAACGGTACTAATCATTAAAGGTGTTAAGGCCTTCTCATTTAGACCATATGCTTGTCCAAAAATTCCAAAAGCAATTGGCATCGGTAAAGCAGCAATTAATGTTCCAGCGTAAAGCATTTCACGGCTTACATCTGGAGTCATTAAAAAGAGTGCAAAAATAACAGATGGCATTAGGATAACTTTAAATGTCGCCAACAAAACACTTTGCATGTTTACTGTTGTAATTCCAATCCCAACTAAGCTTCCCCCAATTGCAAACAAAGCCAAAGGTGATGCCGTGCGCCCAAGTAATTCCAAAGACTGATCAAGAGTCGTAGGAAGGTTAACATCTAAAAGAATGCATCCCATCCCAACCAAAATAGCGATAATCACTGGATTCTTGAGTAAATTCAAAAAGGTTTGTTTTAACAGTGGTAAAAGATTCTGTTGTTGATGTAAGCCAGCTTCGGCCAAAATCAACATGAGTGCCACAATCAATAAATTTTCAATGATTAAGGTTAAAGAAATATAAATCGCTGCGTGATTGCCAATCAACATAGTCAAAATAGCAGTTCCCATGAACCCAGTATTGGACATCGAAGCGCCCATCGCAATTACGGCGCTATGGGTTAAACTATTTTTAAAATATTTTCGATAAAGAATAAAAGCTAAGAAAAATAAAATTAAAGAGCCACCGCCATAAGCAACAAAGTAAGCAGGATGCCAAATGTCTTGTAAGTTTTTATTTGCTAAAGAATGAATTAAAAAAGCTGGCAAAGAAATTTTAATCACAAATGCGCTAAGTGCCCGGATCTGTTCAGGCGTTACCAATTTGATGAGAACACAAACATAGCCCATCAATAGCAATATCAAGATAGGCAAAATAACCTGAAAAACCACCGAAAGACCTCACTCATCTAAAGAAAACGGGCAAAGATGACTTTGCCCGATACAGTTAAAAAGAATTAAAAAGCTGTTTTACCCCGTGAGGTTGGCAACGTAAATATTGAGGTGCTATTTTAACTTCCGCGCCTAAAGCTGCTGCTGCATGCCAAGGCCATCTTGGGTCATATAACATTGCACGAGCAAGACCAATTGCATCGGCCTGATGCGAAGTAAGGATACTTTCTGCTTGTTCAGGTTCGGTAATCAGCCCTACAGCAATGACTGGAATAGACACATGTTTTTTCACTTGTTCAGCAAATGGAACCTGATAACCAGCGCCAATCTTAATAGATTGATGTTCGTGTAAACCACCACTAGACACATGCACATAGGCTGCGCCCAACTGCTCTAAAGCTTTTGATAAACCAACGGTAGATTCGATATCCCAGTGTTCTACACCGTCTAACCAATCGGTCGCAGACAATCTAACTCCCACTGGATAACCAGCAGGAACAGCCAATTTAATTGCTTGAAGAACCTCAAGGGCCATACGCATACGGTTTTCTAAAGAACCGCCGTATTCATCTGTACGCTGATTCGCAATTGGCGATAAAAATTGATGTAACAAGTAACCATGCGCAGCATGAACTTCGATTAACTCAAAGCCAGCTTCTACAGCACGTTTTGCAGCGGCCGAAAAATCTTGTTGAACTTGTTTAATTTCATCAATGGTTAAAGCATGGGGTGCAGCATCATGAACAGAAAAGGTACTTTCACTTGGGGCAACAGTTTGCCAACCATGTGGCTGATCTTTTGGAATTTGCCCTTTGCCTAACCATGGTTTTTCAGTAGAAGCCTTACGACCTGCATGTGCTAACTGAATTCCAAATGGCATGGGTGAAAGTGTTCTAACCTTACCCAATAATATTTTGATATGGTCACGTTGCTGATCATTCCAAAGTCCAAGGTCAGCATAACTAATACGTCCCTCAGCTTGCACAGCAGTCGCCTCTACAATACAAAGCCCTGCACCAGATAATGCATAATTTGCCCATTGCTGTTCATGCCAATAGGTCACTTCACCGTCATCTGTTGCCGAATATTGGCACATTGGGGCAATTACAATTCTATTGACCAGTTGTAGTGAACCAAAGTTAACCGTTTCAAATAATTTTGCCATTTTTAATTCCTAGAATTGCTTAATTACACGTAAACCTGCGCTCCAGTTACGTCCATCCGCTGGCTCAAAGTAGCGTCCATTACCGTCATTTACGATCACTGAACCTGCATAGTTTTTATCAAATAGGTTATCAACACGGGCAAAGCTATTCACTTTCCAGTCGCCCATCACCCATGCATAACCAACATTAGCTGAGGTTACACTGTAGCTTGGCGCTGCGTCACTGTTGGTATCATTCACGTATACTTTATCCATATACTGTACATCTACACCACCATATAGACCGTGCGTAGGTTGCCAAGCCAAAGATGCATAAGCCTGATTTTTAGCAATACCTGGGATGGCATTCCCTGATGGAATTTGAGCAACACTTCCTGAGGCTGGAATATCCGCATCAAAGGTTGCATCTAAATAAGTATAGCTTGCAGTCGCAGTTAAATCTCGCCATAACTTTTTATTCCATGCAAACTCTACACCTTCACGTAAGGTTTTATCTGCATTACGGAACGTTGAACGGCCGTTAGAATTCCCTGCTGAAACAATGTCATCTTTAGTTTTAGTCTGGAAAACTGCCAAAGTAAAATCACCTAAATGATTTTGTGACTTTAAGCCTGTTTCATAGGTATCACTCGTTGATGCTGTTAAATCAAAATTAAAACCACTCAAACCATCTGGACGATATGCCATTTCAGTAAATGTCGGTGTTTCAAAACCTTTGGCATAACTCACATATGCCATAAGTTCAGGTAAAATTTGCCAACTTAAAGCAGCTGAAGGCAAAACTTTACTGTAATCAGTCTTACCACTATCGTCGCCATTACTTAAATAGTTATCTTCAGATTTGTAATGGACATTGCTATAGCGCACACCAGTGTCTAAACGCCATGTTGGCAAGAACTGCCAAGATGCTTGTAAGTATGGGTCGATATTCCACAAAATATTATCTTCATCACGGCGTAAATTACCTTTGACACCATAAGAAGGTTGACCGTTTACTAAGTTAAAGTTTTCAAAACCTTTGCGGTCTTCATCCATTGTATCAAGTGCAACACCGACACTTACAGTCGTATTGGGAAGTAACTCTTTACCCGTCCAACGGAAATCAGCACCATAATAATTACGCTCAAAATCAATCACGCCACCTGCATGGTTCACACTGGCATCTTGTGTCGACTTAGGAATAGATTGATATTGTGTCACCTGACGATTGCCTAAATATGCCATCGCATAAAGCTCATGATGGTCATTAATCGGCTTAGACCACGTCACGCCAGTTTGAGTTTGTTCAATATCTTTACGGACATTAAATTGCTTTAAAAATGGAACTTGTTGCTTTGGGTTCGCATTCCACTGGTCATGAGTTAAACCCTGCGGATCATCTGCATGAATTTTGACATAGTTAGTCACCCAGTTGATTTTGCTTCCATCATCAAGATTCCAACTGAGTTTTGCATTGTTTAATACTTTTTCTGCACCGCTATGTTCTCGGTAACCATCGGTATCGAAATATGATGAACTAATAACATAACTTGGTTCATTCGCGCTCTTTGCTCCACCTTGTAGCACGAGTCCAGCTCGGCTTTTATCATGGCTGCCTCCCGAATAGCTCAGCTCAATTGAGTCTTTCCCTTGACCTTCTTTAGTAGAAGTTAAAATTGTACCGCCCGATGAGTTTCCATAAAGCGAAGAAAAAGGTCCCGTTAGAACTTCGACATGGTCCAGACTACTTAAATCGATATTAGATGTTTGGCCTTGCCCATCTGGCATCGTTGCTGGAATACCATCCACATACAGGCGAATACCTCGAACACCAAAAGTTGAACGTGCACCAAAACCACGCATGGAGAGCTGTAAATCTTGTGCATAATTTTCGCGATTACGAATCTGTAAACTCGGTATTCCTTTCACAACGTCAGTTAAATTTACTTGTGAGGAATTATCAACTTGAGGCGCATCTATTCGAAAAACCGAAGCAGGTGTTTGCAAATAGGTTGTATCGGTACGCGTTGCTTCAACATGTAAAGTTGGCAATACCGTAATGTCTTGAGCTAAGTCATCTGCCCAAACAAGTGGGCTAGAAATACAACCCATACTCATCAAAATACAGTAATGAAGTCGGTCTAAGCGTAATAAGGACATGCTTATTTCCTTTATTTATATTGTAGTTATAATAACAAAAAGCAGTGTCTTGTCTGGATATAGAATTTGCTCTGCATTGTTTTAAATCTGGAACACACTTAATCACTATCAAAGAATTTACTACCTACTTTAATTAACGACTTAAAGAGGGATGGTCTTTCCAGCAATATCGTTCAGGCCAATCTTTTGCCTCTTCGGCATAGTCAATTCCTATACGTGGTGTCATCACCACTTCAGGCTGCGTTGATGCCGATTCAATCCACAGTCCAGATTCTTCACCTAAAGTCTGACCTTTTAAACTTCGATTAATGCCTAAATAGCGTGTCAGTTTGCCGGGTCCAGCTAAAAGCTTATATTCTTTTTTGGTTGAAGCCCCACTTAAAAATGCAGAACGAATCATCACCCCTTCAGGGATGCCTTCTGTCTGGGTAATGAGATTGAGCATTTCATACATGCCATAAATTAAATAGACATAAATCGTACCACCTGAACAATACATCACATCTGTTCGAGCAGTACGTTTATCATTGTAGCTATGGCAAGCTTTATCTCGAATTCCTAAATAAGCTTCTGTTTCAGTAATCGTACATCGAATGACGTGTCCATCAGCTTGTCGCTTACACAATACACATCCGATTAAATCATGTGCAACCTGTGAAGTTTCACGTTGAAACCAGCTTAATGGTAAAATATCTGACCTAGTAATCTCTGAAATATTACATACCACACGATATACTTGATTATTCCAGTATATCTGTTAATTCTGCGAGTTGGCGATGCCTGAGTTACCCGAAGTCGAAACAACTAAAACCAGTTTATTTCCCTTATTGAATCAAAAAGTTCAAAGTGTAGAAGTACGTAACCCGAGCTTACGCTGGGCAATACCAGATGATGTTCAAAAACTTGTTGGGCAACGTCTTATTGGATTAAATCGACGTTCAAAATATATCTTGGCAAACTTTGAACAAGATCAAATGCTTTGGCATTTAGGAATGTCAGGCAGCTTCCGCTTGTGTCAGCCAAATGATGAGCTGAGAAAACATGATCACTTCATCATTCGCTTTGAGGAACATGAGTTACGTTATCATGACCCACGTCGCTTTGGCTGCATTCTCTGGCTAAACTCTGAAACACAAGGGAAGTTGATTGATACTTTAGGACCTGAACCTTTAAGTACTGACTTTAATGCAGAATATTTAGCTTCAAAACTTAAAAATAAATCTGTCGGCACAAAAATTGCACTTATGGATAATCATGTTGTGGTTGGTGTTGGCAATATTTATGCAACTGAAAGTTTATTTAATGTCGGGATCCATCCCGCACAGCCTGCTGCGGACCTTAGCTTTGAACAAATCGAGAAACTGGTGATCGAAATCAAACGGATTTTAAAATCAGCTATTGATTTAGGCGGTTCGACCTTACGTGATTACAGCAATGCCATGGGTGAAAATGGTTATTTCCAACAGACCCTTTTGGCGTATGGACGTGCCGGACAGATGTGTGTTAACTGTGAAACCGCATTAGAAAACTTGAAACTTGGACAACGTGCAAGTGTATTTTGCCCAGAGTGCCAACCCCTCAAAAAGCCCAATAAGCTCTAATTTTCAGAGGAAGTCATAATGCAAACAGCAATCGTCCGACATATTCTGGTCAAAGATAAAGACTTAGCTGAACAGTTAAAAAAGAAGCTACAAAGTGGTGCTGACTTTGCCAAACTTGCCAAGCAATATTCAACTTGTAATTCAGCAAAACGCGGTGGTGAATTAGGCGAAGTCAAAAAAGGACAGCTGGTACCAGTGATTGATAAAGTAGTGTTTACAGCCGCCGAACGTGTACTACAAGGACCAATAAAAAGCCAATTTGGTTATCATCTTTTAGAAGTTAAATTTAGAATGAGTAGCTTACGTTGATTCCATTATTTTAATTGTGGTTTTCAGAAGCTTGAGCCTGTGCATTCAGTTGATATGTCCAAGCTTTGATCTGTTCACCTGACTCAAGCTTCACATCTGCTATGACACGTTGATATTGAAAACCTTCAAAATCATCAAGCATCTGCCAGTTTTCTGCCAGTTTTTCTGTGCTAAAAAGATAACCCTCTACCCAATCGGCTTTTGCGTCTAAAACAATTGCTTTTAAGCCTTTGTCGGGTCCCCAATCTAAAATATGAATCACACCACGCACAGTGGCTTTTGTCCAGTTACCGCCAATCTGCTCTAAAATATGAGCATTTGCTTTATTTGGACATAAGGTTCCATACACAAAAAGCTGATTCATTTATTTATACCCCTTTTACAATATGTGTAATTGAACTTATCGATAGCCTTTCAATTTTATCAATATCTTTAGTCCAACATAAAATACTTAGTAATAAAAAACGGCACCTTTAGTACCGTTTTTTATTACTTCAGAAGATTGTTAAGCTTGCTTTTTCAACTCATCACGAATTTCACGTAATAATTGAATATCTTCAGGAGTTGCAGCTGGAGCTTCTGGCTCTTCTTTATTACGGCGAAGTTTATTTAATAATTTCACCATTAAGAACACAACCCAAGCCAAAATAATAAAGTTAATTAAAATGGTGAGGAAATTGCCATAGGTTAAAACATTAATACCTGCTTTTTGCAAAGCATCTAAAGATTGCAGATTGGTAGGGTTTGCTCCTAGAACAATGAATTTCTGCGAAAAATCAACACCACCACCCGTAATTACACTGATCAGCGGCATGATAATATCTTTTACTAAAGAGTCTACGATTTTGCCAAAAGCACCACCAATAATCACACCAATGGCTAAATCCATCATATTGCCTTTCACGGCAAATTCTTTAAATTCTTGAATAATACTCATCTAAACATCTCCAGATGTCGGGGGTTAAAACACGTTATATTTTTCTTTTCATTGGCATCTTATCCATTTAGATAGTAATCGCCATGATATTGATAATTTAATATTTTTATCAAAAAAAGAAAGTTATTTCACACTTTAACAACATATTAACTGATAAGAAAAATATGATTTTAAGCTTAGTTTAATTTCAAATATAACGATTAAAAAAACCGCTAAATTAATTTAGCGGTTTTTTCTTTTTCACTTAAGAAAAATTATTTATCACGGTTACGTTTACGTTCATTTTCAGTCAAGTAACGCTTACGGATACGGATTGATTTTGGTGTTACTTCAACTAATTCATCATCTTCAATGAATTCAAGTGCTTGTTCAAGCGTGTATTCAACAGCTGGTGTCAACGTTAACGCTTCATCTGTACCAGATGCACGTACGTTTGTTAACTGTTTCGCTTTAGTTGGGTTAACAACCATATCATCTGAACGAGAGTTAATACCAATGATCATACCTTCGTAAACTTCTAACTGAGGTTTAGCGAATAGACGACCACGGTCTTGCAATGTGAATAATGCATAGCCCAAACAAACGCCTTGAACCATAGAAATCAACACACCGTTTTGACGTTTCGCAACAGTACCTTGTTTCATTGGACCGTAATGCGAGAAGCTTGATGTCATGATCCCTGTACCAGAAGTCATGGTCAAGAATTCAGAACGGAAACCAATTAAGCCACGTGAAGGAACAGTTGCTTCAATACGGATACGGCCTTTACCGTCAACTTCCATATTTGTCATTTCACCTTTACGGTAACCCATTTGTTCCATTACCGAACCTTGGTGCTGTTCTTCAACGTCAAATGTTACGTTTTCGTATGGTTCTTGCTTTTCGCCGTCAACTTCTTTCAAAATTACTTGTGGACGTGATACGCCCATTTCGAAGCCTTCACGACGCATGTTTTCAATAAGAACTGAAAGGTGAAGTTCACCACGACCAGACACTTTGAAACGGTCTGGACTGTCAGTATCTTCAACACGTAATGCTACGTTGTGAATCAATTCACGATCTAAACGTTCACGAATGTTACGTGAAGTAACAAATTTACCTTCTTTACCCGCAAACGGTGAGTTGTTTACTTGGAAAGTCATCGTAACAGTAGGTTCATCTACAGATAACGGCGGTAAAGCTTCAACATTTTTCGGATCACAAATCGTGTCAGAAATATGAAGTGCATCGATACCTGTTACACAAACGATATCACCAGCATTTGCCTCTTCAACGTCAACGCGATCTAGACCATGGTAACCCATGATTTTTAAGATACGACCGTTACGTGTTTTACCTTCTTTGTCGATAACAGTTACAGGTGTGTTTAATTTAACTGAACCACGCTGAATACGACCAACACCGATTACACCAACAAAGCTGTTATAATCAAGTGAAGAGATTTGCATTTGGAATGGACCATCAACATCAACTGCTGGTGGTTCAACGATATCTACAATTGTTTGGAACAATGGAGTCATGTCGTCAGCAAGTTCTTCTGGAGAAGGACCAGCAACACCACGTAAACCTGATGCATAAACAACTGGGAAGTCTAACTGTTCGTCAGTACCACCTAAGTTATCAAACAAATCAAATACTTGGTCAATTACCCAATCAGGACGCGCACTTGGCTTATCTACTTTGTTGATAATCACGATTGGCTTCAAACCGCTCGCAAAGGCTTTCGATGTCACAAAACGAGTTTGTGGCATTGGACCTTCTTGAGAATCGACAAGAAGAAGTACGCAGTCAACCATCGACATTACACGTTCAACTTCACCACCGAAGTCAGCATGTCCTGGAGTGTCCACGATGTTAATGCGGTATTCTGTATTTGTACGCGCATCAGTCCATTTAATTGCAGTGTTTTTTGCAAGAATGGTAATACCACGTTCACTTTCAATTGCACCTGAATCCATCACACGCTCGATTTCACCCGCGCGATCACCTAATGCACCTGATTGTTGTAAAAGTTTGTCGACTAAAGTCGTTTTACCATGATCGACGTGCGCAATGATGGCAATGTTACGGAGTGTTTTAATATCTGACATGTAAATTCGATACGCCTAAAGTTTGAGGGCAAATTATACAGAAAAACACTACTCTTGAGTAGTGACAGTTTATTGACATTGACAAAAAAATTTCTAATAGCCTGTATTTCGTTTTGTAAAGATAGTTATCTCGATTAGAATAGCGCCAATTTGCAAAATTGCGGCGGACCTATACCCATGTCCAATCAACACTCTCAAGACCATTTAGACCTTGTTTATGGTTTAAATGATCGACCAAAACCTTTGATCGCTTTTTTAGCAGCTTTCCAGCATTTGCTTGCGATTATTGTACCAATTGTTACACCTGGCCTTTTAATTTGCTTAGCTTTAGGCGTTTCACGCACCGAAACTAACATGATTTTATCGATGTCTTTAGTGATTTCAGGTATTGCTACATTTTTACAATGTAAAAAAGTTGGTCCGTTTGGTGCAGGTCTTCTTATTGTTCAAGGCACAAGCTTTAACTTTATTGGCCCTATTATTGGTATTGGTAGTGCAATGGTTGCCGCAGGAACACCTGTAAACCAAGTCATGGCTGCAATATTTGGTGTGGTCATTGCCGGCTCATTCATTGAAATGGGTGTTTCGCAAATTCTTCCATGGGTAAAAAGACTCATTACTCCGTTGGTGACTGGTATTGTTGTTTTATTAATTGGCTTAACGCTTATTAAAGAAGGCTTGATTAGTATGGGTGGTGGCTATCAAGCCATGCAAGATCATACTTTTGCAAGTGCAGACAACCTTATTATGTCATGTACCGTACTTGCCATTATTATTGTACTTAATCGTATTCGAGTGGTTTGGATTAAAAGCTCAGCTATTTTAATCGCCTTAGTGAGTGGTTACATTCTTGCTGGATTTATGGGTCATCTAGATTTCTCTGGTATTAAAGACGCGCCACTCGTCCAAATTCCAACACCAATGCACTTTGGTTTGAGTTTCTCTTGGGGATTATTCATCCCAATGGCATTCATTTATTTGGTGACTTCTTTAGAAGCAATTGGTGATGTGACAGCAACCAGTAAACTTTCCAACCAACCTGTTAATGGTCCTGAATGGATGAAACGCATTAAAGGTGGCGTATTAGTGAATGGTGCAAACTCTTTGCTAGCTGGACTATTTAACACTTTCCCGAGTTCTGTTTTCGCTCAAAACAATGGGGTAATTCAACTCACTGGGGTTGCTAGCCGCTATGTAGGCATCTGGATTGCTGGATTACTCATTTTATTAGGTCTATTCCCTGCAGTAGCTGGTGTGATACAAGCAGTTCCTCAAGCCGTTTTAGGTGGCGCTGTTATGGTCATGTTCGGTGCAGTGGCTGCATCAGGCATTAATATTCTTTCTTCAGTTCACCTTGACCGCCGAGCACTATTAATTATTGCCATCTCACTTGCATTAGGTTTAGGTGTTGCTCAAGTTCCTCAGATTTTAGAGCACCTTCCAGAATTATTTAAAAATATTTTTAGCTCTGGCGTGGCAACAGGTGGTATAGCAGCATTAATTTTAAATGTTGTGCTTCCTGAAACGCATAAATAACTAACTTTTAATTTTGATTACTGCCCAGCTCCCACTGGGCATTCTTCTTCATGAGAGATGTACATGGATCCTAGAAGTGAAGTGGTATTAAGACAGCAAGACTATTTGAAAGGTAGAATCTTGTTAATTAATGCACCGAATGATGCCTTAGTCAGTCAATTACCAGCTGGAACTGATGCGTCAGTCTGGACATGGAATCATGCCGACTATCAGGGATTTATAAATAGTGGAACAAAAGCGCACTTCTCAGTTGAGTTTCCATCACAAGAATTCGACCAAGCAATTATTTTTGTTCCAAAATCTAAAGAGCTCTTGAATTACATATTGCATGTAGTAATGAGCCATCTTAAAACCAATCAATCTGTTTTTTTAGTTGGTGAAAAAAAGGGTGGTGTAGAAAGAGCCTCTAAACAATTACAAAGCTTTGGCAAAGTACTAAAACTTGATAGTGCTCGCCATTGTCAATTGTGGCACTTAAAGATTGAGAAAACAGAACAGATTAAACCTCTAGAAAAATGGATTAAAACTTATACTGTTCAGGTTAATGAGCAAGAGCTTACGATTTGTGCCCTTCCCGGTGTTTTTAGCCAAAATCATCTAGATGTCGGAACTGCTGTTTTACTCCCTTATCTTAATCAGGTGAAATCAGGTAGAATTGCCGACTTCGGGTGTGGTGCTGGAATTATCAGTTGCTATTTGGCAAAAATAAATTCAAGTAATATTATTCACGCCCTAGATATTGATGCTTTCGCTTTACGGTCAACGGAAATGACTTTTAGTCGAAATGGAATAGGTTCAGACCAGTTGAGATTGCAGCCTGTCATAGGTATTGCAGACGCTCCAACAGAACTCGATGCCATTGTCAGTAATCCCCCTTTCCATCAAGGTATTCATACCGACTATGATGCAAGTGAAGGACTCTGCCAGAACGCTAAAAAACATTTAAAGGCATCAGGCGAGCTATGGATTGTAGCAAACCGTTTTTTAAACTATCCGATCTTAATTGAGAAGCACTTTGGTCAGTGCCAGATTAAAACTGATCTTGAAGGCTTTAAGGTGTTATATGCCTGTGCATAACAAACTATGTAAGGAATCTCCATGAGCGAAACACATGCTCCTGAAAAACTCCAGCGTAAGCTTGGGGCTCGTCATCTGAATATGATCGCCATTGGTGGTTCCATTGGTACAGGCCTCTTCCTTGCTTCTGGATCAACCATTGCAAATGCTGGCCCAGGTGGGGCGCTACTCGCCTACTCTCTCATTGGCATTATGATTTACTTCTTAATGACCAGCTTAGGTGAGCTTGCAACCCACAATCCGACTTCTGGTGCTTTTTTTACATATGGCAGTCGTTATGTCGAAGAAGGCTTTGGCTTCGCTTTAGGCTGGAACTACTGGTATAACTGGGCAATTACGGTTGCATTCGAACTTGTTGCAGTTCAGTTTATTATGAAGTTCTGGTTCCCTGATATTCCAGGGTTCTATTGGAGTGCCCTGTTCCTTATCGTTATCTTTATGATTAATGCCATGACAGTAAAGGGATTCGGCGAAAGCGAATTCTGGTTCTCAATGGTAAAAGTGATCGCCATCATTGCCTTCATTATTATTGGTTTAGCTATGATCATTAAGATTATGCTAACCCCAGGTGTCGCAGCTTTTGGAAACTGGACCTATAAAGACGCACCTTTTGTGGGTGGTTTACAGGCCATGATTGGTGTTGCAATGATTGCCGGATTCTCTTTCCAAGGAACTGAAATGGTTGGGGTTGCTGCTGGTGAATCTAAAGATCCAAAGAAAACAATTCCACTTGCAATCAAACAGATTTTCTGGCGAATCTTATTATTTTATGTCTTATGTATTTTCATTATCGGCACTCTGATTGCCTATGATGACCCGAATCTACTACAAGCTGCTACCACTGAAAATATTGCGCTTTCTCCCTTTACATTGCTCTATGAAAGAGTTGGCTTTGCTTTTGCGGCTGGCTTAATGAATGCTGTCATTCTTACTGCTATTTTATCAGCAGGTAACTCAGGCATGTACTCTTCAACTCGCATGTTGTTTAAAATGGCTCAGGAAGGCCGTGCGCCAAGGTGGTTTGCAAAACTTGATGGTCGTGGCGTTCCAATGAATGCACTATATGCCACAACAATTATCGCCGCTTTTTGTTTCTTGACAACTTTTATTGGTGAAAAACAAGTATTTAACTGGCTACTTAATATGTCAGGTATGTGCGGCTTTATTGTTTGGTTAGGAATTGCGATTTCGCACTATCGTTTCCGCAAAGGTTATATTGCTCAAGGATATAAATTAGAAGATTTAGCTTACCGTGCCAAATTTTTCCCATTTGCCCCTTGGTTTGCATTTATCCTCTGTTCAATCATTATTTTGGGACAAAACTATCAAGCCATTTTAGGTGGAAAAATTGACTGGTTAGGCCTACTTTCAACCTATATCAGCTTGCCATTGTTCTTGATTATCTGGTTAGGCTATAAGTGGAAAAATAAAACCAAACTGATCCCTTATGATCAAATGAACGTCAAACCTGAACAAGATTAAAAATCGGTTTCAATAGATAATTAAAAGTAAATCAAAGATCAAAAGCTTGATCTTTGATTTAAAAAGCGTACAATGCCGTTCAGATTTTCAACGGCACTTTTAAATAAGGAGGACATCATGCCAGCAGTACAAGGTAAAACAGACTAAATAATTTGGCACGATGTCAGCTCACGGACAAGTGTACAAATTCACTTCACTTGTCCGAATGCTCAAATTTAAAACCTAGCATTCGCTAGGTTTTTTTATGCCTGCTCGGACAAAATAAGAGAAAAATTATGGGCATACAAAAAATATTAAATGAGGAGGCACTGTATGGTGTCCCCGTTAAAATTTTCACTCAAGATATAGATAGTGAAAGTATCGAACAACTCAAGAAAATGGCTCAACTGCAATTTATATACTCACATATTGCTGTTATGCCAGATGTTCATGTCGGAAAAGGCGCGACTGTAGGCAGTGTTATTCCGACTAAACATGCCATTATTCCTGCTGCTGTAGGCGTAGATATTGGCTGTGGAATGAATGCAATTCGTTTAAGTCTAAAGGCTTCTCAATTGCCAGATAGCTTAAGTCGTTTACGAGATGCAATCGAACGTAAAGTCCCCGTTGGATTTGCTTTACATAAACAGGTCAAGGCAAAAGCTTCAAGCATTATTCCACTTGAAAAAAGCTTAGAGCCGATTATCAAAAAGCATCCTGGTCTTGTCCGGATGCTTCGACAATTTGATGCGACATGGCAAAAACAATTGGGCACTTTAGGTGGCGGCAACCACTTTATCGAGCTCTGTATTGATGAAAATCAAGACGTATGGATCATGCTGCATTCGGGTAGCAGAGGGCTTGGTAACGTTATTGGTACTTATTTTATTGAGTTAGCCAAGAAAGAGGCTCAGCATCGTTTTGGTCATGTACCTGATAAAGATTTGAGTTATTTTGCCGAAGGCTCAAAAAGTTTCGATGATTATGTGGAAGCGGTAGAATGGGCTCAAGAATATGCTTTTGAAAATCGCAAAGAAATGATGCGATTAATATTAGAAGCAATTCGCCCTCTTCTACCCTCTTTTCAAATGACAAAAGAAGCAATTAATTGTCACCATAACTATGTAAGCCGTGAAACACATTTTGGTGAAAATTTATTGATTACCCGAAAAGGCGCAATTCGTGCTGGTTTAGATGAATTAGGCATTATCCCAGGTTCAATGGGGGCAAGATCTTATATCGTCAGAGGTAAAGCAAACCCTGAGTCATTTTGTTCTTGTTCTCATGGTGCAGGTCGTAAGATGAGTCGAAGCAAGGCAAAAAACCTTTTTAACCAGCAAGATCTTATTGAACAAACCCAAGGTATTGAGTGCCGTAAAGACAGTGGCGTTGTCGATGAAATCCCAAGTGCTTATAAGGATATTGATGAAGTCATGGCAAATCAGGCTGACCTCATTGAAGTTGTCCACACACTTAAACAAGTTTTATGTATTAAAGGTTAAAACATGAAAATTAAAGAAATTTCAAAAATCAAAGTCCGTAATCAGGTGGCTCTCTCCCCTTTACTTCACAAAGGCGGGATGCATGAAACGGAAAAGCCTCGTGCTCAACATCGTAGAGATAGACAAGATACTAAACAGCAATTAAGAAAAGGCGATTGGTAAATAATTTAGACCAAAATTGAAAGAAATTATTATTAAGGAGATGTAGAAATGACTAAATATTTTAAAAATCGTAATAAAAAAAGCGACTCTAACGAGTCGCTTTTTTACTGTTCAAAAACTCAAATTATTGAGCTGCTGCTTCTTGACCAGGTTGAACAACTACAGTACGGCTACCAGTGATTGTCGCGAATACACGACGGTTCATAGCACGGCCTTCTTTAGTTTTGTTGTCAGCAATCGGTTGATCCCA
The DNA here is from genome assembly GCF_053345265.1 of Acinetobacter sp. M5A5_2a. Lineage (NCBI taxonomy): Bacteria > Pseudomonadati > Pseudomonadota > Gammaproteobacteria > Moraxellales > Moraxellaceae > Acinetobacter > Acinetobacter sp. M5A5_2a. Next base: position 100,955 of record NZ_JBKEZV010000010.1, on the reverse strand, counting down.
AGCGAAACCTTGAGTAGACAAACGAGATGCATCAACGTTGTATTCGTTTACAAGAGCTGATTTAACAGAGTTAGCACGAGCTAAAGATAAACGTTCGTTCAACTTACGTGGACCAGTGTTATCTGTGTGACCTTCGATACGTGCAGTAGCGTTAGGGTATTCAGTTAACTTCTCAGCAACTTTAGCGATTTCTGGCTTGTATTGGTCTTTGATATTTGATTTGTTAGTATCAAAGAAAACACGAAGTTCCATGTTAAGGTCTTCAGTTAACTCTTGTGGTTGTGGAGCAACTGGAGTTGGTTCAACTGGAGCAACTTCTACTACAGGAGCAGCAGGCTTCAAGTGACCACCAAGAACTACGTTCAAACCAGCAAGAGCTGTATAGTTCCAGAATTTTTCGTCAAAGTTATAAGTACCACGAGCTTCTGTACGAAGAGATAAAGCATCGTTTAAGCGCCAGAAAGCACCAAAACCAGCATTACCTAAAGTACCTTCTTCATCATTGTGGTAAGAAAGATCAGGAATCTCGTATTTGTAGTGACCAGCACCTAACAATACGTATGGCTTGATTTTGCTGTCATAGTTTTTAGTGATTAAATCAGAAGTAACATAGAAGTTACCGTTGATTTGTTTTTGTTTGTATTCAGCGCCAGCAGCAAGACCGTCTACATCACCTTTAACTTGGTTATATTCAGCTTCGAAACCTAACCATGGTGTCAACTCAATACCAAGAGCTGCACCAACGAATAAATCGTCTTGTAATTCAGGTCCGTTAGTTAACTCACCTTTGTCACCACCATTGTTGTGCTGACTGTCTTGGAAAGTGTAACCAAGCAATAATGGTGTAACAGTTACGCCAGCATTAGCAGCAGCTAATGGAGCAGCGACAAGCATAGCAAGTGCAATACGACTCAATTTCATGGATATCCTCCAGAGATAACAATTGTTGTTCAAGCTCAGCCTAAATTTATTGGCCCCTGAGATATTTTTACCCCAGTATTATTTTTAAGCTATTCACATTTGAATCATACAAACACTTGATAGACTTTCCAAGTGCTTGATAATTTTAATCAAGTAAATTATTGACAAAATTACTTACAATTTCCGTTGTAATTCGGTAATTTTTTACTCAACTAGAAAATATGAACAACTTCTTTCTTTCGCTTAGGGTGATTTTACCAGTATTCTAGCGTCCTGATAACCTTTATTTAATTTTGTGTTTCCTCATTATAAAAAGCCATATAAATCATTGATAGAACGCATAAAATCAAAATATTTATTTATATATTAAGGAATTTTAATGTTTAAATCTCCTGGTTTCACATTGATGGAACTCACTATAACGCTCGCAATTCTTATGATTATGTTCACTATAGCTCTTCCTTTATACCATCAATTTATGGCTTCGGTAGAATTAAAAAACACCCCTAGACTACTGACAATTCATATACAAAAAGCCAAATACGACGCAATTCTACGACATAAGAGTGTCGTACTTTGCCCAAGTGTTGATTTAACGCTGTGTAATAGTAATTGGGATACAAGCCTTATAAGCTTTGTAGACACAAATCATAATCTACAGAGAGAAAGCGACGAAGAGATATTGACCAATGTTGAACTTAATCATCGTTATGGTTCTTTAAAATTTCAAAAATTTGGAAAAAAACTCAATAGTATCGTATTTCAGGGAGACACTGGACTGCCACGTGAGTCTAACGGCAGTTTTACATATTGTTCTTATGATCAGCTTAAAAACTTTAAATTAGTTCTCAGTAAAATGGGACATATTCGTTTAGAAGACCTTAAAAATTGTTAGAACTCTACAGTCTAATGCAGAAGATATTTCTCTCTGATTTTTACAATATACTGACTAGGTTTTAAACATTTCTTATTTTGAGATTAAGAACAACTGGAGATTAGAACAATGACTGACATCGTAATTGTTAATGGTGCTCGTACTGCTATGGGTGGTTTTCAAGGATCGTTATCGGGACTTACTGCACCTGAACTAGGTGCTGTAACCATTAAAGAAGCAATCGCAAGAGCAGGTTTACAACCTACTGATGTCGAAGAAGTCATTATGGGTTGTGTTCTTCCTGCTGGTTTAAAACAAGGCCCTGCTCGTCAAGCAATGCGTAAAGCTGGCTTACCGGATTCTACAGGTGCTGTTACTATTAATAAGCTTTGTGGCTCTGGCATGAAAGCAGTAATGCAAGCAACCGATATGATTAAAGCAGGTAGTGCTGAAATTGTTGTTGCTGGCGGTATGGAATCTATGACAAATGCGCCTTATGTTTTACCAAAAGCACGCGCTGGTTATCGTATGGGTCACGGCGAAATTAAGGATCATATGTTTCTTGATGGACTTGAGGATGCTGAAACTGGTCGTTTAATGGGTTCTTTTGCTCAAGATATGGCAAACACACGTGGCTATACACGTGAGCAAATGGACGACTTTGCAATTCGTTCTTTGAAACGTGCTCAAACAGCGATTACTGAAGGCTATTTCAAAGATGAAATTGTTTCGGTTACCGTGCCTAGTCGCAAAGGCGATGTTGTTGTTGATCAAGATGAACAACCTCTAAATGCAAAGATCGACAAGATTCCTTCACTTAAACCAGCTTTTGCAAAAGACGGAACAATCACCGCAGCAAACGCGAGTTCTATTTCGGATGGTGCATCTGCATTAGTACTGACATCAAGTGAAGTTGCTGCCCAACGTGGTTTACAGCCGCTTGCGAAAATTATCGCAACAGCATCAAACTCTCAGCATCCTTCAGAATTTACGATCGCTCCTGTTGGCGCCATCGAGAAAGTTCTGAAAAAAGCTGGCTGGAATGCTCAAGATGTCGACCTATGGGAAATTAACGAAGCTTTTGCCATGGTCACCATGTGCCCAATTGATGATTTCAAGCTTGATGCTGAAAAAGTAAATATCAATGGTGGTGCTTGCGCATTAGGTCATCCAGTAGGTTCTACAGGTTCTCGTATCATTCTTACGCTTATTCATGCATTGAAACGTACTGGCGGTAAAAAAGGTATTGCTGCACTTTGTATTGGTGGTGGTGAGGCTACAGCCGTTGCAATTGAACTTCTTTAATTAAAAAACAATATTTCAAAATCTCGCTTCGGCGGGATTTTTTTATTAAAAAACTACAAAAAATGACCCACAAAATCACTTTTACGTTTTAACTTATTCTTCTAAATGAAAACAACAATGGACTATAACAATGCAACTCAATCACTATCTCAACTTTCAAGGTCAGGCAGAGCGAGCTTTTAATTTCTATAAGTCAGTTTTTGGCGGTGAGTTCGGCATGTTGAGCCGCTATGGCGATATGCCACCTACCGAAGGCGTGACTTTATCGGAGGCCGATAAGAATCTGGTTCTTCATGTTTCACTGCCAATTAATGAATACACCGTACTTATGGCATCAGATACAAATGATCAATTCTGTGCTCCTAACAGTGTCTTTACCCAAGGTAATAATCACTACATTTCGATTAATCTTGAAAAAGATGAGCAAGAAAAAGCAAAACAACTTTTTGATGCTTTATCTGTTAATGGTCAAATTGAAATGCCTCTAGAAAAAACGTTCTGGGGTGCATTGTACGGCGCTTTTACCGATCAATTTGGCATAAAATGGATGATCAACTGCCAGCTTGATACTTAATATTTTCAACACTTAAGCCTCATAGAAACACTCAGATATTTCTATGAGGCTTTTAAATATCGATATTGGAATATTGAGCAATAATCATCAGCCCCTCCAACCCACCCTGCCACATCAATATTTTGCCCAAGAAAAATCTTTGCCAAAAAAGCTGTAGCTAATACGCCAATTCCAGACCAAAGTACATACAAAATTCCAGCCTGCATATATTTCAAAGCAATCGCAGCACAAGCGAAAGAGATCATATATAGGATCAGAGCAATACCTTGAGCTGTTTTATTAACTAAGCCATTACCTCTAGCAGAATAAAATGTTGAGAGTACATCCGCCGCGATGGCAAATAATAGCCACCAGGCACCGGGATTTATTTTTGAAATTAAGCCTAGCATTCTTGTTCTTCATTTAAGTCATTTAAAAATTATTTATAAAAAAAGCTGAACCTAAGTTCAGCCTTTTTACTTGAAATCTATTTAAGCACCAGTTTGATAACTTGCTTGTGGTACAGCAGTTGAAGCTTGGTATGGGTTGGTAAAGTCTTGCAAACCTGCCGCCGCTTCTTGTACGTCTTTGCCTTCTTTTACGACAAAACTATCAAAACCAGAACGCTTTAAGTAGTTTAAGACATCCTTAAACACATCACCCGTTGCGCGCAATTCACCTTGGAAACCTTGGCGGCGTAATAGTGCAGCAAATGAATAACCACGACCATCACCAAAACCTGCAAACTCAATGAAAATTGCATTAAGCTCATTTAATGGGAATGTATGATCTTCAGGTGAATCACTCACAGTCACATACAAAGCTTTTTTACCTTGAATGTTTGCTAATTGGTCTAGTTGAGCTGTTGTTACAACAACGTCACCCTGAGGAATAACACCATCTTCAGCAATGATTTGATAAGTATTGTCAGCGATCGTGCCATCTTTATAAAGCACTGGTAGAGCTGTATTAAGCATATGCACGCTCCTTAAATGGTTGAATTCCTACACGGCGATATGTGTCAACAAAACGCTCACCTTCAGTACGTAAATCAAGGTAAGTATTTAATATTTCTTCAATTACATCAGGCACTGCATCTGCTGCAAATGATGGCCCTAAGATATCACCGATTGATGCATCATGGTCCGAATTACCACCTAATGTAATTTGGTAGAATTCAGCACCTTTTTTATCTACACCTAAAATACCGATGTTACCTACGTGGTGGTGACCACAAGCATTCATACAACCAGAAATATTTAAGTCTAAATGACCAAGATCATAAACTTTGTCTAAGTCATCAAAACGACGCGTGATTGCTTCAGCAATTGGAATTGATTTCGCATTTGCCAGTGAACAGAAATCACCGCCTGGGCAACTAATAATATCGGTAATAAAACCAATATGTGCACGTGCCATATTTTGTTGTTCAAGCGCTTGCCATACATCGAACAAATCTTTTTGTGGCACATCTGCCAAAGCAATGTTTTGTTCATGAGTCGTGCGAAGTTCACCGAAAGTATATTTATCAGCAAGATCTGCAATAAAGTTCATTTCTTCGGTTGTCATATCGCCCGGTGCAATACCTGCACGTTTCAAAGAAATCGTAACAATACGATAGCCTTTCACTTTATGTGCATGTGTGTTGATATTGAACCATTGCTTGAATTTTGGATGCTCAGCAAATAAGGCCGTGAAGTCTTCATCTGCCAAATCTTGATAGTCAAATGGGATGAACTCTTCATCCAGTTTTTTCAAGATTTCTGGCTGAATTTTTAATGATTCACGTGTGTGTTCAAATTCAGCTTCAACTTTCTGAGCAAAAACTTCAGGTGTTAACGCTTTAACTAGAATTTTGATACGTGCTTTATATTTGTTATCACGACGGCCATGCAAGTTATAAACACGCAGAACTGCCTCTAAGTAAGAAATTAAATCTTCACGTGGTAAAAACTCGCGAATGACGCTACCAATGATTGGGGTACGGCCTAAACCACCACCAGCCATAATTTTGTAGCCGATTTCACCCGCTTCATTACGCACGATATATACACCAATATCGTGGAATGCTGTTGCAGCACGGTCTTTTTCTTCAAGTGCAGAAACGGCAATTTTGAACTTACGTGGCAAGAATGCAAATTCAGGGTGGAACGTACTCCACTGACGAATCAATTCACATGTTGGACGTGGGTCTGCAATTTCACCTGCAACCACACCTGCATATTGGTCAGTCGTTGTATTACGAATACAGTTACCACTGGTTTGAATGGCATGCATTTGTACCGTTGCAAGTTCAGCTAAAATTTCTGGTACATCTTCAAGAGCTGGCCAGTTTAACTGAATGTTCTGACGTGTAGATACGTGTGCATAGCCACGATCATATTCAGTTGAAACTTCAGCAATTTTACGTAATTGTTTTGAACTCATTAAGCCATACGGCACAGCAATACGCAGCATAGGCGCATAGCGTTGCACATATAAACCATTTTGCAAACGTAATGGACGGTATTCATCTTCAGAAAGTTTGCCCGCTAAATAGCGCTCTGTCTGATCGCGGAACTGAGCAACTCGTTGATTAATCAGCTGCTGATCGAAATCGGTATATAAATACATGGCGTATGGCTAGTAGATTCATTATTAAGGCAGATAGCATAGCGAGCTTTTATTCATCAATAAAATGCTTTTTTTGCATATTTAATAACGGTTTTATTGATAAGCTTTAATATAAATCGATATAAAAAAAGCCTGGATAAATCCAGGCCCTTTTTATAGAAGCATTTTATTTGTTATCTGGTAAGGCATAAGCCACTAAATAGTCGCCCATTTTCGTACCAAATGAACCATGACCACCGGCCATAATTACAACATATTGCTTACCATTGATTTCATAAGTCATTGGTGTTGCTTGTCCACCCGCTGGTAAACGCGCTTCCCAAAGTTTCTTACCGTTAGTGACATTAAATGCACGTAAGTAGTTATCTTGAGTTGCACCAACAAACATGACATTACCGGCAGTAGAGATTGAACCACCTAAACCAGGAACACCAATTTTTACAGCTGGTAATTGGAATAGGTTCGGTAAGCTGTCACGAATTGTACCAATACGTTTTTTCCATACCACTTCATGGGTTTTCAAATCTACGCCTGCAACATATCCCCAAGCTGGTTGTTTACAAGGTAAACCAAGTGGAGATAAGAATGCGCTGATTTCTACGCCATAAGGTACGCCGTACATTGGTTGTACGCCCTGCTCAGTTCCCGCACCTTTTGCAGTTTGCGCACGGTTTGGATCAGCAGGAATCAAACGGCTCACAAATGGCAATCCGATTGGGTTCATTACAGCAACCTGACGGTCAGGGTTAACTGACATACCGCCCCACTCAAACACACCTAAGTTACCAGGGAAAACTAAAGTACCGTTTTCAGATGGTGGAGTATAAATACCATCGTAATTTAGACGTTTGAAAGATACACGACACATGAGCTGATCAAGCATAGTGGCACCCCACATGTCTTTATCAGTCAATTTGTCTTGTGGAGCCAAGTTCAAGTCAGAGAATGGCTGAGTTTTTGAATAATGCTCGCCTTTCGTTTGTGGTCCACGTTTAACTGTTTGTGGAACTGGTTTCTCAGTTACAGGAACAATTGGTTGACCATTACGGCGATCAAGAACAAAGGCATTACCTGTTTTCGTCAATACATAGATTGCAGGAACAGTTTGGCCAGCTTTGTTTTTAATATCAGCTAAAGATGGTTGAGATGGTACATCCATATCCCATAAATCGTGATGGGTTGTCTGGAAGTTCCATACTAATTTACCAGTAGAGGCATTAATCGCTAACATTGAGTTTGCATAACGCTCTTTAAGTTCAGTACGGTCACCACCCCAAATGTCTGGAGTACCTACACCTGTTGGTACATAAACGATATCAAGTTTAGCGTCATAAGCTAAAGGTGCCCACGCATTTGGTGAGTTATGAACGAAATTCGTACCTTCACCCGGCATTGCATTTGGATCTGCTGCGCCAGTATCAAACACCCAAAGAAGTTTACCAGTGTTAACGTCGTATCCACGAATTACACCTGATGGCTCTTTGTTTGAGTAATTATCTGTTACCGAACCAGCAATAACGACAGTTGAACCAGTCACAACACCAGGAGATGTTGGGTTGTAACCACCTGGGTAAGCGTATGGCATAAACTCTTGTAAGTTCACTTCACCATTTTTACCAAAGTCAGTACATGCTTTACCAGTGTCAGCATTCACTGCCACTAAACGGCCGTCATTCACAGGAACAAAGACTTTACGCGGACATTGTGTAGAGTCAGATTTCTTGCCTTGAAGACTTGTTGCAAACTCAGTTGTGTTGTTTGCATCGTAATACATCACACCACGACAAGTTAAATGCTGGAACGATTTATCCGTTTTAAGCTTCGGATCAAAACGCCATTTTTCTTTACCTGTAGCAGGATCAATCGAGATTAATTGCTGATGAGCTGTACAGATAAACATGTTATTACCGATTTTAATCGGTGTAACCTGATTGGTTGTTTCGCCAGAGTCATTACCCGTTTTAAGATCGCCAGTACGTAAAGTCCAAGCAACTTTCAAATCTTTTACGTTTTGGTCATTGATCTGTTTTAACGGAGAATAACGCACACCTGCCTGAGTACGACCATAAGCAGGCCAATCACTCTCGGCAACACCAGGCACTGCTTGAGCAGTTTCTGGTTGAGGTGTTTTGATTTCACCATTAATTTCTTGCGGATCATTGAAAATAGAGTAAACCATCAACAAGATAGCGATTGCTAACGTTGAAGATAACGCAACTTTACTTGATCCAAGGTTGTTGATTCCACGAGTCACAGCTGGAACCAATAACCATAAACCAAGAATACCTAAAATATCTAAACGAGGTGCAAGAGCCCAGAAATCAGTTCCAACTTCCCAGACTCCCCAAATAATGCTACCTAGCATTAAAGCGGCATATACCCATAGGGCCGTGGATGCGCGCTTATAAAGTTGCCATGCAACAATCAGGAGTAATACACCAGCTATAATGTAGTAAATTGAACCGCCTAGTGTAGCGAGCCAAATACCTCCAATTAACAGGAATAACGCTAATAACCCAATAATAATTACGGTAAAAGTCGTTAAACCTGATCTTGAAGTAGGTTGATTCATAAACCACCTCTTATTAATCATCATTTTTATCGGAAAGATAAGCCAAGCTTTTAAATAAAAATCGGCCTATCAATACATCTAAAACAAAACTCAGGCATAAAGAAAAACGGAAGGCCAAGTTACGTCAATTAATGATTTAACCCTCGACAATCCGTTTTTCGGAGTAATTACGCTTAGAATGCAGTTGAGAATTTAATACCGCCTACCCAAGTATTATCACCATTTTTTAATGCACCAACATGACGAACATATTGCACATTTGGACGGATAGTCAGCCAGTTCGTCGCATGAATACCGTAGTAAAGCTCGGTATTGTATTCAGTGTCATATTCTTTATTTTGGACATCGTTCCAATCATCGTTGATATGGATACGTGCAACACCTAGTGCCAACTCATCTTGAGGACGTTGATTGAGCAAACCTTTATAGACCAAGCCTACATTTTGCATGTTATCAATTTTGTTGGTATCAGAGTCGTGGAATGTCAGGTTCACAAATCCAGTCAAACCACGGTCTGTTTGATCAGCAGGCTGGAATAATTTTTGTTTTGCAGTTACCCAAACACCTTGTTTATGAGAATTTTTGGTTTCATCTGCAATTTCTTTGGCATCAGCAGTGCTGTAGTAATAACCTAAACGGTATTCACCAGCCATACTTTGAGCGCCTAATTTAGGTGACCAAACTACTTCAGCAGGAATAATTGCACCGTGAGAACCATCCGTACTTAGGTTAAAACCTTTGCCTCGGTCCAGATTTTCTGGGTTATATTCATATACACCAACTTGCGTATATAAATCGGGTTGCAAGTTATATTTAACACGCATTGCCCATTGGCTAACTGGCCAGTTATACCACTGATCACCAACCCAGTTACCGACTTGTGAACCGCAAAGTGCTAAATTCTGGAAATCACAGTCAAAACTATTAAAGTCTTCACCTTCACCAAAACGACCGACTTTCACGTCTAACTTCTGGTCAAGGAATTTCTTCTTGATCCACAAATCTGTTAAACGCCAAGTTTGCTCACGCCCCCACACTTCTTGTGCCGAGCTTAAGTGCCCTGCTAAAGCTGGTGAGTGTTCAGAAAGCGACTGCCCATCACGATAAGTTAATGTGATTTGAGCTTCGGTATCTTGCCAACCTAAAATTTTATTTAGGTCAAAATGAGTTCCTAGTGCCAGTTGCCCCGTATAAGCACTACCATGCGTAGATGTATTTTTTGAATCTAAAATACCGGCATATTCGCCGGTATATCCAAAAGAAAAATCATAACCTTGTGCTTGTAACGCGGTGCGTTGACCGTTCCAATCACCCAACATCCAAGGACTATTTGGGTCAAATGCAGCAGCAGCTTGTGCGTGCTGTATAAAAAGAGTAATTGATAAAACGGATAAACAGGAAGCCATCAAGGATTTATGTGTTTTCATGTTTACATACCTTTTATGTCTTTGTTTATAAAGGGTACGCTAATTTTATGTAAAGAAATTATTCAAAATGTTAATCAATTGATTAATCTAATAATAATCTTAATACACATTGTATAAGAAATGACCTCTACTCTTTACCACTGTCCTTCACCAAGTTTTTGACCTATAAAGGAATATCTCATTTTAGATCGTGAAAACTTAATTGGACAAGCCAATTGTGGTTCTGTATCTGCTGTATTATTTTGCAAAGGTACATCCACAATCCATCCACGTTCTTGTGCTAAGGGAGAATTTAAAGCCTCAGTTAGGTTTAAAACAGGTTCTACACATACATCAAGATTTGCGAATATTTCATGCCATTCTTTAAAGGTTTTAGTTTTAATTTTTTCTTGAATAGCTTGTTTAACTTCCTGTCGGTCTTCTACATCTAAGGAAGCGCCTTTTTGTAATAATAGTGGCAAATCAAGAGCTATTGATAAACCTGACATAAATTGTGGTTCAAGACTCCCAATTGATAGATAGCGCCCATCTTGCGTTATATAATAATCATAGAAAATGCCACCATTAAGCATGCCATGCTCTGGTGCCTGTTCAACCTGTGCAGCAAGTGTAGCTGATGCGGCCATACTATTTAAGCTTGCCACACAATCGGTCATAGAAATATCAATATATTGCCCCATGCCACTACGATCACGTTCAACCACTGCGGCTAAAATAGCAATGACCGCATGAAGTGAACCACCTGCAATATCTGCAACTTGAATACCAAGCGGTGGCGGACCACTGTCTTGTCGGCCGCTATACCCAGCAATACCAGCTAAAGCTAAATAGTTAATGTCATGCCCAGCTCGGTCTTTATAACTTCCAGTCTGTCCATATCCTGTAATTGAACAATAAATTAAACGTGGATTAATTTCTGCAAGCGTTGAATAGTCTAATCCTAGACGTTGCATCACATCAGGTCGAAACTGCTCAATGACAATATCAAATTCGGAAATCTTGGCTTTAATCAGCTCAATACTCGCCGGATCTTTTAAATCAAGAACAATCGACTGTTTATTTCGATTTAAATAACTATGTGCCGTTGCTTGTCCATTTGCATAAGGCGGCATGATGCGAATTAAATCTGGACGTGATGGAGATTCAATATGGATGACTTCTGCACCCATATCGGCTAAATACATTGTGGCAAAAGGTCCAGGTAAGAGTGTCGAGAAATCTAGAACTTTAAGTCCATTTAATGCTGTCGTCATCGTTTTTTTAACCACTATTATTCATATTTTCTTTTATATTAGTTAAGCAAATATTCTAAAACAATGTCATGTTCAGCCATTTACCTTGATCATTTCGGCAATTTAACATGTAAAAAGTGCTTTTACTCTGTTGTAAATCGCCAATTTATTTTTTTAGACGGTCATTTAGGTCAATTTAAAGTGAACATCAAAGAGACTGAAGGATTCAATATGAGTCGCGATACGATTAGCATCCACTTCGTGAATGCGGCTTTGACAGGCGTAAAACGCCTTGGCATGGATGTCGAGACGTTACTTTCACATGTGGGTATCGAAGCGGAACTATTACGTCAACCTAAAGCTCGAATCTCGCCAGAACAATACACTCGTTTTATAAAAATGTTGTGGATGGTCACACAAGATGAACACGTCGGTTTTGATGTACAGCCACGTCGTTTGGGCACTTTTGCCATTATGTGTCAGTTGATTATTCATGCAAAAACCTTGGGCCAAGCCCTTGAACTCTCATCTCAATTTTACAAATTATTCGGTGATGAATGGTCTGTAAGCCTAGAGCGTGACAAACATGAAGCACGTTTAGTTCCACTCATTCCAAAAACATTAGATCCGGACCATTTCATTACTGAAAGTATGTTAATGATTTGGCATGGTTTGGCATCATGGCTGATTGAACGTCGCTTACCTTTAGAACGTGTTCATTTTAGCTATCCACGTCCTGCTCATGCAGATGAATATGATGCATTATTTTTTGCACCAGTCATGCAGTTTGATGCACCTCGTACTGAAATTACCTTTGCAGCCGATTATCTTGATTTGCCAATCCGCCAAGATGAAAAAACGCTAGAAGAGTTCTTAAAAGCAGCTCCTGCTCAGCTTTTAGTAAAATTCAAAAACACCAACTCGCTGACTTCTCGTATTCGTGACGTGCTCAAAAGCCAGATTGGTGAAGAAATGCCAACGCTTAATGACGTTGCATCAATGTTGTACTTGTCTCCTCAAACCTTACGCCGCCGCTTGGCTGCTGAAGGTAAAAGTTACCAAGGCGTGAAAGATGCCCTACGCCGAGATGCTGCTATTCACTTGTTACTCAATCCTGAATTAACACTTGAAGATGTTGCACAACAAGTTGGCTTTAGTGAAACCAGTACTTTCCACCGTGCATTTAAAAAATGGACTGGTGTAACTCCTGGCTTATATCGCCAGCTACACGGCTACCACTAATTCTTTAATCTATTTAAGTTTCACATTTAGCCCAAGTTCAACTTGGGCTTTTTTGTATCTCTATTGGCAAAAATCATCACCTGACTGGTGCGCTTATCGTCATTGCACTCGCTATTAAAACCAGTACACTCAAAACACAAATAAATTTTAAGCAATAAAAAAGGAACTGTTATGAGCGAGGCTTATATTATTGATGCCATTCGCACACCACGCGGAAAAGGAAAAAAAGACGGCTCTCTTTACGAAGTAAAACCAATTACCTTACTCACCACTTTATTAAATGAATTACAGCAGCGTCATCAACTCGATACGTCTAAAGTCGACGATATTGTTCTGGGCTGTGTAACTCCTATTGGTGATCAAGGTGGTGATATTGCTAAAACAGCAGCGATTGCAGCGGGTTGGAATGATGATGTTGCTGGGGTGCAAATCAATCGTTTTTGTGCTTCAGGTTTAGAAGCAGTCAACATGGCAGCAATGAAAGTTCGCTCAGGCTGGGAAGATTTAGTGGTTGCTGGTGGCGTCGAGTCAATGTCACGTATTCCAATGGGCTCCGATGGCGGGCCGTGGGCGTTAGACCCTGAAACAAACCTTAAATCATCATTTGTTCCACAAGGTGTAGGGGCTGACCTCATTGCAACCTTAGATGGTTATAGTCGCGAAGATGTAGACACATTTGCAGTAAAGTCTCAGCAAAAAGCCGCAGCAGCTCAGGCAAATGGCTATTTCGATCAATCAGTGGTTCAAGTAAAAGATCATTCTGGTGTGGTTATTCTAGAAAAAGATGAATTTATTAAAGGAAATACGACAGTTGAAGGACTGACTAAACTCAATCCAAGTTTTGAAATGATGGGGCAAATGGGTTTTGATGCCATCGCCTTACAAAAATATCCTGAAGCACAAAAAATCAATCATGTTCATCATGCAGGTAACTCATCTGGCATTGTCGATGGAGCTGCTGTTGTTTTATTGGCCTCAGAAAAAGCCGTGAAAGAACAAAACTTAAAACCACGCGCTAAAGTTTTAGCTACTGCACTCGTCGGTACAGACCCTACGATCATGCTTACTGGCCCTGCTCCTGCTGCACGTAAAGCCTTAGAAAAAGCTGGCCTTACCATTGATGATATTGACCTGTTTGAAGTCAACGAAGCCTTTGCAGCAGTTGTAATGCGTTTTATCAATGAACTCAATGTTCCACCAGAAAAAGTCAATGTAAATGGCGGTGCGATTGCTTTAGGCCATCCATTGGGTGCAACGGGTGCCATGATTTTAGGCACGCTACTTGATGAGCTTGAACGTCAAAATAAAAAGCGCGGTTTAGCTACGCTCTGTGTTGGCGGTGGTATGGGTATTGCCACCATTATTGAACGCGTATAAAGATTAGGGATATAAAAGATGAGTGCAATCCAATACGAAAAAAATGCCGATAACATTGTCATTTTAACGCTTGATTCAACAGGTCAATCTGCAAACACCATGAATGCCGAGTTTCGAGACTCGCTTGATGAGGCAACCCAAAAACTAAAAGTAGAAACAGCACTTGCGGGCGTTATTTTCCGCTCAGCCAAAAAAACTTTCTTTGCTGGGGGTGATCTAGATGAGCTTATTCAAGTTCAGCCTGAACATGCCACTGATTTTTTCAACATGGTTGAAAAGCTAAAAGGTCATTTACGTACCATTGAAACTCTAGGTATTCCTGTAGTTGCAGCCTTAAATGGCACAGCCCTTGGTGGCGGTTGGGAAATTGCATTAAGCTGCCATCACCGTATTGCAATCAATGACCCAAAAAGTAAGTTCGGCCTACCAGAAGTCACTTTAGGCCTGTTACCGGGTGGCGGCGGTATTGTTCGCATGGTACGCCTACTTGGCTTACAAAACGCATTCCCATTTTTAATGGAAGGTAAGCAGTTTGGTGTCGATAAAGCAAAATCTTTAGGTCTGATACATGACACTGCCGAAAACGAACAAGAGCTTTTAGATAAAGCAATCGCATGGGTAAAAGCCAATCCGAAATCTCAACAACCTTTTGATGTGAAGGGTTATAAAATTCCGGGCGGTGATCCAAAGACTCCAGCTGTTGCTCAAGTTCTTGCTATTGCCCCAGCCATGTTAAGAGACAAAACAAAAGGTTGTTACCCTGCTCCTGAAGCAATAATGGCGGCAGCAGTTGAAGGCGCTCAGGTCGATGTAGATACCGCTTTACGCATCGAATCTCGTTACTTCACCCAACTCACCACGGGTCAGATCTCTAAAAATATGATCGGTACTTTCTGGCACGGTCTAAATGCAATTAAGTCTGGTGCTAGTCGCCCTGCCGATGTTGCAAAATGGCAAGCCACCAAAGTTGGTGTGTTAGGTGCAGGCATGATGGGTGCTGGTATTGCATATTCAACCGCAATTAAAGGCATTCCTGTTGTACTAAAAGATGTATCTGTTGAAAATGCTGAAAAAGGCAAAGCCTATTCGCAGAAACTCCTTGATAAACGCGTTTCTCAAGGCCGTATGACCGCAGAAAAACGTGACCAAGTATTATCCCTCATTACAGCAACTGCCTCAGCACAAGACTTACAAGGCTGTGATCTCATTATTGAAGCTGTATTTGAAAACCAAGAGCTCAAAGCCAAAGTTACTCAAGAAGCTGAACAATATTTAGCTGAAGGTGGAATCTTTGCATCAAATACCTCCACCCTACCAATCACAGGTTTGGCAACGGCAAGTAAAAATGCCCAGAAGTTTATTGGACTACATTTCTTTAGCCCAGTCGACAAAATGCAGTTGGTTGAGATTATTAAAGGTAAAAACACTTCAAGCGACACACTTGCTAAAGCCTACGACTTTGTACAACAAATTGGAAAAACGCCTATTGTTGTTAATGATAGCCGTGGTTTCTTTACCAGTCGTGTGTTTGGTACTTTTATTCAAGAAGGTATGCGCTTACTTGCCGAAGGCGTTCATCCAGCCCGTATTGAAATGGCAGCGCTTAAAGCTGGTATGCCAGTCGGCCCACTCGCTATTCAAGATGAAGTGTCTTTAACCTTAACCGAACATGTTGCCAGTGAAGCACGTAAAGCGCTTCAGGCCGAAGGAAAAGATTTGCCTAAAACCTCTGTAGATGAAGTGGTTCATACCATGATTCATGAGTTAAACCGTAAAGGTAAGGCGGCTGGAGCAGGTTTCTATGAATATCCAGAAAATGGTAAAAAGCACCTGTGGGAAGGTTTAAACCGTTGGCAAAAAGACCATGGTATTTCTGAACAAGATATGATCGATCGCATTCTGTTTGTACAAGCTTTAGATACCCTACGCTGTTATGAAGAAGGCGTATTAGAGTCTGTGATTGATGCCAATGTCGGTTCAATCTTTGGTATTGGTTACGCTCCTTGGACTGGAGGAGCAATTCAATTCCTAAATCAATACGGTACTGATAAAGCACAAAAAAGAGCTGAAGAATTAGCTGCCAAATATGGTGAACGTTTTACACCTCCAACTTTGCTAAAAAACAAAGCTGAGCAGAAACAAAATATTCAATAACTTAGACTTACTGAATATTTAAAAACTGCATAAACCTTGCCCATATAAATATATTTTATTTATATGGGTTTTTCTTTATGACCTTTAAGATTTCAGCCTCCTGCCTAAATATGCTATAAATAGACTTCATTTTTGTGCTTCTAAAGCACATTCGAGAAATCCTTATGTCCGATAAAAATTCTTCCGAGTCAGCAATTTTAGGTTGGAAATTTGTTCTGATCGTTGGTGTTTTGAGTGCGATTTTCCTTGGCTTTTTCTATTTGGCGATGAGTAATGAACCTGACTATATGCCAGGGGCTCAGCGCAAAGCACAACAAGAGCAAATGCAGCAAAAAGCTGAAAATTCCACAGAGCAACACGCTCAACATAGTGACAACATGTCTGAAATGGATATGAAAGAACATCAGAACTCAACTCAGTAATTAGATATCAAATGACAGATTTTTCCCGTAATGCACTTGTTGTAGAGGGTGGAGGCATGCGTGGTGCCTTTACCAGTGGCGTACTTGATGCTTTTTTACAGCAGCAGTTCAACCCTTTCGATTTATATGTTGGCGTATCATCTGGTTCAACCAACGTTGCAAATTACTTAGCAGGCCAACAAGGCCGCACTTTAACGTTTTATATTGATCACTCACTCCGTCCTGAATTTATCGATTACAAACGCTTCTTTAAAGGCGGCGATTTACTTGATTTAAAATGGATGTGGGAAGTTGGTGAAAAAGAACATCCGCTTGATCAGCAAAGTCTGTTTGCTAAAAATCCTGATTTTTATATGGTATTGACGCATGCCAAAACAGGACAGGCAGAATATCTTCGTGCGGGTAAAGATAACTTGCTGAATGCACTTCGTGCTTCTAGCTCAATTCCAGTTTTAACGCGTCATCCCGTCGATATTATGGGTGAACCATACTTTGATGGTGGCGTTGCAGATGCCCTACCTGTACGCTGGACAGCTCAGCAAAGTGATGTCAAAAAACTGTTAGTTTTACGCACTCGTCCGAAAAATTACTTTAAAGCCAGTAGTAAAGGCGATCAATTCCTCGCGAAATATGCGTTTAAACATCATTATGGTTTTGCAAACAGCTTACGTAGCCGTTGTGCTCGCTATAATGCTTCGGTCGATTTTGTCCGTGGTTCTAACCCAGAACAGCAGATTTTAGAAGTTTGCCCACCGCCGCTTAAAAACATGGCTGGCCGTTTAAGCACCAATCCGAAAAAGCTTCGCTACAGCTATGAAGTTGGCTTGGAAACAGGGCTGCAGGCAATTGAGAGCTGGAATTCAATGAAGTAAATCCAAATTGAGATTTCTAAAAAGAAGTCTCAATTTAACTCTAAAGTCATATCAATATGTGGGATACCACAATCTAGATACTCTTCGCCTTGAACTACAAAGCCCAATGCTTCATAAAACGCGGTCACATAAGTTTGAGCTGAAAGCTTTAGATAAGGTAAGTTCTGCTGGCGCGCATATTCAATAATATGCTCCATTAAAATTTTACCTATACCCTGCTTTCGATAAGGCATTAAAACAGCTACCCGCCCTACACTATGCTGTGGCAACAAGCGCGCTGTAGCAATTGGTTGCTCACGATCATACACAATAAAATGCAAAACTGTGGCATCCAAATCATCCCATTCATCTTCAGGGGCAATTCCCTGTTCTTGAATAAAAACCTGCTCACGGATGAGCTTGGCATCTTTCTCAAGCTGCTCCCACCCACCCGTTATAATTTTATACATGGGTTAACCTGCTTAACACTTACAACCAATATTCTCGATAGACAACTGGTCTTGTAATAACAATTCTAGAGTTTGTTTTTTAATACCATACATGTCTTTCAAGGCTTGAATTTGAGCCATGATCTTGGCATCAGGCTGAGTAACATCCTTACGCTTTGTTGCCAAAATCATTTTGTTTTTACTGGTATGTTCAAGCGATACAAACTCAAAAACTTTGGTTTCATAGCCATAAGCTTTTAAAAGTAATGCACGTAATGTATCGGTTAACATTTCAGCTTGCTGACCAGCATGAATTCCAAATTGCAGCATTGGCTGTAAAACTTCGGGACTATGTAATTGTGGGCGCAACTCTTTGTGGCAACATGGAGCACACATAATCATTGAAGCATTTAAACGAATGCCAGTATGAATCGCAAAATCGGTAGCAATGTCACAAGCATGCAAGGCAATCATAACGTCTAACTTTTCCGGTTGATAACTACGTACATCACCTTCAAAAAAGTCTAAATGATTAAAATGCACTTTATCTGCAACTTTTTGGCAGAATTCAACCAGATTCGGACGTAATTCAACACCAGTAATTAGAGGTGTTTTTTGTTGTTCTTGCAAATAATCATATAAAGCAAAAGTTAAATAGCCTTTACCTGAACCAAAATCGACAATCCGTAGCTCTTGCTGAGATGCGTCAATCTGTTCATAGGCACTCGCAAAAATTTCAATAAATTTATTTATTTGTTTCCATTTACGCGCCATGCTTGGAATGATTTGGCCTTTTTCATCGGTAATACCAAGCTCTTTTAGAAATGCATTGCCCTGCTGTACATAGCGTTGCTTTTCACGATCATGCGTCTGAACCGTTTGTGTCGCATTTACAGCCTGCTTTTTACCCATATTTAATAAGGCTTTTTTCTTATTTTTTTTGAGTTGAATTTCTTGAGTAGTCGAAAATAAATTCGCTTGCTTACACTGAACTAAAAGCGCTGCAATCTGTTCTAAACCTTCTTCAAATGAATAATTTTTGGTCACATCTTGGGTTGTATAATGATATAAAGCCGAAAGCTGTTTTTTTCCATGTAACTCTACAACACGGAAAGTGATTTTTTCCAGTTGTTCCAACTCTCCTTTATATTGGCTCAAAATCAAACGCTCAAAAGTCTGCTCATCAAGCATTTGTTTGATTTCATAAAAGAATTGCTGTTCTTGCTCAAAGGAGAAAACCGACACGGATATACCTAAAAAATGAAGACTCATATGAAATAGAAGTTTAAAGGGTCTAGGATTAAAAATAAAATAACTTTACGACTGTTTTGTATTTCTATACATTTGTATTTTTAATCAAAAAAATTAAACTCATGAGTAAATCTGTGCTGGAAACTTACGATCCTAAAGAAGAACTACTTAACGCCTACAGCCATGGAGCTGGTGTCGTTATGGCAGTTATTGCTTCTATCTTTTTAATTATGAAGGGATCTTATCTTCCAACTGCTCAATGGGTGGGGTTATGGGTATACTCATTTAGTCTAATTCTGGTTTTCACGAGTTCAACTCTCTATCACTTTGCTCAAACACAAAATCTACGTTACTGGTATAAGAAACTAGACCACACTGCTATTTATTATTTAATTGCTGGGACGTATACCCCTTTCTTAAGCATCGCTATTCCTACACAAAAAGCCCATATTCTGCTTATTGCTCTCTGGAGCATTGCTGCAATTGGTACACTTTTCAAGTTAGTTTTTATTTATCGTTTTCAAAAAATTTCTTTGCTGGCCTATATTGTAATGGGATGGCTTGCCGTTTTTGTAATGGATGATATGCGTACTTATTTAAGTAAAGACGCATTGATTTTCTTGATTATTGGCGGTTTAGCTTATACGGTTGGAGCATTGTTTTACGCGTTAAAAAAGGTAAGATATACCCATGCGATCTGGCACATTTTTGTGCTTTTAGGTGCAGGAGCACACTTTCTTGCGATCTATTGGTACATTGTTTAGTTCATTTTTCACTCTTATTCAGTGATCCTGAAAGAGTCATGGATGATGTTCTTTCACGCTATTCTTTTAGAAAAATATGTCTTTAAAAAGAATAGTAAATTAAAAATAAATTTTAACTGATATAAGGTCTTATATGGAGTCAACCTCTGCGACTGCTGCTCCGGCAGTAGCCACTAATTCAAAAACGCGGGTTTTGTTTGCAAGTTTAGTCGGTACAACCATTGAGTTCTTCGACTTTTATATCTATGCAACCGCCGCAGTACTTATCTTTCCTCACCTGTTTTTCCCTGCTAGTAGTGGCAGTGCCGCAGTCTTACAATCTTTAGCAACCTTCGCCATTGCCTTTATTGCCCGCCCTATCGGTGCAGCATTATTCGGTCATTTAGGAGACCGTATTGGTCGTAAAGCCACGCTAGTTGCAGCTTTGCTCACCATGGGTATTTCAACAGTATGTATTGGTTTACTTCCAACCTATGCACAAATTGGTCTTGCTGCGCCTTTACTATTGGCTCTATGTCGTCTAGGGCAAGGCTTAGGTTTAGGTGGTGAATGGAGTGGTGCTGTATTACTTGCAACAGAGAATGCACCTGAAGGTAAGCGCGCATGGTATGGCATGTTCCCACAACTAGGGGCTCCAATTGGCTTTATTTTAGCAACAGGTTCATTTTTATTATTGGGTGCAGCCATTCCTGAGCAAGCATTCATGCAATGGGGCTGGCGTATTCCCTTTATTGCAAGTGCTGTATTAGTGATTGTTGGCTTATATATCCGCTTAAAGCTCCATGAAACTCCAGCATTCCAAAAAGTTTTGGATAAGCAAAAAGAAGTCAATATTCCATTTAAAGAAGTCTTAACCAAACATACAGGTAAACTTGTACTTGGTACGATTGCAGCAATCTGTACATTTGTGGTGTTCTATCTTACAACTGTATTTGCCTTAAACTGGGGAACCACCAAACTTGGCTATTCACGTGGTGAGTTCTTAGAACTTCAACTCTTTGCCACACTGTGCTTTGCTGCATTCATTCCTTTATCGGCTATTTTTGCAGAAAAATTTGGTCGTAAAGCCACTTCGATTGGTGTTTGTATTGCTGCTGCGATTTTCGGTTTGTTCTTCTCTAGCATGTTAGAGTCTGGAAATACGTTAATTGTCTTTCTCTTCTTGTGTACAGGCTTGTCGATTATGGGCTTGACCTATGGTCCGATTGGTACTGTTCTTTCTGAACTTTTTCCAACTTCAGTTCGTTATACAGGTTCAGCATTAACGTTTAACTTGGCAGGTATTTTTGGGGCATCTTTTGCTCCCCTCATTGCCACTAAACTTGCTGAAACTTATGGTTTATATGCAGTTGGTTATTATCTTACTGCGGCATCACTTCTATCACTCATCGCTTTCTTATTCATTCGTGAAACAAAAAATGATGATGTGAATAATCAGATCTAAAAACTAGAAATTCTTATATAAAAAAGCCGGTTCATGATTGACCGGCTTTTTTATAAATATGTGACTTAGTTTATTGAGGCTGGAGCTGCTACATTGCTTGCTGCAACAGCAGCTGCTCCTGCTACAGCTGCTTCACCAATTAAAGCCACTTTTGCTTTTTCTTGGCTCTTCGCAGATAAAGCAGGGTTAGTTGCCACAATACGATTAATATTTGCTGAGTTTGCCGGAGCAATCGCAGTGGTTTGTAAAATAATTGGACGATTACCTGTGTTACCTAACGTATAGCGAATACCAGTACGCGGGCTAATCACAGTTGTATTTTCTTGCTTCACTACAGCCTGCGCCGAAGTTGGCCCTTTTGCTGCAAGTACTTTATCAACCGTTGTCGTTTGAGGGGCTGAAGCTGCTTCTGCTGCGAAAACAAAACTAGGCACAGCAAGAACAGTTAAAAATAAAGGTTGTAATACTTTTTTCATTGTCTTTCCAACATACACTCTGGATGAGAAGTAAATAGCATTTAATGCTTAAAACTGCAAACATTATTCACAGGCTTACTACAAACGTAAAAAAAGCAGAACAATTGTTCTGCTTTTTTTGTGAAGGCAGATTAGATCTTACCGTGACACTGCTTATATTTTAATCCAGAACCACATGGGCATGGCGCATTGCGGCTTTCTGGAACAGGGAAAGTTTGCTGATCGGCAGACTCGTTCATGGTTTCTTGAGAAAGTGTAACTTCCCCTGTTAAACCATCTACATCGTCATGCTCAAAAGAAAGCTTCATCGATTCAGCTTGCTGCTGCTGTTGAGCTTCCATTTCTGCAAGTTCTTCTGGTGTTGGGATATGTACACGAGACAAATCAGTCACAACATCAGTTTTAATAATACTGAGCATATTTACAAACAGGTTGAAAGCTTCTTTCTTGTATTCCTGTTCAGGATTCTTTTGCGCATAGCCACGTAAGTGAATACCTTGACGCAAGTAATCCATTGCAGCTAAGTGATCTTTCCAATGACGATCAAGAGAGTTTAAAACGAAGTGACGTTCAAGCATTGCTGCTGATTCATCACCCATTTGAGCACGGCGTTGACGATAACGTTCAATCACTTCATCACTGATTCGCTCAACTAAACCTTCTTCATCCAGACGGCGATCTTGATCTAACCATTCCTGAATTGGCAGCTCAATGCCCAAATCAATACGTAAAGCATTCTCTAAACCTTCAACATCCCACTGGTCATGAATTGACTCAGGTGGAATAAAGTTAGCAATCACGCCTTTCATCACTTCATGATGCATTTCTTCGACGTATTCTTTTAAGGTATTTTCAGCTAACACTTCATCACGTTGTGAATAAATGATCTTACGTTGTTCATTATTCACATCATCGTATTTCAATAAGTTTTTACGAATATCAAAGTTACGAGCTTCAACTTTACGCTGAGCGTTCTCAATTGAACGACTCACCATTTTGTGTTCAATCGCTTCATTTTCTTGTAGACCCATCGCGCGCATCATTCCAACTACGCGGTCACCTGCGAAAATACGCATAAGGTCATCTTCAAGAGACAAATAGAAACGAGAAACACCAGGGTCACCCTGACGGCCCGCACGACCACGTAACTGGTTATCAATACGACGTGATTCATGGCGTTCAGAACCAATGATGTGCAAACCACCTGATTGCAATACATCTTCATGGTCTTGTTCCCATTGTGCTTTCAGACGTGCTTCATCTTCAGCAGTAGGGTTTTCAAGTTTGCCAAGTTTCGCTTTCCAGTTGCCACCCAAGATAATGTCAGTACCACGACCCGCCATGTTTGTTGCAATCGTTACTGCATTCGGGCTACCTGCCTGAGCAATAATGTCAGCTTCACGCTCATGTTGTTTTGCATTCAACACTTCGTGATGAATACCAGCTTGCATTAACTTAGAAGATAAAATTTCACTAGCTTCAATGGTCGCTGTACCAATAAGAATCGGTGCCACACCTTGCTCACGAATATTCGTAATTTCTTGAATAATCGCGTCATATTTACCATTACGGTTTAAATAAATTAAATCGTTTTGGTCATTACGTACCATTGGGCGGTGAGTTGGAATAATCACAACATCAAGGCCATAAATTTCTTTCATTTCCGCAGCTTCAGTATCAGCAGTACCTGTCATACCTGAAAGCTTTTTATATAGACGGAAATAGTTCTGGAATGTTGTGGTTGCTAAAGTCTGGTTTTCAGGCTGAATTTCCAAACCTTCTTTCGCTTCAACTGCCTGATGCAAACCTTCTGACCAACGACGGCCCGGCATTGTACGGCCAGTATGTTCATCAACAATCACGACTTCGCCATCGTGAATAATATAGTGGACATCGCGTTGGAATAAGAAATGTGCACGAATAGCGGCAGACACATGGTGAACAAGGCTTAGATTCGTTGCTGAATATAAGCTTTCACCTTCAGCCAACAAGCCCATCTGAATAAGTTCTTGCTCAACAGTTTCATAACCAATTTCGGTCATTTCAACTGAACGCTGCTTTTCATCAATCCAGAAATGTCCACCATCTGCAACTTTTTCTTCTTTTTGCGGACGTAATCTAGGGGGAATCGTATTGATTGCAGCATAAAGATGCGAAGAGTCTTCACTTTGACCAGAAATAATTAATGGTGTACGTGCTTCATCAATCAAGATTGAGTCAACTTCATCGATAATGGCATAGTGCAAGCCACGTTGTTTCTTTTCTGCTAAAGAAAACACCATGTTGTCACGTAAGTAGTCAAAACCGAATTCGTTATTGGTACCATAAGTAATATCAGCAAGATAAGCTTCCGCTTTTTCTGACGGGCCTTGCATTGAATAGATAGTACCAATAGATAAACCCAAAAATTCAAATAATGGGCGGTTCAACTCAGCATCACGCTGTGCCAAATAATCGTTCACAGTAATGACATGAACGCCTTCGCCACTTAATGCGTTTAAATAACACGCCAAAGTACCCATAAGGGTTTTACCTTCACCGGTACGCATTTCGGCAATCTTACCTTCATGTAAGGTAATACCACCAATAAGCTGAACGTCATAGTGACGCATGCCCATTACACGTTTGGCAGCTTCACGACACACTGCAAACGCTTCTGGAAGTAATTTATCTAAACTTTCGCCATTATTATAACGTTGTTTGAATTCTGGAGTTTTTGCAGATAAGTCTGCATCGCTTAAAGCTGATATCGTCGGCTCGAGCGCATTGATTTGCTCAACAATTTTGCGCATGCGTTTGAGTTCGCGCTCATTTTTTGTACCGAAGATACCTCCGATCAGACTTGCCAACATGGATAAACTCTCTAAATCTTGCTTGGTCAAATGAATAAACTTTTTCTCAGTCGTTTATTATGGTGCCAGAAATTTGAAGTACAAGGGTTTTGCACAAAACCCCTAAAAAAAATCTGATAGTTAGACGAATGGTTTTATCATTCGCCTAGTCCCCCGTAATGCGCCCTGCCCCTAAAAACGTAACATTAACGCTCATCTATTAAGCATAACTTCCGAGAAATCTAATTTAGCAAATTTACCTTAAAGTTACATTGATTAAGCACATAAAATAGTGAGTTTTAGTCATATATATTTACACTTATATAAAAAACTCATAATAAAATACAAAAACAATAATTTTAATCATAAAGATAATGCTGCATATTCATTGGATCGAATAACAAATTATGAGCAATTGAGGAACGATCATGACACTACGATTAGGAGATACAGCACCCGATTTTCAACAAGAATCGAGTGAAGGCACAATTAATTTTTATGATTTTCTAGGGGATAGTTGGGGAATTTTATTTTCACATCCAGCCGACTATACGCCCGTATGTACAACAGAGTTAGGTTACACAGCAAAATTAAAAGATGAATTTACGAAGCGTAATGTTAAAGCGATTGCTTTGTCAGTAGATGATGTAGAGTCTCATAAGGGATGGATCAATGACATTAATGAAACACAAAATACGACTGTAAATTTTCCAATCATTGCCGATAAAGACCGCAAAGTCTCTGAGCTATATGGTTTCATTCATCCAAATGCCAGTGAAACACTAACAGTTCGTTCATTAGTAATTATTGATCCGAATAAAAAAGTTCGCTTAATCATTACCTACCCTGCTTCAACAGGCCGAAATTTTAATGAAGTCTTACGTGTTGTTGACTCATTACAATTAACTGACAAGCATAAAGTAGCGACGCCAGCGAACTGGCAACAAGGTGAAGATGTCGTTATTGTGCCATCACTTAAAGATGAAGAAGAAATTAAACAGCGCTTCCCCAAAGGCTATACAGCGGTTAAGCCTTATTTACGCTTAACACCACAGCCTGAGCAAGATTAAAGCCTTTAATCGAGTGCAAGACAAACGAAGTGCGTAGGCAAGCATTTGAAAAGTTAGCTACAAGACAAACGAGACACGTAGGCAGGCATTCGAAATTTTCCTAATAAAAACTGTCAGCGACACGTACGCAACTAGTTAAAAAGTTCATAACAGGACATACGAAGCAAGTACCAAATTTTTAGAAAATCTTAAGTAAATATCACACCCTAAAAAGTCATCCAACGTGATGGCTTTTTATTTATGTATTGAATACACATGGTTTTTACTGCCCAGATCAGTTATAACTCGAAGCGATTTGGTATAAAAAATAAAAATCATGATCTATAAAATTCATCATTTAAAGTGCGGCAGCATGTGCCCAGTTTGTGCCCCACTCTTTGGACAAAAAGGCTTCCGGGCTGAAGTCGTCTGCCATTGCCTTCTGGTTGAAACCGATCGCGGCCTTGTACTTATTGATACAGGCTTTGGGCTGCAAGATTACTTACATATGAAGCAGCGACTAGGTTCATTAGTCCAACGTTTAGGCAAAATTGAGACTAACCTTGAGTTTAGTGCCATCCAGCAAATCCAAAAGCTCGGATTTAGTCCTAAGGATGTACAACATATATTTGTCACTCATCTTGATTTTGATCATGCAGGTGGAATTTCAGATTTCCCCCATGCCACAGTTCATGTTTTAGCGGCAGAATATAACGCGGCCCAACTTCCAAATCTTAAGGGTAAACTTCGCTATAGAACCAATCAATATAAAGACCATCGTTACTGGAACTTTGTTGAATATCAGCAAGGTGAAGCATGGTTTAATCTGGAAAAAGTAAAAGGCTTTCCTCTTTTTCAAGATGAAATTTTAATGGTGCCTTTATTGGGTCACTCAGCTGGTCATTGTGGCATTGCCATAAAGCAACAAAATCAATGGTTATTATTTTGTGGAGATGCGTACTACTCACACCTAGAGTTAAACCCTAAAAATAAATTAAGATCACTTAGTTTGCTGGAAAAAACATTTGCAGAAGATAATGAGAAACGTCTTGTTAATCTCAAACGCTTGCAGCATTTAGCTCAACATGAGCCAACGATTGAAATAATTTGTGCTCATGATCCTTATGAGCTTAACCGGTATCAAACATGAAAAAATTATCACTCATCACACTTGCCATCTGTATAAATTTACAGGGATGTATGCAGCATGAAAGTATTGCCCATGAGCATCGACCACAAGACTGGGGGACATTAGTCTCTCAGAGTCATAACTTTTATCAAATTAGTGGTGATGTTTTTCGCAGTGAACAACCCGATGCAACGATGGTTCCCGAGCTAAAACGCCATCAAATTGGAACTATTATTAACCTAAGGGCCAAAGCGGCAGACGATTTAGTTTTTAAAAATGAAAATTTTAATCTTGTGCATATTCCTATCAATACATGGGCAATTGACCGACAAGATCTATTAGAAGTCATGCAACAAATTAAGATTGCCAAGCAGAATAATCAACGTGTTTTATTGCACTGCTACCATGGCTCAGACCGTACAGGTGCTAGTGTTGCCATGTATCGCATTATTTTTGAAAATTGGGCAATTGATGATGCGGTTAAAGAAATGAAGGAAGGCGGTTATGGCTATCATATTATCTGGAAGAACATTGACGGCCTATTTACACCTGAAAATGTAAAATGGACTCAACAGCAACTGTCGAATTCCAGCAGTTAAAGACTGGATTACTTTTGTATTCAAACATGATTATTAGACAAATAAGTTGGCTCAATCACCAACTTATTTATTGTTTTCATTATTATCAATTACATCGAAAAATATACATTTAAAGATAGATGATCATCAAAAATATGATTTAACTTTATAATTTTCCCAAAGCGGCGTTGCTAAGTAATACCTTCAAAATTTCAGAATCACCACCATCACTGTCTGTCACTAATAAAAAGACTTCGCCATCGGATCTCGACTCGAACCAAGTAATCCCTTCAACCTTGATTGGCAGCGTCTGTCCTTTCGCATCTCGAATCAAATGAGCTGCTAAAGCTTTACCCTCAGGCGAAAACACCAAGATAAAACTTCCCAAGACAGCACCGTCATCATAGGTATTGAGTGTTTGTTCGACCGTAGCTGTAGCAACAATCAAATTTTTATCCGCTAAAAAACAAGCATCTGAAATGCCACTTGCTGAACCATCAAGCTCAGCTAAGCTCAGTTTGAGCGAATGTATAAGTGCATTTTCTAAGGATTTTCCTGCTTGAATTTTGATTAAATCAAAGACTAAAACCCCATGATGGAGATTTATGTTACCACGTTGAAAGATATAGAGATAACGATGGTCTGAACATATGGCTTCTATATTGAGATCAGCCCCACCTGTTAATTCAACCTGATGCTGCAAAAAATCATAATCAACCGCATCCAAGAAAGTTCTGACCTGGTCATTGGCAGGGTTATAGAGTAATGCTCGTTTTCGATTTTCTGTAGAACCCGAGCCCATCACCAAAAGCTGTGATTGTCCGTTCCAACTTATGGAGGTTAAAGCTTCAAAATCAGGCTTCTGTTCTTTGCTTAATGTACTTAGCGGTATTTGCTCTGAAGGATCAAATAATGGAATTTTTTCAAAGACCGTTGCATCGGCCATGTTCTGGGTTCGATTGATTCTTAATAAATAAGGGAGATTATCACCAACAAAATAAACATCATCCCCCACACAAGCAACTCCAGACAGTGCGCTAATCACTGAATCTTGTGCAAAAACAAATCGTTCTAATATTTGGATCGTTGTATTCATCTTCAAAATCCCCTATTGAATGGAACACTCCTCACAAGAATAAAGCCTTTGAGTGTTCCTGATTTGATTTAGGGGATGATCAGCCGTTATCGCTGATCAAGCGGCACCCAGTCAATTACCCAAGCTGATTTCATATTTAAGCTTGAATCAGAAGTAATTTTCTTACGGGCTGCATCTGCTGTATCACGGTCTTTCGCTGGTCCAACCATAATACGGATTCCTTTACTGGTTTGGCTCGTAGTTACCTTGTAGCCTTTAGCTCGTAATTTAGAAACAACTGAATCTGCATTTGCTTGGTTAGCAGCCAATGCAACTTGCACCATCCACTTTTTATCACCATTTTCCAGCAGTTCACGCGCTTTTTCAGCATCAGCTTTTTTATCAGCTTCAGCTTTGCGTTTAGCATCTGATGCTTTCTTATCTGCTTCTGTTTTGTGTTTTGCTTCAGCTGCTTTCTTGTCAGCTTCTGCCTGACGTTTTGCTTCAGCTGCTTTCTTATCTGCTTCTGCCTGACGTTTTGCTTCAGCTGCTTTCTTATCAGCTTCTGCTTGGCGTTTAGCATCTGATGCTTTCTTATCAGCTTCTGCTTGGCGTTTTGCTTCAGCTGCTTTCTTGTCAGCTTCTGCTTGTCGCTTGGCATCAGCCGCTTTTTTATCTGCTTCTGCTTTTGCACTATCTACAGATTTTTTATTCACATCAGTTTGTGGACTTTTTACTTTACCATCGCTGCCGACAACTTCCGGTGGAATATTGTCTGAACTTTCTTGAGCAGCTGTACGACGTGCATTAATCGCAGCATATTCGGCAGCCGCTTTACGAGCAGCATCGGCTTCAGCTTGCTGCTGCATTGCTAAAAACTCAGCTGCACGTGCTTCCTGTTCTGCAACAGCCTTTTCACGCGAACGACGTTGTTCTTCTAGCAAACGCTTTTCTGTTGCAACATCAACCGCTAGAGGTTGTAGTTGTACCATTTGTCCTTCGGTTGCTTGCTTTGGCTTAGTTTGAGTTTTTGGTGATGTGGATGGTTGAACTTCAACCTGCTTTATTTCTTCATTTCCTTTTAGAAGTAATGCTGCCAATAAAACACCACCACCCAGTAAAACAACACCACCCATCCAGCGTTGTTTGTTATTCATTGACATTCTTCCAAATACTCCCAAATCGCTTCTAAAGTATGAAACGAACCACAGGCCAAAATCAGCTGATTGTTATTTGTTTGCTCAAGCGCTGATTTAAATGCCTCTTTGATATTGCCATATTGTTGTACTGTCTGACCTTGCAAGGCATCATTGAGTTGCTGAATCGATGCAGCACGCGGCACATTCAACTCAGCAATTTTCCAATGTAAAACAGTAGGTTTCAATAATTCGACTACTGATTTTATATCTTTATCTGCCAGCATTGAAAATACTGCGACAACTTCTGTGTACTGTTTATTGTATTCTAAGAAATTTCGCAATTGCTTTAACAAAAATTCAACACCATGTGGATTGTGTCCGGCATCAAAAATTACCGTTTTCCCTTCCACTTGACGCTGTTCAAAACGCCCGGCTAGGCGTGCAGCTTGAATACCTTTTTCTAAAGCAGACTGAGAAATTTCAAGTCCGCTATTTAAAATGGCTGCAACCGCCCCCGCAATATTTTCGATGGCTAAATGGCCTAAAGGAAGCTTTAAAGTGGTTCCTTCTGAAGCAAAGTACCAGTTTTGCCCATCATCGGCGAGTTTATAAAAATAAT
Source organism: Acinetobacter sp. M5A5_2a (assembly GCF_053345265.1). Lineage (NCBI taxonomy): Bacteria > Pseudomonadati > Pseudomonadota > Gammaproteobacteria > Moraxellales > Moraxellaceae > Acinetobacter > Acinetobacter sp. M5A5_2a. The sequence continues at coordinate 70,608 of NZ_JBKEZV010000010.1, read as the reverse complement.
CACGATTAACGGTATATAAAATTGCTTGTGTGCTTTCTGCTTTATCTTGAATTGCTTGAGGTAGAAGTTGTTCGCCAGCAAAGACAACCGGAATGTGTGGACGAATAATACCTGCTTTTTCAAAAGCAATTTTTTCAATGGTATCGCCTAACCAATCGGTATGATCTAGGCCAATATTAGTAATAATCGCAACATTGGGATCAATTACATTAACAACATCTAAGCGCCCGCCCAAACCGACTTCGAGCACCCATACATCGCATTGTTGTTGCTTAAAAATGACAAAAGCAGCCAAAGTGGTTGCTTCAAAAAAAGATAAGCTTAAATCACAATCGCGACGAGCCTGATCGACTTGAACAAAAGCATCAATCAGACTTTGATCATCGACTTCGACTCCACCTAATTTGACTCGTTCATTAAAGCGATAGATATGGGGTGACTGATATAACCCAACTTTATAACCCTGCTCATTTAATATAGCAGCTAGTGTAGTTGTAGTTGAGCCTTTACCATTCGTTCCGGCTACTGTAAAAACTTTAGCAGTAGGCTGAGTTACGCCCAGCTTTTCTGCCACAGGAATTACACGTTCCAGACCAAGATCTATCCCTGTAACGTGAACATGGCTCCAATAATTGAGCCATGTATCTAAAGAGTCTATTGAAAGTGGAGCTTGTTGATTCAAGGTAAGTTCATCAATTTCGATACAAGTCGAGATACAGTATCACGTAAAGCATGACGATGAACAATCTGATCGATTACGCCATGATCAAGCAAATATTCAGCACGTTGGAATGGCTCTTCCAATGTTTCACGTACAGTTTGTTCAATTACACGTTTACCTGCAAAGCCGATCATCGCTTTCGGTTCAGCAATATGAATATCACCTAACATTGCTAAAGAAGCTGTTACACCGCCATACACCGGATGTGTTAACACCACGATGTAAGGTAAGCCTGCATCTTTTAATTTTTGGATCGCCGCTGAAGTACGTGCCATTTGCATAAGTGACAACATGCCTTCTTGCATACGTGCGCCACCAGAAGCTGCGAAACAGATTAATGGTTGACGTTTTGCAATAGCAAGTTCAGCAGCCTGAACAAAACGGTCACCCACTACAGTACCCATAGAGCCGCCCATAAAGTCGAACTCAAAAGCACATGCAATCAAATCAACGCCATTTAAATTGCCTTGCATTGCAATTAAAGCTTCTGTTTCACCAGTTTTGCTTTGCGCTTCACGCATACGGTCTGGATATGGTTTGGTGTCGACAAACTTTAACGGGTCTTTCGCGCTAAACTCTTGTCCCAATTCAGTCACTACATTATCGAAGAACCAATTCAAACGATCACGAGCTTTCATTCGTAAGTGTTCATCACACTGCGGACAAACATACGCATTGAAAGAGATTGCTGTACGTGTCACTAGAGCATGACATTCAGGGCATTCAATCGTTGGCTCAGTAAATGTTGCTTTGAGAATTTGTTGTTCATTTGCGACTTCAATACCTGGAACCGGACGTTTTGTCCATGGGGTCGCAGGGCTAAGAACTTTCCCTGATTTCACTTCTTGATTCATACTAACTCATCGAGCGCTGCTCGAAGCTCCTTGACTTTATTCACCGTCTGTTCAACAGCGTCATCCGCTGCCAACGTTGCAAAATTTTTAACGAAAGCACTACCTACAATCACAGCATCAGCAACACTACCCATTGCTTTTGCTGAAGCGGCATCACTAATACCAAAACCAACACCAACTGGAATATCAGTGGCATTTTTGATTTTCTGAATACGTGCAGCAGCTTCTGCCGTATCTAGTGTTGCTGCTCCTGTTACACCCTTGAGTGAAACATAGTAGATAAATCCACTTGCCTGATTTGCCACATGTTGAATGCGCTGGTCTGTAGAAGTTGGCGCGAGCAAGAAGATTTGATCCATGTCATGTTGCTTCAACACAGCACCAAACTCTTTTGACTCTTCTGGCGGTAAATCCACCAGCAATAAGCCATCTACACCACACTGTTTCGCATGAGAAATAAACTTCTCGTAACCAATCACTTCAACCGGATTCAAATAACCCATTAAAACAACAGGTGTATCCTGATCCTGTTCACGGAACTCCTTTACCATATTAAGAGCATCTAATGTGTTAGTCCCTGCTGCAAGCGCACGTTCAGCTGCAAGCGCAATTACCGGACCATCAGCCATTGGATCTGAAAATGGTAAACCAAGCTCAATGACATCTACTCCTGCCGCAACCATTTTATGCAGTAACGGAACTGTTACTTGCGGTTGTGGATCACCCGCCATAACATAAGATACAAGCGCTTTACGTTGTTGGGACTTAAGCTTTTCAAAACGGGTGGCAAGACGTGACATAGGGTTGTGCTTTCCTTGAATTATTTAAAATTGAGGAGTTGTTTGTAGAAATACAAGAACATCGCATTTTAACGCTATTTTTTGTCCATTGAACAGGTCTAACGTTATGGCGATATTCGATTGTATGATTCATACAACCCATGGCGTACATTTATCAATATTTTGAAACTTTTCTCAATGATCAAAGCTTCCTATTTTCGAGCCATTATTAGATCGTCATCTGAATAGAGAATCGCCAAAAAAAAGATTATTTCACTGCATTTTTATTGGTTAGCTGTAATTGTCTTTTTCTTGTCAGCAAGGTTTGTCCTGTCAGATTTTTATGAGCCCGTGCAAGTGCTGACTGATCCGAATATCCCAACTGTTCAGCAATTAAAGTGAGGCTTGCATTTTGGTTGAGTAATATCTCACAACGTCTCATGCGCTCTGCATCTAAAATTAATTTAAATGAAGTGTTTAATGACTGTAGCTGGCGTTGTAAGCTTCGTACTGAAATATTCAACTCGATGGCAATATCTTCTATTTTAGGTGCTTGCTGTCTTTGCTTAAAATATTCATGCACGATCCAATGTATTTGCTGAGCTAAATCTGTTTGTATTTTACGCTGAGCTAACGCCTCTTCTGCCTGTTTCACTAAAAGTTGCATTAAGGTCGGGTCTGCATGTTGAGGGCGAATACTTAGTCCCTCACTTGCAAAAGTTAATGCATAGTAAGGTTTTCCAAATGATAATTTGCATTGAAAGAAACGCTGATAGTGCACTAACGGACCACGTGCGCTGTGCACAAACTCAACTTGTTGCAAGAGAAAATCATGCAGTGGGGCTATTTGTTTAGCAAGTTGTACCATAGCTGCCAAGGTCAATTCACAAAGTATGATATTACTGTCATCAACCAACGGCCAATACAAACGAATTTTAGAAGCATCTTGCTCAATTTGCATAGGCACGACTTGCTCACCGTCAATCACCAGACGGTGAAACTTCATGATATATTCAAGAACCTCTGCAAAGCTACCACTTCGGGATGCCATATATCCCAATACACCAAAATTGGCAGGTGTAATACAAGTCGCCATTTCCAAAGCTAAATTGGAAACTTGTAATCGAGATTCGGTCAGCTCTAAAAGCTCAAGAAAAAAAGTTAAAGGTGATTGAGCATCGATAGATGCAGATAAAATGTTTTGAACTTGGCGAACTTGAACATCTGTTAGATTTAATGCCTGCCAGTCCATCCCCTTTTCTTTTAAGTAAGTATTCCAAAGGTAAAAATAACCATTTGAAATCGTAAACTCCTGCATGGCGCATCCTTTTTTTACTGCCACCTTGTCGTAAACTGTATAAAAATTGGCAATAACTGTCAAAACAAAGCCGACCAGTCGCGACATACTAGTGAACAAGTTAGATGCGAGAAATAAAAATATGAACGCACATGTTTCTTATCAGGTCGATCCAGTGGTTCGTAAAGATCTAGATTTTCATTTAAACGAAGCACCTCGCTTTTGGTTTAATAATGATCCTTTTTTGACTCGTATGTTCGATGCACTCAGCTTAACCTTTCCAGATGGAGAGCGTTATTTTATCGAATGTGTTCGTATGTTCCGTGACAAAATTGATGATCCAGAACTACAAAGACGAGTTGTGGACTTTATTAAACAAGAAGCTCAACATGGTATTGCTCATGACAAAATGAATCAGATCATGAAAGAGCAAGGCATGCCCGTTGACCAGTTCACAACCACGCTGAAAAGGATTTTCCGTTTTGAACTGACAAAACGCTCACCTCAATACAACATTGCCATGACTGCTGCTGCCGAACATTTAACAGCCTTAATGGCAGAGACGTTTTATAGCAACAAAAAAACATTGGAAAATGCGCATCCGTATGTTCGAGCGCTGTTTGCATGGCATGCCATTGAAGAGATGGAGCATCGTGATGTTGCATTTGACGTAATGAAGCAGGTAGGTGAAGTGCCCGAGTTAACTCGTCGCTTTGTATTAGTTGCTACAACAGTATTGATGTTTGGTTTTACGCTTTATCGCACCAATGTCATGTTGAAATGTGATGGTTTTAGTTCTAAAGAAAGACTCTTGATGAGCCTTAAGGGTTTACCTTGGTTCTTTGGCAAAAATGGGACATTAACAGCTATGAAATCTCAATATTTGGATTGGTTTAAAAAAGATTTTCATCCAAGTCAGCATCCGGTAATTCGTCAATATCCTGTTTGGATTGAAACACTCGAAAAGACAAATGACCCTATTGCAGCTGGTGAGGCATTCTGGCAAGCAGGTTTATAACCTGCTTGTTACCATTTTGCGTAGTGTTGTTCTAATAAACCATATTGCTCATTGCAAGTGATGACATCATTCGTCTCACGCTCAATCGTGCCACTGATTTTAGCCTGCCACTGATTGAACTGACTTCCAATCATTCTTAAATTAATATTTTCGTATCTACACCAACCAATATGGATTTGTAGATTAAGCTTTTGATCTAAAGAACTAATTTTCCAAAGTTCATCATTTACTTTTTCAAATAAAACATCAGTTAATGGAAATAAAACTCCGTTAATCCATAAGCAATTTTCATTACCAAAACTTTCATTAACACCAGAAGCTAAATTTAGGCCAATACGTCTGCCTTGTTCATCCCAAAAATTACATGAAAGCCAAAACCAAGCTGTTTCAGGTCGCAAAAAACCACAGGTATCATCTAAAGATGCAAAAGTCTTTTCATCAAATTGTACAACTTGGTTTTGTTTATTAATAAACATCCCTTCTACACCCAGCGTCGTCTGCTTTTGAGTATAGGTCCAACCGTTGATGCCAGTTGGTGTACACAAACTTAATATATCGGTGCCAGCACAAAAAATCCGAGCACTGAGTTTAATCTCACCATATTTAGTGACTCGAATGTACCGCACACCATTCGCATGCTGAATATCAAATTGATAAGGCGATTTAGAAAAATAGCTTTGATTAAACAACGGCTGTTCATCAAGATAGGTTTTATGCCCTAAAGGCTGAATCGCATTCCATTCAATTACCTGCTGGGTTTCATGATCATAAATATAGAAAAAACCATGACCGACCCAGCCGATATCTGCAATTGCTAGACCAATACTATAGTGTCTATGTTGAATGCCACAAAATTTAAATTTCTTGTATTTTAATTGCTTACGCCAGCCTTTTAAGACCTTACCATAAGGGGTTTTATAAATATAATGTTGTACATGAATGGTTGATGGTACAGATTCAAAACGCCCATAACGAGGCTGTCCATTTTCTTGAATTAAATCCATTTACCCACTTCCATATGAATATTAGATTTCAAATGACCTATACCACGGTCAAATACGTATTTTCCCAAATCGTTGCAGCAAAATCGCCTTTTATTAAATGAATATAACGACCCGCCACACAATCTATCGCTAAGCAGTCATCAATATCAATGACTCGATCTGTATGTGCTTTTTGCCACTGTTGATCTATAAATTGTTTACCCAATTGTTTTGCAATAACAGCATTGGGCGCAACAACAAACTCATACCGATGGAGCTCACCGAACTCATGAGCATTATATCCACCCAGATTAATTAAATATAACTTTAAGTCATCTGGTTTTGGTGCTGCGTCAGTAAAATGAATTTGATAATTTTGCTCTTGAGATTTTAGTCCCGAAAGCTTAGCCCAAGCATCAATATGTAATCCTTGAGCCTCACCAAACCAAGCCTGTTTAAGTTGAGGATAAACTTCTTCCAAAGTATCTCCTACAGCCATGACAACATCATGAACTTCTGTATTTGCGCGTGCATGACGCCCACCCAACATTACCATAAACAGACTTGGCATTTTTATTCCCGCTTACATCTCAACCATTTCTACGCCATCAATGCGTGCAACAGTCATTAAATCTTTATCACCACGGCCTGAAACGGTCGCAATAATAATCTGATCTTTAGACATAGTCGGTGCAAGCTTAGAGACATACGCCATTGCATGTGAGCTTTCAAGAGCAGGAATAATCCCTTCAATTTTGGTTAAATCACGGAAACCTTGTAAAGCCTCGGTATCATTAATCGGCACATACTCAACGCGCTTCATATCTTTCAAGAAGCTATGTTCAGGACCAACACCCGGATAATCTAACCCTGCCGAGATACTATGTGTTTCGATAATCTGGCCTTGCTCATCACTCATCAAGTAAGTGCGGTTACCATGTAACACACCAACGTGACCCGCATTTAACGGCGCAGAGTGTTTACCAGTTTCAATACCAAAACCAGCAGCTTCAACACCGTACATTTTTACATTGGCATCATTTAAGAACGGATAGAACAAGCCCATTGCATTTGAACCGCCACCAACACAAGCAACCAATGCATCTGGTAAGCGACCAGCTTGTTCCAAAATCTGTTTACGCGCTTCACGCCCAATAATTGACTGGAAATCACGTACAAGTTGTGGGTACGGATGTGGACCTGCCACCGTACCAATCACATAGTAAGTACTATCAACATTGGTTACCCAGTCACGCATCGCTTCGTTCATGGCATCTTTAAGCGTTTTTGAGCCACTTTGCACAGGCACAACTGTTGCACCCAATAAACGCATACGATAAACGTTCATCGCTTGACGCTTAACGTCTTCAGCACCCATGTAAACAACACATTCAAGGCCCAAACGTGCTGCAATTGTTGCAGTTGCAACACCGTGCTGCCCTGCACCAGTCTCGGCAATAATACGTTTTTTACCAGAAAGCTTTGCCAATAACGCCTGACCAATCGTGTTGTTTACCTTATGTGAGCCTGTATGGTTCAAGTCTTCACGTTTAAGGTAAATTTGCGCACCGCCTAACTCTTTTGACCATCGCTCAGCATAATAAAGTGGACTAGGACGACCTACATAGTAGGCGAGATCGCGGTCGAATTCTGCCAGAAACTGTTCATCATTTTTCATGCGGGAATATAGATTTTCTAAATCTTCTAATGCCGCCATTAGAGTTTCTGACACAAAACGTCCGCCATGGATACCGAAATGCCCTGCAGCATCTGGGTACTGTGTATAGTCAATCACATTGTTTTGCTGATCCACGTTGGACTCCTTGCATAAATCGTTCAATGAGTTGTTGGTCTTTTATACCTTTTGCGGACTCTACGCCTCCGCTCACATCTACTGCAAAAGCACCGGTAGTATGAATAGCGTCAATGACATTGTCAGGGGTTAAACCACCTGCCAAGATTAATGGAATATCAAGTTTTGGGAATTTAGACCAGTCAAACTGATGTCCTGTGCCCCCTTTAAGCTCAGGATGCCACGCATCGAGCAAGACAGCACTGGCTCCAGCCGCCTGATATTTTTGAATTTCAGCAATAACATCAAGGTCAGGCTTAACCTGAATCGCTTTATACCAGCGACGCTTACAATAGCGAGCTATCTCCTGACATTGTTCTGGAGTTTCGTCGCCATGTAGTTGTAATACATCTAGGGGAACACAATCAAGTACTGACTGAATCTCAGTAGCACTTGCATTCACAAACAAACCAACAAGTTGTACATAAGGAGGAATAAATTTAACTAGTTCTTGTGCCTGCTCGAGTGTGACATGTCTTGGACTTGGTGGAAAAAATACAAAACCAATTGCATCAGCTCCAGCCGCAACTACTGACTGAACATCTTGAGGGCGAGTAATTCCACAGATTTTCGCTCGTGTACGTTTTTGGTTTGATGGGCTCATGATCTGCCTAAACTACAACCATTTCTTAAAATAAGCGCCATTGTAATGCAATTTTTGTCCCTTGCGTAAAAGTTCTCTGGGAATTGGTCCAAATGACATTGTATGAAATAAATCGCCACTTTATACTGCGTAAAATTGGAAGCAAGTGTAAGCAATTAATGCTTTAGGGAAGCTGGTGAAAGTCCTGCACTGCCCCCGCAACGGTAACAATGTAAAGCATATTTTTTAAGTCGTTCTCGACTTACACCACTGCAATGATGTGGGAAGGTGAATATGTCCATAACTTAAATATGGCGCTGAAGTCCGGAGACCTACTTGTTTCATCTATCTACCCGATCATTCACGTGGGGTGAATGTATGGAGCATGTTATGTCTAAGACTTTTCAACCTACTCGTCTGGTAGGAGCTATCGCTATTGCGATGGGGTTTTCACCTGTTATTTTTGCTGAAGATACAACGAACGCAACTCAACTTGATCTAATTGTAGTGACTGCTTCAAAAAGTGCTGAAAAAGCGAGTGAAGTTCCAGCGCGTATTTCAGTAATTTCTAAAGAAGAAATTGAAAAAAATCCTATTTCAAATTTATCTAATATCTTACAAAAAGATGCATCTATTTATATCAAACAAAATGGTGGAATTGGTCAGCTTTCAGACTTATCTTTACGGGGTGGTCAAACTGGACAAACACTTTTATTGAAAGATGGTGCCCGTCTAAATTCACAAAATAGTTTCGGTCCAGTCAATCCAGAATTTATAGATTTAACAGATGTTGATCAAATTGAAATTCTAAAAGGTCCAGCCTCAGTACAATATGGTTCAGATGCTATTAGTGGTGTAATCAACTTAATCTCAAAAAAACCAACAAAATCAGGTATAAATTTAACTGGAATTTATGGAGAGAATAATACTTATAAATCAATTATTAATGCAGGTTATGTTGATGCTTCTGGATTCTATGCCCAAGTAGGCGGACAACGTTTAGAATCGGATGGAACACGAATACTTAGCATTCAAGATAAAAATGATAAAGCTGGCTTTGATCAAAAAGGATACCATGCAAAAATAGGTTATCAGCAAAATCAGATTGATACCAGTATCTCTATTAGTGAAAATCAAGGTACCAATGTATATTATGACTCAACTTTAAATTCCAACACAGGAATACGTGATTTCAAAAATCAACTCATCAATTGGTTAGGTTCATATCAAGTCAATCCTGATATTAAACTTAATGCACGTTATTCCAATATTAAGAACACAAGTGTATCAACCGATACAGACTGGCAAACCTATAAGCTTACATCTAGTCACTATAATACTGAAACAAATGAAAGTGATCTAAACGCAGTTTGGAAATTCATGGAACACCAGAATATTTTAGCTGGTGTTACATATAGCAAGTCAGAATATGATGCATCATCTACTCCGGAAGCGATACGCAGTACGAACTCTACAGGTTATTATTTACAACACCAATATCAGAATAATGGTCTCAACACTCAAGCTGGCATACGCTTAGAAGATAATGATTGGTTTGGCACACATACTGTTGGACAAATCGCAGTACGCTATCAGCTTTTACCACTTACAAGTATCTATACCAATGTTGGTACGGCATTTAAAGCACCAACACTAGAACATTTATATGGTTCTTATGGTAGTAGCTTTTATAGTAATCCGAATCTCAAGCCAGAAAAAAGTGTCTCTTATGAAATTGGTTTAGATCAAAAACTAAACTACGGATTATCAGCTTATATTTCAGGTTATTCTACTGATGTGGAGAATTTGATTAGCTCGGGTAAGATAGATGGAAAAACAACCTACATCAATTTAAATAAAGCAAAAATTCAAGGCGGTGAAATTGGCTTAAAATGGGTACTCGACAATCTATTTGCAAATGCTGAATATGTCTACTCAAAAGCACAAAATAAAGAGACTAAATTAGATACTCCTTATCGACCACGTCAAACTTATACATTGACAGTGGGCTATGATGATGGATTGTATGGCGTCAATGCTGCTGTAGTTGCTCGCTCAAAAGCAAATACAAGCGCTGCTAATATTAAAGTTCCAGGTTATGCAACAGTTGATCTAAATGCTTTCTGGAATATCAGCTCAAATGTAAAACTTTTCACTAATATTCAGAATATTGGTGATGTAGAAAATATTGTCGTTAACGATTTCGGTTCAGAATATATCAACGGTGGCCGCCAAGCTTCTGTTGGGGTCACTTTCCGTTATTAATATCTCACTTTAATTATAAAAATATTTTCTTAACTCCAGTTTCGGGGTAATGTTCTGACCGACATTATCCCCTTTTTTATGTTCAGGATATCCATCATGGGACACCGTTTAAGCAAAATCTATACACGCACAGGCGACTCAGGTACAACAGGTTTAGGCGATGGTTCTCGTGTTGCCAAAGATGATTTACGGATTGCAGCACTTGGTGATGTCGATGAACTAAATGCCATTATTGGCGTTCTTCGAGCTCAAATCACTGCAAGTCAAGTAATAGACAAAGCAAATTGGGATAAGAGTTTGAGCTTAGTTCAACACTGGCTTTTTGACTTAGGCGGCGAGGTTTGTATTCCAAACTACAATTTACTTCAGCCTGTTTGCATTGAATTTCTTGAAAAAGAAATTGACCGTATGAATGAAAACTTACCGATGCTGAAAGAGTTTATTCTACCATCAGGCTCTTTAACTTGCAGTTATGCCCATCAGGCACGTGCTGTTTGCCGCCGTGCAGAAAGATCGCTAATGTCAGTACAAACACGCGATCAGAATATTCAAACCACGGCACTACAACTTTTAAACCGTCTGTCTGACTGGTTGTTTGTCGCATCTCGCGCTTTACAACGTGCTGAAGGTGGACAAGAAGTGCTTTGGCAAAAAAATATTAATGAGATTATTTAAAAGTAGATTAGATTAAACATGGTCTCTGCTCTTTTGAAGAGACCATCATTAAAAATAGTTGATAGAAGAAAATTATGCGCATTATTGGTCATCGTGGTGCACGCAAAGAAGCTCCTGAAAACACGCTAGGTGGTTTTCAGCACTTAAAAAATCTAGGTATTCGTGGTGTCGAATTTGATATTCGTCAGCTTCAAGATCAAGAATTAGTTGTGATCCATGATGACAACTTTTTACGTACCGCAGGAATAGATCAAATTGTTGAGCAATCTAATTTGTCTCAAGCATTATCATTTGATCATCGTCAAAACTGGCCCAATTGGCCAAACTCTGAACCAACACCTACACTTACAGGCGTTTTAAACTTACTTGATAACTTCGATCATATTGAAGTTGAAGTGAAAGCTGTAAGAGACATGGCTTTAGCAGAAAGACTCGTTCAAAAGCTTGAGACTGAATTGCAGGGTTATGAGAAAGTCGTGACCATCACAAGTTTCGACCTTCAAATTCTAACTGCTTTACGTGAGATGAATTCTCAATTTAAACGAGGCTTATTGGTTGAACTTCCAGTGGGTGCAATCGCAATTGAACTCGCTCATCAATATGGTTGTTGTCATATTGGCTGGCATGATCAACTCGCAACAGATGAAATGATTCAGCTTTCACAACAAGCAAACCTAAATATTAGTGTTTGGACAGTGAATGATGTAGAAAGAGCAAAAAAGCTACGGGATTTAGATGTACAGGGGCTAATTACAGATATTCCAACTACGATGTTACAAGCTCTGTAAATATAAAAAAGGTGGTAAAACCACCTTTTATTATTTCTTTTGTGCCTGAATCAATCGCTGACCGCTTTGGTCAAGCAAATAGAGTGTATTGCCTACCAACTGAAATTTTTGAATACGCTGTAAAGAATCAATCAACTCTGCTTCTTGAGCCAACGCACCATCACAACTTGAATGTCCTGCATTGACCTGCATATCAAGCTTCTGTTGACTGAAATCAAAAGTATATCGACCAAAAACGCCATTACAGCCCGTATGACCTGATACTGTTTTGACAGCAGAATTTAAAGAAAGAACTGGCCATTGGTTAAAAAACTTAGCCTTGTGCCCATTAATCTGGGTAATTTGCCAATCAATATCTTGAATGCCATCAGGACTTACTCTCTTTTTTACTACAGGAGGTTGTACGCGATGGACTGGTTTTACTTGAGCTTTCTGGCCTTTCTGAATATTTTGTTGTGGGGTACTTTGACATGCAGCTAATACAAGACTGATCGTGATCAAAATAGACTGCAATGATAATTTTCTTGCAATATCAATGTTGTTCTTTTTTTTCAATCGTTGTACGTTCATTAAACAACTTCTCCTACTTGAAAAACTCTGTGACATAGTTTAAATCTGTTACCGTTCTTTCAATACATCTGTACAATAATGTTAGTGATTCTCACTAAGCACGTGCTAATATGAAGGATAGAATAGCAATATATCTTGATGATTGGTTTTGCTATGTCGTTTTGTCTTTGTACCTTGTCTGACAAGGTTTCTAGGAGCGCTGCCGGATATGACTTCCGCCCCACTCAAAGCCCCAATTAACTGGACCGCTAGCATTACCTTAATTGGTTTACCAATTCTTGCTGCAATCATAATCCCGATTTATGCGTATTATTATGATTTTAGTGTAAGCGCATGGGTAAGCTTATTTTTTCTTTTAGCTCTAAGTAGTATGGGGATTACTGCTGGTTATCACCGCCTGTGGGCTCACCGAGCTTATGAAGCGTCGTTACCACTTAAAATTCTTTTAATGATTGGTGGTACATTTGCCGTGCAAAATAGTATTTTGTTCTGGGCATCTGGTCACCGTACACACCATCGACATGTTGATCATGTTGATGAAGATCCATATTCAATTAATCGTGGTTTTTGGTATGCCCATATGGGTTGGATGATCCGCGATCATTCACCATCTGAGCCAGATTTTAAAAATGCACCAGACTTATTGAACGATAAACTGGTCATGTTCCAGCATAAATACTATGGTTTACTCGTAGTTGCAGTTCATGTTGGAATTTTAGGCTTAATTGGTTGGGCAACTGGCGATTTGTGGGGTGTAGTCCTCATAGGTGGTCTATTGCGTTTAATCATTAGCCATCAAGTGACTTTCTTTATTAACTCGCTTTGCCACATGTGGGGTAAACGTCCTTATACAGACGAAAACACTGCACGTGATAATTTCTGGTTAGCCATTGCTACTTGGGGCGAGGGTTACCATAACTATCATCACATCTTCCAATACGATTATCGTAATGGTGTGAAATGGTGGCAATATGATCCAACAAAATGGTTGATCTGGTCATGTTCTAAACTTGGTTTAGCTAAAAATTTACGTCGTATTCCAAGCTTTAATATTAAAAAAGCAGAATTAGCGATGAAATTTAAATACGCTGAACAAGACCTTGCTATTTATGGTCACAATGTAAATGCTGATATGACTCAGATGAAACAACGTATTGCTCAGGAATACGAAGCTTTTACCCATACATTAAATGACTGGGCAAAGCTAAAAGAGCAAGAACTACAAGCGAAAAAAGCAGCAATGGCTGAAAAGATTCATAGAATGGATCACAAGCTTAAAGTTGATTTTCAATTGCTTGAACACCGTTTAAGTCATCATCGTGAGTGTTTAGAAACTTTAATGCGTAACATTAAAAAGAACACTAATGTAGTATCAGACTAAAATAAATTCTGCTCTAAAATAGCTCTTTCGGGAGCTATTTTTATGCCCGCTTTTTAACTATGGTATAGTGAAATCTGCTTTCTCTATTTTGCCAAGCCCATGCAATTTAATCCGCTTTACCCTTCACTTCCGTCTAAATTATTCCATGTGCAGCAACCATCACCTTTACGTGGTGCAAAAGCAGGCCATTTCAATACTGCTTTGGCTGATGAGCTGCAATGGTCAGAAGACGAAAAAAATGCATGGGTTGAAATCTGTAGCGGACAGCGTACTTTCTCTGAATTTCCTTCTCTTGCTATGGTCTATGCTGGTCACCAATTCGGACAATGGGCGGGACAACTCGGTGATGGTCGTGGCTTACTGATTGCGCAAATAATTAATACAAAGGGTCAAACCATAGATCTACATCTAAAAGGTGCAGGCCCGACACCCTATTCAAGAATGGGAGACGGACGCGCAGTGTTGCGTTCTGTGGTTCGTGAATATTTAGCTGGGCATGCTTTAAATGCTTTAGGAGTCGCTTCTAGTCACGCCGTAGGTTTTACAACCTCCACTCAAGGGGTACAGCGCGAAAAACTAGAGTTAGGCGCGATGTTACTAAGAACATCTGAATGTCATATCCGTTTAGGGCATTTTGAATGGATTAATCAATACGCTCCAGAGTTGCTGCCAGAATTCACTCAAAAATGTATTGAGTGGCATTATCCTGAGTGTCTAGAAACCGAGAACCCTATTTTATCCTTTGCCAAAAAGGTGGTTGAGCGTACTGCAATTATGATTGCAAAATGGCAGTTGGTTGGATTTGCTCATGGGGTGATGAATACAGACAATCTCAACATTACTGGTTCTACACTCGATTTTGGTCCATATGGCTTTATGGAGCGCTTTCGTCCGAACTGGATCAATAACCACTCGGATTATCAAGGCCGTTATACTTACCAAAATCAACCAAGTATAGGTCATTGGAATTTATGGACGTGGTTAAACAACTTAATCCCTCTCGCTGAGCCTGAACAAAAGGATCAGTTCAAAGAAGAGTTAGCGCGTTGCTTAGAACAATTTGAACCAACCTTCATGGAACATTACACAACTGGTTTATGTCAAAAAATGGGATTACCCCATTTTCATAAAGATAGTCTTGATTGTAGTTTTACTTTTTTAAAAATCTTACAAACTGAACAACTCGATTACACTCAAAGCTTTATCCGACTTCAAAATAAAGAATATAAAACTCTACGAGATGATTGCCTTGATATTCGACAGTTTGATGAGTTTCTTAGCCAATATCAAAGCATTCGTGAACATCAAGATACAGATGAGCTTGATGCGAATATGCAAAAAGCTAATCCAGTTTATATATTACGGAATCACATGGCTCAACGTGCTATTGAAGCAGCTGAACGAGATGATTTTAGCGAAGTAGACCGTTTGTTTAAGCTGCTTGATCAGCCATATACAAGACAACCAGAACTTGAACAGCCACAAGATTTAGGTCCTTTACCAAGTGACGTACCAGATGTAGCGGTAAGCTGTTCTTCTTAATATTTTAAAAGACTAAAACTCTCTTAAGCCGCTTTAGTGGTAGCTTAGAGAGTTTCTTAAACATTAAAGAATAATATATGAAAATTAGACCTATCATTATTTGTACACTTCTCATGATTCCATTGGGAATCGCTTTTTATAATTATGAAAAATATTTACCGACTTTTACATCATCCCATAAAGCTCTTTCAACCGAAGAGATCTTAGAACTGATCAAGACAAAGCCTGTCACCTCAATTGAAGTGTTTAAAAATCAACGCGTCCTCCTCCTCAAAAATAATAATGAGGTGATTCGTCGTTATCCTATTCGTCTAGGCTTTAACCCTGAAGGGCATAAACACTTTGAAAATGATGGTAAAACACCTGAAGGTGTTTATTCTATAGATTGGCGAAACTCACAAAGTGCGTACTATAAATCTTTGCATATCTCCTATCCCGATGCGAAAGATATTGCTTATGCCAAGCAACATAATCAACCAACAGGAGGAGATATCATGATTCATGGATCAGTCCCAAAATCCTTACTATCGATGCCTTTTAGCTCGACTTATATGCCACATAAGGATTGGACTTTAGGATGTATCGCAGTTAGAAATGCAGATATAGACGAGATTTGGCAATTCGTGCCAAATCATACAAAGATTATAATTTATCCATAAAATCTTTAAAATTATCCACATTTTCTGTGGATAACATTGTGGTTATCCACAGAATAACTTTTGTGAGTACTTATTCTTCTGGATATTCGAAGCGGTAACCTACACCGTAAACTGCTTGAATCCACTCATGGCGGTTACCAGTTTCAGCCGCTTCACTAATTTTTCGGCGCAAGTTTTTGATATGACTGTCAATCACACGATCGGCAACGTCAAAACTATCTGGATTAATATGATCCAATAATTGTGCTCGTGAATAAACTTGTCCAACATGCTCTAAAAATAGCTCAAGTAAACGAAATTCGGTTGGCGTTAAGCTCAACGATTTTTGTTGATACCAAATTCTTTGCTGTGCTTTATCAATTCGGAAAGAATCATTCAGTTCCGGTTCTGCCTTACGTTCTAAACGGCGTAAAACTGCCTGTACGCGAGCAACCAACTCTTTTGGGCTAAACGGTTTACATACATAATCATCAGCGCCCATATTCAGACCCAAGACGCGGTCGATTTCTTCGGTACGAGCAGTCACCATAATAATCGGTAAATCTGACTGTTCACGAACCTTACGGCAAATGGTCAAACCATCCATTCGTGGAACCATTAAGTCCAGAACCATTAAATTAGGTTTACGTTGCTGGAAACTCGCATAAGCATCTTGACCATCATGAAACATACTTACTTCAAAACCGGCAGCTTCAAGATAATCACGCACCAAATGCGCCAATTCGACTTCATCTTCAACCAACATCACATGTTTCATGAGATATTTTTCCTTTTATATTTAACTCTGCTTTTTAAAAGTGAGTACACAACGTAAACCACCTAAGGGTGAATGTTCAAAACTGAGTGTACCACCGAGCGCCTGCGCAATTTTACAAGACAAAGCCAAGCCTAGCCCTGTTCCACCTGTACTACGCGTACGCGAATCATCTACGCGATAGAAACGTTCACCTAAACGAGATAACTGCTCATCGTTTAAACCAAATGGGCTGTCATCAACATACAAAGTCCACTCCTGCGGAGTTTGAGCTGTATGAATATGAATTTTGCCACCTGTTTCTGTGTAACGAATACTATTACTAATTAAATTAACAATAATCTGTTTAAACCGATCACGATCTAATAATAGCGGAGAACTTGTTCCTTCAACTTGAATTTCGAGATCAGCTTGCTCAAGTTTCGGTTTAAAGTTCTCAACCTCTTGTAATACAACTTCCCACGGATTGACAGAACTCAAATAACACTTGAGTTGTTGTGCATCTGCCTGCGCCAAGTCCGCAAGGTCCTGAGTCAGTTTTTTCAGGCTTGAAACCTGACGCATCATCGCATCTAGATGTTCAGGGGTTGCCTTTCGAATACCGTCTTGCATCGCTTCAATTTGTGCTTGCAATACAGCCAATGGCGTTTTTAATTCATGGGAAGTATCCGCTACCCATTGACGACGTGATTCTTCATGCCGATGCAAAATTTCTGCCAAATGGTTCAATTGGGTGGATAAATCACCTAATTCGTCATTTCGTTTAATAACAACTTGATGCTGATAATTTCCTTTCGTTAATTCATTTGTCGCATTTAATAAACGCTGAATCGGTTTCTTAAAATAAGTCGCCATCAATAGCGCCGCAACTAAACTTGAGAGCAAGGTTAAAGCATAAATTAAGAGTAAATAACGCTTTTGATTACTAAAGAAATTAATACTTAAAGCATCTTCTTTATCTAAAACGGGTTTTAAGCCTAAATATCCCACGACTTGATTGTTTAAGATAATCGGACGAAATGACATCTGATCTGAAGAAGGCGGTTCACCAACCACAAACTGGTGATTTGCATCATATAAAGACAAACGAGAACTTAAACCCAAACGGTCAGGTAAAGCAATAAAACGCTTCTTACCATTTTGAGTTTCAATATCTTTTAAGCTCCCCTTCTTTGACTTATTTTTATCATCACTTGGGCGAAACTGGTTTGCACTTAAAGGGAAACGTAGCCCTTCAAACGGTTGATATTGAGAAGGTAAATTTTGCTCAAGCGTTTTTAACTCTTCATCGCTAAAAATAGTATTTTTATTTGTCGGCGCAACTTGAGGTGAAATATTGATGAGGGCATGTTCATCGAAAGAGTGCTGTTGTATGGCAATATCATATTGGCGACGGAGCCACCACTGCGAGAGGCGATCATAATCATCGGGAGCCGCAGTCCCTTCGATTTGTAAAATTTGTGCCTGAATCGCATTTCCCCAATCATGGTACACCGTATAGACATTGCTAAGATTGGTAATAAGGCGGTCGAGCTTCTGCATTTCAACGTCAGCCACATATTTGGCAAAGTTCTTTTGCATTGTCCAGTGCAAAACGCTCAAGCTTGCAGTCGCAATAAGTAATGTGGTGAGCAAGACTGTCAAAAACAACCGTAATGCAATGGGAACACGTAGAACGTTCAAAAGCACTCTCTCATTTTTACGCTATATTTGGCATTGTAACCAACAACGAAAAGAAAAACTCTCCATTGTTTCTACATCTTTATTATCTAATCTTTAAGCCATCAGTAAACACAACATTAAAAGGCTTTAAATATGAAAATGACGGCAAAAATTGCATTATTCAGTGCGGCAATTGTAACAATGGGAAGTTTAGCGGCTTGTCAATCGACGACTCAACCACCTAAGCCAGAACGTGGCATGATGCAAGATGGCCCACGTGAAGGCCACCACCGTATGAAACATCGTGAGTTCACACCAGAACAAAAAGCAGCATGGGAACAGCATCGTGCAGAACGTCAAGCGCGCTTTGAACAAATCCAAAAAGCATGTGATGGTAAGGCCAACGGACAAGCAGTAAATGTTCAAGTTGGAGATAAGACACTTGAAGGTACTTGTAACCTTCGTTTTGAACCAAAGCGCCCTCAACCACCAGTTAACGCCCCTGCTCCTGCATCAGTTCAAGCAAAATAATTCTAAAAATCATGAAACAAAAGGCGCCTATAGGCGCCTTTTGTTTATACATAACTATTTACGATTTTGACTATTTGTATCATATAAACATAACCAAAAGTGTTTACACTCAAAGCACTTAGCTAGTTTAAGCATTTTTTTCTTGACTTTGCAGTCACAAAGTAAAGGTCCTGAGGTGCTTGTGCAGTTATGCAAGTTGTTGCACGATGTAATAGTCCAAGGTGCCTCATGGCACATTATCATAGATTAAGATTATAACTCTGGTTTCACCAGTATTGAGGAACCCGATATGCCACAATACAAAGCGCCCTTACGTGATATGCAATTCGTTTTGCATGAATTATTAAATGCTGAAGAACACTATGCAAAATTACCTGATTTCCAAGGTAACGTAAGCCGTGAATTGGTTGATCAATATTTAGAAGCTGCGGCAGACTTTTGTGAAAATGAACTTTCTCCTTTAAACCAAGTTGGCGACCGCGAAGGTTGTACTTGGAATGATGGCGTAGTTACCACTCCAACAGGCTTTAAAGAAGCTTATCAAAAATATATTGAACTTGGCTTCCCGTCTTTATCAGCAGAAGAACAATACGGTGGTCAGGCTTTACCTAACTCTCTAGGTATTGCAATTTCTGAAATGGTTGGTACAGCAAACTGGTCTTGGGGTATGTACCCAGGCTTGTCTCACGGAGCTGTACGTACATTAGAACATCATGGTTCTGATGAACAGAAAGATACTTATTTACCAAACCTTGTTTCAGGTGTTTGGACAGGTACGATGTGCTTAACTGAATCTCATGCAGGTTCGGACTTAGGTATTATCCGCTCTAAAGCAGAACCAAATGCTGATGGTAGCTATGCAATCTCTGGCGAGAAAATCTTTATCTCTGCTGGTGAACACGACATGGCTGAGAACATCATCCATATCGTTCTTGCACGTTTACCAGGTGCGCCGAAAGGTACCAAAGGTATCTCATTATTCATCGTTCCTAAATTCCATGTAAATGCAGATGGAACAATTGGCGAGCGTAATGCGGTACGTTGTGGTTCTATCGAACATAAAATGGGTATTCATGGTAACGCGACTTGTGTCATTAACTTTGACCAAGCTAAAGGTTACTTGATCGGACCTGAAAACCGTGGTTTGAACTGTATGTTCACCTTCATGAACACAGCACGTATTGGTACTGCTGTTCAAGGTTTAGCAGCATCTGAATCATCTTTCCAAGGTGCGTTAACTTACGCGAAAGAACGTTTAGCAATGCGTTCTCTTTCTGGTCCGAAAGCTCCAGAAAAAGATGCAGATCCGATTATCGTTCACCCTGCTGTACGTAATATGCTTTTAACTCAAAAAGCGTTTGCTGAAGGCGGTCGTTCACTTGTTTACTTACTTGCTCAATATGCTGATATCGTTGAAAAAGGCGAAACAGAAGAAGAGCGTAAGTTTGCTGACAACATCTTGTCTTTATTGACTCCAATTGCAAAAGCATTCTTAACTGAAACTGGTTCTGAGTCTGCTAAGCACGGTGTTCAAGTCTTCGGTGGTCATGGCTTTATTTCTGAGCATGGCATGGAACAAATCGTACGTGATACACGTATTGCTTGCTTGTATGAAGGTACAACCGAAATTCAGGCACTTGATTTGTTAGGTCGTAAAGTATTGCAAACTCAAGGTGCAATGCTGAAAGACTTTACCAAAATGGTTCACAAATTTGTTGAAGCAAACAAAGACAACGCTGCCATGAAAGAATTTGTTGAGCCGCTTGCAGCGCTTAACAAAGAATGGGGCGATCTCACTATGCAAATCGGTATGCGCGCAATGCAAAACCCAGATGAAGTAGGTGCTGCTGCTGTAGACTACCTCTACTTCTCAGGTTATATCACTTTAGCGTACCTATGGGCTCGTATGGCACTTGTTGCACAAGAGAAATTAGCAGAAGGTACTAGCGAAGTTGACTTCTACAATGCAAAAGTAACAACTGCTCGATTCTACTTCAAAAAAATCTTGCCACGTGTTCGCTCACATGTAGATGTTATTGCTGGTGGCCTCGATCCATTAATGTCATTAGATGCTGAACATTTCGCTTTCTAACCATAGTTAGTTGCGATATGCAATGTTAAAAAACGAAAAAGGACTGCTCAGTTTTGACGGTCCTTTTTTTATAAAATCAATGATAAATTTACACTTTAAATTCCATATCCATTTCGTTTAACAGGATATCTAGCACAGGCCAATGTGCACAAAAAAGGTGAACGATTATGCCAATTTACAATGCTCCTTTAGCTGATATGAAATTCATCTTAAATGATGTATTCAAAGCAGAACAATTTTGGCAGTCTAATGAGAAACTCGCTCATGTAGATGCTGCAACTGCTGAAGCAATTTTAGAAGAAATGGCTAAATTTGCTCAGAACGTGACTCATCCATTAAACCGTACCGGTGATGAAGAAGGCGCTCGCTATGAAAACGGCGAGGTGTTCACACCAGCTGGTTTTAAAGATGCATTCCGTCAATATGCAGAAGGTGGTTGGATTGGCTTAGGTGCCGACGAAGAATGGGGCGGTCAAGGCATGCCAAAAATGCTCACCGTTCTTTCTGATGAAATGTTATTTGCAACTAACCCATCATTTATGCTCTACCCGCTTCTTTCTGTGGGTGCAGGCATGGCTTTAAGCAGCTATGCATCTCAAGAACAAAAAGAAACTTACTTACCTAAGATTTACTCAGGCGAATGGTCAGGCACGATGTGTTTGACAGAACCGCATGCAGGTACTGACTTAGGTATTATCAAAACTAAAGCTGAACCTAATGAAGATGGTACTTATAACATTACAGGTACTAAAATTTTCATCACTGGTGGTGACAACGACTTAGCAGAAAACATCATTCACTTGGTACTTGCTAAAACTCCAGATGCGCCTGCTGGTTCACGTGGTATCTCGCTCTTTATCGTACCTAAGTACTTTGTTAATGAAGATGGTTCATTAGGTGAACGCAACCTAGTTGGTCCAGGTTCTATCGAACATAAAATGGGGATTAAAGCATCTGCAACTTGTGTGATGAACTTTGATGGAGCAAAAGGTTACCTCGTTGGTAAAGAAAACGAAGGTCTTGCTGCCATGTTCGTTATGATGAACTACGAACGTTTATCTATGGGTATTCAAGGTTTAGGTGCATCTGAGTTTGCATATCAAAATGCAGCACAATATGCGACTGACCGCTTACAAGGCCGTAGTGCATTAGGTGTTCAATCACCAAACAAACCAGCAGATAGCATTTTGGTACATGGTGACGTACGTCGTATGTTGTTAAACGTACGTGCAAACAATGAAGCATCACGTGCATTTGCAGTCTATGTAGGTCAACAGCTCGATATCACTAAATTCTCAACTGATGCCGAAGCTGTGAAAAAAGCCAATAATCGCGTTGCGCTTTTAACACCTATTGCTAAAGCTTACCTGACCGATACAGCATTCCAAGCAACTTTAGATGCTCAAATGGTGTTCGGTGGTCACGGTTATATCCGTGAATGGGGCATGGAACAATGCATTCGTGATCTTCGTATTGCTCAAATTTACGAAGGAACAAACGGCGTTCAATCTCAAGATTTAATTGGTCGTAAAACCATTAAGTGCGGCGGTGCGTTCATTGCTGAATACATCACTGAAATCCGTGACTTTGCAAATGACTTAGACACAGATTTGAACTTTATTAAAGATGCAACTTTAGATGCTGCAACTGAAATTGAAGCAATCACTCAGTTTATTATTGAACAAGCTGCTGAAAATGTAGACTTCCCGAACTCAGCTGCGGTTGATTACTTACATGCAGTTGGTTTACTCAGCTTCTCTTATATGTTTGCGAAGATTGCAGCTGCTGCTAAAGATAAATCTGGTGATTTCTATCAAAACAAACTTGCTTTAGCTCAATACTTTGCTGAACGTATCTTGCCAGATATTGATGCGCGTATTGCTAAAATCAAAGCAGGTTCTGACTTAATTATGGGCTTTAGTGAAGATTACTTTACGAACCAAGCTTAATTAAGTTCTTTATAAAAAACGCCTGAAAAATCAGGCGTTTTTTATTTTGTATCTACTATTTCAATTGGCATGAAATTTGTTTAATTTCTAAACATTACGAAGCGAACAAAAGATTTTACTATGCCTGATCCCAAAAAGTATGAGCGTATTCTGGACCGATTTGGTCATTATGCCGTTGAAGCTTTTCATTATTTAGCCCTGTTTATTATTGGCTGTATGGTGGCGTGGTCCGCAGCCAATACTGTTTTTGAAATTTTGACTGTCAAAAAGTATGCTTCAATTGATGATATTTTATTATTATTTATATACTTAGAACTTGGAGCAATGGTTGGGATTTACTTTAAAACCAATCATATGCCTGTACGCTTTCTTATTTATGTTGCGATTACGGCATTAACCCGTCTACTCATTTCAGATATCCAACATGACCATAAAGCGGATATGGACCAAGTCATTATTACAGGCTCAATTCTTATTTTAGCCCTTTCTATCTTGGTTGTTCGTTTTGCATCTTGGAATTATCCTTCAGTGATGAAAGAAAAACATGCAAAAACACCTACAACCTTAAAGCCTCCTCAGCCTCAAGATGATGAATTAGCATAAAAAAATGGCCTCAAGATTGAGGCCATTTATATATTCTATATTTCAAAATTAACGAACACGATAAATTTGATGTTTTGAGTCTACGAGTAAATATTGGTTAGGCGTTTTAACCCAACGGTATCCACGTGGTGGCTCATACAAACGATGCGATCTCCAGTCTGAAACATAATAGCGACTATTACGGTATTCCGCAGGAATACGATCACCGCGTTTAAATGCTACATATCTACCATAGTGCTTACCACGATCGGCATTTGACCAACTTGGAGCCCGATGATCATTACGATAATCATGGCGACGGTCATCACGATCACGGTGTTCATATCGGTCATGGTCTCTACCATGATTATTATCCCAACGATGATTTGTATCGGCCATCGCGGTAGCTGATATACCTAACATTAACGTCGAAAGTACAAGAACGATTGGCTTTTTCATGCCCTATTTCCTTTTAATCTTGATATGAAGCTAGATTAGAAGACAGTCAAGGAGAAACCATGAATAAAACAGATAACATTGCTAAGGTTTGTAATGACTATAAAGAAAATATGAAGAATCTGTATCTATGCTAACATTAGCTTTTTTCTAGCTAGGTCAATTGCTGTGTCTGAAATCAGTTTTGAACGTCTTCATCAGTTTTTCTGCAAAGTTCCAAGTGTGCAAGAAGCACGTATCATGGCGAATGGTGCAGATGGCGAACACGCTTGGTGGTTTAAGTTCAGTATTGATGTAGAACACCCACTTGCATGGCAAACAGTTCAAGAGTTAGGGCATGTTTTAAACTACCTATCAACAAACGAACGCCTACCGACCTTATTCTTTCCTGTTTCTCCACCTCCGTATATGAACGGTGAAGCAAAAGATTTTTTATCGTGGATTATTCAGTGTAATCATCCGGAGTTTTCTCCAGATGTGGTCTGTGATTGGCTTGAGGCACGTTTACCAAATCCTGTTGATGATGAGTCACAGTGGAAAATTAAGACTGATTTGAGTGAATTGGAAAAGTTAGATGATAAGACTTTGGATCAGTTGATTCCGCCAGCGCCTTAAATTATTTGAATGATGGAATAGGCTAAGTGATATAGAAATTAAATATTTTCCAATATTCGCTGGTGCTAAATGTCATCCACAACCTGCCCGAAATTTATGAATATATTGTTTTTGCAATAAAATCGGTTAAATGAAGATATTGAACAGGTTTTGTGGATGACAAATGCCTTTGGTTACTTTGGGCAAAACCAAAGTAACGAATGAGCTCTAGGTTTAGGGTGAGACGACGTGAGACTCCGTCGTGAACATATAACCTCAACGTTTATATAAAAAATAGAATTAGAAAGTCGACAATCCAGACCATTCCATAAAACGATAAATCCAATACTTCACTTTAGACTCATCTGCATACTTCACATAGTCCACGCTCATCTGTCTGCCTTGCAGGTTTGACCACGAGGTATTGAAGTAATTTTGAGCGTCTTTAAAGACTTGATCTTGAACTTTACCAATCACCAGCATGTCAGTTTCAAGGTTATAATTTTTTAAATTACGGGCTGTAAAATTAGCCGATCCTACAATCAACTCAGCTTGCTGAGCGTTATATTTTAATATCATTTTGCTATGGTTCTGCTCGCCATGCGTATCACACCAACGGATTGGAATACCTACAGCATGAAGTTCTGAAGCCACCTGACGGTTTGGAATACCATTTTTTTGTCGGCCAAAAGCATCTTTATTTGGGTCAAGCAAAACGCGAACAATCACCCCTCTTTCTTGAGCATTTTTTAAAGCCTGAATAATCTTACGTTCAGATAAATAGAACATACTCAAATCAAGGTACTCTTTAGGCTGAGCTGAGTTAATCAATTTTAATACAGATTGATAAATCGCCCCTTCAGTTAAGACTTGGACTTGAGGTTTGGTTACGTCTTTTTCAAAATCACCTAAAATGAGCGAGGGTGCACTACTTCCCGACATTCGTGCAACCGCTGCTTCAGTTTGTAGAACATCAGCTGCTGTGGCTCCCGTTACAACCAATGCAACATTTGAGTGTCTAGAACTACCATCGTGTGGGTTTGCAGAAGTTACGAGTGATTTCCAGCCCGCATCGGTATCGACGACCACGGTTTTACGGTGATTCGCCTTAAAGTTAAATAAGTTTAAATAGCTACGCAGTGTAATTTTTTCATCACCGAACGGATTGGGTAACCAGCCTTTTTCAGGATTATTTCCAACATTCTGGCAGCAGATGTACCATAAGCCGGACCAGAATGGGTTAGACGCACGTAATGGACCTAAATTGGTTTCAATCACATCAACACCCGCTTGACGCAACTGACGGTAATTTTCAGGTTTTAAGCCCCCATAGACCGAGTTAATCGGGTCAGTAATCATCACAATCTGAATTTGGCGATTTTGTCTTTTTTTACTTACCAATGCATCGGTTAACTCTTGCATGAGTGGTCTTTGCTTTATTTTTGAATCGCCAACTTCTGAATTAAACAAGAACATATCCACCACAATCGTGGTTTTTGCCTCATCAATCATTTTCAAGATTTCATCAAAGATGTGCTGATCAACCTGTTGTTGCCCTTTTGCATCAAGGTAGGTTTTATCTGCTAAAAATTTGACATCGGCATGTCTAAGCTTGCCACTAAAGTTAATCCCTTGTGGCAATGGTTTTACTGTGTGGTAAATTGCCGATGCAAGATATGCAATAGCAACAACGCAAAGTAATATCGCCATATAACGACGCCCTGACCAATTTATTTTTTGATGAATTCGTTGAAAAATACGCATAAAAAAGACCTAACTTGATAGCTTCAAGTTAGGTCTTTTGGATTGATTTTTCAAGTTTAGTTTCGTGTTAAAGCCTTAAAAACTAAAATCAACACCTACTGTAAAATTGCGTCCAACTTGTGGAATATTTGATAAGAATGATGCATGTTGATAAATGGTGTCATCTAACAAGTTATTCGCTTTCATATAGACACGATAATCTGTTTTTGCACCATATTGCCCAGAATATGCCACACCAAGATTTAGCATGTTATAGCTTTCAGTTTCGGTCTCGTAGGCCGCGATTTTGTCTTGGTTAAAGACATGATAATACTCGGCAGAACCACTAAAACCATCACCGAAGTCTGCATCGACTTTAGTCCCTAAGCGTCCTGCTGGAATACGTGGTGCATTTCCTTCAGCATCAATTTTACCGCGCACATAGTCACCAAAAGCACTGATCTTGTACATTGGGGTAATTTGATAACCAATTTCACCCTCTGCACCATAGAAACGTGCTTTATCTTGGGTGTATTGAACTAAACGGAAGTCTTTATAACGGTCAAGGGTCTGCGCATAGATGTAGTCATCAAACCAGTTATGGTAAACATGAAGATGGTAATCAAGTTTGTCATTATCAAAATGCAAACCTAACTCAACATTATTCGATTTTTCCTTACTGAGTTGATCATTTCCTAACTCATAAGTATTCGTCGCAAAATGCCCACCATTTGCATATAACTCTTGAGCTAAAGGTAAACGCTCTTGATGAGAGGCTACAAAAGAAAGTTTATAGTTTGGTGCAAACTCCCAGTTCGCAGCACCAGCATAAGAAAAGGCAGAACCATCAAAATCTTGTTTAGAGTTGTCGTCTACATCAATTTCTTGCTGATCTGCACGTGCAGAAAGCTCAAAATGTACGTCTTTCCATTGTTTATGTTCTAAGGCAAATATGCTCCACTTTTTCGTAGTGGTCGGAGCCATAAAAGCTTCTTCGCCAGTCAAATCTAATTTTTGCTGGCCTAACTGCGCGCCAATGACCCCTTCCCAATCAGCAATAGGGTTATGTACTAACTCAATACGCCCGTCATAGCCTTTGTTTTGGAATCGGGTTGCAATTGTTCCTTCTTCAATTTCATCATGCTGATAATCAGTATAGCTCGCCTGAGCACGTAACTTTTGGAAGCCTGCAAATGGATCATTTAACTCAGTTTTAAAATCATAACGCTCAGATTTTAAATCAATCCATGGGCCGCCATGTTCATGATCATGTTCTTCATTTCCATGATCATGGGCTTCTTCACCATCTTCATGTTCATGATCGCCACAATGTAAATGCGGTATTCCCGTTAGATGAGCACTACAACTTTCATATTCATGGCTATGCCCAGGCAAACCATATTGGTCTCGACGGTTGCTATAAGAAATGCCTGTATAACCTCGGTCATAAATCCAAGACAATCCGACGTTAACTGAATCACCCTGAGCAAAAGTATTGTCTACACGACGCTCTTTTTCACCTTCATGAATATAATTTGGCGCAATGTAGTTATTCGCATCACGTGTTAACCCCTCAACACGTAAAGCCACTTGACTACCCAAACCTACAGTTACACCAGCACTCGCCAGTTTTTCATCACTTCCAGTGTTGTAACGTAAGCCAACTTGTCCTTCATAGCCGTTTTCAGGCATTTGCGTAGGGATCTTGTTATCAATAACGTTGACTAAACCGCCCACAGTTCCAGCACCAAACAGTAAAGTTGAAGGACCTCGAATTACTTCGACTTGTTTTGCAAGCACAGGATCTACAGTTACGGCATGGTCAGGAGACAACGTCGAGACATCAATATTTTCTGATGAATTTTGAAGTACTTTAACGCGTGGCCCATCTTGCCCCCGAATGACTGGACGACTCGAACCAGCCCCAAACTGATTAGCGTAAATTCCTACTTCACTACTCAGCGCATCCCCAATGGTGGCAGCACCTTGCGATAAATGCTTTTGATCAACAACAGTATCTGCAACTGCAAAATCTTGTGAAGTTTGCTCAAGTGGATGAGCCTTAATTCGAATGGTTTCTAACTTTTCAACATTTTCACTTTCTGCTGCAAACGAAGGAACGGATATGACAGCTAAAATGGATAAGGTCAAAATATTTTTATAAAACTGCATTGGATGTGTCCCGAATCACGATATGTTTTATTTTTGTTATACTATAACATTTCATTTGTTTTGCAATAAAAAACATTTTTAATTAGACGATTCGTTAGACTGGTCGTTTGAATGATGTGAGTAATTTTTGATTTCTAATGCCTTTTACAATCTCTCATGCCGTTATAGCCCCTCCTCTTTCCAAGCTTAGCCAAAATACTTTACCGATTGCTGCTTTAGCAATTGGGAGTATGACACCCGATCTTTACCGCTTATTTACAGTTCATGCCAGCATGCTGACGCACCAATGGAAAGGCCTGATCTATCCCAACCTTACATTAGGTCTCGTCTTTTGTGCAGTTTGGTATTTTCTTTATCGTCCAGTGGTGTACCGTTTTTTTGGTGTGCAACATGATCTTGCGCTCAATTCTTTAAAACGTATTTCTATATTTTTTATTGGAATCATATTTGCACTCATCATCGGCATAGCGACTCATCTGATTTGGGATGGTTTAACGCATGCAGACTTTCGGACCTTTGTATTTAAAGATGTATTAGCGACAACAGTTCATCTTTTTGGACGTCCATATCCATTACATCGTCTTTTGCAACTAGGCTCTTCTGCTCTTGCTTTGCCTTTTCTCGCTTGGATGTGCCTTCACTATTACCAGCGCTATAAACAGCATTGGAAGGTCAGTATAAAAATTAAAGTTTTCGCGTGGACTCTTTTTATACTATCTACATTCTTGGGTTTATTTTCTTTTTGGGATTATGCTCGCTACATTCCTCATGAGGTTTGGCATGCTGATACCTATTATTTTACAGGCCGTTCGATTAATGAGTTTATGCAGGGCTGGTTAAGCACCTTTAGCTTAGGATGCTTATTATTCTTGTTTTTAGATCGGCAACAAAGAATGGGATGAATCAGGAAACTTGCTGCCAAATTGCTCATTTTCAGGTTAATTTCTGCGGTTTTTTGATCTACTTCTTGTGACAAACCATGCAACAAGGCATAATCGAAAACTTATTTTTTTGACGGTGCGCGGTTTACGCATCCGTCTTTTCAGCCAATATAGTTTGGATAATCTTCATTATGATGCGAACTCATTACTGTGGCTCTTTAACTGAAGCCCAAATCGACCAAACCGTTACACTATGCGGTTGGGTACATCGTCGCCGTGACCATGGTGGTGTTATTTTCCTTGATATGCGTGACCGTGATGGCCTCGTTCAAGTGGTTATTGACCCAGATACTCCAGAAGCATTTGCAACTGCAGATAAAGCACGTTCTGAATATGTATTAAAAATTACAGGTCGTGTTCGTCGCCGTTATGAAGGTACTGAAAATGCCAATATGGTGAGTGGTCAAATTGAAGTTTTAGGTAAAGACATCGAAGTTCTTGCCGCTTCAGAAACACCTCCATTCCCGTTAAATGATGAAAATACCAATATTTCTGAAGAAATTCGTTTGAAATATCGTTTCTTAGATATTCGTCGTCCTGAAATGTTGGATCGTTTACGCTTCCGTTCTAAATTAACCAATCTTATTCGTAATTATTTCGAAGACAATGGTTTCTTAGACGTTGAAACGCCTATTTTGACACGTGCAACACCTGAAGGTGCGCGAGACTACTTAGTACCAAGTCGTGTACAAAATGGTAGTTTCTATGCACTTCCACAATCACCACAATTATTCAAACAATTGTTGATGGTGGGTGGTATTGATCGTTACTACCAAATCGCGAAATGTTTCCGTGACGAAGACTTACGTGCTGATCGTCAACCAGAATTTACTCAAATCGACGTTGAAACATCGTTCATGAGTGACGATGACATTATGGACTTAATGGAAGTCCTTACTGTGAAGATGTTCGATGAACTTCTTGGCGTTAAATTCGATAAATTCCAACGTATGACGTATGCAGATGCAATGCGTGACTATGCATCAGACAAACCTGATATGCGTATTCCGTTGAAACTCGTTGACGTTGCAGACTTAATGCAAGAAGTAGAGTTCAAAGTATTTGCGGGTCCCGCAAAAGACCCTAAAGGCCGTATTGTTGCTTTACGTGTTCCAGGTGCAGCGTCATTGCCACGTAGTGCAATCGATGAATACACTAAATTCGTTGGCATCTATGGTGCAAAAGGTTTGGCTTACATCAAAGTTAATGAACTCGCTAAAGGAATTGAAGGTCTTCAATCTCCAATCGTGAAATTCATTGAGCCAATCGTACTTGAACTGTTGGCACGTGTTGGTGCGCAAGATGGCGATATCGTATTCTTCGGTGCAGATAAAGCTAAAGTTGTAAATGATGCAATGGGTGCTCTTCGTGTGAAGATTGGCCATGATTTGAATCTTTCAACTTGTGAGTGGGCTCCACTTTGGGTTGTTGACTTCCCAATGTTTGAAGAAACTGACGATGGCAAATGGACTTCTGTTCACCATCCATTCACGCTACCAAAATCAAGCGTAGAAGAAGTGAAGAGCAATCCAGGTGAAGCACTTTCTGTTGCTTACGACATGGTATTGAATGGTACTGAAGTTGGTGGTGGTTCACTACGTATTTATACATTAGAAATGCAAAAAGCGATTTTTGAAGCGCTTGGTATTTCTGATGAAGAAGCAGAAGAGAAATTCAGCTTCTTATTAAATGCACTTCGTTACGGTGCTCCTCCTCACGGTGGTTTGGCATTTGGTCTTGACCGTTTAGTGATGTTAATGACTGGCGCGACTTCTATTCGTGACGTTATTGCATTCCCTAAAACTAAGACTGCTGAATGTCCACTTACTCAAGCACCTGCTCCTGTTGAAGCAAATCAGCTTCGTGACTTGGGCATCCGCTTACGTGAAAAGCCAAAAGCTGAAGAAACTAAATAATTTTTAGATTTTCAAATTAAAAAACCCTGCAATTGCAGGGTTTTTTATTGAGTCATTTTCAAATTTTAATGAGATATTTCTTTTTCAAAACTTGAGAGCTTTTTAAATTTTTGATCAAAAATTTGAATGATTTCTGTTTTAATCTTTTCAAAATCGACCACATGTTCATCGTCATTTAGGCAAATCTGTGGAAGCCTTTCATTCTTAATAACATTATTAATTTCAGGAAGGTTTTGTAGCCTTAAGTTAAAGTTTTGACCACGTTCAAATATATTTACAGGATAAAAGCGACCTGAACACAATTGCCACAACCGAAAAAGATACTGATTAACGTCTAAAGGCTGTCTAAATCGATGACTTGATACTTCTTTTAAATAAGCTTCTTCAGTTTTCCAAACTTCTTCAAATACCGATTTCAAAAAAGGTTGAGGCAAATGAGTACTATAAAAGCTTGAGAATTTTCGGTTATATAAACTTAAAAAATTCCCCAAATTACTGCTCATAGAATAGCGATAATTAAAAAGAGCATAAGGATTTTTATGAAATAATTTTCGCTTATCAAAATGTTTATTAATAATTGCAACATCAGTCAAAGCAACTGCGCCTAAAAAGTTCTCTTCACCTACTACCATAAGTGGCTGTAAACGCACACCATCACAAGGTAAACCATTTCTAAAAAAGAACTCAGGCTCTAAAGGCCTATTGATAAAGGTATCATCATTAAAATAGACAAAATGCTCTGCTAATCCCTCAATTTTATGAATATTGATTTCAATGGCATGTGAGTTAAATGTCGGTAAACAATTTGGTTCTATAATTTGATCGTGTGTGACCAAATTTAACTTAGGATGATTTTTGACTAAAAATTCTGGGAAATGCCCACAAGTCACCAGATGGATCTTTCTGACCCACGGACAAAATTTCTCAACAGAT
Source organism: Acinetobacter sp. M5A5_2a (assembly GCF_053345265.1). NCBI lineage: Bacteria > Pseudomonadati > Pseudomonadota > Gammaproteobacteria > Moraxellales > Moraxellaceae > Acinetobacter > Acinetobacter sp. M5A5_2a. The sequence goes on along the minus strand of NZ_JBKEZV010000010.1, from coordinate 38,316 downwards.
CTAAACCAGTAATGAAGATTATTCCAGTCGCGATAGCGGCATTGATCAACAAGTTCAACCGTCTTTGTTTTAGTTTCTCTGGATTTATAATATATGTATTGTTGCTGCCATTTCGTATCGGTTGAGTCTACCCAAATCATTACAAAATCAACAGGCTGCATTAAACATATATCCAAATAAGTACAGAAATTTACTAGAAAATTTCAGATAAAAAATGGACCTCAAAGTTTATTAATGTTAATAAAAATTCACAATTTATTCATAATTTTAGTTTTTCTACACAATTTTACTCAATTAAGGCTCTATTGAGATGAGAGTGGGCAAATGGCATAATACCTCCACTTTTTCTCCCTTGGTGATTCATTATGGCAATGCGCCCTGATGTACGTCGACATGCTTTAATCGTAATTGTATTCTCTCTTGCGCAATGGTTTTTCATGCGCTATATCCTTGCAAATGAATTATTTAACATCAATACAAATCAACGTATTCTTTATTTCTGCGTAAGTAGCTTAGCAGGTGCATTGCTTATTTTTGTTGCGCTGATTTATATGGTTTTAAAAGGAAATACGGATAAATAAAAAATTCTTTTTATTTATCATTTGAGGTTGTTATGGGTTTACGCAAATCTACAAGAAAAATTTTTTTCCTTTTAAGGTTTCATCTTAAATTCTATATAGATAAGCGTATTAAAAATCTTGAACCTAACAACCTAGCAAATCTAATTACCCTTCATCCTCAATCTGAAGGTAAAATTAATATTCCAAAAATCATATGGATATACTGGGACTCTAAAAAACCAGAACTTGTAGAACGTTGTTTAGAACGTATTAAAAGTTTGAATCATGAATATACTGTTCACATTTTAGATAATAACAATATAAATGATTTTTGTGAAATTGACTTTTCTCAATTTGAAGGTCTCACTCCTCAATTAAAATCTGATCTACTACGCTTATATTTATTATATAAACATGGTGGTATATGGGTTGATGCAAGTGTAATTCTATATAGTAATTTAGACTGGATTATTGATCTATGTAATAACAATAAAACCAAGGCATTTGGTTATTATAGCAATGCCAATACTACTGTAAAACAGTACCCAGTTATTGAAAGTTGGCTTCTAGCTTCTGAGAAAGATAATCCTTTTTTTAAAGAATGGTTAATTGAACTAACCTATGCCATTAAATTAGGGGTTAAAAACTATATTGAGGAAATTAGAAAAACATGTCCAAACTATAATGAATATTTTCAAAATATTTGTCGACTCGAATATCTAGTTATTTATGTAGCTTGCCAAAAAGTTTTAAGAAAAATGGATATGAGTATTTCACTAGTTAATTGTGATGAAAATGCTTTTATCTATCATAGTTTTAATAAAAAATCTCACATCCATTTTATTGAATCATTAGTACTGAACTATAGACCATCAAATATGCCTTATCTTATAAAGTTAATTGGTTCAGATAGAAATTTATTAGCACCATATATTAAATCAAACAAAGTTAAGAAAAATTCACTTCTTGATTTTTAAAATCTATTAATATCTATACTTAGTTATTTCTTTTTTAAATTTGTTATTTAAAAAAAGAAATAGTGCAAAAACAAATATATTAAAAACTACAATTATTTGAATATATCGAGTAGAACCACCCCAAAATGCAATAAAGAAACTTATTAGTGATACGATAAAAATCAGACTAACACTTCTACTATACCGTTTAGAAATTTTTATGGCTTCATTATTCTTTTCAACCATGTTCCAGATTGATCCAAGATGATCACTGTATAAATCTTTATGGTTATCAAATATTCTATTCAAAGCAATTTCTTTTGAAATTTTTTGACAATCGATTTGATCAGTTAAACTAGACTGATCTGATCTTTTTCTATAAAAATATAAATATTCTGGAATAACAAAATAGTTTTTATTATTCTTTAATAAAGAGATATATAAGTTCCAATCTTCACAAACTTTAAGTTTTTCATCATAGCCTCCTACTCTTTTAAAGTCAGTAGTCCGCATTAGAGCAATACATGGAAAAATAGCATTATGAAAAATGAACTCTTTTAAACTTACTATTTTATGGCTAATCTTATTATTTGAGCGTTCAAACTCTTGAACATTTGTACACACTAATGCTAAATCAGGACGCCTTTGCAATATATTTAAGCATTTTTCAATATAGCTAGATGCAATTTTGTCATCAGAGTCAACAAACATCAAATAATCACCAGAGGCATTATTTGCTCCCCAGTTTCTAGCACTCGACACTCCCCCATTTTCTTTTTTAAAATATTTATACTTATCTTTACCTAAATAATCAGATATATTTTCACACAACTCATCACTATCATTTGACCCATCATCTACAATTATGCACTCAAAATTTTTATAAGTTTGTTCGTCTATTGATTTAATAGTATCAAGAATAGTATTTGAGGCATTATAAGCCGGCACAATAATACTAACTAAAGCTGTCATATAAAATATCTCTAAGCTTAAAAGTATAATTAAAAAATTTAAAAGTATCGCTTATATGATAATTTCGCCAAATTTTTTCTTAAGCCATGACCATATTTACTTTTTTCTAAATCTTCAGATTTTGCTCTTTCACTTTCTAACCGGCTTAATATTGGATCTTTTTCTCCAATTTCAATTACTGGATGATCGACAATAAATGACATTAAGATATGAACAGTTGAATCAAAATCAAATAAATAACTCCAATCATCTGCTTTTCTTATTTTATGATGATATTTAAGTAATGTTTCAGCCATTTTTCTATCAACAACGTACGCAAAAGCATAGCAAGCACGATGGAAAAAATCTGGAACCACTTCTAATACTTTTTTATTTAAAAAATTGTAGTCTTTAAATTCACCTCTTGTTTTTAGGCATTCCTTCATTTGAATACCGCCTAAACTAAATAGTAAATTCGATGGTAAAGCTACTTTTTCTAATTCTTCTTTTAACTTATCAATCGTTAAATCATCAGGCAATATTGCATCATCTTCAAAAATCAATGCATATTCATCTTCCGATTCAAGAAAAAGCTCTAAAGCTTTTAAATGAGATAAGGTACAGCCTAGCTCACTCGGTGTTAAAGGTTGGGAACGACCTTTTACAGCCATTTCAAAATATTGTTTTACGGATAAATCCACCCCCTTAACGCCTACTTTTGTGTAGTCAACCTTACTCGTCTTGAAAAAATTTTGGCCGAGGAACTTACTTAAACGAGGTGATTTTTCATCTTCGATAGTTACAACATAAATCTTCATTAAGCTATTCCCCTTTTAAACAGCGAGTATCATATCTAATGTAAAATAGAGTTAATATATCTTTTTTATTTTCTTGTATTGTCATGATTCGTTCAATTCAAAAAAAATGGTACAAATACCAACAAGCAAAAAAAGCAAAATCTTTTGACTCTCATTGGTATATGCGTTTCGGCTGGTTAGAACAACCTTTTACAACACTTGAGCAATTACATTCTCTTTTTGAGATCCATTCCCCTAAAAAGTTTACATTTGCAGATAGCTTTTATGCTTATGAAAATGGCCGTCATTTTATTTTTTTTGAAGAAGTCGATGATCAGCATCCAGTCGGCTTTCTTTCTGTCTTGGAAGTCTTTAAGGATGGCACCTACACCCCACCTGAGACTATTTTAAAACTCGATTACCACCTCTCATATCCTTGTGTATTTAAAGTAGAAGACACTTGGTACATGATTCCTGAGACTTCGGCTAATAAAACTATTGAGCTTTGGAAATGTACTGAGTTTCCACTGAAATGGGAAAAGCATTCTAATCTGATCGAGAATATCGAAGCAGTCGACAGCACACCTTTTTATCATGAAGGCTTATGGTATCTTTTTACTTCAACACGTCGTGATTGTAAGAAGTTTGGTGACCGTTTAGATCTATTTTTTACCGAAGATATTTTGAATCCTCAATGGCAAGAGCACCCAATGAATCCAGTGTGCCGAGGCAGTCAGCAGTTTCGTATGGCAGGCAAACCTTTTATTTATAAAGGACAACTGGTTCGACCAAGCCAAGATTCTTTAAAACGTTATGGCGGCAATATCGAATTAAAAGCGATTACTCAGCTTAGCCCAACAGCCTATGAAGAAAAATTACTAGAAGTGGTTTTACCAGACTGGAATCAGGCAGATGACGGTTGCCATACCATTAATGTCGAAGATAACTTCGTGGTACTTGATGCCATCCGCCTTACGCCAAAAAATAATTAAGTTTTCAACAGCTGCTTATAAATATTAAGCGTCTGCTCGGCCATGGCTGGCACAGTTAGTTCAGCTTTGGCTTTTTCATACAGAGGGCTAAAGGCATTTTGTGCATCCGGCTTAAGTGCAGCTTGAATTGCGCTTGTTAGGCCCTCTGCATCTCCAATTTCTGCTAGATATTGTTCTGGCAGCCACTCGATCACACCATTCACTTTAGTTGAAGCCATAGCTTTATCGGCCTGTAAAGCTTCTACCATTACGAGCGGAAAACCTTCACGGTCAGAAGATAAAACTACAACATCTGCCAACTGAACTAAATCTCGAGCATCAGTTCTAAACCCAAGAAAAGCGACCCGATTTTGCATGTTTAATTCACTGACTTGTTTCTCTAAACTTGCTCTAAGTGAACCATCGCCTACAATCCATAAATTGGCATCGATATGTTGCATCGACTCAATCAATAAACTGATATTTTTTACTGGTTCTAGACGTCCAATACACATGACAACTTTTTTGCTAGGGTCTAGCTCAGCAAAATCTTTTTGAATCGATTGAAGTAATTTTTCTTTATTTTCAGCTGTAAGAGCAGGTTGAGGATACACTCCATTATAAACCACGTGTGCTTTCGCCTCGGGAATCCCTGGCTTTAGAGCTTGGCTCACCGCAATAACCGCATCGCCGGCTAAATAGGCAGATTTATTCTTTTTGGTACCATGTACCGTCGTTACAAATTTTGGGCCAACTAAAAATGGCTTAATTCGGGCAATCAGCTCAGCCGCCTTTCCTGCTTGTGCATGAACAATAGCAGGTTGAATTTGCTGGATCAGATTTTTAAGTTGCCAGAGTAAAAAAATATTCCAGCGGCTACGAGCAAAGTCGACAGCATGAAAATGTACCTGTTGGCTAAACTTGTCTACATAGCAAGGATGTGCAATCACGTGCACTTCATGGTTCAAAGCAAGCTCATTAACAAGGTTAAAAGTGTGCTGCTCTAAGCCACCAATTCCGCCACTCGTTGCCAATACCTGAACAATTTTCATAGCTTGCCTACTTATTTTTATCTTTATTCAGAGTCTGTTCAAATAGTTTGGCTTCTTTTAGAAATGCATAAAATGCGTTAATCATACTATTTACGAAACCACGCCAACCATTTAAGAAACTACGGCGAATAAAATAAGACTTCATAAAAGTCACTGGCATCACCAAAACCAATTTTGCAATGCTTGGAGACTTTCCTTTTTGGAATTTCTCTAATGCTTTTAAATTGGAATATTGGTTATTTTTTTCGACTTTAACAAAAATGCTCGACTCACCATAATGATAAATATCATGTTGAGCTCGCTGTGATTCACCATCCACAATCACATTTTCATGGACTTTATTGGCAAGATCATAATGCCCTTTAGACTTGCGAAAAAAACGCACTTTTGCATGCTTTTTAGTATGTTTGCTGTTGGGAACACCTAAGAACACATCATTAATCGGTGTGATTAATGCATCAAGCTTGTTCTGTTGAATGGTCTCAACAATCTCTTGTTTTAACTCGTTAGATAAGACTTCATCACCATCTAGATTGAGTACCCAATCATTTCGGCATTTTGCTAAAGCCAAACTTTTTTGCCCAGCATAACCTTGCCAATCTTGATGAGAAATATGTGTATTTTCAAAGTGCTGTGCAATTTCATAAGTATTGTCAGTACTGCCAGAGTCTAAAATAATGACTTCATCAAAATCACTGACACTTTGCAAAGTTCGCTCTAACCAAGCGCCACAATTTAAAGTGACAATATAGACACTACATGGAATTTTATTCATAACTTATAACGTCCTTTAGCAAGGGCGATACGCATCTGTAAAGCATTCATGGCACCATGCGTGCTGACACGTGGAATATTAAATTGATTAATTGCTTCGTACGCTTCGATTTTTTTACGAGTTGATACGGCGTTTTTAAAGCCAATCTCTTGCGCCATTTTCTGGTGCTTTTCGTTAAATCGACCAAATGGATAAGCAAAGCTAGGGCATTTTCCAACTAGTGCTTCGACATCTTGTTTAGACTCAAGCATCTCTTGATAAGCAGTTTGATCATCAAGCTTAAGTAAATTCACATGATGTTGTGTATGTGCACCAAATTCAATGAAACCAGAGTTTGCCATTTCATGGATTTGCTCATGAGTTAGCTTTTCGATTCCTTCAATTTGCGTAGCCAAATAAATGGTTGCCTTTGCATTATATTTTTTAAGTAATGGATAGGCATATAGATAATTATCCATAAAGCCATCATCAAAACTTAAAGCAACAACGTTCTTTTGACCACGATATTGTTCAAGCTCAGAGACAAAGCAAAAAGTAGCTTTTTTACGCGTCAACAACTGTAAGAGTTGTTCAAACTTTTCAGGAGGCATATTCATGCCAGAGGCCGCATCTTTAGGGGTCACCTGATGTAACATGACAATACGTGGTAGTTTGCTCGAACGAAACGGAAGCCAAAATGTATAATTACCCAGCACATATAACAGTGCAGCAAGTGCGAGTAGGCCTACCGCAACGTACAAAAACCACATCATGCATAAACCTCATGTGACCATTCATAATTTTCTGAAAGGGGCTGCTTAAATGTCACTTCAATCATAAATTGGGTGATGCGCTTAGCATTGAAAGATTTGCGTGTTTTCTCCCATCCCTCTTTCGCTATTTTTTCAGCTTGCTCTGGATTCTGATCAAAGAATTGTATCTTTTTGGCCAAGTCGAACTGATCATCAAAGTAAACCACTTCCTGCTCAGTGTAGAGTTTTTCAAAGCCAGGAATTCTTGGGCTAAAGGTGAGTAAACCATTACCGGTCAGTTGTACAATACGGTCAGAACTATACAAGGTTACATCATTACGGCGTGAGTAATTGAGTCCCATTTTTGTCTCAGAAAGAACCTTATAATAACCTTTACCGTAAACACCCGGCTGTTCAAAGCAACCATAATATTGATAGTTCACATGGCCTTGTTTCAATGCATCTGCCAAATCTTTTAAGAACTTCTCACGCTCAGGTTCTTTATAAACCACGCCACAGAAAATAAAAGTCTTGTCTGTGTTAGCGTTTGAAAATTGTTGTAGCGTTTCTACATTACGGTGACCAACATTTGGCAAATAGGCGACGCTTAAATGAGGCTGCTTTAATTTTTGTAGATATTCGCCACCTGTTGTGCAGAAAATAGCATCTAGATAAGGCGAAAATGCTTTTACGAAATCGAGTTTGCTTTCGAGATAAAGCGGGTCAACATACCAAAATGCAATTTTAGTATTTGGATAAGATTCTTTAATCTGTTTTAAAACATCTGGACTCATTAAATCACTATGTCCGATGAGTACCAGATCAGGTTCAATATTATTAACGACCTTTAGTACTTCTTTATTGGCCCAACTGGCACCCAGTTTTTTTGTTTTAAAAATGGTTCCCATGCGAGCCATGTCACGAAAACTAAAGTCATAAACGAAATGGCCATTTTCAATTAATCCGGCAGAAATTTTACGGTCTGTGCAGTAAAAATGGGCGCCTTGTTTATTAAAGCCAAAATTCGCAATATGCAATATTTTCATTTATTTACTCAAAATAAAAAATTTAATTTTTCGCTAAAAGATATGTTGCCACACGGTCTGCTTCTTTAAAAGCATAAGGTTGTGGTAACTGTACAACATAAGTCTGCTGTGAAATTAATTTTGATTCTAACATTTGATCAACTGAGTAGGTAATGCGGTCGTCTTTCAAACGGTCCATTGCCATTACCCCTACTCGACAACCCGCAGTAAGCGCCTCAAATATCATAGATACGCTGTCTTCTGTCACCCACACAGCTTCTGCTTTTTGCATTTCTTCAAAAATCCAGCCTTGAGGTGTTTGCTCAACCGGAAATATTTGCAAATGCTCGGCAAAGCTTTGCTGTCTTAAAATATCGATAAATCCTGCTGGCGTTCGGCGTGAAGTCGTCAGAATAATTTCAGAGTCTGGATTATTCTCAACAATTTTTTGAACACTGCTTAATACTTTATCTTGGTTCCATTGATGTCGTTTAGATGAGCCACCTAAGGCTATTAAAATTCTGGCTGTTTGATGGCGGTTTTCATTACGAATTGGATTGAGTGCACCACGCGTGACAATCACATGGCTATCGGCATGAATACCGTCATGTTCTGGAATAACAGCATAATCAAAGCAAACCACAGGTAAATTAGGCTTCATCAAAATAATAGTTTTAGCTTTTCTAAAAATTTTACCGAGTAACCAGACCCGAAAATGAGTGTGACTGCCCACTCCCAATATAAAATCGGGGGCTTGTTGAAATAAGGAGTTTTTTGAAGAGAAAAGTACCTGAATTAAAGAAATAATAGGTAAATCAGAAATGAGGATCTCTTCAAAAGTTGTATCTGCCTGTTGTCTTTGCATCGCCTGAAACAAGCCTAATGCTTGTGAGCGATGTCCTGCCTTACCATCAGAGACATAGACAATATGCATAAAAGCTCCATAAGCCAAAAATAAAAAGGCGAAACCAAAGTTCGCCTTTTTATGTTAACGGATTAACTTATTTTACGTAAGTTAACCAGTGTTCATATTTCGGATTTCTACCTTGAACTGCATCAAAGTAAGTCTTTTGAATTTCAGCAGTAATTGGGCCACGGCCACCTGCACCAATTGGACGGTCATCGTATTCACGAATTGGCGTTACTTCCGCAGCAGTACCTGTGAAGAATGCTTCGTCTGCAATGTAGAATTCATCACGTGTAATACGACGCTCAACAACTTGATAACCAAGATCTCTCGCAATCGTCATGACAGTTTGGCGTGTAATACCATCAAGCGCACCACCAGCGATATCTGGAGTATGTAAAACGCCATCTTTAATCAAGAATACGTTTTCACCTGAACCTTGGCATACATAACCTTGTGGGTCCATTAACATAGCTTCATCGTAACCAGAATGTGCAACTTCTTGGTGAGCAAGAATTGACAACGTGTAGTTACCAGATGCTTTTGCTTTACACATGGTCACGTTTGGATGATGGTGAGTAAACGATGAAGTTTTAACGCGAATACCATTCGCCATTGCTTCATCACCAAGGTATGCGCCCCACGCCCATGCTGCAACTGCGGCATGAATCGTATTATTTGTTGCTGCAATACCAAGTTTTTCTGAACCGATCCAGATTAATGGACGTAAATAGCAAGAAGCTAATTTATTTTCACGAACTACATCGATTTGTGCTTGTTCAAGCGTGGCTTGATCATACGGTACTTTCATTTGATAAATTTTTGCTGAATTTAACAAACGTTTTGTGTGGTCTTGAAGACGGAAAATGGCAGTACCTTTAGGCGTTTCATAAGCACGAACACCCTCAAATACGCCCATACTGTAGTGTAATGTATGGGTTAAAACGTGAATCTTTGCATCACGCCAATCAATTAATTTTCCATCTTGCCAAATAAAACCATCACGATCAGCCAAATTCATGGAACACTCCAAATTGTTATAAAATCATTCACTATCCAACTCAACCGAGGCGGTTGGGTCTATTAATCTTTGCCATAAATTGCAAACGACCGCACGGGTACTACGCCAGTCCGCTGCGCTTACTTGCATGGATTGATTTGCAAGGGCTAAACGGTGGCTTTCGGCACGTTCACTAAGATAGGCTCGAATTAATGCTGTGGCATCTTCACTGGATAAGCAGTCTGCTTTAGCAGCATCTTCTAATATTCTTACATTATCAGAATAATGGGCGAGATCGGGTTTCGTCCCGCTCCATGCAAGTACAGCATACTGTGCCATAAATTCGATATCGACGATACCACCTGCGTCCTGTTTTAAATGAAAAATACCATGTTTTTTTTGTTCAGAAGACGAACCTAGGTGGTCTTTCATTTTCTGACGCATTTTCAACACTTCTTCACGAACATAAGCCTCATCTCTAGATTGAGTCAATATCTCACGTCGAAATATTTCAAATTTCTGGCAAAGCACCTCATCACCAGCAATAGAGCGTGCTCGAACGAGTGCCTGATGCTCCCAAAGCCATGCACTTTTCAACTGATAGTGTTCGTAGGCCTTAAGACTTGTCACCAATAAACCCGCCTCACCTGAAGGTCTTAATCGCGTATCAATTTCATAGACACGGCCATCAAGGGTTTGAGTGGTCATGAGTGACATAAACTTTTGAGCGACACGCATAGCAAACTCAAAGCCACTAATTGACTTCGTTCCATCAGTATCTGCTTGCTCATCTAAATAGTGAATAAAGACAAGATCTAAATCGGAGCCATAACCCAGCTCAATTCCACCTACCTTGCCATAACCAATAACAGCAAAGGCTTTGTAATCGAGTGAGCAACGTTTCCCATCAACATCACATGGATAACCATGACGCTTTGCTACAGTCTGATAAGCTAAATGGAGGGTTGCGTTTACACTCACTTCAGCAATATCAGTTAACGCATCGGATACTTTCATTAGTGGGCTTTCAGCTAACACATCGCTTGCAGCAACAGTGAGTACATTGCTCTTTTTAAACAGGCGAAGTGCTCGCATTTGGTCTTCAACCTGATCAATCTCAATGCGAAGCAATTGTTGACGCAAAGAGTCTTCTAAGTCTTTGCGTTTTGGCAACTCAAAGTCCATCGATAAAAATTCATCAAGCAGTACTGGATATTGCGTTAGCTCTTCACAAATCCATGGACTTACGGTCGCCATTTTAACTAAGCGTTGTAATGCCCCTTTACTTTCAATCAACATGACTAAGTACACTGTCCGGCGCATGACCGATTCAATCAGCGGCATTAAACGTAAAAGTGCAGTTTGAGGTTGTTCGGACTGTAAGATCACTTCAATTAAATGAGGCCAGAATGTCTTTAGTCGCTGAACTGCATTTGAAGGTAGTTTTTTAAGTGCATGACCGTGCCAGAATTCATGAATCAGATTTTTCGCATTGTCATCCAACACTTCATCTAACTGCTGCTCTAACTGCCCAAAGTTTTCAGTCGCTGCATTTGAACTTGTATCTTCAATCAATTGCTTAAATTGAACTTTTACTTTCTGGCGTTTCTCATTGAGAACATCAATAAATTCATTCCAGCTCGCAAAACCCAAGGTATCTATAATTCGTTGTCTTAGGTCAATTTCTTCTGGCAATAGCTGGGTTTGTTGGTCATTGAGCGCTTGAATTGCATGTTCAACACGGCGTAAAAACAGATAGGCATCTTCTAATTCTAAAACGGCTTGTTTTTCTAACAAACCAGCTTCGCCAATGTGCTCAAGGCTGACTAAACATTGGCGGTCTTGTAACTCACGTTTAGACCCACCATAAATAAGCTGGAACACCTGAACAATAAATTCAATTTCGCGAATACCACCCGCGCCGAGTTTAATATCATCCTCGATATGGCGGCGTAGAACTTCACGCTCAATCATCGCTTTCATATCGCGCATAGCAGCAAAGGCGGTGTAATCGACATAACGACGGAAAACAAAAGGACGTGTCATTTCTAACAAGTCTTGCCCTTCTTTATCTCCAGTTACAACACGTGCCTTAATCCATGCATATCGCTCCCATTCACGACCATGCTGACTTAAATATTTTTCTAAAGCTGCATGACTAATCGCCAATGCCGAGCCATCACCCCAAGGACGCAAGCGCATGTCTACTCGAAATACAAAACCATCTGCGGTAATGTGCTCAAGCAGATAAATGAGTTTTTGTCCCCATAAAATACAGAACTGCTGCACATCAATGCATTTACGACCATTGGTTTCGCCTTGTTCATCAAAGGCAAAAATTAGATCAATATCGCTCGAGAGATTAAGCTCTTGTGCACCGAGCTTACCCATGGCAACTACAATCAAATCTTGAACTTTGCCAGAGTAACCCACAGGTTCACCGTGTTTCGCTACGAGTGCTACACGTGCAAAAGCCTTTGCCGCACAAATGCTGGCATCAGCAAAATCAGAAAGTTCACGAGTAAGTGTGACAACATCGGTAAGCTGATTGGCATCTTGCCAGATCCAGCGAAACATTAAACGACCACGCAAAATACGAAGTGCGCGCATCCAAGATGTTTCGTCACCAATTCCATCTAATGTGGTTTGTACAAATTGATAAATTTGATCAGTTGAGAGCGGTGCAGTAAATTGATCTATTTGGTAATCTTGTTCTAAAACAGCCTGATGCAGGCCTAAAACTTGTTCTGCATACTGACTAGCACGCAATGTTTTTTGTAACTGCTCCGCATTCATATAAAAAGCTCTTTTCCTCGTACTCTCTTTTTAGTTATAGCAGTTCGAGTAGTGGTAGGAAAAGGGATTAGACTAATTTTGCTTCCGATGATGATTGATATTCGATATGAGGATCATGACTGTCTTGAGCCGAAGGTAATAAAACTTTAAATGTGGTTCCAACACCCTCTTTGGAACTGACATTAATTTTCCCCTGATTAATCTCGACAAAACGTTTACATAAGCTCAAACCTAAACCCGCACCTTTTTCACCTGCGGTACCTTTGAAGCTGGCAGTAATACGTGGATGGAACAAATTCGCCATTTGTTGCCTGGTCATGCCTAGACCGGTGTCTCGAACTGTTATTTCAATATTTTCACCAGTTTGTTTGGCTTCAATAAAGACTTTGCCCGAACCATCAACATCTGTAAATTTCAGCGCATTTGACACCAAGTTTTGAATTACTGAGGTCATCATATTGATATCAGCATAGATTTTTAAATCTTCTGGTACAGCATTCACCAATTCAATATTTTTCTTTAAAGCTAAGGTATATAAAACATCAAAAACGATATTACTGACTTGTCTAAGGTTAAAGTTAATTGGGTGATAAACAAAACGCCCACCCTCAGCCATCGCCCATGTCAGTAAGCTTTCGAGCAAGTTATAGGTCGATTGCGAAGTGTCATATAGATAGTCTGCAATGTTTTGAATGCTCGATTCATCTAAAGTTTCACGCTCTTTGGCGAGTACTTCTGAAAAACCTAGCAGACCATGAAATGGCGCTCGAAGATCATGTGAAATGATTGAAAAGAATTTTGTTTTACTTGAGTTAATCGCGACTTGTTGCTCATAGAGTTCGTTTAACTCTTCATAGTTAAACTTTAACTCGACCTGTTGCATAAAAGTAGAACAGTAATCGAGCAATAACTGGATGTCTTCATCTTCAAATGTTGTTGCATCGTCATCAAAAAAAACGGCGAAACCCATAGATGTTTTATCAGGGTGTAGAAGATGCACGGCCAATGCCCTGCTGCACTCAATATTTAATTCTTTTAAATAGTTGGTTAAATTTTGATAGGAAGGATGTAAGTGATTAATCACCTGTTGTTTAGCAAAGCACTGTTTTAAATGTTTTGAAGGTTTAAACGAAATGGCGGTCATACCATCTGGGCAACGATGCCAAAAGTAAGGTTCTTGATTAAAAGTCAATAAGGCTTTTTTACACTTCAAAAGACGAAGACTAAACCGGAAAAATTGCTCGATATAGTTCTGCTCGGCATTTAATCCAAGCAAAAGCGATATTCTACAAGCACTTAACTGCTCAATCTGGTTTAGTTCTAAATGTTGGAATGTCATTGCCCGCCTCACAGATTTTGTCGTTTTTGGTCGGAACCGCTCTTAAAAGAAATGTACTTATAATCATTATGATCTACTACAAACTTTAACACAGTACATTAAAAGAGCAACTTTCTTTTCAAAATAGAAATGTGAAGTTTCAATTAAAGGTTTTTAGATACATAAAGCGAGCAGTTTTTAGGAAAATACAACAAATGTTTGAAGGTGGAGAGTTGTAAGATCTTAGAAATGCGAGTTCATAAAACAGCCTCATGATCAATAGAAAGAGAGAGAAATGCACTCAACACTAGACATTAATAGCCAAAAGAAGATGACGGCTGAAAAAATACTGGAAGAAATTGAATATCCACTTGAGAACCTTCAAAACTTACTTTTTGCCTTTTCAAAAATGAAAGTCGATGATGGTTTAAAAGAACAAGAATTTAGTGCCATCATCAACACACTACATCACCAAGTGGTCAATATTAACCGCGCGATACATGCTAAGTGATTTAAAAGAAACTCGGCTTAGGCTGGGTTTATTTCATTTCCTTTTCAAATTCAGATACCCAATTCGACTCTCTAAAACTTGATTTTTTATGAAATTTCAATGCAAATGGGACTAATTTTTCATCATAGAATTGGTTAAAAATCCCAGTTTTTGGCAAATCTTTATTAAAATTAAAGACTGTTGGTGAAATCCAAAATAAAATCATTTGTTCATGAAGAGTCATCGAATTACTTAATACTTGAAAATAAAAATTTTTATCTTTATCGTCTAGTTCTGATTTTAAAATTAAACCAATTAAACTAATATAAATTGTAAAATAAGAAAAAACTGTATCAGAACAATGACCGCGGCTTTTGTTTAAAAAATTTTCAAATTTTTCTCTTACTTGGCGTCTATCTACTTGTTCTATATCAATCCATTCATTTTGTATAAGTCTATTTAATTCACCAGAAAGTAAAATAAAAATTATGTCTCCTTTCCATACCTTTTCAGAATGGTAAATTGACAACTCTTGTAGTTTGTTAAATTTTAAGTTTAATAAACCATAAAATAGATTAGAAAATATTGAAGATCTAGATTCTTTAATCTGCGCTTCATTTGTTAATTTTGCTAAAGTTAATTGCTCATCCATTGAACTTTTTGCTTGTTGAAGCTGTAAATAAGTTGCCTCTTTCGCTTGTTTAAGTTGTTCATCATTCGCCTCCCTTGCTTGCTTAAGTTGTTCTGCCATAGCTTCACGTGCATCTTTATTAGCCTCTTTTTGTAAGTACGCAGAATACATAACAATAATTAATGTAGCTGAAGTAAAGAATGCCGTTAAGCCTCCAAAAATATCACCTATTGGGCCTAACGTAGCAAATGCCTCTGGAGTAAAGGGTGGCTTAACTAATAGTGTAAATACCCATTCCTTAAAAATCAGAGGAAACGTTATCCATAAAATTAAAATAAATAGGATCCCTAAACCCCATAAAAGTCTTTTTTGAAAGTCAGTTAAGTTCATATTGAAATATTTTATTTAAATTGATTTGCATAAGTCTCAGCTATAGAGGCCAACCCAGAACGTATTTCTTCACGTGTTTGACGATACAACTGAATTAGCTTTGCTTCATCATATATTATCAAAATTTCGTAAAAAATTACCCAACAAAAAACCCCTAAGCCGTTAGCTTAGGGGTTTTCGTAGAATCATAAGATTCTGAATATGGTCCCGAGGGTCGGACTCGAACCGACACGTCATCTCTGACAGCGGATTTTGAGTCCGCCGCGTCTACCAATTTCACCACCTCGGGAGAGGAAGTATGTTTGTGTTGCGTATATTAGCGCGTTTGTAAAACTTGTCAAACCCTAAGTGAATATTATCGTTCACTTTTAGATCACTTAAACATTTTTCATGATTTAAGCCAGAAGCACAGCCATAAAAAAGCGAAAAAGTTTATACTAGGCGCAATTTTTGCGGTGTTTTTTCTCAAATATGCAACTGTCTGACTTTTCCTTTGAATTACCTGATGAACTTATTGCCCGTTACCCTCTTGAATCACGTAGTGCTTCGCGGTTGTTGCACTTAGACTCAAAGGGTCAATATCACGATCACATGTTCACAGACATTATCGATCTGTTCGAAGAAGGTGATCTGCTAGTGCTCAATGACACCAAAGTCATGAAAGCTCGACTTAAAGGAAAACGTTCTACAGGTGGTGCTATTGAGATTTTGGTTGAGCGCATGCTGAACCACACCACAGCGTATTGTCATATTAAATCGAGTAACTCACCTAAAGCAGGTGCTGAGCTTTTTGTTGGTGCAGATAACATTCCTGTGATTGTCCGTGGCCGTCACGAAAATTTATTTGTGGTTGAGTTTTCACAGCCAATCTTGCCTGTCCTTGAGCAATATGGTCAATTACCTATTCCGCCTTACTTTAACCGTGAAGCAGAAGAAATTGACACCGAACGTTATCAAACGGTTTTTCATAATCCTGAAAAAATTGCCAGTGTTGCCGCACCCACTGCGAGCTTACATTTTGATGAAGCACTATTAGAAAAATTAGAACAAAAAAATGTTCAAAAAACTTTTGTGACTTTACACGTTGGTGCCGGCACATTTATGCCAGTTCGTACTGATGACATTACCAACCATATCATGCACAGTGAATGGTGTGATGTTCCTCAAGAAACCATTGATTTAATTTTGGCGACTAAAGCACGCGGAAATAAAGTGATTGCCATAGGCACAACTGCAACACGTGCTTTAGAAAGTGCAGCTCAAGCTCATCGCGGTAAAATCGCAGCTTGGACTGGCGACACACAAATTTTTATCTATCCGGGCTATGAGTTCTGCATCGTAGATCGTTTAATTACCAACTTCCATTTACCAGAATCTACCCTGCTCATGTTGGTGTCAGCTCTTTCAAATCGAGACAACATTTTAGCTGCCTATGAACATGCAGTTAAAAGCCGCTATCGTTTCTTTAGTTATGGCGATGCAATGCTGGTTGATAAATTAGAAGTTTAAAAAATTGAGGTTGGGTTAAACCACACTGGTGAATTAAAAGGTTTAACCCAGCCCAGATATTTACAATAAAAAATCATGAATTTAACCCTGTGTGTTGCAGAAATTTATAAATAAAACTCAAGCATCAAATTTTTGAAGACAATTTCTTAATTTAAAAGCATTTAGTATTTATCTCTTTCAATTTAAAAGATAATCTTAGATAGCACTTTTTTATGATAATCAATTCATTACCTCCATGCCAATCGATACTGTACAAGAAGCTCTTCATATAAGACGTAAAAAAAATACACAGGTTTTTCGCAATATTGCTCGACTTTGGGATGCTGGACAAAAATCTCATTCAGCCCAAGATCTTTTAGATGCTTTACATCCATGGCGTGAAGATCACAACCTTCGTTTTTTTAATGTGCTCCCCTATTTACTCGCTATTTGCAGCATCACAATATTAGGTTTTGGTTATTTTCTTCATCCGCATATTCAATATCTTTGGAGCTTTTTAGGTGCCTTTTTAACAGGGTTTCTGGCTTATTTACTCTATCAATCTCAAGAACCATTAACGCAAGTTATCCGTTACCTAGAACAGCGTATGGTGATTTTGCGTTACGGTTTACAGTTTCAGCAGTTACCCGCTTATCTTCCCATTCATGCTCAGCCAGTTTTAGTTCTGAGTAAATTAAAACAGTATTTCCCACTGTTTAACCGAGGGACTGAATCTAATGAAATTACCCAATATGCTTCTGTCACATGGAACGATGGCGTAACCGATCATCAAGTCTTGCTGTTTCAATATCATTACGTTAATGAAATACCGATTATTCAAGATCAAAGTAGCGATAAAAAAATTATAAAAGAAATTCATAAAGACCTATGGGGCGCTTTTATATTTGAAATGCCTGCCCTAGGTATTGCTGTCAGCAATCAGCGTTCTCGGTTTTTTACTCCCTACAGCAGTAAATGGCAAAGTAGTGATATTTTGATTAACCAAGAACTTAATATTTTTGGGGTTAATCAACATCAGTTAGCCAAAGAAGTCAGCCCGAGCTTAACTTTAAAATTACATGATTTTTTTCAACACTTTACAGGTGATTTAATTTATCATCACGAAGAACAAATTTTGTGTTATCTGGGTGAGCAAAACCTTTTTCACACCACCAGTAAGCAAAGTGAAATTCATGATGTTTCAGCATTGCGTGGACACTTACGTACCATGACCATGCCGCAATATGAAAAATTTCAGCAATTAATGTTGAACTTAATTAAATAAATCTCTCGTATTACTTAATTGTCGACTCATAAAAATGAGAAGTTAAAAAGTAAACTGAGGGAATAACAATAAGGAACTAACCATGACTGGTTTAATTATTTTCCTGGGGATTTTTGTTGTACTGATTGTCTGGGGCGTTCACATCCGTAATACCATCGTACGTTATTTTAATGCGACCAAACGTGCTTGGTCTGAGGTTGCCAATTTCGAACGTCAAAAAGTCAAAACTTTGGAAGCGCTTGAGACAACACTGAATCAATATACTCAGTTTGAAAAATCGACATTAGAAAAAGTCACCGAACTACGTCAGCAAATTCTTAATTTAAATGTAAATAACACTGATATTTCTCAGCTCCAACAAATCGAGAAAATGAGCAAAGAACTGATTCGAAGCTTAAATGTGGTTGTTGAAAACTACCCTGAGCTTAAAGCCGATTCACTTTATAGCAAAATGATGGATGATATTCAGGAACAAAACGAAAATGTAGGTGCTGCGATTAGTATCTTTAACCGTAATGTCGAGCTGTTTAACAACCAGATTGAAGTATTCCCTAACAATCTCATCAATACATTAACTTTATCCAAGAAAGCGATTCGTCCTTTTAAGGATAATCTTGTTAATGAAAATTTTGACTATAAACCTAATTTTTAATAGGAAAAAAACAGCCCCTAACCTGTCGGAAATTTTATCTATTTTATAGCCAGCTACATTTAGTAGTAGAACTACATCGCAGAATCAAGGAAAATAGCTCTCTTTTTAGCAGCGAACTGTTTCTTCGCCTCTGCTCGTGTTCAGGATTTTTAGATGAAGTTTGAAAAATTAGGTCAGTCGGGGCGCGCCCGTCGTGGTCGTTTAACTTTAGAGCATGGTGTTGTTGAAACACCTGTTTTTATGCCAGTGGGGACTTACGGCACAGTCAAAGGTATGTTACCGCGTGATATCGAAGACATTCAGGCACAAATTATTTTAGGAAATACCTTCCATTTATATTTGCGTCCGGGTCTTGAAGTGATTAAAGAACACGGCGGTCTACATAACTTTATTAAATGGGATAAGCCAATTTTGACTGACTCTGGCGGTTTCCAGGTTTTTAGTCTTGGCGCAATGCGCAAAATCAAAGAGGAAGGTGTTACTTTCCGCTCGCCGATTGATGGTTCAAAAGTATTTTTATCGCCTGAAATTTCTATGGAAATTCAGCAGGTCTTGAACTCTGACATCGTCATGATTTTTGATGAATGTACACCTTATCCTGCAACTCATGAAGAAGCGCAAAAATCATTGCAGCTTTCTTTACGCTGGGCAAAACGTTGTAAAACCCATCATCATGATGAGCTCAAAAATAAGAATGCATTATTTGGCATTATTCAAGGCGGTATGTATGAAGACTTACGTGATGAGTCTTTAAATGGTCTTCTTGAAATCGGATTTGACGGTTATGCGATTGGCGGTTTATCTGTAGGTGAACCTAAAGATGAGATGATCAAAGTTTTAGATTATCTACCAAGCAAAATGCCACAAGATAAACCGCGTTACTTGATGGGCGTTGGTAAACCGGAAGATATCGTTGAAGCGGTGCGCCGCGGTGTCGATATGTTCGACTGTGTAATGCCAACCCGTAATGCGCGAAACGGTCATTATTTTGTCACTGATGGTCTGGTACGTATTCGTAATAGTAAATATCGCCATGACCAGAGCCCGCTCGATCCACATTGCGATTGCTACACTTGTAAGAACTTTACCCGTGCTTATCTATTCCATCTTGAAAAATGTGGAGAGATGTTAGCGTCTATGCTCGGTACTATTCATAACTTACGTTATTACCAACGTTTAACTGAAGGTATGCGTGATGCATTAGAGAATGGCACATTTGATGAATTTGTTCAGGACTTTTATGCCCGTCGTGGTTTAGAAGTTCCACCATGTCCGGTTGATGAATAAGCCCGATTTGCGCTCAACCTCAAGACAAGGTAAATTGCAAAACGAATTAGGATTATGTCAGGTATCTGACTCATATTTTTAACTTTAGGAAATCAAAATGAGCTTTTTAATTTCTGCTGCACATGCAGCACCGGCAGCTGGCCCAACTACAGGTATTTTGCCAAACATCTTGATGATTGTCGTATTCGTTGCAATCTTTTATTTCTTAATTTGGCGCCCTCAAGCAAAACGTGCTAAAGAGCACCGTTCTTTAATCGAGAGCTTAGGTGTAGGTAGTGAAGTTGTGTTCGCTGGTGGTTTAATGGGCAAAGTGACCAAAATTGAAGGTGACTATGCAGTTGTTGAACTTAGCCGTGGTGTAGAAGTAAAAATTCAGCGTGCCAGCGTAATTTCAGTATTACCTGAAGGCACTCTAAATAACCTTTAATCATAAAACAGTCGTGCTTTAGCACGGCTTTTTCATTTAAGAAGAAAGCGAATGCGTTACCCTGCATGGAAATATTTACTGATTCTGGTTGTTCTGGTAATCAGTACATTATACGCACTGCCTAGTCTATATCCGGATGAGCCCGCCGTTCAAATTTCCGGTGCCAAAGCTGGCACCCAAATTGATCAAAGTGTGGTGCAAAAAGCAGAGCAAATTTTAAAAACAGCAAACATTGCAAGTCACGATAATACTTTTACAAATAATGCTGCCCTATTGCGTGTCAGCTCTTCTGAAGCGCAGTTGAAAGCAAAAGAAGTATTACGCCGTGACTTAGGTGATCAATATGTTGTCGCCCTAAACCTTGCACCAACCACACCAGAATGGTTGCAAAAGATTGGGGCAAAACCAATGAAACTTGGTTTGGACTTACGTGGTGGTGTCCACTTCTTGCTTGAAGTAGATATGGACAAAGCCGTTGCCCAACGTATGGAAACCTCTGCCACCGATTTACGTCGTCAGTTCCGTGAAAACAAGATCAAATTTAATAGTCTTGCATTAACCAATAATGTGATCACTGTTCAATTTGCTGACAATGCTGACCGTGATGCAGCAATGGATTTTTTACGTCGTAATGGGAATGAATATACCCAACAGGCATTAGCAAGCTCTACAGGTTCTACTTTAAAGCTTTCTTATACCGATGTACGTCGCCAAGAAATTCAGTCATATGCGGTGAATCAAAACTTAACAACATTACGTAATCGTATTAACGAACTTGGTGTTGCAGAAGCATTGGTACAAAGTCAGGGTAGCAACCGTATTGTCGTTGAATTACCGGGTGTTCAAGATACAGCTGAAGCGAAACGTGTTTTAGGCCGTACTGCAAACCTCGAATTCCGTTTGGTTTCTGACTCAAATGATCAATATATTGACCCATATACAGGTCAATATAATGGTCAACCTTTACCTCCGGGTACAGAAGTTTTTGCTTATGAGTCTTTAGATAGCGGTCGTCAACTTTTGTTGCAACGTAACCGTATCTTGACGGGTGAGCGTGTTCAAAATGCAAGTTCTGGCTTTAGCCAAGACTCTGGTGGTGCCGAAGTAAATATTACTCTCGACAGTGCTGGCGGTAAGCTTATGTCCGATGCAACTCGTAATGCTGTTGGTAAACGCATGGCGGTATTGTTCATCGAAAATAAGCAAAAAATTACTTATGTCACAGATCCTAAAACTGGTGCACAAACAGAAGTTCGTACTCCATACACTGAATCTGTAGTCATCAATGCTGCAACAGTTCAGGCCGTTTTAGGTTCAACTTTCCGTATTACCGGTTTAAGTTCTCCTCAAGAAGCATCAGAACTTGCATTAATGCTACGTGCAGGTGCTTTGGCTGCGCCAATGTATTTTGTTGAAGAACGTGTAGTTGGTCCAAGCCTTGGTCAAGAAAACATTGATAAGGGCGTATTATCAACTCAAATCGGCTTCTTGCTTGTTGCAATCTGGATGGTGGTTTTCTTCCGTCTATTCGGTTTAATCGCTAACTTTGCACTTGTTGTTAACTTGGCAATGATTTTAACGGTTATGTCATGGATTGGGGCTTCCCTCACCTTACCAGGTATTGCGGGTATCGTTATTACCATTGGTATGGCCGTCGATGCGAACGTATTGATATGTGAGCGTATTCGAGAAGAAATGCTCTGGGGTGCATCGCCCAAACAGGCCATTGTGGCCGGTTATGATCGAGCCTATAACACCATTTTTGACTCGAACTTAACGACGTTCCTCGTTGCATTCATTTTGTTTGCAATTGGTACAGGCCCGATCAAAGGTTTCGCCGTAACATTAATGATTGGTATCGTGTGTTCGATGTTTACTGCAATTACAGTGACTCGCGCAATTGTACAAATCATTTATGGTAAACGCCGTAATTTGAAAAAGTTGAGCATTTAAGGAGATCGATGATGACTAAAGTGACTCAACAAGATTCAAAACAATATGGACGTCCGGATGATGCAAAAATCATCCCGTTCATGAAGATTGCCAAACCTGCGGCAATCTTCTCGATCCTTATTACGTTAGCGAGTATTTTCTTTATTGTAACTAAAGGTCTTAACCTCGGTTTGGACTTTACAGGTGGTGTTTCAGCTGAGCTTAACTACGCTCAACCAGCAAATCAGTCTGAAGTTATTCAGGCACTCGACAAAGCTGGCTTTAAAGATGCTGTAGTACAAACACTTGGTAGTAATAAAGACTTACTTGTGCGCATGCCAGTACAAGAAGTTAAGGTTGAAGACCTTAATAACGCGATTACTAAGGCTGTACAGTTGCCAAACAATGCCGCAGAAGTTCATAAAGTGGACTCTGTAGGTGGTCAAGTTGGTAACGAGCTCTATGTTCGCTCTGCTGGTGCGGTTGCACTTGCACTTATCTTAATGTTGATTTACGTGACGATCCGTTTCGAGTTCAAACTCGCGATGGGTGCCGTGATGTCTTTATTCCACGACATCATCATTATTATTGGTGCTTTTGCATTATTCCAGTGGCCATTTGACCTTACGGTTTTAGCTGCGGTACTTGCTGTCATTGGCTTCTCGCTTAACGATAACATTGTAGTGTCAGACCGTATCCGTGAAAATTTCCGTAAAATTCGCGGAGCGACTCCTCGTGAAATCATCGATATTGCTTTAACCGAAACTTTACGTCGTACCATTCATACATCAATGACCTTATTGCTTGTCGTTCTAGCAATGATGTTCTTAGGTGGTGATGGTCTACACTGGTTCGCTGTTGCAATGTTTGTTGGTGTCTTTGTAGGTACTTACTCTTCAATTTATATCGGTACAGCTTTTGCCTTATGGCGTGGTCTTAACCGTCAGGACTTCATCGTTCAGGTTAAGCCTGAATTTGAAGATGAAATTCCTTAAGTTGTCTAAAGTAAGACATATAAAAAAAACCGCGATTAATTCGCGGTTTTTTTATTTAAAACATATTATTTACGGCGCAATGCATCCGAAATTGCTTCAACTAACTGTTGAGAAATTTCTTGTTTAGATGCTTTCTCTAACTCACGCTTTTTCATGTGATAGTTTTCAGCAAAGAAAACCGTCATGGCATTTTCATCAGAAGCAAAACCAATATCTGCACGTGACACATCGTTGCATGCAATCATATCTAGTTTTTTAGCGACCAGTTTTCCTGCCGCATATTCTTCAACATTTTGTGTTTCAGCAGCAAAGCCCACCATAAATGGACGTTTTTCCTGACCCGCAATGGTTGCCACAATATCTGGATTTTTCACAAGGGAAACATTCAACTCATCCCCTGCCTTCTTAATTTTATGCTCGGCAACTTCTGCTACGCGATAGTCCGCGACTGCGGCAGTTGCAATGAAGATATCACAGCCTGTTTCTAACGAGTTCATGCTGATATCTAACATTTGTCGTGCTGAGGCAACATTTACTCTTTTTACACCATTCGGTGTATCTAAACTTACAGGTCCAGCAATTAACGTCACTTGTGCACCAGCAGCGTAACAGGCAGCAGCTAAAGCAAAGCCCATTTTACCAGTACTGTGGTTCGAGATATAACGAACAGGGTCAATCGCTTCACGCGTTGGCCCAGCGGTAATCACAACTCGCTTTCCAGCCAACAACCCAAATTTTTCAGCGATTGCACGTTGAGCCTGATGGAAATAGCCAGCCACTTGCCTTGCAATTTCTTCTGGCTCTGGCATACGGCCTAAACCGACATCACCACACGCCTGCTCACCCGCATCTGGCATAATCACATGTACGCCATCTTCGACCAAGGTTTGTAAATTTCGTTGTGTTGCTTTGGCTGCCCACATTTGCTGGTTCATGGCAGGTGCAACCCACACAGGAGATTTTGTTGCCAAAAACACTGTACTGAGCAAGTCATCAGCTAAACCATGCGCAAATTTTGCCAAAGTATCGCAACTTGCAGGCGCAACCAGTAATAAATCAGCCCAACGCGCTAATTCAATATGCCCCATCCCAGCTTCAGCCGCAGGGTCTAAAAGTTCAGTATGAACGGGATTACCAGAAAGAGCCTGAAACGTTAGTGGGGTAATAAATGCCTGAGCACCATGTGTCATGACCACACGCACGTCAAAGCCATAATCTTTAAGGCGACGGACTAAAATGGCACTTTTATAGGCAGCAATTCCGCCAGTGACAGCTAAAACAATGTTTTTATGAGGAATAACACTTAGATCAAAGCTCACGAACAGGATACCTTACTGTTGCAGTGGCGCTCACAATAGCATTAAATACGCGCAGACCCAAGATTGATTGGGCAAACAAAATAAAATTTTAAGCGAATTATGCTGGGGAATATGAATACTTCTATTAAAAATTGGCCCGAACAAGAACGGCCAAGAGAACGGTTATTACAACAAGGTCCGCAAAGTCTATCAGATGCAGAGCTACTCGCAATTTTTCTTCGCTCAGGTTCACGACAACATTCAGCAGTCGAATTATCACGGTTACTCATTCAGCACTTTGGTAGCCTAAATGCAGTGTTTGATTCATCTTTAAGTGAGTTAACTCAATTTAATGGAATTGGAGCAACAAAATATTCACAATTACTAGCAGTCAAAGAACTCGGACGGCGTTATCTCGATCATCACTTTCAGAAAAATAATCTCAGCCTTCACACTTCTGATTTAGTCTTGGATTATTTGCGCTACGAATTAAAAGGCGAAAAACAAGAAGTCTTTGCAGTGCTCTGTCTTGATCCAGAATTAAGAAAACTTCATTTTAAAAAGTTATTTTTTGGGTCAGTTCAACATTGTGCGGTTTCAGTCAATCAAACCCTACGCTACGCCCTACAGCAACATGCTTGCCAACTGGTCATTGCACACAATCATCCATTTGGTTCAGCGCAGCCTTCTGCCGAAGATATTGCCTTAACTCAGCAACTGGAACATGCCTGTCAGCTTGTCGAAATACGCCTCTTGGATCATTTTATTATCTCACCAGAAGGAAGCTTTTCATTTGCTGAACAACAACTGCTCAACCCAGCAATAATATCAGTTCAATGATATTGACAAAGGGGCACTAAGCCTAGAAGATCAAAGCAAAAATAGTGACGTTAAAAATAAAATGATTGTTCGTGAGCAGCCTAGTATTTTCAAAGTATTATTCTCTTGGCGAGGGACAATTTTACCCAAAATTTTACCCTCTCTAGGGGTCGTTATGCTGATTTCGGCAATCATTGGGGGCGTAGAATATATCAATCTTTATCGCTTTCCAGAGATTCCTTTGGTTGGCTTTACCCTTATTGGCGTCGTACTTTCTATTTTCTTAGGATTTAAAAATACTGCATGTTATGACCGTTGGTGGGAAGCCCGAAAATTATGGGGTGTTTTAATTGCAACTTCACGCCATTTTGACCGTGACTGCCGAATTTTGACTCAAGCCCGCCGTGAACGTGTTATTCAGCATGTGATTGTTTTTGCTAACGTGTTACGAGATCGTTTACGTCGTCAGACCGCGAACCCAACTGAGCTAATACAAACCAGTGGTATGAGCCAGCAAGCACTCACCCAGCTCTATCAGCAAAATAATGCCCCTCAGTACACACTTAGCCTCATTCACTGGGAATTATTGCAAGCGCTTAAAGAAGGTGAAATCTCAGACATCATCTATGCCCAGATGAATAGAAATGTTGCAGATTTAAGTGTCGTGCAAACTGGCTGTGACCGAATCGCCAATACACCTATTCCATTTGCCTATTCAGTTTTGCTCAATCGCACTGTCTATTTTTTCTGTTTTATGTTGCCATTCAGTCTTGGTTCATTGCTTGGGTTAGCAACACCTTTACTGGTTGGAATTTTGGCATATACATTCTTAGGACTTGATGCACTCAGCTCGGAAATTGAAGAGCCTTTCGGTACTCAAAGTAATGATTTACCTTTAGATGCCATGGTACGTAGTATCGAAATTGAACTTTTAGGGACTTTGGGGAAACCTACCCCACCACCAATTCAAGCTCAAGATAATAACTTGTTATAATGGCTTAGAGAAAACGTTCCCAAACACCGTGCTGATTAGCCGTTGGCTTAGGTGTATTTCCCAGTTTAATCCATGGCATATTTTCACCATGAAAATCACTGCCAATCGATACGGCTAATTGATATTGCTCAATCATCCGATCAATCATCTGGCGAGTAGATAAAGTTTCCATCGGTGGGGGTAGCTCAATTGCGTCTCCGCCTGAAGTTGCAAACAATTCAATTAAATATCGAACGTTAGTTGCAGATAAATCATAACGAGTCGGATGTGCTAAAACTGCCAACCCTTTACTTTCGTGGATCATGTCAATTGTTTCTTTTAACCCTAATCCTTCAAACTTTACAAAAGCACGTCTTCCCTCTTTTAAGAAACGATCAAATGCTTGTTGAGGACGGGTTACAACTTTTTTCTCGACGAGTGTTTTAGCAATGTGTGTTCTGGTGATGCGATCTGCCTGATCTTCTACTTTGGCAAGAACATCTTCATAAATCTGAAAACCAATACATTTTTCTAATAAATCGCAAATTACTTTAGCTCTTTGCGCCCGTACTCTTTTTTGTTGTTCTAATGCTTCTAAAATTGGCGCTTCATTTTGCATGTTTAAAGCAACAATATGTACGCCATAACTCTTCTTCGTTGTTGGACGTGACCACTGACTTGAAATCTCTGTACCAGAAATGATTTTTAAATCATGACCTTGTGCAGCAATTCTAGCTCGCTGCAACCCATCCATTGTATCGTGGTCAGTTAAAGCCAAAGTATGCAAATTCACATCTATAGCAGCTTGCACCAGTAATTCCGGAGACAAAGTTCCATCAGAAATATTGCTATGTGTATGTAAATCTATGCCTTGCATCTTTTATACTATGCCATTCACCAAACCTGATCAGATACTCTAACATGAAAGCACTTCTGGACTTTGTTCCATTAATTATTTTCTTCTATTTATATAAAACAGTTGATCCAACCGATACACAGCATCCTTTACTTAAACTGATCGGGTCTGCTGGTGGTGCCGATAATAATAATATTCTTGTAGCGACTACAGGCTTAATTATTTCAATGCTTGTGGTATATGGTGCCCTATTTGTTTTCCAAAAATTCCGTCTAGATAAACAACAGTGGTTTGTATTGTTTATGACTGTCATTTTTGGTGGCATCACCCTCATGTTAAGTGATGATTTCTATATTCGTCTGAAAGCTGCAATTTTGAATTTGGTTTTTGCAGGTGCATTCTTAGTTTCACCTTGGTTTGGTAAAGATCGTAAGCCACTCATACGACGTCTATTTGACCCTATTTTAGACTTAAGTGAAAAAGGTTGGAAAAATCTAAATTTTGCTTGGGCAGTCATGTTTGTGGTGATGTCTTGTTTACATATCTTCTTCGCATTTTTATTTCACGGCGGAAAATATTGGGGTGAATTCACTGCATTTGGTGACATGATTGTCATGTTTTCATTTATCATTATTCAGTTCATTATTTTACGTAAACATTTTAAGTCACCTGAAGCTTAAAATGATTCCTGATTGATTACAGAGATACGATTACATGCCTTTTTTTGTTCTAAGCTGTACCGATAACGAAGGAACTTTAGAAAAACGCTTGGCAGTACGCCCTCAGCATATCGAACGTTTGCAAAAACTTGATAATGAAGGCCGCCTTGTTACAGCGGGAGCTATGCCCAAAGACCCTAATGATCCTCAAGCAGGTTTTTATGGCAGCACCATGATTGTTGAATTCGACAGTCGCGAAGCATTAGACGAATGGTTAAAAGAAGAACCATTTCTCAAAGAAGGCATTTACGCTCATATTGATGTAAAACCGTTTAATAAAGCATTTCCAAAAGGGTAATCATATGCACCCTGCAATCAAAAGCTTTCTCGGCTTGTGTTTGATCTGTTCAACTGCTAGTGCAGTTGAACCTGCTGCCACACCAGCAACGACTCCTCCAAGTGCGCCTTCAACTCAGGCTGCGAATCAGCCAGTTCCAACAGCTGCTACAACGGCGTCGACCGCAACAAAACCACTCACGGCTGAGCAACTTGCAAAGAATAAACAACAGCAAGATGCGAAAATCAAAGCTTTAGTTCAAGATCAGGCATCTCGTTTAAAACAGTTAGAACATGCCAATCTTGAAGCACTCGCCCAGAACCAAGAGTTACAGTTAAAAAATGATAGCCTCTCTGTTCAGGTCCAAGTCTTACAAAGCGAACGTAGTGCACAAATGTTTTTATATGGTGCGGTTACCTTAGCGGGTGGCGTATTGCTGGGTTTCTTTATCTCTAGTTATATCCATACAAAACGTCGACGCCAGTGGTAAATCCAAGCGATCTATTAAACTAAATGAACGTATCAAACCGTATACAAACAGCAGAACTGGACTGGGAATTAATCGATGGTATCGAGGTTCCCATTTCCAAACAATTTGGTGATGTCTATTTCTCTAAAGATAATGGCCTACTTGAAACACGGCATGTTTTTCTAAATGGTAACGACTTATCAGAACGATTAGCCAATCTAAAAGATTTTGAATACTTCAGTGTAGGAGAAACCGGTTTTGGTACGGGTTTAAACATTCTTGCACTTTGGCAACTTTGGCAACAAGTCCGTCCTGATAATCAAAGCCATTTACACGCCATTAGTGTTGAAAAATTTCCATTAATTAAAGCCGACCTCATTCGCGCTTTAAATGTCTGGGATGAGCTTAAACCACTTGCAGACCAGTTAATTGAACAATATCCGCTACCTATTGCCGGATGTCATCGTTTAAGCTTCCCTGAAGAGCGTTTTAGCATCGACTTATGGCTAGGAGATGCACAAGATATTTTCCCAAGCATGGCTAAAACTAAAGCAGTAAATGCTTGGTTTTTAGATGGCTTTGCGCCCTCTTGCAATCCAGACATGTGGGAACAAAACGTTTTAAACCATATTGTCCGTCTTTCTGACTATGGCAGCACATTTTCCTCTTTTAGTGTCGCGGGTGTTTTAAAACGTGGACTAAAGGCGCACGGTATTAATATTTCTCGTCCACGTGGTTTTCGGCATAAACGGGAAATGCTCAAAGCGATCTGGAACCCACCTCAATCTGATGATGAGTCCTCCCCATCAGACCCAGTTCACTCATTGGGTAAGGGACAACAGCATATTGCGATTATTGGGGCCGGTATAGCAGGTTTAACTACGGCATGGGCATTTGCTGCGCGTAGGCATCAAGTCACCCTATATGAGCGAACAGAGGCATTATCTGGTGCTTCTGGAAACCCTTTAGCCCTGCTTAATCCAAAGCTATGCCCAATTGAGCAAAGTCATGAACATCTGATGACCTTAAGTTGGCAACATGCCTTGAATTTTTATAAAAATTTTCAAGCATTTCGTCCACTTCAAATACAACAAATCGCCTTAAAAAATGCTGATGAACTTCTCGATCTTGTAAATCAATATCCAGCTCAGGTTGTTACCCACTCAATCAACTCACTTGAAACCGCATATTCAAGTGTTTTACTTACCGAAGCGGGCTCAGTTTCACCACATCAATTACGTGATGAAATTTTGCAACATCCTTTGATCGATTTAAAAATTCTCAATATTACAGAGCTTGTATCTTGTGAAAATAAAGTACAAATCATAAGCGAGAATAAAACTATCGATGAAAGCGACCATGTGATCGTATGCTGTGCACGTCAAAGCGCGACTTTTTTTGAAAGCTATCCACAGTTAAAACCAATACGTGGGCAAGTAAGCTGGGTTGACAATACTTTTGCTCCCCTACCTATACAGAAAGCTTATAGCTATGGCGGCTACTGTATGCAACTTAATGCTTCACAGATGATTTTAGGTGCGTCTTTCTACCCAAATCGTGAGGATCAAGAAGTAGTGCCAGAAGACCATGTGCATAACTTTGAATTAATCCACAGCGTATTCCCTGAATATGCACAACAATTGCCTTCTACAACTACTTGGCAAGGCCGAGCATCTATCCGCGCACAAAGCTTAGATTATTTTCCTCTCGTTGGAAAAATGCAGGAGAATAGCCAAATTGCTACTTTTGCTGGTCTTGGTTCTAAGGGCTTCTTATTTGCTCCGCTATGCAGTGAGATCTTAGTTGCCCAAATGTTAGAAGAAGCTTGTCCAGTACCCGACCGCTTATTACAAAAATTGAATCCGCAACGATTCCAAAAAAAAGTAAAACCTAGAAAGCCTTATTTCAAACCACAATAGTTCAATTCCATAAAAAAGCACCCGAAGGTGCTTTTTTTTATGCGCCCTGCTCTAGAGGCAAGCCGGCATCACGAGCTGCACGTGTCCCCCCCATCAGCACGACATATTCACGCGAGGCATCGAATCCTTCTAGTGTCTCAGCTGCACGAGGAGCTTTGCTACCACCACCACATAAAATATAAATCGGCTGACCCGCAGAGACCTGGTTCAAAATATCAGCATTCAAATCATTAATCGGGCGATTTACCGCACCTTTAACATGCCCTTCTGCATAAGCATTTGTATCACGGACATCCCAGATAACAGCATTTTCTGGGAATTCAAATGTTGTAATTTCTTGTTTACGGATCATTGTGCACTCCTTTGATGTAAACAACACTTGGCAAATGAAGAAAACCCTCTTAGCATCTCAAATATTCTTTCCCTTTGTAAAGGTCTAAACTATGCCTTCTTTCGATATTGTCTCTGAATTAGAGATTTTTGAAGTTAATCATGCCGTACAGAACACACAAAAAGAGATTGCAACACGTTTTGACTTTCGTGGTCATGATGTTTCAGTCGAAATAAACGAAAAAAATAAAGAAATTAAAATCAGTACCGAAAGTGATTTCCAGTGTGAACAAGTTTACAACATGTTAGAAAATCATTTTTACAAACGTAAAATTGATGTACAAGCTCTAGACCCGCAAAAAGCTGCTGCTTCAGGCAAAAATTTTGTACAAGTAATTAAACTTAAAGACGGTCTTGACTCAGATACTGCAAAAAAAATTAATAAAGCCATTAAAGAAAGTGGCGTTAAAGTGCAATCTTCTATCCAAGGCGACAAAATTCGTGTAACGGATAAAAAGCGCGACACTTTACAACAAGTGATGAATTTTTTACGTGAACAACAATTTGGTGTGCCATTACAGTTTAATAACTTTAAAGATTAATCTCTTGTCGTGACATTCAAAGCTAAGGTAATTCCATGTCTCAATCCAATCGTCTATCAAAACTGGTAAAAGCGACTTCAAAATTCCCTCAAGGTATTCGGAGTACACTTTGGAGCAAGGCGTTTGGTCGTATCGTGCCAATGGTGGGTACAGCAAATATTCGCTATCTGGAAGTAGACTCAAATCACGTTACTGTCCGTTTAGAAAACCAAAAAAATATGCAGAATCATATTAAAGGAGTCCATGCTGCTGCTATGGCTCTTTTAGCAGAAACTGCGACTGGTTTCCTAACGGGTTTACACATTCCTGATAACCGCATTTTATTAATCAAATCATTGCATGTAGATTATTTAAAAGTGGTTGAAGGTGGTTTAACTGCTACAGCAACGTTATCTACTGAACAGCAAAAGTTTATTGCAGATAATGAGAAAGGTGAACTTGTGATTCCGGTTACTGTGATTGATGATGCAGGCAATGAACCAATCCATTGCCAAATGCTGTGGGCATGGTTACCTAAACGTAAGAAATAAAGATATAAAAAAGCCCAAATTTGAATTTGGGCTTTTTTTATTATTCACAAGATACTAAAAACTTTTGTCTCGCTTCTTCGGGAATCTGACGCTTATTACCTTTCACATCCACTGCTACAAAGGTAAAGACTCCTTCAGTAATACGTATTGGCTCACGAGAGTCATCATGACTATCCCAAACTTCAATTTGCATCTGAATAGAAGTATTTCCAACTTTTAAGATTTTGGTATAGCAGCTAATGACAAAGCCAACCTTTACCGGAACCAAAAAGGTCATTTGATTAATGGAAATCGTAGCACAGCGGCCACGACTGAAACGTTCTGCGTGAATTGCTCCAGCCAAGTCCATTTGTGACACAATCCATCCACCAAAGACATCACCACTCCAGTTTGTATCGGCTGGCATGGCAATCGTTTGTAAGGATAAAACCCCTTCTGGTTTGGTATAAGCTTCTGACACCTTAGCTCCCGAAATTCGTTTGAAGTTGTTGATCAAGCCACTGTTGCAATTCAGGCGCACGTAATGCACCGCTAATACGCGCGACCTCTGTCGTTTTATTCATTAAGACAAGTGTCGGAATACTTCTCACATGAAAAGCTTGGCTCAAGCGAGGAGATTCTTCGGTATTAATCTTGGCAAAAATAACGCCTGGATTCTGTTTTGCGACCTGCGCAAAATGTGGCGCCATCATTTTACAAGGTCCACACCATTCTGCCCATAAGTCTATGAAAATAGGTAGATCACTATTCGTGATGTAGTTACTAAAATTTTGCTCATTTAACTCAATAGGCGCAAGCGGTAGTAATGGCTGATGACATTGCCCACAGCTTGGTTGCTCAGGAAGTTTTTCTTCCGGAACTCGGTTTTTTGCACCGCACGATGCACATACAATAATCATTTACACCACTCCTATATGCTGATGTAAAAATTCTAATTGGGTTATCACTGCTTTTTCAAACCATGAACCGTGATAAATATCAAAATGTTTCATATCCCACTCATGATAACTCACAAAAGGCGCAATATTTGTCGCAGCTTCGCGACTGGACTCAATAGGAATAAGTGAATCTTTTTGGGCCGCAATAAATAAAACTGGAATATTAATCTGGCGTACAACTTGAATTGGACGGTATCGCATCAAATTAAAAAAGACACGTGCAGGAACTTCCCCACTCCAATAATAGTCAGGATTTACAATCGATAAATAACCATAATAACTATCAGCTGTAGGCATAAAGCATAAATTATGTTGATCGACGACAGGCAATCTTTTGGGATTAAGCCCCATTTTTGATCCCATATAATCCTGACTCGATAACTTCAATGCTTGAGGATAGCGTTGCAAAGGATAAAGCTTGGCAGTTTCAGCGCCATCGACATAAGGAATTTGTACTAAAATTGCCTGAATATTTTTTAATTCAGAAGCCAGACTTAGCGCATATCCCCCACTTAATGAGGTCCCCCACAACACGATCCTTCGATTATCCACAAGCTTACAGGTAGAAGCATATTGAATTACTGTCTTCCAATCTTCTAACTGTGAGTTGATGGAGACCATTTCTCGGGGTTTACCTGTACTTCCTCCCCAATATCGATAATCAAACAAAATAACAGCATAACCCGCCTGTGCGAACCGCTGAGCATATTGGATTAATTTAAATTGACGCAACGCTGCAAAACCATGGGCCATAATAATAACGGCAGATTTCTTATTTGTTTTTGGAATATAAAAATCAGCTGCGATCGTTTCCTGACCACATGGAACATATAAAGGCTCAACCGTATAAGCGTGCATATGTGCTCCGTTGAAATAGAATATGAATAACCAATTTTAAAATAGCTTGATGATCATTTTTAAAATTTATAACTTAGCTATAAGACATAACTTTCTCAGTCAGAACAACACACGAGTGTCTTGTATCTCAGGTTAGGCTTAATGCTATGATACAGCATAAGAGGTTTTGTTAAATTTTGGAGTGACGAAATGTCAGATAATGTTGGTTTCGCAGGTCAAATTGGTCCAGAGCATGTTGGCCAAGTTGTAGAAAAAGGATTTAAATCGATTATTAATAATCGACCAGATATGGAAGGCGGCCCAGAACAACCTACAAGTGCTCAAATTGAAGAAGCAGCACGTCAAGTAGGTCTAGACTACGTTTATCAACCTGTTGTAGCTGGACA
Source organism: Acinetobacter sp. M5A5_2a (assembly GCF_053345265.1). Lineage (NCBI taxonomy): Bacteria > Pseudomonadati > Pseudomonadota > Gammaproteobacteria > Moraxellales > Moraxellaceae > Acinetobacter > Acinetobacter sp. M5A5_2a. The sequence continues at coordinate 3,926 of NZ_JBKEZV010000010.1, read as the reverse complement.
GATTACAGAACTCGATGTACGTACTTTCGCAAATCATTACAATGAGTTGCCAAAACCTGTACTTATGTTCTGCCGTACAGGAAACCGCTCAAACAACCTATATCAATTAGCAAAACAAATGGATTTGCTAGACGATTAATTTTAAGAAATTAATATTTTATAAAACCCTATTTCTTCTTTAAAGTAGGGTTTTTTGATAACTTAGTTTGCATATCTCTGCACGAACTCAACAGAACTAAAAATAATATTGATCTAAAGTATTTAAATCTTTTGAATCATTTATTAATTTTCATGAATAAATTTATATTTGCTCTTTTAACCTGTTTAATTCTTACAGCATGCTCATCAATGCAAGTAAAGCCTACAGTTGGAGTAACTATGGGTACACGAATTTAATCGGATAGCTTCCCCACAAATATAATGAGCAACCTCATGAAATATATGTTATTTTATAAATCTAAAAAATTATTTTAAATAACTTATCATTTTAATTGGGGATAATGATGAAACTTACTCATGGGGTATGTGGGGTTACTTTGGCTGCTTTTTTGACAGCTTGTGGTGGGGGTGGCAGTGATGGCTACTATAACCAGAATTCAAACTCTGGTTCTACGACAACACCAACCACACCATCAACAGATCAAGAGTTAGCGACTTCTGTTTTAAATAGCGTAAAGCAAGAAGGGAAATATTTATTTGGTGCATATGATCTTAATGATGAAAAATTATCAAAAGGTTATATTGATCACGCATTAGATACCTTCGCACAAGGTCCACTCAAGTTAACATTAGATATTCGAAAAGTAGATCTTACCAAGTACTCCGACCACTATCGTGATAAATGCTTTATTAAGAGTACTACAGACTACCGCGCCTGCTATGTATTTAAAGGTGAAGAAATTAAAACCTTGCTTTCTGGTTATAATGATTGGGACTTTGATATTACAGCAGATGATTTAAAGAATATTAAACTGGCAAGCGATAACATATCTCCAAATTTAGAGGATTATCAATCAAATACCAGAATTTATATTTTTGAAAACGAAAATAATGATAAGAACTTCCAGGATGTAACAATTACTGGAGCCTTTGCGTATCCATTTCAACAGTCATGGGGACTTGAACAAACAAAGCAAAAAAGATTTGTGTTAATTAATTCAACAACAAGTGATTATAAAATTACTACAACTACTATTGTTCAAGATCCAGAAACAGGTCAACCCACTGAAAAAGAAGTTACTACTGGTGCAATGAGTGTATATAAAGATAATACATCAACAGATGGTGATCTCTACGTAGTTCAGGGTGGTTCTGGTTTCAACGTACTTATCAATGATAACTCTAATGTTCCTTTTGCAGAACCAATCTCATTTGTCGTGAACTCAACAGCAGGAAACACAAATAATGCGACATATAAGGTGAGTCAATCTGGTAATCAAATCCTAAGCTTACCTAATATTAGTAGCCTTGAAGGAAGTCGCGTTGAGAACGAAGCTCCAGCGACTAATACACAAAAATTTAATGGCAGTATTTATCTAGAAGGAAAAGATATATTTACCTTTAAACAAAGTATGAACGGAACCACTTTGAACTTTAAACATTTAATTAATGGCATAAGTATTGAAGGTCAGTCTATTAATCAGAATGGAACTGTTTCCACTACTTTAAAAACACCTTTTATGCAAAAATTTACATTTTAAAGCTAAATAATTAGAACTAAACCCTCTGTTCAAGAGGGTTTTTCTATATATTCTAAATATCTATTAAAATAGCTTAATGAAAAATGTTCGATATTATTATCATTGGCGCAGGTACAGCAGGCATCAGCGCCTACAAAGAAGCAGTTAAATATACTAAGAATCTTTTAATTATAAATGATGGACCTTGGGATACGACATGCGCTCGTGTAGGCTGTATGCCGAGTAAAATCCTCATCTCTACAGCAAACCGTATGTTTGACATTCAAAATGCTCAAGAGGTTGCTTTGGATGTATCTGCAAAAATTAATACGACTCAGGTTATGCAGCACGTACAAACATTGCGTGATCGTTTTACACAAGCAACTTTAAAAGATGTAGAACAATGGCCTGCTAAACATAAAATTTCTGGTAAAGCACATTTTATTGATGCACAGACTGTAGAAGTTAACGGGAAACATTACCAATCAAAAAGTTTTATTCTGGCGGTTGGTTCAACTCCTAATTATGATCAAGCCTGGAAGCAAGAACTCGGTAATCGACTTATAACAACAGATCAAATATTCGAATTAAAAACACTACCTAAATCTATTGCCGTCATTGGTAGTGGTGTGATTGCCCTTGAGATCGCGCAAGCCTTGCATCGTTTGAGCGTAGAAACCACTATATTTGCTCGCAGTAAACGAATTGGAATACTGACTAGCTCGAAACTTCAACAACTTGCGCAAAAAGAGCTAGGGAAAGAATTAAAAATTCTATTCGAGACTTTACCAAGTGAAGTTAAGTGTAATTCTGAAGGTGTCATATTAAATTATAAGCTTGAAGAAAAAGAGAAAACTCTCAAAGTTGAATATGTTCTAGTTGCAACAGGCCGTTCAAGTTTGCTTGATACTTTAAAACTAGAAAATATTGATAGTTCTTTTAAAGATATTAAGTCATTACCTATAAATGCAAAAACCAAGCAATTAGAGACCTATCCAATTTTTATTGTCGGTGATGCTTATACCTCAACACCATTACAACATGAAGCAGCACATGAGGGGAAAAAAGTTGTTCATAACTGTTTGAACTATCCACAAATCAATTCAATTAAGACTCTTACCCCATTAGGAATTGTATTTAGTGATCCAGAAATGGCGATCGTTGGGCAAAGTTCTAAACAACTAAAAGACACAGGTATAGACTTTATTACTGGCGAAGCCTCTTATGAACGACAAGGTAGAGCTATCGTCCTTGGAAAAAACAAAGGAGGCATTGAGGTTTATATAGATAAAGAAAGTCAAAAGCTTCTGGGTGCTGAGTTATTTACAGAAGCAACAGAACATATGGCTCACCTATTAAGCTGGATAATAGGCGAAGGTTTAACCTTAAATGATATTTTAGAGAAACCCTTTTATCATCCAACTCTAGAAGAAGGTCTTCGAACTGCTTTAAAACATGCACGTAGACAGTTGAAATAATCAATTTTAGAAGAGCTCTTTTAATAAAAGTTGGCTCTTCTATACATTAAATTGTTTTAATTAATTCATTTGATGGGAAATAACTGCAACTAATGAAGCATTCTTTTCAGATGAACTAGTATATATCCATGTCTCTAAAGCCTTTCCATCTTTAGAAATAATATAATTTGTTGTAGTCAAATTTTTATCTTTAGATATTTCCTTTTTATAAGTTAAACCAGTAGATTTAGGGGGCAACCAGCTTTCTAAACTCTTCTGAATTTCAGTTGAGTTTCCTTTATTTATAAATAATGAACATGCACCGTTATCGAGTTGAGTAATAACAAACTTCCCTTCTGAAGAGCTTATCATCCAAGCGCTCCCATTATAATCTTTTAAAAAATGTGCAGCATACTCATTAGGCATTTGAATAAAACCCATATTTTTTGCTTGTTTATTTATTATTTCTGGATTTCCTCTAGAACTAACACAAATATTTAAAAAAGCTTTTGTGCTAAATAAACTTTCTACAGCTTCATTAGCATAGATAGATTTACTACCAAGTGTTATAGCTAGCATACAGACAAATATTTTCAATCCTATAAATTTCATTATTCATACTCTTGTTATCATTTTAAGGTATTTGGTTTATATCATAATTCATTCCAAAATTATTCTATCATTTTCAATTTTCCCAAGCATAAAAAAACACCCTCAACTGTTAAGTTGAGGGTGTTTAGAATAATGAGCTGGCGATGACTTACTCTCACATGGGAAACCCCACACTACC